>JBMOOH010000028.1:0-127776 GCA_049323795.1 Pseudomonadota bacterium
GTGCGGGTTCCAGCGGCAGGTCGCGCCACGGTGTGGCGCCCCGCGCCAGCCAGAGACAGGCGTCGACAAACAGCCGGTTATCCGACCGCTCCGGCCACGGTCGCCCTTCTTGCCCGGCACCGGCGGCGCCTCAGCGCCCTCCCTGCGCCGCGTCCCGCAGCGCGAGCACCTTCTGCATCGCTCGCACCACCGGCCTCTCGACCAGCCTGCCATCCACGGTCGCAAGCCCGTTGGGGCTTGCCTCGTAGGCGGCGACGATCCGTTCGGCCCGGGCGATCTCCTCGGCCGATGGCGAGAAGGCGGCATGGACCGGGGCGATGCCCGCCGGGTGCAGCAGCGCCTTTCCCGTGAAGCCGAGCGCGCGGGCGGCATCTGCCTCGGCCCGGATCGCCGCTTCGTCCCGGAACGCGAGGCAGGGCACGTCCAGCACGTCGATGCCGGCGCGCCGGCCGGCATGAACCACCCGGGACCGCGCATAGAGCAGCGGCTCGTGCGCCACCGCCACCCCGAGGTCGGCCGCAAGATCCACGCCGCCGAACATCACGAAGACGATGCGGTCCGACGCCGCAAGGATGCCGTGCACGTTCTGAAGCCCCTCCGCCGTCTCGATCAGGACGCCGAGCATCAGCCCCGGCGCCTCCTCGGCGAGAAGGTCGCCGGCAAGGCGCACCTCGCCCGGATCGAGCACCTTGGGCAGGAAGACCACACCCGCCGCGGGCCGCGCGTCGAGGATCGCGGCCAGGTCGCGGATGCCCTCGGCCGACCGCAAGGTGTTGATCCGCACCACCCGCTCCGGCCCCGAATACGCGTCCGGCCCCGCCCGCAGGAACTCGACGGCAGCCCCCCGCGCTTCCGCCTTGGCTTGTGGCGGCACCGCATCCTCGAGGTCGAGGCACAGCGTGTCCGCTCCGGCGGCCAGCGCCTTGGCGTGAACCTCGGCGCGGTTGCCGGGCACGAACAGGAAGGATCGTCTCGGCCGCATCGCTGATGCCTCCCCGCACCGCCATCCCGCCTCGGAATAGGGCCGCCGCCCCCTTCGGTCAACAACCGGGGACGGAGCGCGGCCCCGGGAAGGACGGCTGTGCCGGGGCAGGGCGGAGGGCGGCGCCCCCGTCCGGGCCGTTCCCGGAGTGACGATGGATCCTCTGCAAGGGCGCACATTGTCCACATGGCGGCGACAGTGAACCCCGCCGCCCCGGCGCGCGACTGGCAACAACCGCTGTCCCGTGCTAACGCCTTGGTCCGGTGGTGAAGAGTCCTGTCCGGCGCGTGCCGGGCGTAAGGGTTGGGTGCGGTGATGGGGATCGGTGTCGTCGGGGCGGCCGGGGGGACCGGCCGGATGCGGGCCCGTATCGTTCTCCGCGATCCCGCCCCCATGCCCAGGGATGTGCCGGGCCGCCACGGCGCGGCGGCGCCTGCCGCCGGTGTCCGGATGCGTCGGAGCGTCTGATGGAGCGCGGCGACCCGACCCTCTCGATCGTCGTCACGGTCGTCGAGGGCGGCGATTTCGTGCGGGATTTCCTGCACGCGGTGCACGGCATGACCGATACCCCGCCGCTCGACGTGATCGTGCCCTACGACGACAGCGTGACCGAGGTTGCCGCCGTCGCGGCCGATTTCCCCTCGGTCCGGTTCCTGCCCCTGGGCCGGATCGTGACGGCGAGGCCGATCGGCAGCGAAGCCGGCAGGCATGAACTCTACGACCGGCGCAGGGCGGCAGGGCTGGCCGAAGCCCGCGGCGACATCATCGCCATCCTCGAGGACCGCGGCCATCCCCGGTCCGACTGGGCAAGGACGGTCGTGCGCCTGCACCGCGAAACCGGCCGCGACGTGATCGGCGGCGCGGTCGATCCGGCCGGGCCGTTCCTGCCGCTGAACTGGGCGTTCCACGTCACCGATTTCGGCCGCTACACAAGGCCCTTCGAGAGCGGTCCGCGCGACTGGGTTTCGGACGTGAACATCACCTATAGCCGCCGCGCGCTCGAAGCGACCCGGCACCTGTGGCGGGACCGCTACCAGGAGCCGGTGGTCAACTGGCACCTGATGGGGCAGGGCATGGAGCTCTGGCTCGACGCCCGCCTTGTGGTGCTGCACCGCCGCCCGCCGCTGCGCCTCGGCCCGCTTCTGCGCGAGCGCTTCGACTGGGGGCGGCTCTTCGGCACGATCCGGGTGCGCGACGCGACGGGGCCCAGGCGCGCCGCGATGATCCTGTCGGGGCCCGCCGTCCCGCCGGTCCTCTGGCTGCGCCATTTCCGCCTGCAGTCGTCCAAAGGCTTGCGCGGCCGCTACCTGCGGGTCCTGCCCTGGGTCATGCTTCTGACCGCCGTGTGGACCGCGGGCGAGCTTGCAGGCTACACGACGCGCCGGTCCTGACGGCGCGCCGGCGCTTCAGCGTCCGGCCGCGAGCGCGCGGTAGGTCTCTTCGAACCGGGTGTGCACCCGGTCGAGGTCGAAGCGGTCCTCGCGCGAGCGCGCGAGGGCGGCCGCCGCCATTCCGGCGCGGCGCCGCTCGTCCTCGAGGATCTCCTCGACGGCCCCTGCGATGGACGTCACGTCCCCGACGGGCGGCGTCGCCCCGACCGTGCCGTCGATCAGTTCCACGACGCCGGAACAGGCGGTGGCGACTGCGGGCGTGCCGGACTGGAAGGCCTCGACGATGGTGAAGGGCAGCGCCTCCCAGCGCGAGGTCAGCAGGAACAGGTCGGCGGCGCGCAGAAACAGGTGCGGTGTCGCGGACCGTCCGGCAAAGGCGACCCGTCCCGACAGGCCGCGCGACTCGGCGCTCTGCCGCAGCCGCGCCTCGTCCGGTCCGTCGCCCACGATGACGAAGCGGTAGCCGGGACGCCGGGGGCCGAGCGCCTCGGCCACGTCGAGAAGGATGTCGATGCCCTTCTGGGGGACGAGGCGCGCGACGGTGACGATCAGACGCCCGCCGTCGCCGAGAAGGAGGGCCCTGAGGGCGGCGACCGCGGCGGGGTCTGCGGCCGGTGCGGGCGGGACCCCGAGGCCGAGCACCCTCAGCTTCCCGCGGGAAAGTCCGCCCCGGCGCACCAGGTCCTCGCCGGAATGCCAGGACGGGGTGAGGACCAGATCGGCCCGCCGGGCAATCCGCGCGAAGGCTGCCACCCGTGCGGGTTCCGAGCCGTGGTAGGTGACGGCAAGGGGAATTCCCAGACCCCTGCGGGCGAGATCCGCGACCAGCGCGGGGGCGCTCTCGTGCGCGTGGATCAGGTCGGGCCTGTGCCGCTTCAGCCAGCGGCGCAGCCGCCAGGCCGCGGCCGCGAGGTGACGAAGCCGGGCGGCGGGGTTCCCGCCATCGGCCGCCACGTAGCGCGTCGGCAGGACGAGGAACCCTTCGTCCCCGTCGGGCCCGCCCCAGACGTCCGGGGTGCCGCCGAGCGTGACCTCATGGCCCCGGGCCCCAAGCCAGTCGCTCAGGAGGCGGATGTGGCGGGTGATGCCGCCGACACCGAACTGCGTCCCGAGCTCCAGCACCTTCAGGGGACGGCCGCCCCTGCGCCGGTCCGCCTCTGTCCCCATCCGCCGTGCCTTCCCCCCCTCGCTCCGGCCTGCCGCGTCGGCCCTCGCAGCGACAGTGACGGCAAGCTGCCGCCTGTGCAACCCGGCCCGCCTGCGGCGCGCGTGGCCGCGCAGCCTTTCTTCTCCCTGCGCGACCGCCGGACAGCACCCGCCGGCGTGCGGCGCAGCCGATGGACGCTTACCCCGCGGCTCGCAGGCGCCTAGACTTGGCGCCGGGCCGATTCCGGCCGGCGTACTGGCGCGCCGGACCGCAGTGACAGGAGGACACCCATGCCCAAGACCACAGGCCGGGCCTGGGCCGTGCCGGCACTCCTTGCCTTTCTGGCCGCCTCGCCGGCCGCGGCCGCCTGCGCGGACCGCCCCCGGCCGGGCGTGGACTGGACGGACTGCCAGAAGGAGCGCCTCATGCTCGAGGGGGCCGACCTGTCGGGCGCGATCCTGCGGAACGCTCTCCTTTCGGGATCGGATTTTCAGTCGGCGATCCTTGCCAGGGCGGACCTCTCGAGGGCCGAGCTCGTGCGCGCGTCCTTCGCGGGGGCGGACCTCGGCGGTGCCAATCTCGAGAAGGCGCTGGCGAGCCGGGCCGACTTCTCGGGCGCGCGCCTTGCCGGCGCGCGCCTGGTCAAGGCCGAGTTCCTGCGCGTCAGCTTCAGCGGCGCCGACCTGACCGGCGCCGACCTGACCGACGGGGACTTCTACCGGAACGATTTCTCGGGGGCGAACCTCTCCGGGGCGTCGCTGCGGAGGGCCATCGCGCCGCGCGGACTGTTCGCCGGGGCCAACCTTTCGGATGCCGATGTCGCCGGCGCGTTTCTCTTCAAGGGCAGGTTCGAGGGTGTCGATCTCGGCTCGACCCGGGGCCTCACCCAGGACCAGGTGAACAGCTTCTGCGGCGACGCGGCCACCCTGTTGCCGGCAGGACTCGCGGTGCCCGCGAGCTGGCCCTGCCCGCCGGTCGAGTGACGGCCGTTTCACCCCCCGGCACCGGCATCCGCGGCGGCGTGCGCGAGAGAGGGTCCGCGTTTCCCACAGGGTGGCGATCAGGGACCGGGCCGGACGGCGCACCCGGCAGAAGGCGGGAGGAAGACGGGGAATGACGGGCAGGGGCAGGTTCCGCGACCGCATCGATGCCGCCCGCGCCCGGATCGCCCTCGGCGACCTGGACGGGGCGCGGCGGATGCTTGATGAGCTGCGGCATGATCCCGGCTGCCGCACGGAGGGTCTGGCGACGGTTCTCGGACTGCCCCGGCAGTTGCAGGCGACGCTTCTCAGCCTGGCAAAGCGCGAAGGCGACGCGCTGGCGCGGATCGGCTACCAGTACACGCTCGTGCCGCCGACGGACGATCTCGTCCCCATCTTGGCGCCGACCGCCGAGGAGCGCCGGTGGGCCGCCGAGGCCGACCGGATCCCGGTGCCGCGCGTGCTGCACCAGGTCTGGATCGGGCCGCGTCCGGTTCCGGCGACCGCTGCCGCCTGGGCCGATCATGCACGGCGGCGGGGGTACGGCTACCGCCTCTGGCGCGAATCCGACCTGGCGGAGTTCGGGCTGGACGCCGACCCGATCTTTGCCGACCGCCTCGTCCGGAACGACATCCCGGGGGCCGTCGATGTCGCGCGCTACGCAATCCTCGGTCGCCACGGCGGCATCTATCTCGACTGCGACTGGTATCCCGGACGGCATGACCTGTCCTTCCACGACCGGCTGCCCATGCTCGGCCTTGTCGCGCTGGCCGAGGACATCCCCCGCGCCACCGGGCTCGGCAGCCTGCTTCTGGCGAACTCCTTCATCGCCGCGCCGCCCGGCCACCCGGTGTTCGCGCGGCTGCTCGCCGCCCTGCCGCGCCTGCGCGGGCGGCTTCCGGGGGCGCCCGCATGGTGGGCGACGGGACCCCTGGCCTTCACGCTCGCCGCGCGCGGCGGCAGCGTGGCCGTGGCGGATGCGGGCCTGGTGGCGGCGGCCGCCCCGACGGGGGCCGGTCGCGCCGATCTCGAGGCGATGGCCGAAGCGAACGCCGGGGCGGACGGAGGACTCCTCATCGCCTGGAAGCCCTGGTCCGATGGCCCGTCCGCGCCGGACTGACGGCCCGACGCGGGCGGGGCCGCTCAGCGGTAGGGATCTGCCGCGTCCCGCAGGCCGTCGCCGAGGAAGTTGAACGCAAGGATCACCAGGAAGACCGGAATCGTCGGGATCAGAAGCCAGGGATAGAAGGCGATCACGCTGACATCCCGCGCCTCGGTCAGAAGGATGCCCCAGCTGGTGACGGGGGGCCGGAGGCCGAGGCCGAGAAAGCTCAGCGCCGTCTCGCCGAGGATCATCCCCGGGATCGCGATCGTCGCGCTGGCGATCAGGTGGGACATGAAGCCCGGAATGAGGTGACGGCCGATGATCCGTGCCGGCTTCGCCCCCATGAGCTGCGCGGCCAGCACGTAGTCCTCTTCCCTGAGCGCCAGCAGCTTCGAGCGGACGGCGCGCGCAAGCCCGGTCCAGTCCAGCAGGCCGAGGATCACGGTTATGCCGAGATAGACGACGAGGGGGCTCCACGTCACCGGCATGATCGCGGCAAGCGCAAGCCAGAGCGGAATGGACGGAATGGACTGCAGCACCTCGATCACGCGCTGCACGACAAGGTCGAGCCAGCCGCCATGGTAGCCGGCAAGCCCCCCGATGACGATCCCGAGAACGAAGCTGACCGAGATGCCGAGAAGTCCGATCGTCAGCGAAATCCGCGCGCCGTAGAGCAGCCGCGAGAGCATGTCCCGCCCCAGCCTGTCGGTTCCGAGAAGGAAGAACTCGCCGCCCTCGGGCGGGCAGACGAGATGCAGGTTGCCTTCGACAAGGCCCCAGAACCGGTAGGATTCCCCCCTGCAGAAGAAACGGAGCGGCAGGGGCCGGGTGGTGTCGGTCACGTAGTTCCGCCGCAGGGTGTCCATGTCGAGCACCTTGCTGCGCCCGTAGACGAAGGGGCCGACGAAGCGGCCTTCCTGGAAGAGATGGATGCCCTGCGGCGGCGCGTAGATGAAGTCGGTGTTGCGCGACTGCACGCCGTAGGGGGCGAGAAACTCGACGAAGGCGATCAGCACGTAGAACACCGCAAGGAACACCGCGGAGATCAGCGCCAGCCGGTGGCGGCGGAACTTCCACCACATCAGCCGCAGTTGCGAGGCCTGATAGACGCGCTCCTGCCGGGGGGACATCGCCGCCACCGAATTCGGATCGAACGGCGCCTCCGAGACGTAGTGCGGCAGCGGTCCGCCCGGAGGGGGAAGCCAGGAACTCACTTCGTGCTGCCCCCCTGAAGACGGATCCGGGGATCGAGAGCGGCGAGGGCGAGGTCCGAGATCAGCACCCCGATCACGGTGAGGAAGGCAAGGAACATCAGGAACGAACCGGCAAGGTACATGTCCTGGCTCTGCAGCGCCTTGATGAGCATCGGGCCCGTCGTCTCGAGCGAAAGGACCACGGCGGTTATCTCTGCCCCCGAGATGATGGCGGGCAGGATCGATCCGATGTCGGAGATGAAGAAGTTGAGCGACATGCGGAGCGGGTATTTCACGAGGGTCCGGAATGGCCCGAGCCCCTTGGCGCGCGCCGTCACGACATATTGCTTCTGCAGCTCGTCGAGAAGGTTCGCGCGGAGCCGCCGGACCATCGCCGCCGTCCCCGCGGTGCCGATGATGATGACCGGAATGACGAGGTGCTGGAGGATCGACCGCGCCTTTTCCCACGACATGGGCTCGTTCAGGAACCTTTCATCCATCAGGCGCCCGATCGAGATGCCGAACCAGCGGTTGGCGAAGTACATCAGGATGAGGGCGAACATGAAGTTCGGGATTGCAAGGCCGACGAGGCCGAGGAAGGTGAGACCGTAGTCGCCCCAGCTGTACTGATGCGTCGCGGAGTAGATTCCGATCGGAAACGCGATGAGCCAGGTGAAGATGATCGTGACGAACGAGACGAGGACGGTGAACCATAGCCGGTCGCCCACCACCTCGCGCACGGGCAGACGGTATTCGAACGAATAGCCGAAGTCGCCCTTGAGCATCCCGCCGACCCAGCGCAGGTAGCGGACCGGCGCGGGCTGGTCGAAGCCGTAACGCTCCTTCAGCGCCTCGATCTCCGCGCTGTCGGTGGCCTCGCCAAGGGCCTGAAGCTCGGCCACATAGCTTTCGAAATAGTCCCCCGGGGGCAGTTCGATGATGGTGAAGACCAGAAGCGAGATCAGGACCAGCGTCGGCACCATCACCACGATGCGCCAGAGGATGTAGCGCAGCATGCTCAGGCCTCCCCGTCCAGCCAGAACGTGTCCGGCAGATACACGCCGAGGTAGCTCGTCGGCTCGAAACCGTAAAGCGCCTCGGCGGGCATGTTCCGCAGCCGGCGGGTGTAGAGAATGGGCTGGAGCGTCGAATTGACGATGCCGATCGAGAAGACCTGATCCGCACGGATCGACAGCATCCGGCGCCAGATCGCCTCGCGCTCGGCTGTCGTGGCACTCAGTGTCCACTGCTCGTAGAGCCTGAGCAGTTCCTGCGCCTCGGGCATGTCCGGGGGCGTGCCGTCCTCGCCGCGCGAGTAGTAGTAGATGCCCCACTGCGGCCAGGAGAGCTGGTCGTCGAGCGTGGGCGCAAGCGCGGCGGGCGACATGTCCGCGGTGGGAACGCCGTTGTCCAGCCCCTGCCAGATCGACATGACGATCTCGCCGGACTTGGCGCGGCTTCGGAACAGGTCGCGCTGGGAAACCCGGGTGAACATCGCCACGCCGACATCGCGCCAGTGGTCGCGGACGAGTTCGAGAACATCCGTCTCGAGCGCGCTCTCGCCGGCCGACTCCACGACGATCTGGACGGGCTCGCCGCCGGGAAGAAGCCGGATCCCGTCGTAGCGGCGTCGGTCGAGACCGACCTCGTCCAGAAGCGCATTGGCGCGGTCGAGGTCCCGAACGGCCCAGGCGACCGCATATTCCGGGCGGTAGAGCGGACTTTCCGGCAGGACGGTGTCGGCGCTCTCGGCGGCCAGCCCGAAGAACGACACCTCGTTCACCTCGCGCCGGTTCACCGCAAGGGAAAGCGCCCGGCGGACGCGGACATCGCGCATCAGGGCCCGCCAGGTCGGGTCGGCGCAGTTGAGGTTGGGATAGAGCGCAAGACGCGAGCCCTGCGTCCGCTTCCATGTCACGACCGTGACCGGCCGGGTCTTTTCCGCCGCCTTGAGATAGGGGTAGTCCACGAAGTCGAGGCCGACCATCTGGAGGTCGGTTTCGCCGGCCCCGGCCTTGGCCGAGATGAGGCCCGACGAACTGATGTTCAGGATCACCTTGTCGATGTAGGGAAGCTGCGTGCCTCTCTCGTCCACGCGATGGAAGAACGGGTTGCGGACGAACACGAACTGCTCGGCCGGCGGTGCGATGGTGTTCCGCCAGGGATCGAGCGTGGGAAGATCGGGGTTCTCGGGGCGGTAGCTCCGCGACATCTTGGCATGGAGGTCCGTCCAGTCCTTGACGTCGTTCTGCGCGACGAGTTCGTCGAGGCGCGCAGGATCCTGATAGTCGGCGTGGAACTGCTTGAGGTAATGCGCCGGCATCGCCAGCACGGTCGGCTGGGCCGCGGCAAGGCGCGACAGGAATCCGGGGATCGGGTCCTGCCAGGTGTAGCGCACCGTCAGCCCGTCGATCACCTCGAACTTCGGCTCCTGCCCGTTCGACAGAAGCTCCGACGGGACGCCGCCCTTGCGCAGCTTCCTGTTCCTGAGCACGTCCTCCCATGCGTAGCGGAAGTCCTCGGCCGTGAACGGCTGGCCATCGGACCAGCGATGGCCGCTGCGCAGGCGGAAGGTGAAGACGCGGTCCCCGATGGTTTCGAAGGACTCGAGGATGTCTGCCTGGAGCGTCAGGAACTCGTCGTAGCCCACAAGCCGGGCATAGCCGTTGATCGTCATGTAGCGGATGTCGCGCTGGCCCGACACGAGCATCCTCACCTCGCCGCCGCGCTGCCCCGGGGTGCGGCCCATTCCGGCCAGGTCGATCACCCGGGGAACCGCCGGGGGCGACCCTGCAGGCGCCCCCGGGGGCGGCAGGGGGGGCGCCTCTGGCACCTGGGTTGCGGGTTGCTCGGCCCGCGGCAGGCCGGGAACGATCCAGCCCGATATCGCGGCAAGGCCGAGGAACCCCCTCCGTCCGATCACCGGGCCGCTCCTGCCCCGGCAGAGGGCCGCGCGCGGTCATGGCCGATCCCGACGGTCCCTCCGCCGAGCCGCGGTTTCGATGGCCCGGAAGCCCACCACATGAACCAGTCCCCGCATTCCGGCAGGCCGCGGCCTGCACCCAAGCTCCCCGTCACCCGTGCCCGTGCGCCGTCCTGCGGACGGATGCCGGGCGCGGACCGCAGGATCAGCCTAGCCGAGGCCCCCGGGGCTGTCTATCGGCGCGCGGGGCGGGTGCGCGGGGACGGGGCGGCTCAGCGTCGCAGCCGGTCGATGAGGGGTGGTCCACCGACGTGGCGGTCGCGGAACAGAAGCATGACCTGCTCGGCATCCGACCGTGCCTCGTCCGCGTCGTCGGCCGAGACCTCGGCCGTTCCATCGCCGAGGAGATCGCCTGCGGGTGCGTAGATCCCCACCTTCTGCCGCACGCCCCTGAGCGCCTCGCGGCCGAGGAAATTCCAGGTCCCGCCGCTGTAGCCGGTGAAGGCCTCGCTGGCGATCACGGGGGTGTCGAACTTCTTGGCGAGCGCCTCGAGCCGCTGCACCTCGTTCACGGCCGATCCGAAGGCGGAGAAGGTGAGGCGCTGCTTCAGCCCGACGTTGCCGAGCATGACGTTGCCGATGTGGAGCCCGAGTCCGAATCGCACCGGATCGAGGCCGCCCTCGGCCCTGCGCCTGTTCAGCGCCTCCACCCGTGCCGCGGCCGCCCGCACCGCCCGCATCGCCGCTTCGGCTGCGATGCGCGACGGTTCCCGGTGACGCTCGCAGGGATAGACCGCGAGGAACCCGTCGCCGAGGAAACTGAGGATCTCGCCCCCGTTGCCGTTGAACGGGGTGGCGATCGCGTCGAAGAACTGGTTCAGCGTGTCGATGTAGACCTGCCGCCCGCCCTTGTCGGCGAGGGCGGTCGAATCCCGCAGGTCGCCCATCACGAGCACCGCCCGCATGGTTTCGCCGTCGCCGCGGCGGATCTGGCCGGACAGGACCCGCCGTCCCGCATTTCTGCCGAGGTAGGTCGTCATCATGTTGTCGGCAAGCTTCGAGAGGATGGCCATCTTGGCCGCAACCGCGAGGCTGTCCTGCACCCGGAGCAGGGCCCGGATCATCGTGTCCGAGAAGCCGCCCGCGGCATCGGTCGCCCAGGAGCCCATCATCCCCTGCGCCGCCTCGGAGTCGAAGGACTGCACGAAGGCCATGTAGTCGGTGACGCCCAGCTGCTGGAGTTCCGAGAAGATCGGGAACTCGGGCGGGTCGCCGGGCCGGATGCGTCGGCGCATGTGATCGAGGCCGTGAGTGAGCAGGTGGTAGTAGGGGCTGGACAGGAACCGGTCGGGGAGGGTCCGCTCGCTCATCGGGCGAAACCCCTCGATCTTGACGCCCTCGCCCCTTACCCAGGTGAAGCCGACCGCACCGTAGAGCGGGTGCAGGACCGAGAACGTAAGATGCGACCGCAGGATCGGGAAGCCGGCCGCGTGCAGCCGGTCGCACACTCCGGTGGCGAGCTGTTCGAGATCCCTGCCCCCCAGCGCTGCGTGCTTGAGCCATGCGGTCACCCGCTCGACAAGCGTCTCCGATACGTCGTCTGCGCTGCTGCCCACCCTGCCGCCCTGTCCTCTGTCCCGTGCCTGTCCCGAGCCTGTCCCGAGCCTGTCCCGAGCCTGCCCCCTGATCCGGCCCCCAAGGCGTGCCGCCGGTTCTTGCGCGGCGGCATCCGTCCGGCGAGCATATAGTCATCCGCAGGCCCGATACCAGATGCGCGGTTCCCGCGCGCCGCGCAGGACGGCCCTGCGGCACCGCCCGCCCCGCCCGCCCCCCCGCCCCGCGCAGGAACGCTTTTCGGCGGGTGCGTGACAGGGCCGCATCTGCTAGGCTCGCCGCATGGACACCGAAGCCTTCCTCGCCTCGATCCCTGTGTTCGACCGTTTCGAAGAGGTCGCCGATCTCGACCGTTATGTGCCTCTGCCGGACGGCTGGTCGCTTGCCATGGCCGACATCGTCGGCTCGACCGAGGCCATAGCACAGGGCGCCTACAGGGCCGTGAACATGGCCGGGGCGGCCGTGATCCCCGCGATCTCGAACGCGCTCGGGATGCGGGGGCTTCCCTTCGTCTTCGCCGGCGACGGCGCCTTCGTGGCCCTGCCGCCGGGGTCAGAACCGGCGGCCCGGACTGCGCTGGCCGCCCTGCGGACCTGGACGGCCGAGGATCTCGGGCTCCGGATGCGCATCGCGCTCGTGCCGGTGTCCGAAATCCGCCTTGCCGGCCAGGATGTGAGGCTCGCCCGCTACCGCGCCAGCCCGCTCGTCGCCTATGCGATGGTGTCGGGAGGCGGCGCGGCCTGGGCCGAGCAGGAGATGAAACGGGGCCGGTTCGGGGTGGCCGAGGCGCCGAACGGCGCGCGGCCCGACCTGTCGGGGCTGTCGTGCCGGTGGGCGCCGGTCCGCTCGCGGCACGGCCAGATCGTGTCGGTGATCGTCGTGCCGGCGCGCGGTGCCGCGCCCGCGGCCTTCGCGCGGCTGGTCGCCGACCTGGCCGAACTCTCCTCCGAAGAGGAGAGCGGTGGAAACCCGATTCCGGCCGCGGGGCCTCCGCTTTCGGTGAATGGCTGGGGTGTCGGCGCCGAGGCGCGGCTCGCCGGCGGTCCGGCGGGCCGGTTCGTCCGCCGGATCGGGGTCTGGACCGCGCTCGCACTGGTCATGATCCTCTACCGCACCAACCGCAGCCTCGGCGGCTTCGACGCGCGCAGCTATGCGCGCGACATCGCGCTCAATGCGGATTTCCGGAAGTTCGACGATGGCCTCAAGATGACGATCGATGTCGCGCCGCAGCGGCTTGCCCGGATCGAGGCGCGGCTGTCGCAGGCCGAGGCCGATGGCACCTGCCGCTTCGCGCTTCTCCCGCAGGACAGCGCGCTGATGACATGCATCGTGCCGACGCCGCGTGCCCGCGATCACATGCACTTCATCGACGGCGGATCCGGCGGCTATGCGGCGGTGGCCCGGCTGCTCAAGGCGTCGGACGGTCGCGCGGACGGTCGCGCGGACGGTCGTCCGGACGGTCGTCCGGACGGTGCCGGGCGCCCCGGGGCCTGAACCGCCCCCGGCCCCCCCTGCCACGGGCGGCCCGCCCTTCAAGCATGTGGACGGAAGCGAAGCCGCGGTTTACGGTCCCCCGCAAAGGGCCCCCTGAGGGGCATCCCTCTGGGACAGTGGGTCGGGGTGGTCGTGTCTGGGGCAAGGGATCTTCTGCGCATCGAGAACCTGAACGTCTCGTTCTCGATGCTCGGGGGTGATCTCGACGCGGTGCGCGGGGCAGGCCTGCGCGTCCTGCCCGGCAAGGTCACCGCGCTTGTCGGCGAATCCGGGTCCGGAAAGTCGGTGATCAGCCAGTCGGTGCTCGGGATCCTGCCGCGCATCGCCACTGTCCGGGGCCGCATCCTCTTCGACGATCCCGAGGCGGGCGGCGCCCCCCCGGTGGACCTGCTGTCGCTGCCGCCCGACGGCACGGCCATCCGCCGGCTGCGCGGGCGGAGGATCGCAAAGATCTTCCAGGAACCGATGACCTCCCTGTCGCCGCTGCACACCATCGGCAACCAGATCGGCGAGGTGCTGAAGATCCACGCGGGCGCAGGGCGTGAAGAGCGGCGCGCACGGACGACCGAGATGCTCGGGCTTGTCGGATTCCGCGATCCGGGGCGCGCGATCGACATGTATCCGTTCGAGCTGTCCGGCGGGATGCGCCAGCGCGCGATGATCGCGATGGCGCTCATCTGCCGGCCGGCGCTGCTGGTGGCCGACGAGCCGACGACGGCGCTCGACGTGACGATCCAGGCGCAGATCCTCGAGCTTCTGCGCGAGCTTCAGAAGACGCTCGGGATGGCGCTGCTGCTCATCACCCACGATCTCGGGGTCGTGGCCAACATGGCCGACGAGGTCGTGGTGATCTACCACGGCCAGATCATGGAGGCGGGACCGGTCTCGGAGATATTCCGCCGGCCGGTCCACCCCTATCTGAAGGGGCTCATGGCCGCGGTTCCGCATTTCGACATGCGCCCGGGCGAGCGGCTCCGCTCGCTGCGCGACATTCCGGTGCAGTCCGGCCGTCTGGTGGGCCGGGCATCGGCCGCGCCGCCGGTTCCCGGCGCTGCGAGGTCCGACGTGCTTCTGGCGGTCCGCGACCTGCGCAAGACCTTCTCGACGCGGAACTCGGGGTTCTTCGGGACGGGTCCGGTTTCCGTCAACCGCGCCGTCGACGGGGTGAGCTTCGATCTGCGGCGGGGCGAGTGCCTCGGGCTTGTGGGCGAAAGCGGCTGCGGCAAGACCACGGTCAGCAAGATCCTGATGCGTGCCCTGACCCCGGACAGCGGCAGCGTGACGTTCGACACCGCCCGCGGCCCGGTGGACGTCCTGAGGGCCGAGGGCGATGCGCTCAAGATGCTGCGGTCGTGCATCCAGATGGTGTTCCAGGACCCGGTCTCGTCGCTTTCGCCGCGGATGACCGTGCAGAACATCCTGGCCGAACCGCTCGAGATCCACGGTCGCGGCACGGCGGCGAGCCGGTTCCAGACGGTTGCCGCGCTGATGGACGCGATCGGGCTCGACCGGCGGTATCTCAACCGCTACCCGCACAGCTTCTCTGGCGGTCAGCGCCAGCGCATCGGCATCGCCCGCGCGCTTGCGCTCGGCCCCGATCTTCTGATCTGCGACGAACCCGTGTCGGCGCTCGACGTTTCGGTCCAGGCCCAGATCCTGAACCTGCTCAAGGACCTTCAGAAGGATCTCGGCCTGACCTACCTCTTCATCTCGCACAATCTCGCCGTGGTGGACTACATGGCGGACCGCATCGCGGTGATGCATCGCGGCCGGATCGTCGAGGTCGCCCCGCGCGAGGTGCTCATGCGCGCGCCGGTCCATCCCTATACCCGCGCCCTCTTGTCCGCGGTCCCGTTCCCCGATCTCGACCGGCCGCTCGACTTCGCGGCGATCCGGGCCGAGAGTTCGGGCGCCGGGGCCTGGCCCGAGGCCTTCTCGGACGGCGGACAGGGGCTGGCCGTGGCCGATCTCGGGGAGGGCCACCTCGTCCTGGCGCGCCCGGATGCCGATGTCCTGGCGCTCCGCGGGTGAGCGGGTGGCGCGGGGGCGCGCCGCCTGGACCGCCGGCACGGACCGAGCGGCCCGGCGGCGAAGCGGCGCGCGCAGGCATTGTCAGGCCGGCGGGCGGCGGCTATCAAGCCCGGGTCTGCGCCCGGGCCCTCGGTTGCCCGTGCGAGTTCCGCAAACGATGGCCGGTCGCCCGCGGGCCGCGGCCGGCCCGAACAGCCGCGAACGGAGCGCCGGGCCGGCGCCCGGACCCTCGCAGAAGCCGGCCGGACGCCAGGACAACCGAGCAGGACCATGATGCAGCGAGTCGAGGATGCCCGAGTTCTGATGTACAGCCACGACACGTTCGGGCTGGGACATCTGCGGCGGTGCAGGACCATCGCGCATTCGCTGGTCCAGGACTTCCGCGGGCTTCAGGTGCTCATCATCTCCGGCGCGACGATCGCCGGGGCCTATGACTACCGCTCGCGGGTGGACTTCGTGAAGATTCCCAGCGTCATCAAGCTGCGCAACGGCGAATACACGTCGATGAAGCGGCACATCGACCTGCAAGAGACGCTGAAGATGCGCGCCGCGATCATCCGCCACACGGCCGAGAGCTTCCAGCCCGATGTCTTCATCGTGGACAAGGCCCCGATGGGGCTGAAGGGCGAGGTCGAGGAGACGCTGGGCTACCTCAAGACGCGCGGCACGCGCCTCGTGCTCGGGATGCGCGACGTGATGGATGCGCCGCACCTTCTGGACGCGGAATGGAAGCGCAACGACGTCCTGCGCAAGATCGGCCAGATGTACGACGATGTCTGGATCTACGGCCCGCGCGACTTCTACGATCCCCTCGTCGGGATCGAGGTGCCGCCGGCCGTCAGGTCCAAGATGAGCTTCGTGGGCTTCCTCCAGCGGAACCTCTCGCCCGAGGACGGACCGGCGCCCCGGCCGGACGGGAGCTACATCCTCGTGACGACCGGCGGGGGCGGAGACGGCTCGGAGCTTGTCCACGACGTGCTTGCCGCCTACAAGGCCGACCCGACGCTGACGCTCATCTCGCTCATCGTGCTCGGTCCCTACATGTCGGCCAAGCAGCGCCGCAAGCTCATGGCCAAGGCCGCCATGATTCCCTATGTCCGCGTGACCGATTTCGAAAGCCGGATGGAGGATCTGGTCGCCGGCGCGGCGGCGGTGGTGGCGATGGGCGGGTACAACACCTTCTGCGAAATCCTGTCCTTCGACCGGCCCGCGCTGATCGTCCCGCGCACGATGCCGAGGGAGGAACAGGTGATCCGGGCGCGGCGCGCCTCGGAACTCGGGCTGATCGACATGCTGCTCCCCGACGAGTCCTGCGATCCGCTTCGGCTTGCCGCCGCGCTGAAGGTGCTGCCCGCGCGGCCGCGGCCCTCCGAATCCGGGTCGGGCCTGAGACTGGACGGCCTGACCCACATCTCGGAAATCGTCGGCGGCTGGCTCGAGCCCGCCCTGAAGACGGTTGCGGTCCGCTGACCGTGGCAGGGCTCCCCCGGCGGCTGGTCGTCGTCCTCAAGGGCTACCCGCGGTTGTCCGAGACCTTCATCGCGCAGGAGATCCTCGGCCTCGAGAGGGCCGGGCTTGACATGGCGATCGTCTCGCTCCGCCGTCCGACCGATGCCCGCCGCCATCCCGTGCACGACGAGATCCGCGCCCCCGTGCTCTATCTGCCCGAATACCTTCACCAAGAGCCGTCGCGCGTGCTGCGGGGGCTCAGACGCGCGACGAGGATGACCGGTTTCCGCGCCGCCCTGCGCCGGTTCCTCGGCGATCTCCGCCGCGATCCCACACCGAACCGTATCCGCCGCTTTGGCCAGGCGGCCGTCCTTGCTGCCGAGATGCCTCCGGGCGCGGACTGGATTCATGCCCACTTCATCCACACCCCGGCCTCGGCGGCGGCCTATGCGTCGCTGATGACCGGCCTGCCCTGGAGCTGCTCGGCCCATGCCAAGGACATCTGGACCGCGCCGGACTGGGACATCGCCGGGAAACTTGCCGGGATGCGCTGGGCGGTGACATGCACCGCCGCCGGGCGCGGCCGGCTTGCGGGCCTCGCGCCGCAGGGCACGCCGGTGCATCTCAGCTATCACGGCATCGACCTCGACCGCTTTCCGCCGGGCGGCCGCGGGGCGGGGGACGGCACCGACTGCGGCACCGGCCGCGGCTCCGATCCGGGTGCCGATCCCGGTGCCGATCCCGGTGCCGGCAGCAGCGGCGATCCGGTGCACATCCTCAGCGTCGGGCGCGCGGTTCCGAAGAAGGGATTCGACGTCCTCGTCGAGGCGCTGGGACGCCTGCCCCCGGGGCTGCGCTGGCGCCTCACCCATGTCGGCGGGGGCGATGTCTCGGCGCTGCGGGCGCGCGCCTCGGGGCTCGGGATCGGGGGGCGCATCGCATGGGCCGGGGCGCTCGACCAGCCGGCGCTGCTCGCGCTCTACCGGGCGGCCGACATCTTCGTCCTGGCCTGCCGGGTGGCCCCGGACGGGGACCGGGACGGACTGCCCAATGTCCTTGTCGAGGCGGCGAGCCAGGGGCTCGCCAGCGTCTCGACCGACGTGTCCGGTGTGCCGGAGCTCCTCCGCGACGGCGAGAACGGGCTGATCGTGCCGCCGGACGATCCCGCGCGCCTCGCCGCGGCTCTCGAGCGGCTTGTCCGCGATCCGGGCCTGCGGCGGCGTCTCGGGAACGCGGCCCTGGCCCGCGTGCGCAGGGACTTCGACCACAGGGCGGGGATCCGGCAGCTTCTGGACCTGTTCGGCGCCCCCTGCGGGGAACGGTGATGCGCCGCGCTCCGAGGGTCTTCTTCTACGTCCAGCACCTGCTCGGGATCGGGCATCTTGCCCGGGCGAGCCGCATCGCCGGGGCGCTGGCCGCGGATGGCTTCCGGGTCACGGTCGTGACCGGGGGCAGTCCCGTCGCGGGCTTTCCCGGGGCGGGCGTCGCCCATGTCGCGCTGCCCGAGATCCGGTCCGATCCGGGTTTCACCGGCCTCACCGATGCCTCCGGCCTCCCCGTGGGGGACGCCTTCATGGCCGATCGCCGTGCGCTCCTGCTGTCGGCATTTCGTGAAAGCCGGGCCGACATCGTCGTCACCGAGGCCTTCCCCTTCGGCAGGCGGCAGGTGCGCTTCGAGCTTGTTCCGCTGCTCGAGGCCATCCACGGGATGCCGGGCCGTCCGCGCGTGGTGGCGTCCCTGCGCGACATCCTGCAGGAGCGCACGAAGCCGGGGCGGGACGCGGAGAGCCTCGCGCTGGCGCGGCAGTTCTACGACCTCGTGCTCGTTCACGGCGATCCGCGCTTTGCCCGGATCGAGGAAACCTTTCCGCCTGCCTCGGCGATCGCCGACCGCATCGCCTATACGGGGCTCGTCGCCGCCGGTCTGCCGCCGCCCTCGTCGGACCGGTTCGACGTCGTCGTATCGGCCGGAGGGGGCGCGGTGGGCGGGGCGCTGCTTGCCGCCGCCTCCGGTGCGCGGCGGCGGCTGGGCGGCACGACCACCTGGGCGCTGATCGGCGGGACGAACCTTCCCGCGGCGGAGTACGACCGGGTCGCCGCGGACCTGCCGACCGGCACCGAACTCTTCCGGTTCCGGCCCGATTTCGTCGGCCTTCTCCGCAACGCGCAGCTTTCGGTGTCGCAGGCCGGGTACAACACGGTCTGCGACATCCTCGGCGCAGGGTGCCGGAGCGTGCTCGTCCCCTTCGCGGCGGGGGGCGAGACGGAACAGGGCCTGCGCGCTGCACGGCTGTCGGCACTCGGGCTGGCGGGGGTCGTTCCCGAGGCGGAGCTGTCGGCGATGCGCCTCGCGGGTGCGGTCGAAACCGCGCTGTCCGGTCCGCCGCCGCCGCCCGCCGCGCTCGACCTCAACGGGGCCGCGGAGACCGCGCGGCTTCTGAGGTCGCTGCTCTGAAGCCGCCTCGCGGTGACGAAGCGGTGGATTTTCGCCTGTCCTGCTGTAAGGTCCGGCCGGAGCCGGGCACGCCGGGTGCCGAAGGCGAAGTCGGACGCGCACATCGAACATGACGAACCTGCGGAACGCGAACGCACGGCCCGCCGGGCCCGGAGAGCCGCCGCGGCGGCGGCCCGGCGCGGCCCTGGCCGCGGGTGGATGAGCATGGAGCCGCGGCTTTCCCGCTACATCTGGGCCCACACGCGCCGCCAGCAGGTCTGGATCCTGTTGGTGGTCCTTGCGTCGATGATCCCCTACTTCCTGTCGTTCGACCTGCCGAAGCAGATCGTCAACGGCCCGATCCAGGGCGACGGGTTCGACACCCCCGGCGCGACGCAGCTCTTCATGCCGATCGCGCTCGACCTGCCCTGGGCCGGGCAGGTCGTGCTGTTCGAGGGGCTGCCGCTGGAACGGATGCCGACACTCTTTGCACTGAGCGCGGTGTTCCTTGCGCTCGTCATCATCAACGGGCTCTTCAAGTTCTACATCAACACCTACAAGGGCCGGCTGGGGGAAAGGCTGCTCCGCCGCATCCGTTTCGACCTCGTTGACCGCATCCTCCGCTTCCCGCCGCACACCTTCAAGCGCCTCAAGGGCGCCGAGATATCGAGCATGGTGAAGGACGAGGTGGAACCCCTCGGCGGGTTCACCGGCGATGCCTTCGTCGTGCCGGTCCAGCTCGGCGGGCAGGCGCTCACGGCGCTCGTCTTCATCTTTCTCCAGAGCCTCTGGCTCGGCCTCATCACCGCCGTGCTTGTCGGCGTGCAGGCCATCGTGATTCCGCGGATGCGCCGGCGGCTTCTGGTGCTCGGGCGGCAGCGGCAGCTTACGGCACGGGAACTCGCGGGACGGGTCAGCGAGATCGTGGACGGGATCGGCGTGATCCACGCCTACGACACCTCGAACCTCGAACGCGCCGACGTGGCGTCGCGGCTCGGGCTGATCTTCCGGATCCGCTACGACATCTACCAGTGGAAGTTCATGGTGAAGTTCATCAACAACTTCCTCGCCTCGATCACCCCGTTCCTGTTCTACAGCGTGGGCGGCTACCTCGCGCTCAGGGGCAGCCTCGACATCGGCCAGCTGGTCGCGGTGATCGGGGCCTACAAGGATCTGCCGGGGCCGCTCAAGGACCTGATCGACTGGGACCAGAACCGCCAGGACGTCCAGGTGAAGTACTCGCAGGTCGTCAGCCAGTTCGCCATCGAAGGGATGATCGACGGCGAGATACAGGCCGTCCTGGCCGAGCCGGGGCATGCGCCGCTGGGCCAGCCGCTCGCCGCCGTCAACCTCGGCGTCGACGACGACAGCGGCGCGACGCTGCTCGATCGGGTCAACCTTCAGATCCGCCACGCCGAGAAGGTCGCGCTGGTCAGCGACTCGACCGCGGCGGAGGTCTTCGCCGAGGTCGTCGCCCGCACCGTCTGGCCGACGCGCGGCCGGGTGACCGCAGGTGACAGCGACATCCTGTCGCTGCCCGAATCGACCGTCGGCCGGGCGATCACCTATGTCGCGCCCGATCCGTTCCTCTTCTTCGGGACGCTCCGTGACAACCTTCTCTACGGCCTGAAGCACGCGCCCCTGCGCGAGGTCGATCTCGACGAGGCCGCGCGGCGCCACCGGACCTGGGAGGGGCACGAAGCGAGGATGTCGGGCAATCCCGACCTCGACCTCGCGCATGACTGGATCGACTACGAGGCCGCCGGCGCCACCGGGCCCGGCGACCTGTTCCAGGCGATCGTCCAGGCGCTCGACGCGGTCCAGTTCAGCGACGACATCATCGACTTCGCGAAGCGCTCGACAATCGGACCCGACCGCTACCCCGATCTGACCGGGCGGCTTGTCGGGATGCGGCAGGCGGTCCGCGACGAACTGGGGCGGCGCAAGCTCGGGCAGATGATCGTCGCCTTCGAGCCGGATGCCTACAACGCCGAGGCGACGGTGGGCGAGAACCTGCTCTTCGGCAATCCCATCGGCCCGCTGCTCCAGTCCGAGTCCATCGCGCGGGTCGAGCATTTCCGGCAGTCGGTCGGGGCCGATCTTGCCTCCGAACTGTTCGCCATGGGCTTCCAGATCGCCGAGCAGGCGATCGAGCTCTTCTCGGGCCTGCCTCCGGACCACCCGTTCTTCGACCAGCTCACCTTCATGTCGGCCGAGGACATCCCCCGCTACCAGGCGCTGCTCCAGCAGCTCAGGGGCCGGGGCTTCGGCGCCGCGACCGAGGCCGAGCGCGTGGCGATCATCCGTCTGAGCTTTGCCTATATCGAGCCCCGGCATCGCTTCGGCCTGCTCACCGCGGACCTGCAGGCCCGGATCGTCGCCGCGCGCGGACGCTTCCATGCAGGTCTCCCCGAAGACCTGCGCGCCGCGATCGAGCCCTACGATCCGGCGCGCTACATCGCTTCGGCAACGATCCTCGACAACGTGCTCTTCGGCCGCATCAGCCACCGCTACGCCAACGAGGTCGGCACCGTCCACGAGATAACCCGCGATCTCTTCCGGTCGCTCGGCCTCTACGAGCCGATATTCTCGGTCGGGCTCGACTACCATGTCGGGGCGTCGGGCAAGCGCCTGACCTCGATCCAGCGGCAGAAGCTCGGGATTGCCCGTGCGCTGCTCCGGCGTTCGGAATACTATGTGTTCAACCGGCCCCTCTCGGGGGCCGACCAGACGACGCAGGACCGGATCATCCGCAACGCGCTCGATCACCTCGGGCGCGGCGGGGCGGAACCGGGAGTGATGTGGGTGCTTCCCCATCCTTCGCTCGGCGCGGCCTTCGACCGGATCGTGACCTTCAGGGGCGGCACGGTGGCGGACGACCGTCGGCGGCATGCCGGAGAGGCGTCGGGAAGTCGCGTGGAAGACAGGCAGTCTGCCTGAGGCAAGGGCGAAAGGACACCGGGGACGGGAATGCTGCTGAAAGACGAAGTGCAGATGCTACGCCAACTGCCGCTCTTCGCGCGGGTGGACCCTTCGCGTCTGAAGCTTCTTGCCTTCGCTTCGGACCGGGTGACCTACTGCAAGGGCGACGTCCTTTTCCGCCAGGGCGATCCAGGGGACGCGGCCTATGTCATCCTCGAAGGCAGGGCGGAGGTGCTGACCGAATCTGCCGGCGGGCCGCTCAAGGTGGCGGAAGTGGAGCGTAACGCGATCGTGGGCGAGATCGCCATCCTGTGCGACGTGTCACGGACAGCGACGGTGCAGGCGGCCACCCCGCTCGAGGCGCTGCGGATACGCAAGGACGTGTTCCTCAAGATGCTGACGGACTTCCCCGACATCACCATCGAGGTGATGCGCGAACTGGCGCAGCGGCTGTCGCAGACGACGACCGAGCTCGCCGAGGCGCGCAGCCGCGCCGCCGCGGCGGCGAAGACCTGACCTCGCCGCGGGGTCAGAATGGCGCGGCCGCCACCCCGTCCTCGGCGTCGAGGCGCGCGGCGAACGCGGCGAGAAGCGCGGCGAACGCCGCCTCCGGGCCCCCCCGGGGGGGCGAGGCCCGCAGATGCGCCGCAACCCGGAGGACGGCGGCGAGGCGATCCGGGTCGAGGTCGGCCCGTGCTGCCGGCCCGGCCATCCGCACCAGATACCAGTCGGTGACGAAATCGAGAAGCGGGACGTCCCGCCACCCGCCGTCCGGCGGCAGGTCCGCCGGCATGGGCCCCGGCAGGCGCCGGACGAGATCCCCGAGCGACCCGAGCCGGGCGACCCCGGCGAGCGCCACGGGCCAGTCCCGGCGCAGGTGCCGGCGCCCGACGACGACACGGGCATGGGCGAGCGCGAGGGCGTCGAGCGTTGGGGCGGCGGCCAGGGGCAGCAGCCGCCGGTCCCCGCTCCGCGCCGCCTCGGCCGCGTAGGCGGACCGGATCAGGGGATCGCAGGGCAGGGCGCCGAGCCGTACCGTCTCGACCGTCAGTCCCTTCGCCGAAAGCGTCACGGCCTTCCAGGCCGCGGGATAGGCGGCGAGCGACGGCACGGCCACGTCCGTCAGGGTGTCGCCGCCCCAGCGGCCGCGGGTGAGCGCATTGATGTGCAGATGCCCGCCGAAATGGAGGCGCACGCCGGCCCGGGCCAGCGCACGGCCCACCTCGGGGCCGGGGATGCGCCGGGCCAGCGCCGTGCGCCCGATCGCGCGTTCTTCCCCGGGGCCGCCGCGCGGATCGAGGAGAGGGTAGTGCGAGAAGGCGACGAGCCGCTTGCCGGCCTCGCGCGCCCGCCGCGCCACGTCCGCGATCCAGTCGAGAACGGCCGCCTTGTGGGCAGGCATCGCCGTCCAGCCCGCATCGGTGGCGTCGGCGAAGGGCTCGGGCGGGCGGTCGCACCTGTCGCACCTGTCGCGGGGCACGAAGACGTTCGCGTCGATCATCAGGAACCATATGCCCTCCACCGGCTCGGCCAGATGGCTGGCATCGGTGACGGGTATCCGTGCCGACCCGTCGGGCGAGGCGACATCGAGGCGCCGCTCGCCGGGGGCGGGCGCGGTCCCGAACGGGGTTTCCCAGTGCAGGTCGCGCGGGTCGCGGCGAAGGCCCGCTTCGGGAAAGACCGACCAGAAGTCGGCATATCCGCCGCAGTGCATCCCCGGACTGACATGTACCCGCTCGGCGTCGGGGTCGAGATGCGCGGGATCGGAGGTCACGGCGATGTGCCCCGTCGCCGTCAGGAAGCGCCGGGTCCGGTGCCGGCCCGCATCGGCGAAGACGTCGTGATTGCCGGGAAGGGCGTGGAAGCGCATTCCGAAGCGGTCCGTGAAGCGGTCGAGAAGAACCCGCAGGCGGGCCGCGGTCGCCCCCTGTCCGTCGTCGGTGAGATCGCCAAGCAGCACGACATGGCGGATCCCGCGCCGCGCCGCATCGTCGAGGGCGCCCGTCAGGGCCGCGCCGGTTTCGTTGAAGAGCCGGGGGACCCGTGCCACCTCGGCACCCGGACGGAGCGACAGGCCCGACCAGCGCGGTCCGTCCACGCCGAAATCGGTCTCGGGGTCGTGGAAATGGGCATCGGCGATGACGGCGAAGCGGAACATCGCGGGGTCCTGACCGCAGCGGGCACTCGGGCCCAGCAGAGGCGGAAAAGCGCCGGCGGGGCAAGTGCATTGCGCCGGGAATTATCCCTCGCCTCGGTCGGCGAGTTTGTCTAGCATCGGTCGCCGGCCTGCGGAAACGCGGGCGGCGCCGGAAAGGAACGCGAAGGAAGCTCGTGCAGGTCCGGAACAAATGGCGCGGCCGGGCGTCGGCCAGACGGGGCCTCCGGTGAACGGCAAGCCCGGGCGCAACGCGGCCCGCGTCGGCGTGCGGTTCTGGGGCACGCGCGGCAGTCTGCCCGTTTCCGGCGGCGACTTTGCGAGGTTCGGCGGATCAACGGTGAGCATCGAGATGCGCTGCGGGCCGAACTGCCTGATCTTCGATGCCGGATCCGGGATCGCGCCCGCCGGGAAGGCGCTGAAGGAGGAAGGCATCTCGAAGGTGCACCTCTTCTTCACGCACTGCCACTACGACCACATCATCGGCTTTCCCTTCTTCGCCCCCCTCTACGATCCGGCCACCACGGTCGAGATCTGGTCGGGCCACCTCGCGGGCCGGATGACGACCGGGGAAATGCTCGCGGAGTTCATGCGCCCGCCCTGGTTCCCCGTGTGTCCCGATGTCTGCCCCGCCTCGCTGAGCTTCAGGGATTTCGCCCCGGGCGATACGCTCGGGCCGGTTCCCGATCTTCGCATCGCGACGCGGAGCCTGAACCATCCGGGCGGCGCGGTCGGCTACCGGGTGGAGTGGCGGGGAAAGGCCGTCGCCGTCGTGACGGACACCGAGCATCGCGGGGACGAGCTCGATCCCGCGGTGCTCAACCTCATCCGCGGCGCGGACCTGTTCATGTACGACGCGAGCTATCTCGAGTCCGAGATGGAGAGGTTCCGCGGGTTCGGCCATTCGACCTGGGAACAGGCGGTGCGCCTGGCCGTGGCGGCGGGGGCGCGGCGGGCCGCGATGATCCATCACGCCCCGTGGCGGACGGATGCCCAGCTCGACCGGATCGATGCCGAGGCCCGGGCGCGGTTCCCGGGCGCCTTCGTCGCCGCCGACGGTCAGGCGATCGTCGTCTGAGCGGCGAGCGCCTCGCCGAAGGTGACCCAGCGGGCAGCGGGGTGGTCGGTCGCCGCGAAGAGCCGCAGGAGAAAGTCCTGCGCGGCCTCGTCGTGGACAAGGTGGTGCGTCAGGACACCGACGAACGCGGGCGCCGGCGCGCGGCCGGCTGGGTGCGCCCCGAGGCGCGCGAGGATCTCGCCGATCAGGGCCTGCGGGGGCCGGCCGCCCCGCGTGCCGCGCCAGTCGATGAGATCCACATGGGTGTTCACATGCGGCAGCGGCGCGCCCGCCGGCTCGGGGCCGAAGGTCGAAACCGCCTGGAATCCGGCCCCCCGCAACCCCGCCACGACGCCCGGCGCGATGCGGTTCCACGGCGGGACGAGCAGCGGAACGGCCTGGCCGGGGAACAGCGCCCGCAGTCTGGCGCGGCCCTCCGCCAGTTCGCCGAGCACGACCGGGGCCGGCCTGTCATCGCCGAGTTCGGCTGTCTTGCGCCCGGCCGGGGCGTGATTGCGGTGCGACCAGCCGTGCACCGCCACCTCGATGCGCCGTTCCGCCCCGAGCCGCCGGGCCAGCGCCTCGGCCGCCGGCCGGGGGATCACCGCCAGCGTCACGGGAATGCCGGCCGCGCCCGCGGGGCCGAGCAGCCGGTCGAGCGCCGGGCCCGGTCCGGTCGCGTCGTCGTCCCGCAGCCAGAAGCGGGCGGTCCTGCCTGCGGCCGCCAGCCGGTCGAGCGCGCGCCGCAGATCCCGGAACGGCTCGGACGGACCGGCACTCATTCCGAGCGGTCCAGCGCAGCCGCCAGGATGGCCGAAAGGCGCCTGGCAGCGGGCGCTATCGCATGGTCCCGGGCCACATGCTCCCTGGCGGTGCGCCCCATCCGGTCGCGCAGCGCGCGGTCGGCGACGAGCCGCGCCACCGCCCCGGCGAAGGCCGCGACATCGCCTTCGGGGGTCAGCAGGCCCGTCTCGCCGTCGGCCACCACCGCCGGCACCCCGGCCGTGGCCTGCGCGACGACCGGAAGGCCGGCTGCCTGCGCCTCGAGATAGGCCAGCCCGTAGGCTTCGCCGAAGCCGGGCCAGAGGTAGAGCTCTGCCCCGGCCAGCGTTTCCCGCACCGCCTCGGGCGGAAGCTGCCCGAGCCAGCGTACCCGTGTCCCGAACGGGGAAAAGGCGGCCCGCACACCAGCCTCGTCCGGCCCCGATCCGACGATCGAAAGCGTCCAGTCCGGCACCGTGGGCAGCAGGGCCAGCGCCTCGGCCAGCATCCGGTAGCTCCGCGCCTTTTCGCCGTGCCGCATCATCGCCACGGTGGCCAGCCGGACCGGTCCGCCCGCCGCCTCCGCGGGGGGGCCGCGCCGGTGGGCCGCCACCGGGCCGCACGGATCCACGAAGGGCGGCAGAAGTGCGGTCCTGGCGCCGGGAAGCGCGAAGCGGATGCCCCCTGCGTCGCGCGCCGTAAGACAGATGTTGACCACGGCGCGGCCCAGTCCCGCCAGAACGTGACGCTGGTTGGCGGCCCAGACGCCGTGCGACCGCCGCGTGGAGAACGAGCTTTCCGCCGTCACGTAGGGAAGTCCGAAGCGGGTGCAGAGCGGCTGCCCGATCAGGTCGGGCGACTTGTAGTAGGGGTGGTAGCAGAACCAGAGATCGGGCGAGCCGTCGCGGCGCCAGTCCGCGGTCAGCCGCGCCACCTCGGCCCCGGCCTGCGCGTGGATCGCCGCGGCGGCCTCGGTGTCGTCGGGGTCCGGCATCCGCGCGCGCAGCGCCGAGACGACGGAAACGCGATGTCCGGCCGCCGCGAGCGCGGCGATGAACTGGCGCGCCATCAGCCGGTCCCCGGACGGGACCGGATGGTCGGGCGGCTTCAGCGGCGCGTAGAAGGCGATTTTCATGAAATCCGGGGTCCGGGATGCATGCGTATATCCCGATCCGCCGCCATCCGGTGCCGGCCGTCAAGTCCGATGGGCCGGGACGGCCGGACTGTAGCCGGGCGCGCGCCAGTCCGCGCTAGGGAATCGCGTAAATCCTGAAGTCGCGCTCAATCCCGCGGAGCACGACATCCTGGGACCGGGGGGTGATGTTGTGGCGTTCCAGAAGCGTCCGCGACCGCTCGTCCTCGATCACCGACCGGGTGGCGAAGATCGCCTTCGAATCCGCGAGGCCCTGGACCCGCGAGGCGATGTTGACGGTCTGGCCGAAGTAGTCCTGCCGCTCGTTCATTGACACGGCGATGCAGGGGCCTTCGTGGACGCCGATCTTCAGGACCAGATCCTCGCGGCCGGCCCGGTCGTTCAGCCCGCGCATCGATTCGCGCATCCGCATTGCCGCCGCGACGGCCCGGTCCGGGGTGGGAAACGTGGCCATGACGGCATCGCCGATCGTCTTGACGACCGCGCCGCCCTCCATCGCCACGATCTCGTGCAGGATGCGGAAATGTTCCCGCACGAGGTCGAATGCGGCGAGATCGCCCACGCGCTCGTAGAGGCCGGTCGAACCCCGCAGGTCGGTGAAGAGGAAGGTGAGGCTGGTGATCTTCAGGCGCTGGTCCACATCGGGCGTGTCCGCCCGGTAGAGGTCGCGGAAGGTCTGGTTGGTCAGCAGCCGCTTCGCGGTCAGGAAGGGCCTGCGGCGGTGCAGGAACGCGTGCAGCTCCTCGCCCGCGATCAGGACCGCCGGCATCACACGGCCGTCGGTCCGGTTCTCGATCGAGATGCGTACAGGGCCCGGACGCATCGAGCGCGTGGCATCGTGCGAGTGCTCGCGGCCGTAGATCAGCGACAGTGTCTGACGCTCGCGGGTGGGTTCGCCCGAGACATCGATGAAGTGGACGGTGTGGGTGACGACCTCGAAGACGATCACGGACCTCGCGGGAAGCTGGGCGGTCAGGACGCCCCGTTCGCCGGCACCGAGTTCGATCTCGTCGATCACGATGCTGTCCATGATCTCCTCGAAGCCCTCTTCGGGCACGTCAACGCCGGAACCCCAGTAGAGCTGATGCAGATAGTCGAGAAGGGGGAGCGCATCAGGCGAATGAGCGGCGATCCGGCGCGTGCGGGGGCTGACCGTGAAGGTCACTTCCACAAGCTCGTCGAGCGTTGCCTCGAGGCCCGTCGCGCAGAACGCGCAGACGTAGTCCTCCCTGACGAGGGTGCGGAGCGAGGCGTTGGTCTGGAGAACGCCGCTGCAGCCGGGGCACTGGACGTTCCACGACAGGTCGAAGAGACCGAACGATGCGGCGTGCAGGAAGCCGGCGATGACCTCCTCGGGGTCGAGCCCGCGCCGCGCCGCGAAGGCGAGCGCATTGATCCTGCAGAGTTCGCGGTCGCTGCCGTCGCGGATCAGGTTCTCGATGGCCTCGGCAACCTGCGGAGGCACCGCCCTGGCGGAGCGCGGCGAGGGCGGGCGAGGTGTCGGTCATGGCGGTGCTCCTCCATGCGGGAGCCGACGGCCCGGGACAGCGGGAACAGGCGGCTGCGGCACTGCCGGACGGCGGCCGGGGAAACCGTGGTGGATACTCGCAGGCCAACCTGCCCGCGTCGCGCGGGCCACATCCTGTCATACGCCTTTCCGGGGACCGGGGCCGGAAAAGTTTCGCGCCCGATCCTCAGACTGCGAAGCCGGGCGTCCTCGGCCCCATGTCGCGGATCAGGTCCGCAAGCCGGCGGGCCGCCGGCGGCAGGTCCGCATCGGCGCGGGTGATCATGCCGAAGGGCGGGACCTCGATGCCGAGATCGATCGGCACCACCGCATAGGGCGCATTCGGGCCGCGTGCGAAGGTGTCGGCAACGGCGGTGGCGAGCGGCGCGATCGAGTTCGACTGCGACAGCAGCGCAAGTGTCAGAAGGAACGACGCCGTGAACAGCCGCTGCCGGGGCTCGGGCAGTCCCATCTCGGCCAGCCGGCGCACCACGGCCTGCCGCAGCAGGCTTTCCGGGCCGGGCATGACCCAGTCGTATTCGAGAAGCATCGCGGGCGCGATCGCGGGCGGACGCGTCAGGCGGTGACCGGCCCGCACCACGAGCGAGACGGGCTCCGCGGCCATCGTCTCGGCATGGAGGAGGCCCGTCCCGATCCCGTCGGGCAACCGGCCCACCGCAAAATCCAGCCGGCCGTCGAGAAGGCGGTCCGCGAGTTCGTCCGACGTCGCGACCACCACCTCGACGGTGGTGCCGGGCTGCGCCAGCCGCCACGTGCGGAGCGCCGGAAGGACCCGGTCGAGCGCCGGACCCGTCACCGAGCCGATCCGGACATGCCCGCGGCCGCCGGCCCTGATCTCGGCCAGTTCACGCTCGGCGTCCTGCATCTCCATCAGCACCCGCCGCGCCCGGCGGGCCAGCGCCTCGCCGGCCAGGGTCAGGCGTATGCCGCGTCCGGTGCGCTGGTGCACGGGCTGACCCGCGATCGTGCCGATCTCGGCCAGAAGGCGCGACGCGGCGGGCTGGGTGATGCCTACCTGCCCGGCGGCGCGGGCGATCGCCCGGGTGTCCCCGAGCGCGGCGAGGATGCGCAGGTGGCTGAGTTTCAGCCCGCGGGCGATCAGCGTTTCGGTCCTGTGGTTTTGCATATCACTTTCGGCATGGATATATTCATAAACATGATTTGACGGATATGGAGGCCCGTTGCAACGTGCCGGCACGGCTTCGGGCGGGGATCAGCCCTGCGGACATGCCGGATCGGTGCCGCGCTGGGCGCGGCCGAGGGAGGAAGAGAGATGAAGAACACATCTGCGGCGCTCTCGGCGCTCGCGATCGCGGCTGTCCTGACCACCGCGACGGACGGCTTCGCCCAGGACAAGGGCACGGTCGGCATCGCCATGCCCACCAAGTCGTCCTCGCGCTGGATCTCCGACGGCGAGTCGATGGTCAAGGAATTCGAGGCGGCGGGCTATGCGGCGGACCTGCAGTATGCCGAGGACGACATTCCGAACCAGCTTGCCCAGATCGAGAACATGATCACCAAGGGCGTGAAGGTCCTCGTGATCGCGGCGATCGACGGCACCACCCTGTCGAACGCGCTCGAGAACGCCGCCGCGGCGGGCATCAAGGTCGTGGCCTACGACCGCCTCATCCGCAACAGCGCGAACGTCGACTACTACACGACCTTCGACAACTTCAAGGTCGGTGTCCTCCAGGCCAATTCGCTCGTCCAGTGCCTGAAGGAGCGCTTTCCCGACGTGAAGCCCTGGAACGTCTAACTGTTCGGCGGGTCGCCCGACGACAACAACGCCTTCTTCTTCTACGACGGCGCGATGAGCGTCCTGCAGCCGATGATCGACGGCGGCGCGATCGCGATCCCCTCGGGCCAGAAGGGGATGGATGTGGTCGGCACGCTGCGCTGGGACGGGACGGTCGCCCAGGCGCGGATGGACAACCTCCTGTCGGCGAACTACGGCGACAAGCAGTTGAACGGTGCGCTTTCGCCCTACGACGGGCTCTCGATCGGCATCCTGTCGTCGGTCAAGGGCGTGGGCTACGGCTCGGGCGACCTGAAGATGCCCTGCGTGACCGGCCAGGACGCCGAGATCGCCTCGGTCAAGTCGATGCTGGCGGGCGAGCAGTACTCGACCGTCTTCAAGGACACCCGCGAGCTTGCCAAGGTCACCGTGAAGCTGGTGGACGACGTGCTGTCGGGCAGGGAGCCCGAGATCAACGATACCAAGACCTACGACAACGGCGTCAAGGTGGTGCCGTCCTACCTGCTCGAGCCGAAGGCGCTCGGGGTGAACGACATCCAGACCATGCTGGTCGATTCGGGCTACTACACGGCCGATCAGATCAAGTGATCTGACCTCGGACCGAAACGGCCCGTCCGCGCGCCGGTCGCGCGGGCGGGCCGAGCCTTACCTGACCACGGGGACGCCGCCCATGTCCGCGCTTCTGGAAATGACGTCGATCAGCAAGACCTTTCCCGGGGTCCGCGCGCTCGATCACGTGAACCTGACCGTCCGGCAGGGCGAGATTCACGCCGTCGTGGGCGAGAACGGCGCCGGCAAGTCCACGCTGATGAAGGTGCTCTCCGGCGTCTATCCGGCGGGCACCTACGAAGGCGAGATCACGTTCGACGGCCAGCCCGCCCGCTTCGCCGGCATCCGCGACAGCGAGCAGCGGGGCATCATCATCATTCATCAGGAACTCGCGCTGATCCCCCTGCTGTCGATCGCCGAGAACCTGTTTCTCGGCAACGAGGTCGCCCGCAGGGGCGTCATCAACTGGCCCGAGTCCTATGCGCGCACCGAAAGGCTTCTCGCCAAGGTCGGTCTGAACGAGCCGCCCTCGGCGATCGTCGAAAGCCTCGGCGTCGGCAAGCAGCAGCTTATCGAGATCGCCAAGGCGCTGGCCAAGGACGTGCGGCTGCTGATCCTCGACGAACCGACCGCCGCGCTTCAGGAAACCGACAGCCAGAAGCTTCTGGACCTGCTTCTGGAACTCAAGGCGCAGGGCATCACGTCGATCCTCATCAGCCACAAGCTGAACGAGGTGAGCCGCGTTGCCGACAGGATCACCGTGCTTCGGGACGGATCGACCGTATCGACCCTCGACCGGGGCGACATCAGCGAGGAGCGGATCATCCGCGACATGGTGGGCCGCGACATGGCCCATCGCTATCCCGAACGCGACCGCCGGCCGGGCGAGGTTCTCATGGAGGTCCGCGGCTGGAACGTGCACCATCCCGATCACCCGGACCGCCGGATCATCCGCGACGTGGAGTTCACCGTCCGCAGGGGCGAGATCCTGGGCATCGCGGGGCTGATGGGGTCGGGGCGCACCGAACTGGCGATGAGCCTCTTCGGCCGGAGCTACGGCCGCGGCATCTCAGGCGAAATCCGCATCAAGGGCCGGCCCGCGGACTGTTCCACCGTCGTCAGGGCGGTCGATGCGGGGCTTGCCTACGTGACCGAGGACCGCAAGGCCCTCGGGCTTCTCCTCGACGAACCCGTCCTGCGCAACATCAGCCTCGCCAATCTGGAAGGTGTGGCGAAGGGCGGGGTTCTGAACAAGGCCGAGGAGCAGCGGATCGCCGAGCGCTACAGGGGCGCGATGAACATCCGCACGCCCAGCGTCTTCCAGAAGGTCGTGAACCTGTCCGGGGGCAACCAGCAGAAGGTCGTCCTGTCGAAATGGATGTTCACCGAGCCCGATGTCCTGATCCTCGACGAGCCGACGCGGGGGATCGACGTCGGCGCCAAGTTCGAGATCTACGGGCTGATGAACCGCCTGGCGGACGAGGGCAGGGGCGTCGTCATGATCTCGTCCGAGATGCCCGAGCTTCTGGGAATGTGCGACCGCATCTACGTGATGAGCGAGGGTGCCTTCGTCGGCGAGCTTCCGGGTCACGAGGCGACACAGGAAAAGATCATGTCGCTGATCGTCAGCCGGTGAGGAGGGAGAGAGGGGCATGACCCAGGTCGAGGTGAAGCCGGTCGCGGGCGCCGAGCGGGGGGCGTCGTCGTTCAAGTCCAACCTGCGCGAGAACGGCATGCTCATGGCGCTGATCGCCATCGTGGTGTTCTTCACGCTGGTCCTGCGCACCTATCCGGCGCAGCCCATCGATTTCCTGTCGGCGCAGAACATCACCAACATCTTCCTGCAGAACTCCTACGTCATCATCATGGCGCTCGGGATGCTCCTCGTGATCGTCGCGGGCCATATCGACCTTTCGGTCGGCTCGGTCGCGGCCTTCACCGGGGCGCTCGCCTCGGTGATGATCGTGCACTGGGACTGGCCGGTGGCGGCGGCGGTTCCGGCCGTGCTGGTCGTGGGCGGCATCATCGGCGCGGCGCAGGGCTACTGGATCGCCTACTGGCGCATCCCGTCCTTCATCGTGACGCTGGCGGGCATGCTCGTCTTTCGCGGCCTGACGCTCTGGCTTCTGAACGGGCAGAATATCGGGCCCTTTCCAAAATCCTTCCAGGCTCTCTCGAACGGCTTTGTCCCCGACCTCTTCAGTATCGGAAAACCGAACATCACGGCGGTCGGTGCGGTGGTTCTTGCGGCCATCGTGATCGTCTGGGCGGGATGGCAGTCCCGGCAGCGGAACGCGGCCTACGGGATCGCGCAGGAATCCGGGGCGCTCTTTCTGATCCGCAACGCGATCCTCGCGGCGGCGCTGGTCTTTGTCGGCTGGAAACTGGCCACCTTCAGGGGCTTGCCGAACGTTCTTGTGGTGATGTCGGTGCTGATCGTGCTGTACGCCTTCTTCACCGAATCGACGACGACCGGGCGACGGATCTACGCGATCGGCGGCAACCTGAAGGCGGCACGGCTCTCGGGGATCAACGCCGACCGGCTGACGTTCCTCTGCTTTGTCAACATGGGCGTTCTGGCCGCCCTCGCCGGCATGATCGTGACCGCGCGGCTCAACTCGTCCACCCCGAAGGCCGGCGTCGGCTTCGAGCTCGATGTCATCGCCGCCGTCTTCATCGGCGGTGCCTCGATGTCGGGCGGTGTCGGCAAGATCGTGGGCGTGGTCGTCGGGGCCTTCATCATGGGGGTGATGAACAACGGCATGTCGATCCTCGGGATCGGCATCGACTACCAGCAGGTCATCAAGGGCTTGGTGCTGCTCTTCGCCGTCATCTTCGACGTCTACAACAAGTCCAAATAGGAGGGCTTGTAATGCTTCTGTCGCAGTTCCGCCGGACGGATGGCCGGATCGCCGTGGTCGCCCGCGACGGCACCGAGGCGGCGATCGTGCGCGACACGGCCGGCACCTACGAGCTGGCCACCGAAGCGGCCGGCCGCGGCCTGGGCCTTGCCGCGGTGATCGGCGAGCGAGGGCTTGGCGAGGCCGTGGATCTGGAGCGCTTGGCGAGCGAGGGGCGGCTCGTGCTGCCGATCATGCACCCCGACCCCACCCATATGCACCTCACCGGCACCGGGCTTACGCATCTGGGGTCGGCCGCCGCGCGCGATGCGATGCATGCCAGGCTTCAGTCGGGCGATCTCACCGACTCGATGAAGATGTTCCGCATGGGGATCGAGGGGGGGCGCCCCGCCGCGGGGGCCGAGGGCGTTCAGCCGGAATGGTTCTACAAGGGCAATGGCCACACGGCCGTTCCGCCCGGAGGCGCTCTGGACTCCCCCGGCTTCGCGGGCGATGCGGGCGAGGAGCCCGAGATCGCGGGGGTCTACCTGATTGCGGCCGATGGCCGACCGGTGCGCGTCGGCTGGTCGATCGCAAACGAATTCTCGGATCATGTGACCGAGCGCGTCAACTACCTGTGGCTGGCCCACTCGAAGCTGAGACCTGCCTCGTTCGGGCCGGAAATCCTTGTGGGAGAGCTTCCGGCGGACGTGCGCGGGATGTCCCGGATCATCCGCGGCGGCCGCACGATCTGGGAAAAGCCGTTCCTGTCGGGCGAGGCGAACATGTCCCACAGCCTCGCCAACCTCGAACACCACCACTTCAAGTACGGCCTGTTCCGGAACCCCGGCGACGTTCACGTCCACATGTTCGGCACCGCCACCCTGAGCTTCGCGGACGGGATCCGGGCCGAGGCGGGGGACGTGTTCGAGATCGAGGCCGCGCCCTTCGGACTTGCCCTCCGCAACACGCTTGTCCAGCATCCGCCCGCGGGGCGGCCGGTGACGGTTGCGGCCCTCTGAGCGGAACGAGGCTAGGACGACCCCGCCAGAAGCGCCGCGTTCCCGCCCGAGGCCGTCGTGTCGACGCTGATGTGCCGCTCGATCCGGCACCGCGCGCCCATGTCGGTTTCCGAAAGCAGCGGCAGGATCGGGCCGTCCCGGTCCGCCAGGGCCTGCCGGAGCGGGGCAAGCCGCGCCGGACCGGCCCAGCAGGCGACCGCGTCGAAGCCGGACAGCTCTGCCAGGGCGGCCGGTTCGAGCGTTCCGTCCACCGCGTCCCACCCCGTCGCGCCCGGCGCGACGCGGACATGCGTGCAGCCGTTGTCGCGGGCGATACCGGCCTGACGCTGGGCGGCATCGGCCGTCGGCCCGAGGCACAGGACGAGCCCGCGGCCGTATTCGGACAGCCGGTTCGATTCGCCGGTCGGCCCGGGCAGCTCGCGCGTCGAGAGGGCCCCGCGGTCAGCCCCGCCCGTGCCGCTGAAGCCGCGGCGGAGCGCGGCGTCGATGGCCCGCTGCACCGCCGCGGCATCGGCTGCGGGACCGGGGGCGGGACCGGGGGCGCCGTCGGCGGCGGGCATCGGCCCGGCGCGGACCAGACGGGCCGCGTAGGCCGGGCCGCCGGCCTTGGGTCCGGTGCCCGAAAGGCCCTCGCCGCCGAACGGCTGGCTTCCGACCACCGCTCCGATCTGGTTGCGGTTGATGTAGAGGTTGCCGGCCTTCAGCCGCTTCGTGACCTGATCCACCCGGTCGTCGATCCGGCTGTGCATGGCGAAGGTCAGGCCGTACCCGGTCGCGTTGATCGCATCGACCACGCGGTCGAGCTCGCCCGATGCGAAGGTCGCAACGTGGAGGACGGGCCCGAACACCTCGCGCTCCAGTTCGGCGATGCCGTTCAGGCGGATGACGGCCGGTCCGACAAACGATCCGGCCCGTGGCGCTTCGACCTGCTTCACGAGCCGTCCGGCGGCCCGCGCCGCCGCGATGTGGCGGTCGATGTCCCGGCGCGCGGCGTCCGAGATCACCGGGCCGATGTCGGTGGCCGGATCCCACGGGTCGCCCAGCGACAGCTCGTCCATCGCGCCCGCCAGCATCCGCAGGATCGGTTCGGCCACCTCCTCCTGGATGAAGAGCATCCTGAGCGCCGAGCAGCGCTGGCCGGCGGACTGGAATGCCGAGGCGACGATGTCGCGCACCGCCTGCTCGGGCAGGGCGGTCGAGTCCACGACCATCGCGTTCAGGCCCCCGGTCTCGGCGATCAGGGGGGCGACCGGGTTGGCGCGGGCGAGGGCGCGGTTGATCGACTGTGCGGTCGCGGTGGATCCGGTGAAGACCAGCGCGTCGATCCCCGGATCCGAGGCGAGGGCGGCGCCGACGGTCCGCCCCGGTCCGGGAAGAAGCTGCAGGGCGGTGGGCGGTACACCCGCCCGGTGAAGAAGCCCTGCCGCGAGCGCCGCTGTCAGGGTCGTTGCCTCGGCCGGCTTGGCGAGCACGGCGTTCCCCGCGGCGAGCGGCGCAGCGACCGACCCGGTGAAGATGGCGAGGGGGAAGTTCCAGGGCGAGATCGCCGCGACCCTGCCGCGCGGCGGGGCGTCAAGCTCCAGGCCGCGCGCCGCGTAGTAGCGCAGGAAGTCCACCGCTTCGCGCAATTCGGAAACGGCGTCGCGCGCCGTCTTGCCGGCCTCGCGCGCGAGAAGCGCGAAGAACTCGCCGGCGTTCTCCTCGTAGAGGTCGGCCGCGCGGTTCAGGATCCTGGCGCGGTCGGCCGCCGGGACGGTCCAGGGGAGGGCGGCGGCCACTGCGGCGGCGACATCGGCGGCGGTCGCCTCGGCCACGTGACCCGCGAGGACGGAGGGATCGGCGGGCGACCGCACCTCGACGCCCGGGCGCGGCGTGCCGGCGCCCCCGCCCGGCACCGCGAGGATCGGCCCGGCGGACCATGTGGCATTCAGGAACGGCGCACGGACCTCTGCGAATGCCCCGAGCCCCTGCGGACTGGCGATGTCCCAGCCCGTCGAGTTCACCCGCTCGGGGGCGAAGAGCCGGGCCGGCGGCACGACGGCACGGTTCGGACCTGCGGCGGCGAGGGCTTCGAACGGGTCGGCCGCGACCCGCTCGGGCGGAACGGACGGATCGACGATCTGGTTCACGAACGAGCTGTTCGCCCCGTTCTCCAGAAGGCGCCGCACCAGATAGGCAAGAAGGTCGCGGTGCGCTCCGACAGGCGCATAGATCCGGCAGCGGGTGCGATTCCGGGACAGCACGATGTCGTGCAGGCGTTCGCCCATGCCATGCAGGCGCTGGAACTCGAAGGACGAGGGGTCGTCCGTCATTTCCAGGATGGCGGCCACCGTATGGGCATTGTGCGTGGCGAACTGCGGATAGATGCGGTCGGTCAGGCCGAGGAGCTTCTGCGCGTTGCAGAGGTAGGAAACATCTGTGGCGGCCTTGCGGGTGAAGACGGGAAAGTCGGCAAGGCCATCGACCTGGGCGCGCTTTATCTCGCTGTCCCAGTAGGCGCCCTTCACGAGGCGCACCATGATCCGCCGGTCGAGCCTGTCGGCCAGCGCATGGAGCCAGTCGATGACCGGCGCGGCCCGCTTGCCGTAGGCCTGCACGACCACCCCGAACCCGTCCCAGCCCGCAAGACCGGGATCGCGCAGCACCGCCTCGATCACGTCGAGCGACAGATCGAGCCGGTCGGCCTCTTCCGCGTCGATGTTCAGGCCCAGTCCGGCGGCCGCCGCCCGCTGTGCCAGTTCGCGGAGCCTCGGCACGAGCTCATCCGTCACGCGCACGGCCTTGGCCGTCTCGTAGCGCGGGTGCAGGGCCGAAAGCTTCACGGAGATGCCGGGATTGGCGCGGACATCGGATCCCCTGGCAGTCTCTGCAAGTCGAACGACCGCGCCGGAATAGGCATGGTGATAGGCCTCGGCATCCGCGGCCGTCATCGCCGCCTCTCCCAGCATGTCGTAGGAGAACGTGTAGCCCTGGGCGGCCCGGCCTGCACCGCGCCGAACCGCCTCGTCGATCGTCTGTCCGAGGACGAACTGGCGGCCCATCTCCTTCATGGCCCGCGCCACCGCTGCGCGGATCACCGGTTCGCCGAGGCGGCGGACCAGACCGTGCAGGACCGAGGCCATGCCCTCGCCGTCCTGGAGCACCTTTCCGGTCAGCATCAGCGCCCATGTCGAGGCATTCACGAGGGGCGAGGAGGAGCGCCCGATGTGCCTGCCCCAGGCCGAGGGCGCGATCTTGTCCTCGATCAGCGCGTCCATGGTTTCGGCGTCGGGAACGCGCAGCAGGGCTTCGGCAAGGCACATGAGGGCGACCCCCTCGCGCGTCGAGAGCCCGTATTCGGCCAGAAAGACCTCCATCAGGCCGGGTCGGGCATCCGACCGGATGGCGCGGACCAGCGACACCGCCCCGCGGACGGCGGCCTGGCGGGTCGCCTCGCCGGGTGCGTGCCGCATCAGTGCGCCGAGAACCTCCTCCTCGGGTGCCCGGTGGGCCGCGGTGATGGCGTCTCGCAGTGTGGCCGGGGTCATCGGGTGCTCCTGTCCTTCCGTGCCGCGAACATAACATTCGCCTTGCGGGACATGTGCCCGAAGTTGAGGATGCCACAGGCGGAATGCCCGATCTTTGGCCCGATCACAGGACGCAGGATGGCACCGGACCCGGCAGACGGCCGACTTGACGAGATAGACCGTGCCATCCTGAGGGCGCTTTGCCGCGACGGAAGGCTGACGGTCACGGAACTTGCCGCCCGGGTCGGCCTGTCGAAGAGTCCCACGCAGGTCCGCCTCACGCGCCTTCAGGCCGCGGGATACATTCTGGGATTCCGTGCCGTCATCGACCCTGCAAGGCTCGGCCTCGCCCACATCGCCTTTGTCGAGGTGCGGCTCAAGGATACGACTGAAGCCGCGCTGCGGGCCTTCAATGCGGCGGTGCGGGAGGTGCCGGAGATCGAGGAATGCCACATGATCGCAGGCGCCTTCGATTACCTGCTTAAGGTGCGGACCGAGGACATCCGGCGCTATCGGGACGTGCTGGGCGAGACAATCAGCGCCCTGCCGCACGTCTCGACCACCTCCACCCACGTGGCGATGGAAGCCGTGAAGGATGATGCGATGCTGAAGCTCTAGCAGCGGATGGTTCGCTGGCGCGAGGACGCCGATCCTCGCCGCCGGATGACCGCCGCGCCGCGGCTATTCCGCGGCGATGCCGAAGCGGAGCCGTTCGCGCAGGGACCGCGACTTCATGCATATGGCAACGACATAGGCCGAAGGGCCGACCCGGGACACCAGTTCCGCGAGCGTGGGCGGGCGCTCGAACCGCTCTTCCCACGTGCCCTCGCCGTCGCGCGTCACCGTCACCCGGCATTCCCGCAAGGTGCCCAGCGCCCGGACCCGCTGCCTGCGCGCCTTCGCCAGAAGCCTGTGCCCGACTTCGCCCGACAGACGGTCAACGAGTTCCTCAGCGATCATCCGCGCCCCCACGGCTTTGCTTCGAACGGGATGCTTAAGGCGCGGTTTCCGCAGTAACCGGGCATAGCCAATCCCGCGACGTGGACCGCATTGTTGAGCGCATCCGGTTAAGGAAACGTTTCCTTCACCAGGACTGCCTGACGAGGAGCGCCGACCGGAATCCGCCGCCGCGTGACGACCTACTCCGCCGCGACGCGCATGAGAAACCGCTCGCGCAGGCTCCGGCGGCGCATGGCGACCGCAACCACGAAAACGTCCGCCCCGGCCGCTCGACGATGCGACCCAGCGTGGGCGGGCGGTCGAAATGTTCCTCCCACGTGGTGGTTCCGTCCCGGGTCAGGGTCACGACGACCCTCGCGATCGAGGCGAGCGCCCGTCGCCGGCCGGCGCGGGCCCGATCCGTCAGAAGCCTGCCGGTTTCCGATGAAAGCCGTTCGATCAGTTCCTCGGAAATGCCCATCTGGTCCCCCAACCATTCGGTGCCGGCTTTTCTTCCGTGCCGGCCTGCAACCGGGCTACATCGCCGGGGCGGGTCGGTCAACGCGGCAGACGCCAGCCTTGCGAGGCTTTGCCTGAGCGGCGTCCGGGCTGCGGAAATCCGCCGAGGGTTCCGCCCTTATCCACTGGCATGGGCGTTGGGGCGCCGACGGGCGCGGTCCGAATCGCCGGCATGTCGCCCTTCTCCCGGCCGCTTCCTGCTTCCACGCTGCCCATGCCTGCGCACATGCCCGGTTAACCAGCCCGACCTAACCTGCGGAAGGCACCGGCGAGGTGCCTTTGCGACGGTGCGACATGAAAGCGATTCCTGAGCTTGATCCCGAGGAACTGACCCTTCTCGCGCGCCTCGCGCGGCGGGCCATGTGGGCCCCCGCGCCGCAGCGTGCCGCGCTGCAGGCCCAGAATGTCACGATCACCCCGGCGAACTTCTACTCGACCGTTCCGACGCTTTCTGAGATCGACCGGTCCTGGGAACATCGCAGCCCGGGCGAGGAAGTCTACAACAGCGGCCTTTTCGATGCGGCTTCAATGGCGCGGTGGATCGACCGCCTCATCCCGTTCGCACAGGAATTCGACCCTCCCGTCGAAGCGGAAGCGGGCAGCGCCGCATTCCACTGGCGCAATCCCGCCTTTTCGTTCAGCGACGCGATGGCCTACTACTGCATGATCCGCGCACTTCGACCCGAGGGGATTGTCGAGGTCGGCTCGGGGTTCTCCAGCCTTGTCGCCGACCTCGCACTCTCGCGGAACGGCACCGGCCGCCTGACGCTGATAGAGCCCCATCCGAAGCCCTTCCTGCGCACGCTCTCCACCCTCGACCGGCTGATCGAGCGGCCCGTGCAGGACCTTCCATTGTCCGAAACCGTCCGGGCGATCGAGGAGGCGGGGATGTGGTTCATCGACTCGACCCACACGGTCAAGGCCGGGAGCGACTGCCTCTGGCTCTACCTCAAGGTCATGCCGGCCCTTGCGAGGGAGGTCGTCGTGCATTCCCACGACATTTTCCTTCCCTTCGGATTTCCCCGCGCACCGATGCGGGAAAAGCAGGTCTACTGGACCGAGCAGTATCTTCTCTACGCCTATCTCCTGGAAAATCCGAGAACCGAGGTGCTGTTTTCCAGCACCTACGCGGCCGCACGTCTGCCGGCAGAGCTGGGAGACCTGATGGGCGGCAAGTATGCCGCAGGCGGCGGTTCGATCTGGTACCGGCAGGCCGGTCGCGGATGAGGTGCCAGTCATGCAAGGCCGGTGATGCAAGGCCGGTGATGACGGGCGCCGCCGGAGTGCGCGCAGGCCGCCTGATGCAAGCCCGGCACGGGCGGGAGAACACGCCGGAAGCGGTCCCTGGGGCGATAGCCTGCGGGCAGATCCGATCAGCCCGATCGCCGGCGCGGCGGCCAGCCTGGCGGCCGGCGCGGTGCCGGTGGCCGGGTCAGAGCAGCTTCAGGTCCGACGCCGAAGAGCGGCCGTCGCGCCCGGACTGGAGTTCGTAGCTGACCTTCTGGTTGTCATTCAGCGTCTTCAGGCCGGCGCGTTCCACCGCCGAGATGTGCACGAACACGTCCTTGCCGCCGTCATCCGGGGCGATGAAGCCGTAGCCTTTCGTCGTATTGAACCACTTGACCGTTCCGGTGGCCATTCCCTCTCTCTCCATTCGTGTTCCCCGCAGCGAGATTGCCGGGGCCGTGCAGCCAGGTCTTTCGCGGTCGTCCGGCTGCCCCATGGCGAGGGAGGCGGTAGGAAAGTCTGCGTCACGCAGGCGGGAGCATCACCGAGACCCCGCCGGAAATCAAGAAAAATGGCGAAACGCACCGTAGCCGGCCGCCGTCCGCAGGATCCGCGGGCAGGGACCGGCACAGTGCGGAAGCCTCTGGCGCAGAAGGGAAAGCAGCGGCAAGCGGGGCCGCCCGGTATCAGCGAAGGTCCGGCGGAGTCGCCTCGGCCCCGAGATCATCGACCGCCGCATCGAGAGAGGCGGTGGCGGTCTGCGTTTCCCCGAGCCGCCTGACCGAGACGGACCGATCTTCGACTTCCTTCATCCCGATCGCCAGAAGCACCGGAACCTTGGCCACGGAATGCTCCCTGACCTTGTAGTTGATCTTCTCGTTCCGCGTGTCGGCCTCGGCCCGGAGCCCCCGGGCTTTCAGCCGCTCCACGACTTCGAACACGTAGTCGTCCGCGTCCGACACGATCGAGGCGACGACGACCTGCCGTGGAGCGAGCCAGAAGGGCAGCCTGCCCGCGTAGTTCTCGATCAGGATGCCGATGAACCGCTCGAACGACCCGAGGATCGCACGGTGCAGCATGTAGGGACGGTGCTTCATGCCGTCTTCGCCGACATACTCCGCGCCCAGACGCATCGGCAGGTTCGGGTCCACCTGGAAGGTGCCGCACTGCCACTTGCGGCCGATCGCGTCGGTCAGCTTGAAGTCGAGCTTCGGGCCGTAGAACGCGCCTTCGCCCGGATCGACCTCATAGGGCACGCCCGCACCCCTGACCGCGCGCTCCAGCATCCCCTCGACCCTGTCCCAGGTCTCGTCGCTGCCGATCCGGACGGCGGGGCGGGTGGAGAACTTGATCTCGAACCCTTCGAATCCAAGGTCCCGATAGACCGAGGCAAGAAGCCGGATGAACGCCTCGCATTCCGCCCCGATCTGGTCCTCGGTGCAGAAGATGTGCGCGTCGTCCTGCGTGAAGCCGCGCACGCGCATGAGGCCATGCATGGAGCCCGAGCTTTCGTATCTGTGGCACGATCCGAACTCGGCGAGCCGGAGGGGCAGGTCGCGGTAGGACTTGAGACCCTGGTTGTAGACCTGCACATGGCAGGGGCAGTTCATCGGTTTCAGCGCGTTGATGCGCTTTTCCTTGGCGCCTTCCTCGTCCACCTCGACGATGAACATGTTCTCGCGATAGGCCTCCCAGTGGCCCGAGCGTTCCCAGAGCACGCGGTCCACCACCTGCGGCGTCTTGATTTCCTTGTAGCCCGCCTTGCGCAGGCGGCGGCGCATGTAGTCTTCCAGCGTGCGCCAGATCGTCCAGCCGTTCGGATGCCAGAACACCATGCCCGGCGCTTCTTCCTGCAGGTGGAACAGTTCCATCTCGCGCCCGAGCTTGCGGTGATCGCGTTTCGCGGCTTCCTCCAGCATCGTCAGATGCACCTTCAGGTCGTCGCGGTTCCTGAACGCGACGCCGTAGATGCGCTGCAACTGCTTGTTGCGGTGATCGCCGCGCCAGTAGGCCCCGGCGACCGACATCAGCTTGAAGGCATCGGCCGGCAATTGTCCGGTATGCTGGAAGTGGGGCCCCCGGCAGAGGTCCTGCCAGTGGCCGTGCCAGTACATCCTGACCGGCTCGTCGCCGGGGATTGCCTCGATCAGCTCGACCTTGAAGGGTTCGCTCTTGCGCACGTAGTAGTCGATCGCGCGGGACCGGTCCCAGACCTCGGTCTTCACCGGGTCGCGCGCGGCGATGATCGCCTTCATCTCCTTCTCGATGGCGGCAAGATCGTCGGGCGTGAACGGCTCTTCCCGGTCGAAGTCGTAGAACCAGCCGTTCTCGATCACCGGGCCGATCGTCACCTTCACGTCCGGCCACAGCTTCTGCACCGCCCTCGCCATCACATGCGCGAAGTCGTGGCGGATCAGTTCCAGCGCCTGTGCCTCGTCCTTCATTGTGTGGATGGCGATGCTCGCGTCCGCCTCGATCGGCCACTGAAGGTCGAAGTGCCTGCCATCGACGCTGGCCGAGATCGCGGCCTTCGCCAGCGAGGGCGCAATCGCCGCGGCCACCTCGGCGGGGGTCACGCCCTTCGGGAAGCCGCGCCTGCTGCCGTCCGGGAATGTCAGGGAAATCTGGCTCATCGGCCTGCTCCTCGTCGGTCTGGCGCCCACGAAACGCCCGGTTGCGGGTATGACGCGCGCTTTCTGCGAAGTTCCGGCCACGCTGTCAACCGGAGGCGCGCCCCGTCCCCGCAGCCGTTCCCTTCTCTCAGGGTTCGGCTTTGCCAGGGTTGGATGCGCGGGGTATGAAAGCCCGGATGACCGAATTCCTTCTCACCCCCCAGGGCCGTCGCATCGCCTATGTCCGAACCCCCGGACGGGGGCCGGGGATCGTGTTTCTCGGCGGCTTCGTGTCGGACATGACCGGAACGAAGGCAGTGGCCCTCGAATCCCGGGCCCGGGCCGAGGGGCGCGCCTTCCTGCGGTTCGACTATTCGGGCCATGGCCGTTCATCGGGCCGGTTCGAGGACGGATGCATCGGAGACTGGACCGGGGACGCGCGGGCGGTGCTCGACATGACCGAGGGCCCGCAGGTTCTGGTCGGCTCGTCGATGGGGGGCTGGATCGCACTTCTGCTGGCGCGCGACCAGCCGGAGCGCCTGGCGGGCCTTGTCACCATCGCGGCCGCGCCGGATTTCACCGATGCCCTCTTCGACACGCTCACCGCCGATGAACGCGCGGCGCTGGTCCGGGACGGCGTTGTCCGGCGTCCCTCGGACTATTCACCCCAGGGGTATGTTCTCACCAGGAGACTCTTCGATGACGGCGCGGACCGCCGCATATTCGGTCAGCCGCTTCGCCTGCCGATGCCCGTCCGGATGCTTCAGGGAACGCAGGATGCGGAAGTTCCCCCCGCGACCGCGGCGCGGCTTCTCGACCATGCGGACGGGGCGGATATCCGGCTCGTCCTCGTCAAGGGCGCCGACCACCGCTTTGCCACCGCCCCTTGCCTGGAGCTGATCGGCGAGATGGTCGCCGAGGTCTCGGGCCGTGCCGTCAGATGATGCGCATCTTGGTCAGCCGGGACGGCGGCCTGCCGGTCCGGGCCGAGTGCTGGTCGATGAACCCGAGGACGAGAGGCCGGATGTTCGTTCGCCACGACCTGCCCGCGAAGATGCCGTAATGGCCCGCATCGGGTTCCAGATGCCTGGCCTTCTTGGAGGCGGGCAGTCCGGTCAGAAGGTCGAGCGCGGCGAGGCACTGTCCCGGCGCCGAGATGTCGTCCTTCTCGCCCTCGACGACCTTTACCGCGACCGAGGTGACCTTTCCGATATCCACCGGGTGGCCCGCGACGACGAATGCGTTGCGCGCGATCTCGCGGTTCTTGAAGATGCGCTCGACCGTGGACAGATAGAATTCCGCGGTCATGTCCATCACCGACAGGTATTCGTCGTAGAACCGGTTGTGCGCGTCGCGTTCGGATGCCTCGCCCTTGGCGGCGCGCACGATCTGGTCTGCGAAGGCCTTCGAATGGCGTTCAAGGTTCATCGAGATGAAGGACCCGAGCTGCGCGAGGCCCGGATAGACGAGACGCCCGACGCCGGCGTATTTGAACCCGACCCGCTGGATCGCAAGGTGTTCAAGCTGCCCCATCGTCACCCGCCGGCCGAAGTCGGTCACTTCGGTCGCCGCCGCGTCGGGATCGATCGGGCCGCCGATCAGCGTCAGGGTTTTCGGCTGGGCGGCCGGATCGATCTCGGCCAGATAGGCGGTGGCGGCGAGGGTCAGCGGCGCCGGCTGGCACACGGCGATCACGTTCAGGTCGGCCCCGAGGTGGCGCATGAACTCGACGAGATAGAGCGTGTAGTCCTCGATGTCGAACTTGCCCTCGCTCACCGGAATGTCGCGCGCATTCTTCCAGTCGGTGACGTAGACTTCGCAGTCCGGGAGGAGACTCGCGACCGTCGAGCGGAGGAGCGTGGAGTAATGGCCGGACATCGGGGCCACGAGCAGGACCCGGCGAAACTTCGGTTCCCGGCCGGGCACCGTGAAGTGAATGAGGTCGGCGAAAGGCTTGCTGACCAGGGTGTCGATGCGGACGATATGGTCGCGCCCGTCCGCACAGACGACGGTGCGGATGCCCCAGTCCGGCTTGATGACCATCCGGGCGAAACTGCGTTCGGTGATCCGTCCCCAGGCCGACATGACCTTGAACATCGGGTGGGGGACCAGTCCCCAGACCGGATAGGACGCCATCGCGCGCGCAGAGGCGCCGGCCCACTCGCTCGTGTTGCGGACGGTTTCCATCCAGTCGTATGCCATCATGCGCTTCATGGCTGCTCCTCAGGTTCGCCCGCCTTCACTCGCCGCCGATCCGCGCTATCGGACCGGTGACCGGGCAGTTATGCTGCAGTGCAAAATCTAGGCGCGAAAGATTGATATGACAACAAACGAAACGGATTCCCCCGCCGAACCGGAAAAACTCAACGAGAATCTTGCCCGGATCGAAACATTGTCCCAGCGCCTGATGCAGGCGCTGGCCGAGAAGCGGGCGGCGAACCCGGCTCTCGAGGCGCCGGGGCGGGAGCTTTACGCGAAGGCGATGGCCGCCTACTTCGCCGAGGCGATGTCGAACCCGGCGAAGATCATCGAACAGCAGGTCGCGTGGTGGGGAAAGTCGCTCAAGCATTACGTCGAGGCGCAGCAGGCCCTCGCCAGGGGCAGGCTCGACGCACCGCCCGATCCGACGCCCCGGGACAGCCGCTTCTCCAACCCGCTCTGGGAAACCCATCCCTTCTTCAACTTCGTCAAGCAGCAGTACCTGATGAGTGTCGAGGCCATGGAAGGCGTGGTGAAGAGCCTCGACCACCTCGACCCGTCCGATCGCCGGCGGGTCGAATACTTCATGCGTCAGGCGCTCGACATGATGGCGCCGACCAACTTCCTCGCGACCAATCCCGACGCGCTCGAGAAGGCCGTCGAGACGGGGGGCGAAAGCCTTGTGCGCGGGCTGGAAAACCTGGTCCGCGACGTCGAGGCGAACCACGGCGACCTGCTTGTGACGCTTGCGGACCGCGACGCCTTCGAGGTTGGCCGGAACCTCGCCACCACCGCGGGAGCCGTCGTCTATCGCAACCGGATGATGGAGCTGATCCAGTACAGCCCCACGACCGACCGGGTCCGCGAGATCCCTCTCGTCATCTTCCCGCCGTGGATCAACAAGTTCTACGTGATGGACCTCAAGCCCCAGAACAGCCTCATCCGCTGGATCGTGGACCAGGGCTTCACGCTGTTTGTGGTGAGCTGGAAGAACCCCGATGCAAGCTATCGCGACGTGGGGATGGACGAGTATGTCGAGGAGGGGTTTCTCCGCGCGATGGCCGAGGCGCGGGCGATCTGCGGCACCAGGAAGGTGAATGTCGTCGGCTACTGCATCGCCGGCACGACGCTGGCCCTGACGCTGGCACTGATGAAGCAGCGCAAGGACATGTCCGTCAGGTCGGCCACGTTCCTCACCACGCTGACCGACTTCTCGGACCAGGGCGAGGTCGGCGTCTTCCTTGACGACGACTTCGTGGACGGGATCGAGAACCAGGTCGCGCGCGACGGCTATCTCGACAAGTTCTTCATGGGCCGGACCTTCTCGTTCCTGCGGTCGAACGACCTCATCTACCGGCCGGCCATCAAGAGCTACATGATGGGCGAGGCGCCGCCGGCCTTCGACCTGCTCTACTGGAATGGCGACGGAACCAACCTTCCGGCACGGATGACGGTGGAATACCTGCGCGGCCTCTGCCAGCAGGACCGCTTCGCCCGCAAGGGGTTCCCGGTGGCCGGAACGACCGTCAGGATCTCGCAGGTCCGGGTCCCGGTCTATGCGGTGGCGTGCGAGACCGACCATATCGCGGCATGGAGATCCTCCTTCAGCGGCGTCAGGGCGATGGGGTCCGCGGACAAGACGTTCATCCTTGCGGAATCGGGACATATCGCCGGCATCATCAACCCTCCGACGCGCGAGAAATACGGCTACTATGCCGATGGCGGACCCCTCGACCAGCCCGACGACTGGAAGGGGCGGGCAACCCACGTGAAGGGCAGCTGGTGGCCGAATTGGGCGGCCTGGCTGTCCGGGAAGGCCGGAAAGATGGTCGCGGCGCGGGTGCCGGGGTCGCCTGACCGTCCCGCTCTTGCGCCAGCCCCGGGAACCTATGTGACCGAAGTTCCCGCCGCCTGACGACGAAAACTCCGGTCGGCAGAAATTTGCTGCAGCGCGGCGATCCATCTTGAAATGCTGCGATGCAGCATATATGTAGCAGATATCCGTCGGGCCGGGACAGAAGCGGCCCTCAAAGCAGGAGCGCTACGAAATGGCCACCGCCAAGGACTTCACCAAGACAATGCAAGACATGATCTCGGCCTTCCCGGTCGATACGCGCGCCGTACGGGACGCGTTCAAGACCCAGGCGGCCTTCAGCGAGAAGTTCGCCAAGGTGGCGCTCGAGGCGGCCGAGAAGTCGAGCGAGATCTCCTCGAAGTGGACGAAGGATACCCTTGCAAGGGTCGCCGTCCTGACCAAGGTCAGGGAAGAGCCGGCCGACTACAGCAAGGCCTTCTCGGACTTCGCGTCCTCGGCTGCCGAGATGGCCGCCGAGAATCTGGCCGCCTTCGCCGAGGTTGCCAAGAAGGTCCAGATGGAAACGGTCGAGCTGATGCTCGCCGCCGGCAAGGACCTGTCCGAGGACGCGACCGCAGCCGTCAAGAAGGCCACGGCCGACGTGACGACCGCCGCGAAGAAAGTCTCTGCGGCCGCGAATTAGGCGCCTCCCGCGCACCGATCCTCCCTGTCGGCATGACCGGCTGCCTCGGCGGGCCCCGAAAGGGTCCGCCTTTTTCTTGCCCTGCCGCCGGACCCGTCGTGAAACTGTTGTGTTCTTCCCGCGCCGCAGCATAGGTTGCTGCGTGACGGCAGGATCCGCTGCCACCTCCGGGGGGGAGGATAGGATGGCCAACGACCCGAAGCCGCTTCTCATCAAGCGCTATGCGAGCCGCCGGCTCTACAACACCGAGACGAGCGACTATGTGACGCTCGAGGACATCGCCGCCTTCATCCGGCAGGGCCGCGAGGTTCAGATCGTCGACCTGAAGACGGGCGACGACCTGACGCGCCAGTATCTGCTCCAGATCATTGCGGAACACGAAAGCCGGGGCGAGAACGTGCTTCCCGTCGATGTCCTCACGGATCTCGTGCGGTCCTACACCACCCAGGCCCAGACGGTGGTTCCGCAGTTCCTCGCCGCCTCGTTCGAGATGCTGCGTGAAGGCCAGTCCAAGCTTTGGGAAAACTTTGCGCAGATTCCGAACCCGATGGCGTCCATGCCGGGCTTCGAGGCGATGCGCCGCCAGCAGGAGGCTTTCCTCCGGTCCTTGATGGCGGGATGGACCGGGCCTTCCGGGCCGGCGCCCGAGGATGGCGATGCGCAAGCGGCGGCGCCGGAGAGCAAGGGCGACAAGTCCGACGAGATCGCCGCCATGAAGAAACAGCTGGCCGAGCTTCAGTCCAGGCTGAGCAGACTCTGAACCGAAAGGCCCGCCGCGTGTCCGCAGCAGGCCTGTGTCCTCCGGTCCGGACCGCGTCGGGTTACGCCACCTCGCGGAACACCTTGGTCAGCGCGGCGTCGAGCTTCGTGAACAGTTCGTCCAACTGTGCCTCGGTCAGGATGAAGGGGGGCGCAAGGACGATCGCCTGGCCCAGCGGACGGCAGATCAGCCCCTGATCGGTGCAGGCGTTGGCGATGCGTTCGCTGACCGACAGCGTGCCGGGGAACGGTGTCTTCGTGTCCCGGTCCTGCACCGCCTCGAGCGCCCACATGAGACCCACACCGCGGTACTCGCCGATGTTCCGGTGCTTGGCCATCAGCGTCTTGAGCCGCGCCTCCATCTTCGGGGCCAGAACCTTGACGTTGTCCGCCAGCCCCTCGTTCATCACCACGTCGATCGCCTTGAGCGAGATCGCGCAGCCGACCGGGTGGCCGGACGACGTGAAGCCGTGCGGGAATTCCTCGACCGCCTCGCTCGCTGCCTGAACGCGGTCCGCAAGCTCTGGCCCGAGGATGATCGCCCCCATCGGGAACAGACCCGCCGACATCGCCTTCGATGCGATGATCGCATCGGGCACGAAGCCGAAGGTCTCGCAGCCCCAGGTATTGCCGGTCCGTCCGAAGCCGCAGATCACCTCGTCCGAGATGAGCGGAATGCCGTAGCGCTTCAGCACCGGCTGGATCGCCTGGAAGTAGCCCTTCGACGGCACTACGACCCCGCCCGCGCCCATCACGGGCTCGGCGAAGAAGCCCGCGATCGTGTCGGGGCCCTCCTTGATGATCGTGGCCTCGAGCTCGGCGGCGAGGCGCTGGGTGAACTGCTCCTCGGTCTCGCCCGGCCGCCCGAAACGCCAGTAATGGGGGCAGGTGAGGTGGATGAAGCCGGGCAGGGGCAGGCCGAAGACCGAGTTGTAGGGCTTGCCCGTCATGCTTGCCGAAACCGCCGTGACACCGTGGTAGGAGTTGATCCGCGTCAGGATCTTGCGGCGCTGGGGTTTGCCCTCGTGGTTGCCGAGGAACCACAGGATCTTGACCATCGTGTCGTTCGCCTCGGACCCGGAGTTCGTGTAGAACACCTTGCCGCGCGGGAAGGGCGACACCTCGACCATCTTCTCGGACAGAAGGACGGTCTGGTCGGACAGCCGCCCGAAGAAGGCATGATATCCGTAGAACCGGTCGTACTGCGCCTTCGCCGCCTCGATCAGTCCCTTGTGACTGAACCCGGCGACCAGGTTCCAGAGTCCCGAATTGCCGTCCAGATAGCGGCGGCCATGGACATCGATGATGTAGGGGCCTTCGCCGCGTTCGATGACGACCGCTCCGCGGTCATGGATCGTCGGCAAGTCCGTGAAACCATAGAGTGTGAACTCGTCGGCACGGGATTCCCAGGAATTCGGCGCGTGGTCGCGCATGGTCGTCGTCCTTGATCTTGAGGGGCGGGAAAAGCCTAGCGAAGCGCCGGGTCCGGCACAACACCCCGCGCGCAGGATGCTGCGCTCCGCCCGGCCGGTCCATCAGAATGCCCGCGCGAGCGGGCCGGCGGCAGAGCGGAATGCATGACCCGACCGGCGCCGCCGGAACCGGGCCGACGCCGGTATGGTCCCATGACCGGCCCGGGAAGCGGTCAGGCGCTGCCGAACACCTCGTCGGCCGCGGCAAGTATCGCGTCGGCGATGAAGTCGAGATCCGGCCGCGTCAGCCGTGCCGGCATCCGCATGTCGCAGGCCCGCATGAGCATCGCCCGGGTCTTCGGAAGCGACGGGATCTCGTCCAGAAACTGCCAGTTCCAGAAGGCGCGGGCGTTGTCCTCCGACAGGCCGAAGACATTGACGCCGACGCCGCGCTCCTTGCAGGCGGTCTGGAAGGTCAGCGCCGCCTCGTCCGACATCTCGCCCACAAGGTTGAACTGAAGCGAGTCGGGTGCGCGCAACTCCTGCGGCAGGGCAGGGGGCACGCTGAGGAAGGGCGACGAGTTCAGCCGGTCCGACACGTAGTCGAGGTTCGCCCGCCCGGCCGACACGCGGCGATCGATTTCCGGGATCTGCGGGCGGATCACGGCGGCAGACAGGTTCTGCATCCTGAGATTGTAGAGCGGCAGCCGGTTCTGCCATCTGGCGAAGCCGGCGGTCAGTCCGGGATGCTTCTTCCAGTTGTGCTCGTAGGCGCCGGACATGATGACCGCGCGCGCCGCGATCTCGGGGTCGTCGGTCACGAGCATCCCGCCTTCGCCCGCGTTCACAAGCTTGTAGGACTGGAAGCTGAAGCAGCCCACCCGTCCGATGGTGCCGATCTTGCGGCCCGACCAGAGGGTACCGAGCGAATGGGCGGCGTCCTCGATCACCGGGACGCCGATCGCATCGCAGGCATCCATGATGAGGTCCATGTCGGACGTGTGGCCGCGCATGTGGCTGATCATGGCGGCACCTGCGCCGGGCAGCTTGGCGCGGAAGTCGTCCATGTCGATGCGGAAGTCGCGGTTCACCTCCACAAGGACCGGCGTGCAGTCGGCATGCAGCACCGCAGAGGGGACGGCGGCGAAGGTGAAGGCCGGGATGAGGACGCGCGCCCCGCGCGGCAGGTCCAGCGCCTTGAGCGCAAGGAACATCGCCGCCGAACAGGACGAGACCGCCAGCGCGTATGCGGTTCCCATATAGGCCGCGAACTCGGCCTCGAGCAGGGCGACCGGGGCGCCTTCCGGGGCGGTGTACCGGAACAGGTCGCCGCTTTCGAGAAGCCGGTCGATGGCGGCATGCGCGCCCTCGGGAATCGGCTCGGCGTCGTAGACGTTCGGGGCCTTGGCGATAAATCGCGCCGGTCCGTCATGAGGCATGGATCACCTGTTCTGCTCGTTCCTCGGGGAACGTTCTCGCTGCTAATTGCAACAGGTCTTACTCGTTCTCCGGCCGACAGGCAAAGGCTCTAGACGGCGAGCCTGTCCCGCAGCGCATACCACGACATCGCCAGAACGAGAAGCGGCGAGCGCAGCGCGGGGCCGCCGGGGAAGCGCGGAGAGGGAACCGAGGCCATCAGATCGAAGCGGTCGGTCCGGCCCGAGACGGCCTCGGCCAGAAGCTTGCCGGCCAGCGTCGACAGCGCGACGCCGTGGCCCGAACAGGCCGATGCCGACAGCACGCCCGGTGCAGAGCGGGCGAAGTACGGCATACGGTTGACCGTGATCGCCAGGGTTCCTCCCCAGGCGTGGTCGATCCGCACGTCGCGGAGCCGGGGATAGACCTTCAGCATCGGCGGCAGGACGATGCGGCTGATGTCGGCCGGGAAGCGGTAGCCATAGGTCTCGCCGCCGCCGAACAGAAGCCGTCTGTCCGCCGACAGCCGCCAGTAGTTCACCACGAACCGCGTATCCGCGACCGCGACGTCCTCGGTCAGCACCTCGCGGGCGCGGGGGCCCAGCGGCTCGGTCGCAATCATGAAGTTGTTGATCGGCATGACCCGCGCCGCCATGTGCCGGTCGAGCGAGCCGAGATAGCCGTTCGCCGCGACGATCACCTGACCGCAGGTCACGCGGCCACGATCGGTGTGCACCACCGGGCGGGCCCCGGGTTCGATCCGGGTCGCGAGCGTGCGTTCATGAAGCCTCGCCCCCGCATCGGCCGCCGCCCGGGCGAGGCCCAGCGCGTAGTCGAGCGGATGGATATGTGCCGCACCCCGGTCGATCACGCCGCCGCAATACTCCCCGGACGGCACGATTGCCCGCAGGGCCTCGGCGGAGAGGTTCTCGGTCCGGTCATAGGCGTACCGGTCACGCAGCTTTTCCGCATAGGCATGGGCCTCGCGCACTTCGGCAGGGGTCCGGCAGGCGGTGACCACGCCCGGGCGCCAGGCGCAGTCGATCGCGTGGGCGTCGATGAGCCCCTTTACGCTTGCCTTCGCCTCCTCGGCCAGGTCCCAGAGTATGTGCGCCGCCCGGGCGCCCAGCAGCCCTTCCAGGGCGTCCTGGTCGAGCCGCTGGCCCGATCCGACCTGGCCGCCGTTCCGCCCCGATGCCCCGAAGCCGACGCGATGGGCCTCGATCAGCCGGACGGACAGGCCGAGCTTGCGCAGGTGCAGGGCGGCCGACAGGCCGGTGTAGCCGCCCCCGACCACGCAGACATCGGCGTCGGTGTCGCCGTCGAGCGGATCGAACGGGGCCAGAAGCCTCGCCGTCGCGGCGTACCAGCTTGTCGGGTATTCGCCGGGCCGGTCGTTTGCAAACAGCAGGTTCATACGTTCAAGAGCAGGTGCTCCCGCTCCCAGGGGCTGATGACCTGGAGGAATTCCTTGAACTCGTTGCGCTTCACGCTTTCGTAGACCGAACAGAACTCCGGACCCAGCACGTCCTGCATCGACGCGTCCTCGGCCAGTTCGTCCAGCGCGTCGCCGAGGTTCAGGGGCAGTTCGTCCTCGCCCATGTAGGCGTCTCCCACGCATTCCGCCCGCGGCAGCTTCTGCTCCTTCAGCCCCAGGTATCCGCAGGCGAGCGACGCGGCGATGCCGAGGTAGGGGTTGCAGTCCATCCCGGCGAGCCGGTTCTCAAGCCGCCGTCCCGCCGGATCGCTGATCGGGACCCGCAGCCCCGTCGTGCGGTTGTCGCGGCCCCATTCGAGGTTGATGGGCGCCGAGAAGTCCGGGACGTAGCGGCGGTAGCTGTTGACGTAGGGCGCAAGCAGGGCGACGGCCGCCGGCAGGTGGTTCTGCATCCCGGCGATGAAGTGCTGGAAGGCCTCGGTCTCGCCGCCCTTGGGGTCCGAGAAGATGTTCCTTCCGGTCTTCGTGCTGACGACCGAATGATGGATGTGCATGGCGCTGCCCGGCTCGCCCTCGATGGGCTTGGCCATGAAGGTGGCGAAGCAGTCGTGCCGGAGCGCCGCTTCGCGGATCAGGCGCTTGAAGTAGAAGATCTCGTCGGCCAGCGCCACCGGATCCCCGTGCGCAAGGTTGATCTCGATCTGCCCCGCGCCGCCTTCCTGCAGGATGCCGTCGATCTCGAAGCCCTGGGCCTCGGCAAAGTCGTAGATGTCGTCGATCACCTTGCCGTATTCGTCCACGGCCGAGAGCGAGTAGGCCTGCTTCGCGGCCGCCCGGCGCCCCGACCGGCCCATCGGCGGCTCGACCGGCATGTTGGGGTCGATGTTCCTGGCGACCAGGAAGAACTCCATCTCGGGGGCCACGACGGGCGCCCAGCCTTCGGCGTTGTAGAGCTCGATCACCCTCTTGAGCACGTTCCTTGGCGCCACGGGCATCGGCCGGCCCTGCTGGTCGAGGACATCGTGGATGACCTGAAGGGTCACATCGGCGGTCCAGGGCGCGGCGACCGCGGTGTCGAAGTCCGGCACCAGGGTCATGTCCGGTTCGGTGTAGGCCCCGGTCGGGTTCTCGGCCCATTCGCCCGTGATCGTCTGCAGGAAGATCGAGTTCGGCAGGAAGAAGCTCGCCTGGCGGCCGAACTTCGAGGCGGGCATCGCCTTGCCGCGGGCAACGCCGGCGATGTCGGCGACGATGCATTCGACCTCGTCCAGCCGCCGGCCGGCAATGTAGTCACGCGCCGCTTCCGGCAGTTTGCTCGTCCAGTCGGACATGGGATCACACCACGGCGTTGGGCCCGGCGTCAGGGCCTTGGTTGCTTGAAGAATTCTGCGATTCGATCGGCCATCCGCGACGAGGAGTTGGGCCTGCCGAGCTTTTCCGCGGCCGCGGCCATCAACCCGTCCGGCACCCTTCCCCTGCCGCGCGTCTCCATCAGCCCCTTGACGAAGGCATCGGGAAACTCGGGGTGGGGCTGCACCGTGAATGCACGGTCGTCATAGAGGAACGCCGCGTTCTCGCAGAAGTCGGTCGAGGCGATCAGCCGGGCGGAGGCCGGCTTCTCGACCACCTGGTCCTGGTGCCAGGCGTTCAGGGTCATCTTCTCGCCCTGAAAGTCGTATTCGGTCGGCCCGACGGTCCAGCCCCCCGCGAACTTCTCCACCCGCCCCCCCATCGCCTGGGCGATGATCTGGTGGCCGAAGCAGATGCCCACCATCGGGACGCGCGCCGCATAGGCCCTGCGGATGAACTCCTCGAGCGGCCTGATGAAGGGATGGTCCTCATAGGCCCCGTGGCGCGATCCGGTGATGAGCCAGCCGTCGCATTCATGCACATCGCCGGGGAACTCCATGTTCTCGACATGGTATCTGCGGAAGCTGAGGCCCCGGCCGGCGAGCAGGCGCTCGAACATGTCCGGGTAGTCGCCCATCTCGCCCTTGAGGACATCGGGCGACTGGCCGGTCTGGAGAATGCCGATACGCATGAATGGCTCTGGTTGCTGCCGATCAAAGGTAAGCCTTCGGCCATGCGCGCCGCAAGGGGGAGAAGGGCGAGCCGCACGGCGGCCGTTCCGACCGATGCGGCGCCGGGCCGGCACTAGACGGTGTCGAGATAGATCTCGGTCTGCTCCATGGGCGAGAGCTCTGCCATGTAGTGCAGTTCCTGCCGCTTCGTCTGCACGTAGTTCCGGATCAACTCGCGGGGAAAGATCTGCGGCATGATCCTGCTCTGCTCGAAGGTGTCGATCGCCGCCTGCCAGGTGTCCGGAATGATCGGGAGGTCCAGCGCGTAGGCATTGCCGGTGATCGGCGGGGGCGGGTCCATCTGCGCCTCGATCCCGATCAGCGCCGCACCGAGGATCGAGGCGAGCATCAGGTAGGGGTTCACGTCGCCGCCCGCGACCCGGTGTTCTATCCGCCGCGCCGCGGGGTTGCCCGAGGGCACGCGGATGGCGGCCGTGCGGTTTTCGTAGGCCCAGCAGATCTGGTTCGGGGCGTGGGCCTCGGGGACCAGCCGTTCGTAGCTGTTCAGATGCGGCGCGAAGATCAGGGTGCTGTCGTTCATCGCGTGCAGGCAGCCCGCGATCGCGTGCTTCAGCATGGCCGATCCTTCTGCGCCGCCGTTCGAGAACACGTTGCTCCCGTACCGGTCGATCACCGAGAAATGCGTGTGGAGCCCGTTGCCGGAATACTCGGGATAGGGCTTGGCCATGAAACTTGCCGCGAATCCGTGCCGGCGCGCCAGTCCCTTGACCAGCATCTTGAACAGCCACGCATCGTCGGCCGCCCTCAGCGCGTCGTCCTGATGCATCAGGTTGATCTCGAACTGGCCGAGTCCGGCCTCGGAGCTTGCGGTGTCGCCGGGAATGTCCATCGCCTCGCAGGCGTCGTAGAGATCGGTGAAGAACGTATCGAAGGCGTCGAGCGCCCGGATCGACAGGATCTCGGCCGCCTTGCGCCGCTTGCCGGAGCGCGGCGAGGGCGGAACCTGAAGTGTCTTGCCGGAATCGTCGATCAGGAAGAACTCCAGCTCCATGGCCACCACCGGCGTCAGCCCGCGCTCGCGGTAGCGCGCGACGACCTGCGCCAGCGCCTGCCGGGGGTCGCCCTCGTAGGGCCTGCCGTCCTCGTGGAACATCCAGATCGGCAGAAGCGCGGTCGGAGCCTCCAGCCACGGCATCGGAAGGAAGCCCCGCTCGGTCGGCTTGAGCACGCCGTCCGCGTCGCCCGAGTCGAAGACGAGCGGGCTGTCCTCGATGTCCTCGCCCCAGATGTCGAGGTTCAGGACCGAGAACGGAAAGCGAGTGCCCTCGGTCGCCACCTTGTCCGCGAAGCGCGAGGGGATGCGCTTGCCGCGCGGCTGGCCGTTCAGATCGGCCGCGGCAACGCGTATCGTCCGCACCTGCGGGTGTTTGCGAAGCCAGTCTTTCATGGGTCACCTGACGAATTGCGGCCTTATCCTCAGCTTGGACCGCCTGTTGCCCGGCAGATGCCGGTTCAGCCGCCTGTTCACGAGGCCGAAGACCGCGATGACGGCCAGCGTCAGCAGGATGAAGTACATCGCGATGATCGGGTAGGCGACGAAAGGGTTGAACGTCTTGTCGGCGAAGTAGCTTGCGTAGTAGAGCGCGTCGCCCTCCTGCCGGAACGCGGGGAAGCCAGAGAAGAAGACGATCGCCGTGGCGTGGAACAGGAAGATCGCCTCGTTGGTGTAGGCGGGCCAGGCGAGCCGCATCATCGTCGGCCACACCACCTTCCGGAACTTCGGCCAGCCGTGCATCCCGTAGGCGTCCGCCGCCTCGAGATCGCCCTTCGGTACCGACCGCAGCGCGCCGTAGAAGATTTCCGCCGAATAGGCCGCGGTGTTCAGGAACAGCACGATCAGCGCCCCGAGCCAGGCCTTCGTCAGCCAGTCGGTCTGCAGCGTGAGCGTGGTGAAGCCCAGGGGTATGTCGATGCCGACGCGCGGCAGGAGCACGAAGAACTCGTAGGCGAAGAAGAGCTGGATGAAGAGCGGCGATCCCCGGAAGACGAAGACGAAGGCCTCGGCCGGCTTGCGCAGCGCCGCATTGTGGCTGGCCTTTGCGACGGCGACGGCATTGGCGAGAAAGAAGCCGAGGAAGAGCGCAAGGATGCCGAAATACAGGTTCCAGATCATCCCCGACCCGATCAGGGTGAACTGCTGGCAGAGCGTGAAGTCGGTCTTGGGCAGTGCCCTCTCGCCGATGCCGACCGACCTCAGCGCATAGGCGAGGATGGTTTCCCAGCACGTCATCCGGTCACCTCGGCGCGTCTCAGCTGCTCGCCCGCCAGCGTCGCCTGCCCGTGACTCAGCCGTCGGTAGAGGCGCGCGAAGACCGCTTCGCTGGCCTTCGTCATCAGCAGGTAGAAGCAGAGGAGCACGAAGAAGTAATAGATCCGCCAGTCCCCGTGCGGATAGTCCGACGCACCCGCGGTCTTCGACCCGCCAAGTTCGCGCGCCCAGTAGACGATGTCCTCGACGCCGAGTACGAAGAGGAGCGGAGTGGCCTTGATGAGGATCATCCAGAGATTGGACAGGCCCGGCAGGGCGTAGACCCACATCTGCGGCACGATCACCCGCCAGAACGCCTGACGGCGCGACATGCCGTAGGCTTCCGCCGTCTCGATCTGGTCATGCGGGACCGCCCGCATCGCGCCGTAGATCACGTTCGCGGCGAAGGCGCCGAACACCACGGCGAAGGCCACCACCGCAAGCGTGAACCCGTAGACCTCGTGCACCCATTGCGGACTGGACGACAGCGGCAGCTTCGCGGCCGGACAGACGACGAAATCCGCCCCCCGCCGGACAGGTTCCGTCCAGTCCGGGCACTTCAGCTTGTGACGGACGAACTCGAGCGTCTGATCCATGGCGATCGGCACGAAGAGGAAGAAGATGATGTCCGGGATGCCGCGCGTCATCGCGCTGTAGGCCCGCCCGAGGATTGCGAGCGGCAGGAATCGCGACCGCGCCGCGATGGCGCCGCCGAAGCCGAAGAGCAGTGCGACAGGCGCCGTTATGGCAAGGAGCAGAAGAACCGTTCCGAACGAGAAATAGAGCTGCAGGTGCTTGGCGGTGGTCAGATAGCACAGGAACCACTGCGCACCTTGCAGCGATCCGGGTTCTGCGCAGAAGCTGAACATGATGGCGCTGCGGCGGGCCCGGCCGCGTCGGCCGGGCCACCCCTTCTGTCAGATCACCAGAGCTTGGCCTTGTCGCCGAACCACTTGGTGATCAGGGCGTTCAGGGAGCCATCCTTCTTCATGGCGGTGATCTGGGCGTCGAACTTGCCCTTGAGCTCGGCGTCCGACTGGCGGAGGCCCATGCCGGTGCCGTCGCCGAGGGCGACCGGCTCGCCAACGAAGACAAGCTCGCCCCCGGACGCCGCCACGATCGGGTCGAGGAAGTCCTTGTCGGCGAACACCGCGTCCACCTCGCCGCTCCGGACGGCCGCGACGGTCTCGTCAGCGGTCGCGTATTCGGCAAGGGTCACCCCCGTTTCCGACAAATAGCTCGCCTGGATGGTCGAGGTCTGCGCGGCCACCGTGCCGCCCTTGATGTCGGCATCCGCCGACTTGCCGACATAGGCCGAGTCGGTCGGCGGCAGGTAGGGCTGCGTGAAGTCGATCGTCTTCTTGCGTTCGGCGGTGATCGACATTCCCGCAACGATGGTGTCGTAGTTGCCCGAGACGAGGTTCGGGATGATCGAGTCCCACTCGTTCGTCACCCATACGCAGGTCAGTCCCGCGCGCTTGCAGAGCTCGTCGCCCATTTCGCGCTCGAACCCGTCCACCTCACCCTTGTCGTTGATGAAGTTGTAGGGCGGATAGGCACCCTCGGTTCCCATCCGTACAGTCTGCTGCGCAAGTCCCGCCGAGGCGGTGACCGCCAGCGCGGCGGCCATCAGTGCAAGTCTCTTCATTGTTCTTCTCCCTTTCTCCACTGGTATCGGACCCTGTCCCGGGCCGCAATCCTTCCGTCTGGCCGATGCCCGGCCATCCGGCCTGCAACCCGGCCGTCCGGCCTGGCCGCATCCCGTCCCGCGCCGCTCGCTGACCGTGGTGCCGCGGGCCCGCCGCGGCTGCCCTTCCCGTCTTCCCCGTCATGCAGGCATCGTCGCGGACAAGAACTGTCTCAGGCGGTCCGAAGCCGGCGCACCGAACAGCGCCCCCGGGGGACCTTCCTCTTCGATCCGGCCCTTGTGCAGGAAGACCACATGGTCCGACAGGTCCGCGGCAAGACGCATGTCATGGGTCACGAGCAGCATCGTCCGGCCTTCGTCGGCCAGCGCCTTGATGACCCTCACCACCTCCTGCTCGAGCTCGGGGTCGAGGGCCGATGTCGGTTCGTCGAAGAGCAGCGCCCGGGGTTCCATGCAGAGGGCGCGCGCGATCGCGGCGCGCTGCTGCTGTCCTCCCGAAAGCTGGGCCGGGTAGGCATCGGCCTTTTCGGCGATGCCGACCTTTTCCAGATAGGCCCTGGCGGCCGCCTCGACTTCGGTCCGTTCGCGTCCCAGAACGGTCAGCGGCGCCTCCATCACGTTCTGCAGGATGGTCATGTGCGACCAGAGGTTGAACTGCTGGAAGACCATGCTCAGGTTGGTGCGGATCCGTATCACCTGGGCCCTGTCGGCCGGATGGCGGGCCGCGCCGGTGCCCCGCCACCTTACGGGGTCGCCGCAGAAAAGCACCTCGCCCTGCTGGCTGTCCTCGAGCAGGTTGCAGCATCGCAGGAGGGTGGACTTTCCCGACCCCGACGAGCCGATCAGCGAAACGACCTGTCCGCGGAGTGCCGCGATCGACACCCCCTTCAGCACTTCCAGCGATCCGTACGACTTGAAGAGGTCACGGATCTCTATGACGGGTTCGGTATCGCTCAATCTTGCAGCCGGAATTTTCCTTCAATGCGCGAGTAACGCGATTCTTCTGGCGCTTTGCAACGCACTTTCTGCGCCGCCGGCGCAGGGTCGCGTCCACTTTGCTCAGCGGTCGGGCGCATCCTGTGACGGCGGCGGCGGCGGCGGCGTCGGCACCTCGAGATAGGCCGAGACCGGCATCCGCACGAAGCCCCGGATGCCGAGCGCCGTTCGATCCGCTCCCGCGAGCGCGCCAATGGCCTCGGCGGCCGCCTCGGCGGCGATGGCGGGGTCGGCGCGTGCGGTGATGCAGGGAAGACCCGGCGTCGGTGCCGTGCGGCCGATCACCTGAAGCTGCCGGGCGACATCGGCGTCGTACGCGACCAGGAAGCGCCAGGTCACCGCATCGATGGCGGCGATGTCGGCGCGACCTTCGGCCACGGCCACCGCGCTCAGCCGGTGCGCTCCGGTGCGGCGCGTGCGCGAGAACGGGGGAAGTCCGATGGCGGCGAGGTGATTCTGGGGGGCGGCCCAGCCCGACTGGCTGTCGGGGCTGTTGAAGGCCAGCGTCCGCCCGACGTAGCCGGCAATCCCGGCGCTGTCGCCGGCGCGGGTCACGAGGACCGAATAGTAGTGGCCCGGCGGTGCGTCCGGCAGGCCATAGTCCGGGGTTCCCACCAGCCTCACGAGGCGGTGAAGCCGCATGCGGAACGGCATCCCGCAGGTCTGCCCGAAGACCAGAGCCGGGCTTTCCCACTGCTGCCAGAGGTCGTCGCTGCGCGTCAGAAGCTGTGGAGCATTCTGGCCGCGCCGCCTCAAGGCGTCCCGGATACCCGCCCAGAGACGGTCGGTCGATGCTGCCACCTCGGGCCGGTCGTACATCGGCAGGCAGGCGATGAGCGTGTCCGTCACGCGGGGCCCTTCCCGGTGACGCGCTGCCGCGCGAGCGCGCTGTCGCGGTCGTTGATCCCTAGAAGACTGCAGACCAGGCGGATCAGCGCTTCTTCCTCGGGGTCGCGGCTGCCGTCGGCAAGCGCCACGATCCAGAGCGATTCGACCAGGGACACCCGGTCCTCGTGCGGAACGGCGTCCTTGAGCGCGCGCGTGAAGCGCACCGTGTCCGGGGCCTCGGCCTCGAGATCTTCTGCCCCGCGGCGCAGGGCGGCCGCCTCGAAGGACGAAAGCCCGTATCGCGCCGAAAGCACTTTGTCGATGCGTCGCCTCTCGTCGTCCGAGAAGGCGTCGTCGGCACGTGCCAGGCGGACGAGGAGCGCCGCAAGCGCAAGCGGTGCCTCGGACGCGCGCGGCGCGGACCGGGGAGAAGACAGACCTGACAGGAGACGACCCAACATGCGGGCCGCATATAGTCCCGTTGCCGGCGGTCGGAAAGTCTTATGTCTGCAGAGCCTGTGGGCCGGGGCGGATCCGTCAGGGGAATGTCAGCAAGCCCGGCTAGAGGGAGAGACGACATTGCGAGGGGCCGGGTGTCGCGTCGGGGCACCGGTCGGCAGAAAGCAGCACGGGCCGTACCCGCATTTTGCCGCCCGTGCATTGTCTAGGCGGGCGGGCACGGATAGCTAGGCCCGGAAAGGCCACGAGGTGGGAGGAGGATGGATATGCTGACGCCCGAAGCGTTGACCGCCTTGATGCAGGTGATCGCGATCGACCTTGTTCTTGCCGGCGACAACGCGATCGTGATCGGCCTTGCCGCGGCGGGGCTGCCGAGGGAGCAGCGGGCACGGGCGATCCTCGTCGGGATCGGCGCCGCGACGCTCCTTCGGATCTTCTTCGCGCTCATCACCACGCAGCTCCTGGCGATGACGGGACTGCTGCTTGCGGGCGGGCTGCTGCTGCTCTGGGTCTGCTGGAAGATGTGGCGGGAACTGCGTGCCGAGGCCGGCGCGGAGGCTGCAGCGGAAGAGGCTCTGACCGGCCTCGACCTCAACGCCGACGGCACGATCGCGGGGGGCGTTCCGCGCAAGACCTTCGCACAGGCGGCGTTGCAGATCGTCATTGCCGACGTCTCGATGTCGCTCGACAACGTGCTGGCGGTCGCCGGCGCCGCCTACGAGCACCCGACCGTTCTGATCTTCGGACTTGCCCTGTCGATCGCGCTCATGGGCCTGGCGGCCACCTTCATCGCGCGTCTGCTCGGGCGCTACCGCTGGATCGCCTACATCGGACTTCTCATCATCCTCTACGTCGCTCTCGAGATGATCTGGGAGGGTTGGGATCAGATCAGCCCGCTGGTCGAGGCGCGCCTCGCCGGCTAGGAGCGCCTTCCGGCCGGCCCGGGCACGGTGACATCTGCGGCAGGTTCGGCCGGCGCGGCCGTCCGGTCTGCCGGCACATGATCGGCGAGTCGGCACTTTCCCCGATTATTCCGGCGTTCGGCCGAACTTGCGTCACATTCGGCGGCGCAAATCCCGGCCGAGACGTTGCCAGCCCCCGCCCGCCGAAAGGATTTCGCCATGGCCCAGGTTCCGATCGCCGGTGACCGCAGGAACCCGATTGCCGAACGGATCGCGGCGGGGGTGAGGGATGCGGGCTCGAACGCGCGGACGCTTCTTTCCCGCGCCCTATCCGCGGTCGCCGAAGCAGCGCACGACCGGATCGCCGCGGCGCAGGTGCGCGCGCAGGGGCGCTGGATGGACGGGTCGCGCTGGTAGGCCCGCCCCGGCGCGCGGCGGCCCCGCCGACCCCCGCCGCTCAGACCAGACGCTCGACCTCTTTCGCGGCACGCACGAAATCCGCGAAGAGCGGATGCGGTGCGAAGGGTTTCGACTTCAGTTCGGGGTGGAACTGCACCCCTATGAACCAGGGATGGTCGCGGTATTCGATGATCTCGGGCAGTCGGCCGTCCGGGCTCATGCCCGAAAACCACAGACCCTCGTCCTCCAGCTGCTTGCGGTAGCGGATGTCCACCTCGTAGCGGTGGCGGTGGCGTTCCTCGATCGACAGCGCCCCTCCATAGACCTGCGAGACGAGCGATCCCGGGGCGAGGCTGGCGGTGTAGGACCCGAGCCGCATCGTGCCGCCCTTGTCGTCATCGACCTTGCGCGCGACGGTGCTGTTGCCCTGCACCCATTCCTTGAGGTGATAGACGACCGGCGTGAACCGCCGGGCACCCGCGCCGCTTCCGGCCTCGTGGTCGAACTCCTCGGACCCTGCATCGTTGATCCGCGCGAGGTTGCGGCTCGCCTCGATCACCGCCATCTGCATCCCGAGGCAGATGCCGAGATAGGGCACCTTGCGTTCGCGCGCGAAGCGGGCGGCGTTGATCATGCCTTCCGTCCCGCGCTCGCCGAAGCCGCCCGGGACGAGGATTGCGTGAAATTCCTCCAGGTAGGCCGCCGGGTCTTCGCGTTCGAAGATCTCGCTGTCCACCCAGTCCGCCTTGACCCGGACCCGGTTCGCCATCCCGCCATGCGTCAATGCCTCGGCGATCGACTTGTAGGCATCCTCGAGCCGCGTGTACTTGCCGACGACCGCGACGCGCACCTCGCCCTCGGCGTTCGTCAGGCGGTCCATGACGTCGGTCCAGCGGTCGAGGTTCGGCTTCGGGGCCGGAGAAATCCCGAAGGCGTCGAGCACCGCCTGGTCCAGCCCCTCGCGGTGATAGGCGAGCGGGGCCTCGTAGATCGTCTTCAGGTCGTAGGCCGCGATCACCGCTTCCTTCCGCACGTTGCAGAAGAGCGCGATCTTCTCCCGCTCCCGTTCGGGGATCGGATGCTCCGACCGGCAGACGAGCACGTCCGGCGCAAGACCGATCGACTGAAGCTCCTTGACCGAATGCTGCGTGGGCTTGGTCTTGAGCTCGCCGCTGGCGGCGAGGTAGGGCAGCAGCGTCAGGTGCATCAGGATCGACTGCCCGCGCGGGCGCTCGTGGATGAACTGCCGGATCGCCTCGAAGAACGGCAGCCCCTCGATGTCGCCGACCGTGCCGCCGATCTCGCAGAGCATGAAGTCGACCTCGTCCGCGCCGATCTTCAGGAAGTCCTTGATCTCGTTCGTGACATGCGGGATCACCTGGATCGTCTTGCCGAGGTAGTCGCCCCGGCGCTCCTTCTCGAGCACGTTGGAATAGATGCGTCCCGACGAGATCGAATCCGTCTGCCGCGCATGGACCCCGGTGAAGCGCTCGTAATGACCGAGGTCGAGGTCGGTCTCGGCACCGTCGTCGGTCACGAAGACCTCGCCGTGCTCGAAGGGCGACATCGTGCCCGGATCGACGTTCAGGTAGGGGTCGAGCTTGCGCAGCCGCACGGTGAACCCGCGGGCCTGCAACAGCGCTCCGAGGGCGGCCGACGCGAGGCCCTTGCCCAGCGAAGAAACCACACCGCCGGTGATGAAGACGTAGCGCGCCATGTGGGAAGCCCCCGTGAGCCGAGTTTCAGGGCGCCGCGAGTCAACGAATTCACGGCATCACGGGATTTGACGGCTACCAGATTCGCAGCCGGGCCGCAACCGGATCGGCCCCACAGCTAGCGGGGTTGCCGCCGCATGAAGCCAATTTCTTGTGGATCAGTTCGATGCGGGGGGTGTGGCCGGGGCATCCGCCGCAGGCGGCGCGACCGGCGCGTCCGCGGCTGCCGGGGGCACGGCGTCGCCCGCCGGCGCAGGGGCCCCCGCGGATGGCGCGGTCCCGCCCGTCGCCGTTCCGGTCTGATCGGGGACGAGCGAGTCGATCACCGACTGTCCGCCTCCGTTCCGCGCCGACAGGATGGTCAGGCCAACCGAGGTGACGATGAAGGCGATGGCAAGGATCCAGGTGAGCCTGGTCAGCGCGTTCGCCGCGCCCCGGGCCGTCATCGCCCCGCCGCCGGAGAGAAGCGAGCCGCCTTCGTTGCGCTGAAGCAGGACCACCCCGGTCAGGAGGAGCGCAAGGATAAGGTGGACGGTCAGGACAACGTTCTGCATCGATCGGGCCCGCTTGCTCGGTGACGCGCCTATCTAGTCGCACCCGCGTCCGCGCGCAAGGCGCGACCGACTTCCGCCGGCGACCGGAGCGTGCAGCCGGCGCTGCCCGGCCCCCGCCCGGCCCCCGCCCGGCCCCCGCCCGGCCCCCGCCCGGCCCCCGCCCCCGGGCGGGACGGCGCCGGGGCGTCGCCATTTTGCTGTTTCGCCACCGTCGCACCCCCGGTATACGGGCGCGGGTTTGAGCGGGCCGTTCGGCCGAGCCGGAGCAGAACGATGGGCAATGTTGCAGTGGTCGGCGCGCAGTGGGGCGACGAGGGCAAGGGCAAGATCGTCGACTGGCTCAGCGAGCGTGCCGACGTGATTGTCCGCTTCCAGGGTGGGCACAACGCCGGCCATACTCTGGTGATCGGCAACGAGGTGTTCAAGCTCTCGCTGCTGCCGTCCGGGATCGTCCGTCCGGGCAAGCTTGCCGTGATCGGGAACGGCGTCGTGCTCGATCCCTGGGCGCTCTTCGCCGAGATCGGGAAGCTGGCCGGGCAGGGGGTCCGGGTCACACCCGAGAACCTGATGATCGCCGAGAACGCGCCGCTGATCCTTCCGCTCCACCAGTCGCTCGACAGGCTGCGCGAAGAGGCGGCGGGCAAGGCGAGGATCGGCACGACGGGACGGGGTATCGGTCCGGCCTACGAGGACAAGGTCGGCCGCCGGGCGATCCGGGTGGCCGACCTCTTCGATGACGAGACGCTCGAGGCCCGCATCGACCGGCTGCTCGCGCATCACGATGCGCTGCGATCGGGGCTCGGGGCGGACCTCGTCGACCGCGCGGACCTGACCGCGCGACTGAGGGCGATCGCCCCGCGCCTCGCGCCCTTCGCCCAGCCGGTGTGGAAGGTTCTGGCCGAGGCGCGCCGGGCCGGCCGGCGCATCCTGTTCGAAGGGGCGCAGGGCGCCCTTCTCGACATCGACTTCGGCACATATCCCTATGTGACGTCCTCGACGACGATGGCGGGGATGGCCGCCAGCGGCACCGGGCTCGGGCCATCGGCGGTGGGGTTCGTCCTCGGGATCGTCAAGGCCTACACGACCCGGGTGGGCGAGGGGCCGTTCCCGACCGAGCTCACCGACGCGGCAGGCGAGCGTCTGGGCGAGCGCGGCCACGAATTCGGCACCGTCACGGGCAGGAAGCGCCGGTGCGGCTGGTTCGATGCGGTGCTGGTGCGGCAGACCTGCGCGATTTCGGGCGTCCGCGGGATCGCGCTGACCAAGCTCGATGTCCTCGACGGCTTCGAGACGCTGAGGATCTGCACGGGCTACGCGATCGGCGGTGTCCGCTACGACTACCTGCCGGCCGCGGCCGCGCTTCAGGCCCGGGTGACGCCGGTCTACGAGGAGATGGAGGGCTGGCGGGAAAGCACCGCCGGCGCGCGGTCCTGGGCGGAACTGCCGGCCGCGGCGGTCAAGTATGTGCGGCGGATCGAGGAATTGATCCAGTGCCCGGTGTCGATGCTGTCCACAAGCCCCGAACGGGACGACACCATACTTGTCACCGACCCCTTCGCGGACTAGCTGGCGGCAGGGAAGACTGGATCCGCCGGCCGCGCTGGCCGGCGCAGGGGAGGCAGCGGTCGTGTCTGACGCCGACAAGGGGACGGACCACAGCATGGCGGGGAGATCCGGGCTGTCCTACCGGACGCGGCGCAGGCTCTCGCTTCTGATCCTGGTCGTGGGCCTGCCCCTCTACATCGTGGCCGCGGTCACAGCGATGAACTGGCTGGACGCCCGGTTCGGCCGCCAACCGGTGCTCGTCGAGCTTCTGGTGTATCTGCTTCTCGGCCTTCTCTGGGCGGCACCCTTCCGTGGCGTGTTCCTCGGCATAGGCCAGCCTGACCCCGATGCGGGAACGGAAGAGGAGCGGCCCGAGAGCCGCTCCCCGTAGCACACGCCGGACCCTGTCCGCGTCTCAGCGTGCTGCGCTTCGTGCCTCGGTCATGAAGCGCGATGACTCGGTGACGGCGAACTGGCCGCGCCGGACCTTCTGGATCTTGCCCTGGCGGAGCAGGAGCCCGAATGACCGCAGGCCATCCTCGCGGTTGAAATCGGCCTCGTCGGTGGCGGATGCCACCTTCCGCAGGACATGCGGGCGCGAGAAGTGGGGCAGGCCCTCGACCGTCGCGGTATAGACGGCGGCGGCCTCGAGCAGGTCGGGAAGGCTTGCGGCGCCCAGACGTCCGGCGAATTCGGCGAAGCTTCTTGCCTCGGCGGGAGACAGCGGAGCTTCGGGTTCCGTTTCCATGTCCTCGTCGCCTTCGCTGAGCGCGAGGTTTCCGGCGCTGATCCGCCGCGGACGCACCACGGCGCTTTCGCGGATGACCTCGGAAGCCGGACGGTCAACGCGCAGCTCGGAAACGAGGATGAGCGGTGCGGGCCGGCTCTCGACCTGGGGCCGGCGCGTCACGGTCGAGCTTTCTGCGGCGGGCCGGCGGGGGCGGACGGCCTTGGACAGGTCGTCCCGGTAGAGGTCCATCCCCTCGTCGACCGGACGCGGATCCGACGCGGGTTCCTTGAGCTTGAGCTTGCGGTCCGCCACCGTTGCCGCGACAGCAGCCTTGAGATGCGCGATCGCCGAGAAGCGGCGGCGGCTCTCGGCCCCTTCGAGTTTGGAATTGGCCTCTTCCATCAGCCGCTCCACCGATGCCGCCTCGTCGCGGGCGGCCTCGGTCAGGATGTCGCGCCCTTCATGGGGGTCGCGGCGGTCGGCGTCGTCGCGTGCGGCCTCGGCAAGCTGCCTGAGAAGATCGGCCTCGTCATCATCCGACAGCCCGGTATCGCCGAGCGCGGCCTCGATGCCGGCCAGGACCGGACCGCGCGTGGCGGCGGGCTCGTCCGTTGCGGCCTTGTCGGCCTCGCCGAGGATCAGCGGCGCGGGCGCTTCGGCCGTTCCGCCGCCGGCAAGGCCCTCGGTCAGGCCCTTGCGGACCTTGATGACACGGGCGCGGGCCCGTCCGATCAGTCCCTTCGGCGCGTTGCCGGCCGCCGCCTCCGCCTCCGGCGGGCCGGCCTCGCGGCCTTCGGCACCGTCGCCGTCGTCCCCGGCGGGGGCTGGCGCGGGTTCCCCGGTGGCCGCACCTTCGTCCGGCACGACGCCCATGTGCCCGGCGTCCCGCGCCTCGGCGGCCAGCGCCGCGATCAGCGCGGCTTCATCGTCGACTTCGTCCGCCTCGGCCGACGTGTCGGCGGTGACCTCGGGGGCGCCCCGGGCGAACCGGCCGTCCGCGTGCGGTCCGACCTCGGCTTCGGGCGCGGCTTCGGGCGCGGCAGGGGGCGCGGCCTCGACGGTTTCGCGGATCACCGCGATCACCGCGTCGTCCGGGACATCCCTTGCCTGCGCCCCGCCCTCGTCCCCGGTCTCGCCCCCACCCGGCACGGCTGTCCGCCCGGTCTCGGCTTCTGCCCGGGATGCGAGACGCGAAAGGAAGGACTGCGCCGAGGTGTCGTCCTCGTCCTCGTCCTCGTCGTACATGTCCGCCGGCGCCGCAGCGGGGCCGAGGGCAGGTTCGGCCCCGAGATCGGACCCGGGGTGGACCTCGGTATCCGCCGCGGCGTCCGCGACCTTGGCAAGCACAGACCCAAGATCGACGGTCCCGTCCTGAATCTCGTCCGCGGTTTCGGCAACCGGTTCCTCGGCGACCTCGCCGTCCGGTCCGGCGGGGGCATGGGCGGGGGCATGGGCGGGGGCACCGGCGGGCACCTGCGCGTCCTCGTGATCGCCCGCCGCGACCGGGCCGGCTTCGTCCGCCGGACCGGGCCCGGGGGGCGCGGCCAGGGCCGTCCATGCCGTTTCCTCGCCTGCGGAGAGCGGATCGGCCTTTGCGGCGGGTCCTCCGGATGCGGCCTCCGCTGCGCCCGCCTCTGCAACCTCCCCGGCGGCGGCCGTCTCGGGGGTCGTCTCGGGTTCCGTCTCGGGGGCGGCACCGGTGTCGATCCCCGGGATGACCGCAAGGCCGGCCCCGGCGCCTGCCGGCGGGCCGAACGGCATCGGGGCGTCGGCGGCGGGGAGGACCGTCTCCTCCTCGTCGTAGGGTGTGGCGGCCGGTTGCGCGGCCGGTTGCGCGGCCGTCGCCACCGGGGCAATCCGGGCCGCGGCCACGGCGGCACGGATGCGCATCAGCTTGGCGGCGACGCTCTCCTCGGGTGCGGGAGCGGGCGCCGGGACTGCGGCATGCCCGACCGCCGGCGCGGCGGACGCCATTGCCACCGGCCCCCGGGGCAGCGCAGGCACCGACGGTGCGGCATCCTCTGTCTGGCGCAGCACGATGCCGGCGTCGCCGACCTTTGCCTCGACCCGGTGCTGGATCTCGCGTTCGGCGATGCGCGAGAGCATCTCGGCATCGGGCTGGGGCGGTTCGGCCCCGAAGTAGCGGTCCTCGGCGGCAAGATCCCGGAAGTATTCGGCGATCGCCTTCATGGTCGAGAACGGATCGTCAAACCCCTCGAGCGTGCACGAGAATGTTCCGTACGAAACCGTAAGAATCTTGCTCGGACCCACCATGACTGACCCTTCCGGTTGCCTCAGGAAGCCACGTTCCTTTGGCTTTGGTTCCTTACCATGAACAGAAATGGGTAAATTGAAGGATTTTTTCTGGCCCTCATTGTGTTCACTTGCCCCAATCGTCATCAATCCGCGCGTGGGCCAGAGTATTGTTCAGACGGACAGGCCAGTCACGCTCGTCGGCGCGGGCGGGGTGCGCAAGCGCCACCTGCGGGCTGCCCTTGCGCTGGCGCCGCTCCTCGTGGCCGCCGATGGCGGCGCGAATGTGGCGGTCGGCATGGGCCTCGTTCCCGATGCCGTGATCGGGGATCTCGATTCGGTCCTGCCGGAGGTGCTGGCGGCGGTCCCGCGCACCCGCATACTGGCCGTCCCCGAGCAGGAAACGACCGACTTCGAGAAATGCCTCTCACGCATCGTGGCGCCGTTCATCCTGGGGCTCGGCTTCACCGGCGCGCGGGTCGACCACACCCTCGCGGTCTGCAGCGCGCTCATCCGGTATCCAGGCGCCCGGTGCCTGATCCTGTCGGAAGCGGACGTGACCTTCGCGCTGCCCGACCGCATCCACCTGCCGCTGCCGGCCGGAACTAGGGTGTCGCTGTTTCCGATGGCGAAGGTCGAAGCGGCGTCCTCGGGGCTGCGCTGGCCGGTCGCCGGCATCCCGTTCGCGCCGGACGGGCCCATCGGCACGTCGAACGAGGCAACCGGTCCGGTGACCCTGACGACCGGCGGTCCGGGCATGCTCGCGGTGCTGCCGCGCCGCTGGCTGCGGACCGCCATAGCGGCTCTGGCGGCTGACCGCTGACGGCACCGGCGGATCGCGCCCCCGCCGTTCGCGGTGGATGACGTGGAGCCCCGGGGCCGCGATCACGGCGGTCCCCGCCCGGGTCGGTGGCGAGGGGAAGTCGCCGGACACAGGCTATCCGGGCGCCACCGAAGCGACCAGATCCAGATGCTGGGCGGGCGCCAGCCTGGCAGAGGGGGCGAAGGTCAGCGCACAGGTGATCGCCATGTGGCTGACCGTTGCGGCAACGCCCGCGCCGGCCAGCCGGACCCGGTGGCGCCCCGCGGTCAGGACGGGATCAAGCCCGGCAAGCCCGCTGCCCCGGCCCGCCACAGCACTGCAGCACTCATGCCCTCCGGCCGGCTGCGCGGTCATGGCCCGTCCATCCCGAAACCGATCTTGCGTGTCAGGGGTGTCAGCAGCGGCGCCGGCGCGTGCGGCGGTCAGCAGTTCGGCACGTTGACCGCGAGGCCGCCGAGCGAGGTTTCCTTGTACTTCGCGTGCATGTCGTGGCCGGTCTGGCGCATCGTCTCGATGGCGGCGTCGAGCGGCACGAAATGCGTCCCGTCGCCCCTGAGCGCGAGCGAGGCGGCGGACACCGCCTTGATCGCGCCGAGCCCGTTCCGTTCGATGCAGGGCACCTGCACCAATCCCTTCACCGGGTCGCAGGTCATGCCGAGATGGTGTTCGAGCGCGATCTCGGCTGCGTTCTCCACCTGCTCGGGCGTGCCGCCCAGCACCGCTGCCAGACCCGCTGCCGCCATCGCCGCCGCCGACCCGACTTCGGCCTGGCAGCCGCATTCCGCCCCGCTGATCGAGGCGTTGTGCTTCACGATCCCGCCGATCGCGGCGGCGGTCAGAAGGAAGTCGCCCACCTGCCGCTCGGACGCGCCCGGAACATGGTCGAGCCAGTAGCGGATGACCGCCGGCAGCGTCCCTGCCGCGCCGTTCGTCGGCGCGGTCACGACCTGCCCGCCGGCGGCGTTCTCCTCGTTCACGGCCATCGCATAGACGCTCATCCAGTCGTTGATGGTATGGGGCGCGGTCAGGTTCATGCCGCGCTCGGCCAGCAGCTTCTCGTGGATGGCCTTCGCGCGGCGCTTCACCTTGAGGCCGCCGGGCAGGATGCCGTCGCGCGACAGGCCGCGGTCCATGCAGTCCTTCATCACGCCCCAGATCCGGGCCATGCCCGCGTCGAGGTCGTGGGCCGACCGGAACACAAGCTCGTTCTCGCGCTTCATCCGGGCGATCGATCTGCCGGAGGACCTGGCCATCGCCAGCATCTCGGCCGCGGTCTCGAAGGGGTAGGGAACGGTGGCTTTGGGTCTGGCCGCCTCGCCTGCCTTCAGCTCGGCTTCGGTCAGGACGAAGCCCCCGCCGATCGAATAGTAGGTCTCCTCGAGGATCACGTCGCCCTGCGCGTCAGTCGCCCGGAGGATCATCCCGTTCGCGTGGCCGGGCAAGGCCGGGCCGTAGTCGAAGCGCAGATCCTGCCCGGGGTCGAAGGCCAGTTCCGGCAGTCCGGGCGGGGCGACCACCTTCCGCGCGTGGATTTCGGCCAGCGCCGCCTCGGCCTTGTCGTGGTCGTAGCTGTCCGGCAGGAAACCGGCGAGGCCGAGGATCGTCGCCCGGTCGGTCGCGTGGCCCTTGCCGGTGAAGGCGAGCGAGCCGTGGAGCGAGGCCCTCACGCCCCTGGGGTGGAAGGGCGAGGACCGGAGCCGGTCGAGAAACCGCCCCGCCGCGACCATCGGCCCCATCGTGTGCGACGACGAGGGGCCGATCCCGACTTTGAACAGTTCGAAGACGGACAGGAACATTCCGCTTGGCCCCCTCGCCGGCACCGCCCGGGCGGTCGGGCGGCGTGTTGCCGACCACACCTACCCCGTCCGGGCTGCGCGCGTCCGGGCAAATGCGACTTGCCCCCGTCCCGTCCCGACGCGACGCGCCAGCCGGCGGCGGAGGCGCGGCCAATCCCTGCGCCTCGCGTCCGTCGCGCCCCCGGACGGCCGCCGCGTGCGGCTCACGCCGACACGAAGCCGAACAGAAGCCTCAGGTTCAGGGCGATGATCGCCGATGCGATCACGACCGCCACCGCCGCAAGCCATGCCGGCGCGACAAGCTCGCCCATCTTCTGCCGGTTCGTGGTGAAGATGACGAGCGGCACCACGGCGAAGCTGAGCTGCAGCGACAGGATAACCTGGGTCAGGATCAGCAGATCCGCCGTGCCCGCATCCCCGTACCAGATCGTCACCCCCGCCGCCGGGACGATGGCGATGACGCGGGTGACGAGGCGGCGGAGCCAGGCCGGCAGGCGGATGTGCAGGAAGCCCTCCATCACCACCTGGCCTGCCAGTGTCGCCGTCACGGTCGAGTTCAGGCCGCAGCTCAGGAGCGCGATGGCGAACAGGACCGGGGCAACCGAAAGCCCGAGGATCGGGGCGAGAAGCTTATGCGCCTCGGACAGTTCGACGATGTTGGTGCGGCCCGTCGCATTGAAGGCCGCCGCCGCGAGGATCAGGATCGAGGCGTTGACGGTCAGCGCGAACATCAGCGCCACCGTGGAGTCGATGGTGGCAAAGCGCAGGGCCTCGCGCTTTTCCGGAAGGGTGTCGCCATAGGCGCGGGTCTGCACGATCGCCGAGTGCAGATAGAGGTTGTGGGGCATCACGGTCGCACCGAGAATTCCGAGCGCAAGGTAGAGCATCGCGGGATTCGTCACGATCTCGGTCGTCGGCGCGAAACCCCGGACGACGGCCCCCCATTCGGGATCCGCGAGGGCGAGCTGGATGCCGAACGACAGGGCGATCACCCCGAGCATGGTGATGATGAAGGCTTCGAGCCAGCGGAAGCCCTTCTTCTGGAGCCAGAGGATCAGGAAGACGTCGAGCGCCGTCACGATGACGCCGATCTCGAGGGGGATGCCGAAGAGAAGGTTGAGGCCGATCGCCGTTCCGATCACCTCGGCGATGTCGGTGGCGATGATCGCGCATTCGGCGAGCAGCCAGAGCGGCACCGCGACCCACCGCGGGAAGGCGTCCCGGCAGGCCTGGGCGAGGTCGCGCCCGGAGGCGATCGCGAGGCGCGCGCAGAGCGACTGAAGCACGATCGCCATGAGGTTCGAGACGAGCGCCACGAAAAGCAGCGTGTAGCCGAAGGCCGACCCGCCGGCGAGGCTCGTCGCCCAGTTTCCGGGGTCCATGTAGCCGACGGCGACCATGTAGCCCGGCCCGAGGAACGCTGCGAAGCGCCGCCACTTCGTCGCCGGCAGGCGGATGCTGCGGTGCACGTCGGACAGCGCGGCCTCGCCGCGCTCGCGCCGCCAGGCGGAGAGGGAAAGGTCGGTGGACGTCTGGTCCGTCACGTTCGTGAGTTCCTGCAATTGAGAATTATTCGCAGTCTAGGTTGGCCCGCCGCGCCCGTCAACCGCCTCGGACTCCCTTCACCCGCGGCGCCGACCGGAAGGCTCTCGCGCCCGTTGTGGCGCCGGCCTATAAGCTGATGGTCCGATCCGAGGAGTACGCCCATGCCAGCCGAACTCTCCCCCATCGACATGGCAAAGTTCGTCGCCGCCCGGCGTGCGGCCGATCTCGTCGAAGGCGGGATGCGTGTCGGACTCGGAACCGGCTCGACCTCGGCCTGGCTGGTCCGCATCCTGGGAGAGATGGTGCGCGAGGAGGGGCTGAGGATCACGACCGTCGCCACCTCGGCGCGCACCGCGGAACTGGCGCGCCAGTGCGGTCTCGGCGTCGTCCCGCTGGAAGAGGCGCGCTGGCTCGACATCACCATCGACGGGGCCGACGAGTTCGATGGCGACCTGAACCTCATCAAGGGCGGCGGCGGCGCGCTGCTGCACGAGAAGATCGTGGCGACTGCATCCGACCAGATGGTCGTCATCGCCGATGCCGCCAAGGAAGTCGCCACGCTCGGCGGCTTTCCGCTTCCGGTGGAAATCGTCCCCTTCGGCTGGCAGGCATCGAAGGCGCTGATCGAGGAACTGCTCGTGTCGATGGACGTTCTCGGCCGCGAGACGGCGCTGCGGATGAACGGGGACCGGCCGTTCCGCACCGACGAAGGCAACCTGCTCCTCGACCTCCGTCTCGGCCGCATCGGCAACCCGCGGCAGCTTTCGCTGGTGCTGAATCAGGTCCCCGGCGTCGTCGAGAATGGCCTCTTCATCGACATCTGCGACCGCGTCGTGATCGGCCAGTCGGACGGGCGCGTCGAAATGCGCGACATCAACAGCGGCGAGGTCGAGCGGACGCGGATCGAGATCGCCGAAACCGAGAACATGTTCGCCGACCTCGGGGACTGAGGGGAAGGCACGGAATGGTCTTCGATCTCGATCTCTTCGTCATCGGCGGCGGCTCGGGCGGGGTCCGGGCGGCCCGGATCGCGAGCGGCGAGCACGGCGCGCGCGTCGCGCTCGCCGAAGCGGACCGGATGGGCGGAACCTGCGTCATCCGCGGCTGCGTGCCGAAGAAGCTCATGGTCTTCGCGTCGTCGTTCCGGTCCGACCTCGGACTCGCCGCCGGCTACGGCTGGAGCATCGGCGAACCCGCCTTCGACTGGCCCGCCTTCCAGAGCCGTCTCGTGCAGGACCTCGCGCGTCTGGAACAGGCCTACCGGGATACGCTGACCAGGTCCGGCGTCACCATCCATGACTGCCGCGCCGAAGTCCTGGACGCTCATACGGTGCGCCTTGCCACCGGGGAAAGGCTCACGGCCCGGCACATTCTGGTGGCGACCGGCGCACGCCCCTCGGTGCCCGGGATGGCGCGGCGCGCGGGCGCGATGACGTCGGACGATGTCTTCGGGATGACGGCGCTTCCGCGCCGGCTGCTGATCGTCGGGGGCGGCTACATCGCCTGCGAGTTCGCCTGCGTCCTCAACGGGCTCGGCGCGCAGGTCACGCAGATCTACCGCGGCGCGCAGATCCTGCGCGGCTTCGACGGGGAGGCCCGCGGGCTGGTGGCCGAGGCGATGCGCGGGCAGGGGATCGACCTGCATGTCGGCTGCGACGTGACGGACATGGAGCGGACGAACGGCGGCACCCGCGTCAGGATGACCACCGGGCACGAGGACATGTTCGATGCGGTGCTCTGCGCCACCGGGCGTGAGCCGAACTCGCGCGGGATGGGCCTCGAGGAGGCCGGCGTGCGGCTCGGCCCGCATGGCGAGGTGGCCGTCGATGGCTGGAGCCAGACCTCCGTGCCGTCGATCTTCGCGGTGGGCGATGTCACCGCCCGCGTGAGCCTGACGCCCGTGGCCATCCGGGAAGGGCACGCGTTCGCCGATACCGTCTTCGGCGGCCGCCCGTGGCGGGCCGATCACGATCTTGTCCCCTCGGCGGTGTTCACCCAGCCCGAGCTCGGTTCGGTGGGCCTGACCGAGGAGCAGGCCCGCGACGCCCACGAGATCGAGGTCTACGCGATGTCGTTCCGCCCCATGCGGACGGCCTTTGCCGGGCAGAATGCCCGGGCCCTCATGAAGCTTGTGGTGGACAAGGTGACACGGCGCGTGCTCGGGTGCCACATCGTGGCGCCGCAGGCCGGCGAACTGATCCAGCTCGCCGCGGTCGCCGTCCGGATGGGCGCGACGAAGGAGGATTTCGACCGTACCGTCGCGGTGCACCCGACGATGGCAGAAGAAATCGTGACCCTGCGACATCCGGTTCGCTAGGGTCCGGGGCGACCGGAGCGGTTTGCGCTTGAATTTCCCTGCGGAATGCCCAGTTGGGGACGCAAGGGACGATAGGGAAGGACACAGGGGCATGGCAGGCAGCGGAGGACCGTGGGGCGGCGGCGGTGGCCAGAACGGCGGCGGCGGCCAGAACGGCGGTGGTGGCGACAACCGGCAGGGACCGGGCCGCGGCGGCAGGCGTCCGGGCGAGGGTCCCCAGATACCCGAGATCGACGAGATCGTGAGGAAGGGGCAGGAGCAGCTCCGTGTCCTCATGGGCGGACGCAGCAGGGGCGGCTCCGGCGGCGGACCGAACGGAGGCGGGTTCGGCCTCAACCGCACGACCGTCGGGCTCGGCGTTCTCGCGGTGGTGGCGTTCTGGCTGTTCCAATCCGTCTACACGGTCAGGCCCGAGGAGAAGTCGGTCGAACTGACCTTCGGCAAGTGCATCGAGCCCTGCATCGGCGAGCCCGGCCTGAACTTCGCGCCCTGGCCGGTGGTGACGGCCGAGGTCATTCCGGTCACCCCCGAACGGACCGAGGACATCGGTATCGGAGCCGGCGGCCAGGCAAATGCCGGTCTGATGCTGACGGGCGACCAGAACATCGTGGACATCGGCTTCCAGGTGGTCTGGAACGTCTCCGACCCGCAGAAGTTCCTCTTCAACCTGCGCGACCCCGACCTCACGGTCAGCGCCGTGGCCGAAGCGTCGATGCGCGAGATCATCGCCCAGTCGCAGCTCGCGCCCATCCTGAACCGCGACCGCGGCGCCATCGCCGCGCGCCTTCAGGATCTCATCCAGCAGGCGCTCGACAGCTACGACAGCGGGCTCAACGTCGTGCGGGTCAACTTCGACCGGGCGGATCCGCCGCGCGAGGTCGTGGATGCGTTCAAGAACGTGCAGTCGGCCGGACAGCAGCGCGACCGCCTCCAGAAAGAGGCCGACGCCTACGCCAACACCGTCGTGGCCGGCGCGCGGGGCGAGGCCGCGCAGATCCTCGAACAGGCCGAGGCCTATCGCGCGCAGGTCGTGAATGAGGCGCAGGGCGAAGCCAGCCGCTTCACCGCAGTGCTGACCGAGTACCGAAAGGCGCCCGAGGTGACGCGCAAGCGGCTCTATCTCGAGACGATGGAGGAAGTCCTGGGACGTGTGGACAAGGTGATCCTTGACGAGAACGCGGTGGGGCAGGGACAGGGCGTCGTGCCCTTCCTTCCCCTGAACGAACTGGGCCGCAGTGCCACAACGCCGTCGCAGCAGGGCGTCGGCGCCGCTTCCGGGGGGAACAACTGATGAATCGCGCAACGCTCCTCATCCCGCTGGTCTTCATCGTCGCGGCGCTCGGGCTCTCGTCGATCTTCACGGTCGACGAACGCGAGAAGGCGCTTGTCCTGCAGTTCGGCCAGATCATCCGGGTCGAAGAGCGGCCGGGCCTCCGGTTCAAGGTTCCGATCATCCAGCAGGTCGTGAAATACGACGACCGCATCCTCGGCCGGGGTATCGAGCCGCTGGAGGTGACCCCGCTCGACGACCGCCGCCTCGTGGTCGACGCATTCGCCCGTTACCGCATCAATGACGTGGTCCGGTTCCGCCAGGCGACCGGCGCGGGCGGCATTGCCTTCGCCGAGAACAGGATCGACACGATCCTGCGCGCGCAGACGCGCGAGGTCCTGGGTTCGGCCACTTCGGGGGAAATCGTCTCTGCGGACCGTGCCGCGCTCGCCCAGCGGATCCGCGACCGGGCGCGTACGGAAGCCGAGGCGCTCGGCGTCGACATCGTCGATGTGCGGCTCAAGCGGTCCGACCTGCCCGAGCAGAACCTCGAAGCCACCTTCGCCCGCATGCGCGCCGAGCGCGAGCGTGAGGCCGCCGACGAGATCGCCCGCGGCAACGAGGCCGCCCAGCGCGTCCGCGCCCAGGCCGACCGCACCCGGATCGAACTCGTGTCCGATGCGCGCCGCCAGGCGGACATCGCCCGCGGCGAAGCCGATGCCCAGCGCAACGCGATCTTCGCCGCGGCCTTCGGTTCGGATCCCGAGTTCTTCGAGTTTTACCGGTCGCTGGCCGCCTACCGGGCGGCGCTTCTCGGCGGGAACTCGACCTTCGTCATGTCGCCCGACAGCGAGTTCTTCAACTATCTCAAGTCGTCCAGCGCGCCCGCGGCCGGTGCTGCGGCCGGTGCTGCGGCCGGCGCTGCGGTCGGCGCTGCGGCCGACAAAGCGCCCGCCGGAGCTGCGCCGGCCGGGGCGCCGCCGGCCGGGGCGCCGCCGGCCGATCCGGCAACGGCAGCCCCCTGACCGATGTCGGGGGCTGCGCTCCTCCTGCTGGGGATCGGGTCCGTGCTCGCGCTCGAGGGCCTCGTGCTGGCGCTGGCCCCGGCGCGCATCGACCGCCTGATCGAGAGGCTGAGGGGCCTCGATCCGGAACACCGCCGCGGCCTCGGGCTCGCCGCGCTCGCCGCCGGCGTCGCGCTCATTTGGCTTGCGGAGCGCATGGCCGGCTGAGAATGTAGGCACTGCCGTTCACATGCAGTTTGAGGTGCCGCGATCCTCTTTGAAGCGGCGCGACGGACGACTACCTGACCGGCAGACGGTGATGATTCGGCCCTCCGTCGTCGGAGCTGGCGAAATGATGAGGAGATCGTCGGGTGAAGACCGCGGTTGCGACACTGGGCATCGATCGGCGCGCGTCGGCCGGCCTGCTCCCTGCGATGTGGCTTGTCCTGGCCGTCCTGGCCATGGCGCTGGCCCTGTCGGCCCGGGCCGAGGCGAAGGCGGCGCCCGAAAGCTTTGCCGATCTGGCAACCACGGTCAGCCCCTCGGTGGTCAACATCACGACAACGACAGTCATCGCCGCACCGACCGGACCGTCCCCCATGGTCCCGAAAGGGTCGCCCTTCGAGGACTTCTTCCGTGATTTCGGCGGGCCGGACGGACAGGGCGGACCGGGCAATGAGGCGCCACAGCGGTCGAACGCCCTGGGGTCGGGCTTCGTCATTTCCGCGGATGGCTACATTGTCACCAACAACCACGTGATCGACGGCGCCGACGAGATCTCGATTGAGTTCTTCTCGGGACAGAAGCTCGATGCGAAGATCATCGGAACCGATCCGAAGACCGACCTTGCCCTGCTCAAGGTGGAAAGCGCGGCGCCGCTTCCCTTCGTCAGCTTCGGCGACAGCGACAGGATGCGGGTCGGCGACTGGGTCCTGGCGGTCGGCAACCCCCTGGGCCAGGGGTTCTCGGTTTCGGCCGGGATCGTTTCGGCGCGCAACCGCGAGCTGTCGGGCAATTACGACGACTTCATCCAGACCGACGCGGCGATCAACCGCGGCAACTCGGGTGGACCCTTGTTCAACATGGAAGGCCAGGTCATCGGCGTGAATACGGCGATCCTCAGCCCGAACGGCGGGTCGATCGGAATCGGCTTCTCCATGGCCTCGAACGTCGTCTCCAAGGTCGTGGACCAGCTCAAGCAGTTCGGAGAGACGCGCCGCGGCTGGCTCGGCGTCCGCATCCAGGATGTGACGCCGGACGTCGCCGAAGCGATGAACCTCACGTCGGCGAAGGGTGCCCTCGTCACGGACGTGCCGGCCGGCCCGGCCCTCGACGCCGGAATGAAGTCCGGTGACGTGATCACCGAGTTCGACGGCGCCCCGGTCGGCGACACGCGCGAGCTTGTCCGGCGCGTCGGCGATACCGAGGTCGGTCGCGCCGTGCCTGTCGTCGTCCTGCGCGACGGCAAGCCGGTGACGCTCACGATCACGCTCGGCCGCCGGGAAGAGGCCGAGGCATCAGCGACGCCCGCCGCGGCCGCTCCGCCGGCGCCGGTCGAGAAGGACGTCCTCGGGATGACCCTCGCCGAGCTGACCGAAGAGCGCGTGACCGCGATGGGTCTGCCGCCGGGGACCGAGGGGCTGGTCGTGACCGGCATCGACGAATCGAGCGATGCCTACGGCAAGGGCCTGCGCGCGGGCGACATCCTGTCCGAAGCCGGCCAGCAGAAGGTCGCATCGCTCGCGGATCTCGAAGCGCGGATCGCCGAGGCGAAGGATGGCGGGCGCAAGTCGCTTCTCCTGCTGATCCGGCGCGACGGCGCGCCCAGGTTCGTGGCGATCTCGATCGAGTGAGGGCACCTCTTGCCCGTCCGGTGATGCTTCCCTCCCGGGGGCAGGAAGGCTAGACCTGCGCCATGGACCTGATCGACGACGATGGCGGGCCGCGGCCCGGGGGCAATGCCCGCGAGTTCACGGTTTCCGAGCTTTCCTCGGCCGTGAAGCGCGCGATCGAGGAAGGGTTCGGGTTCGTCAGGGTCAGGGGCGAGGTCAGCCGCGTGTCCCGCCCGTCGTCCGGCCATCTCTACTTCGATCTCAAGGACGACAGGGCGGTCATTGCCGCGGTCTGCTGGAAGGGGCAGGCGGGCCGCCTGTCGGTGAAGCCCGAGGAGGGAACCGAGGTCGTCGCGACCGGGCGGCTGACGACGTTTCCCGGCCAGTCCAAGTATCAGCTTGTGGTCGAGACGCTCGAGCCTGCGGGACTCGGCGCGCTGATGGTGATGCTGGAACGGCGCAAGGCCGCGCTCGCGGCCGAGGGGCTGTTCGATGCGTCGCGGAAGCGGCCGATCCCCTACCTTCCCGAGGTGATCGGGATCGTCACGTCGCCGTCCGGCGCGGTCATCCGTGACATCCTGCACCGTCTGCACGACCGGTTTCCGCGGCGCGTGCTGATCTGGCCTGTGGCCGTCCAGGGCGAGCGCTGCGCGCCCGAGGTCGCCGCGGCCATCCGGGGCTTCAATGCGTTGCCCGAGGGCGGACCCGTGCCGCGGCCGGACCTTCTGATCGTCGCGCGGGGCGGCGGATCGGCCGAGGATCTCTGGGGCTTCAACGACGAGGCGGTCGTCCGCGCCGCCGCCGCCTCGGCCATTCCGCTCATCTCGGCGGTCGGCCATGAAACCGACACGACCCTGATCGACCACGCCGCCGATCTGCGCGCGCCAACTCCCACCGCCGCGGCGGAACTTGCGGTTCCCGTACGGGCCGAGCTTGCCGCGTGGATCGCCGAACAGGCCGGCAGGCTGGCGCGCGGGGCGCAGGGCGCCGCGGCCCGGAAGGCGCAGCGCCTGGCCGACCTGTCGATGGCTCTGGGCCGGCCCGCGGCGCTGATCGACCCGGCGCGGCAGCGGCTCGACTTCTGGGGCGACCGGATCGGCCCGGCACTTCGCGGCGCAACCGGGCGGCAGCGGACGCGGCTTTCCGCCACGGGACTTCGGCCATCCCTCCTGCGGCGCTTTCTTGCCGATGAGCGGCGGATTCTGGCGGACCGTGTCGCCCGTCTGGACCCTGCGTTTTCCCGCCTGAGGCGCGATGCGGCCGAACGCGTGGCGCGTCAGCGCGCCTCTCTCGCCGATGCGGACCGGCGCCTTGCCCGGGCGCAGGTCGCGCGGTTGCGGATGCTCGCCGAGAGGCTCGCAGGGCTCGACCGCACGCGGCAGTCACTCGGCCACGCCGAGACGCTGCGGCGGGGGTTCGCCATCGTCTGGGGGGACGGTCACGTCCGCACGACCCGCACCGCGGCCGCGCAGGCCCAGGCGATCGAGATCGAGTTCCAGGACGGGCGGCTCGCCGTCGGCCCGGGTCCGGCCGGGCGTCGCGGGGCCGGCGGCAGCGGGGGCGGATCGGGCGGGAACCAGGGCCGCCCGGTCTGATCGCCCGGCCCGCCTCCGGCCGGGCGCGACCGTCGCCGCCCGCCGCAGATCTTCCGCGGTTTCAGACACCCACGTCGGGCCCGAGGCAGGCCAGCGGCGCGGGGCTTTGCTGCACTGCGACGAGGGGCGCACCCTCGGGGTCGTCCCGGAACCGCGCGGTGATCCCCTCCGGCGTGCTGTAGAAGGTCCAGCACTGCGGATCGGACGTGTCGCCGTAGAGAAAGCAGATGTAGCCGTTGTCCTCGTACCATTCCCCCTTGCGGCAGTCGTCGCCGAGGAATGCCCACACGACCTTGCGCCCGGGCAGATACTGCTCGGCGCCGTAGGGCCGGCCGCCTGAACTGTAGAAGAAGGTGCGCCCGACCGAGAGGGCGTCGAACTCCTCGGCCGTCAGCGGTTTGCCGCCTTCGACCGCGGCCGTCGCGGCGGCCGCGATCACCGGTGTCAGAAGGGCTGCGACGGCGGCAAGGCGGGCGATCTGCATCGGGTTCTCCGGGTCTCGGCTCGCGCGACCCTACACCTGCCCCGGCGGACTGCGCCAGCGCTCTGCCCGCCACATCGCGGCGGGTACGGCGGTCTGCCGCCTGCGCAGGGCGAGCACGCGCGGGTCCATGACCCGGTGCCAGAGCGGCGGAACGAGTGCGAGCGCGTACATCGCCGGCAGCGAATGCGGCAGCGTGGGCCTCCCGCTGCCGCGGCGCCCTTCCGGACCCCCGGCGATCTGCGCCGGTTCCGTCGTGCCGCGTCGGCCGCCCCGTCCCTCCCGCCCGCGGGGGTGATCCGAATGCAGGGGGCCGGTCCGCATGGCCAGCGTGGAAAGGCCGGGCGGCGCGTCCCAGCTATGGGCGGGGCCGACCGGCTCCCACCGGCCGGAGGGGGTCCTGCGGCGGAGCAGGCCGTAGTGCTGCACGTAGTCGCAGAGCAGGAGCTGCAACTGCGCGAAGCCCGACAGCAGGAGCCAGACGAGCACCCCGGCCGGCCCGAAGGCCAGCCCGGCGAGGGCCAGGGCCATCACTGCCCCGCCGATGTAGAAGAGGTACGGATGCACGCGTCTCGGGCGCCCGCCCAGCCGTGCGCGCGCCATCTGCCGCTCGATCTCCCACCCGGCCACGAAGGAACCGATCCATGCCCGGGGGACGTACTGCCAGAAGCCTTCGCCCGTCTCGGCACTGGCGGGATCGTCCGGCGTGGCGACGTGGCGGTGGTGGACCAGCCGGTGCGCCGAGACATGGTGGCCGAAGAGCATCGAGGTCAGGATCGCAGCGCCAAGGCGGCGTCTTCCCGGTTCGGCACGGTGGATCAGTTCGTGCGCGTTCGCGTTCGAGACCTGGCCGAACCAGAGCCCGAAGGCGAGGAAGGTGGACAGGTATCCGGCCGCGCCGAGGCGGTCCGTCCCGGCGAGGGCGTGGAGCGCGGCAACGGCAAGCATCACGTGGACCGCCGCAAGGGCGTCCGAAAGCCGGCCTGCCGCGGCGGCGTCGGCCGGCATTGCGGCCGGGGCGCCGTCGAGGGGGGCGAACTCGTCCATCAGCCAGGTGAAGACGGTGAGGTAGGCGAGGGCGGCCAGCGGGAAGACCCCTCCGAGGAAGGCCGCCGCCAGCAGCAGTGGAACCGGCGCGAACGCGGCGATGGCCTGACTGCGGACGGCCGGCGCCGCCATCCAGGCCTGCGCGGCGCGGGCAGCGAGACGGCGGACGAAGGTGCGGGGTGGGGCAAGGCGCATATCCGCACTGCTGCGGCCGGTCCGGGCTGCGGCCGAGATGTGCGTGGCAGGGGCGGGGGCAGGGGCGGGGGCGGGGGCAGCCGGGGCCGGTGTCCGATCGGAGAGGATGCGCTCGATCTCTGCCAGCTCGACTTCGAGCGACCTCGCCCCGGCCTCCGCCCGCGCCGGATCGGCGAAGTCGCCGGCCATCGGTCGGTCCCGGAGCCCGGTCGGCCGGCAGGGACGGGACCGGCCGGGTCCCGACGCCCCGGCGCAGTCGGGGCCGGGAACCGGACCTGCCGCCCCGTCGGCGGGACCGACGGACGCAGGCGCCGGGCCCGGGCGACAGTCCCGCGCTTCCGCGGGGGCCGGCGGTGTCCGCCCGACAGGGGAAGGGGCCGGCGATGGGGCCGGGGATGGGGTTGGGGAAAGGGCAGGGGAGAGGGCCGGCAGTGCCGCGGACGCGGCCCCGGCTGCGTCCGCATCGCTGTCCGCACGGGCCTCCGAACCCGGCCCGGACCGATCCGAGCGGGGGGCCGCCGCGACTTCGCCGGCCATTGCCGCAAACACCGCCCGCAGGGTCGCTTCGTCAGCGTCGGCGACGGACATCCCGTCGGGCCGCATCTCCGGCGGGGCCGGGTTGCCCTCGGGCATGAGGTGCGGCGCGGGTGGCACCGATCCTCCGGCCTGCCGGGCGTCGGCCGGACTCTCCGGTCCGTTGCGGCGGGAAAACCACAAAGCCATGTCCATGCTGACACAATCTCCGATGATTTGGGCCAAAAATGGGCGGCGCCCCCGTCCCAGTGCGTGCCGGGGGCCTTCCCTCGGACGGCCGGAAGGACTAGGTGGAGGCGGTTGCAGCCACACGGATGACCGCGCCAGATGTCGTTCTTCTCGAAGCTTCGCGACCGGCTGCTGAAATCCTCCGCCAGGATCGACGAGGGTGTCTCGGCGCTGGTCGCCGAAGCAAACGACACGGGCGGCCCGCGCGGCGGTCCGGCCCCGGCTCTCGGGGATCCAGCCCCCGATCCTGCCCCCGACTCTGCCCCTGCATCTGCCGCCGCGCCGGCGGCAGACCTGGTGCCGGATCCGGCGACTGACCTGGCGCCGGCGGCAGACCCGGCGCCGGAACGGCGCCCCGGGATTCTCGGGCGGATCTTCTCGCTCGGCGCCGCGGACGAGCCCAGACGTGTCCTCGACGACGCGATGCTCGAAAGCCTCGAAGAGCTGCTGATCACGGCGGACATGGGGGTGGACACGGCCCTGCAGGTCGCGGCGAACCTCGCCGAGGGCCGCATGGGCAGACGTGTCTCGGCCACCGAAATCAAGCGCGCCCTCGCCGACGAGATCGCCCGGATCATGGAGCCGGTGGCGCGGCCGCTGCCGCTCTACCCGCGCAAGCCGCAGGTCGTGCTGGTCGTCGGCGTGAACGGATCGGGCAAGACCACGACGATCGGCAAGCTCGCGAGCCAGTTCCGCGCCGCCGGCAAGAACGTGGTCATCGCGGCGGGGGACACGTTCCGCGCCGCCGCGGTCGAGCAGCTCAAGGTATGGGGCGACCGCGCGGGCGTGCCGGTGATGACGGCGGCGCAGGGATCCGACCCCGCAAGCCTCGCCTTCGACGCGATGGCACGCGCCGAGGCCGAGGGCGCCGACCTTCTGATGATCGATACCGCAGGCCGGCTCCAGAACCGCCAGGACCTGATGGAGGAACTGGCCAAGATCGTCCGCGTGATCCGCAAGCGCGACCCGGACGCGCCGCACAACACCATCCTTGTCCTCGACGCCACCACCGGACAGAACGCCCTGACGCAGGTCGAGATTTTCCGCCGGATCGCCGATGTGACCGGACTGGTGATGACAAAGCTCGACGGCACCGCGAAGGGCGGGGTGCTCGTGGCGCTCGCGGACCGGTTCGGGTTGCCGATCCACGCGATCGGTGTGGGCGAGCAGATCGACGACCTGCAGCCCTTCGACCCGAGGGATTTCGCAGACGCGCTGGTGGGGGTGTGATGTGACGGGGACGAAGAAACCGAGCCCCTGGGTGAAGATCGCGCTCGAGTTCGGGCCGGTGCTGGCCTTCTTCCTTGCATTCTCGCGGTTCAAGGACCAGAGCCTGACGATCGCCGGCACCGCCTATGGCGGGTTCATCGTCGCCACCGCGCTGTTCGTGCCGCTCATGGTCCTCTCGACCCTCATCCTCTGGCGGCTGACCGGACGGATGTCGGTCATGCAGATCGTCACCCTCGTTCTGGTTCTCGTCTTCGGCGGGCTCACCGTCTGGCTCAACGATCCCTACTTCCTGAAGATGAAGGTCACGATCATCTACGCGCTCTTTGCCGCGATCCTCGGCTTCGGGCTGCTCCGGGGCCGGTCCTACCTGCGGCTGGCCATGGACGAGGTGGTGCCGCTGACCGGAGAAGGCTGGATGATCCTGACGCGCCGCGTCACGGCGTTCTTCGCAGCCCTCGCGGTCCTGAACGAGATCGTGTGGCGCACGATGTCGGACGCGGCCTGGGTGAACTTCAAGACCTTCGGCCTGACCATCGGCGTCTTCGGCTTCTTCATGCTGCAGGGCAAGCTCTTCGAAGCGCACGCAGCGAAGGCCGAGGGCGACGAGAACTGACGCCTCAGACTGCCGTCTGCTTGCCGAACAGGATGTCCTGCGCCCTTCGGTCATGCCGGAGGTTGCCCCGCTTCTCTTCGGCGACGGCCTTCCCGCGGCGGAAAGCGGGGCGGTCGGCCAGGTGAGCGAGCCAGCGCGCGAAGTGGGGCTTGTCGTCGAGGGTCTGTTCCTGCGCCTGCCAGCCCTGCGCCCAGGGCCAGATCGCCATGTCCGCGATGGACAGGAACGGGCCCGCAACGAACTCGCGGTCGGCCAGCCGGCGGTCGAGCACGCCGTAGAGCCGCCCGACCTCGCGCCGGTAGCGGTTCTTGGCGTAGGGCAGGTCCTGCGGCGGGTCGAGCGACGGGGCGTACCGCAGGAAGTGGTTCGCCTGCCCCGCCATCGGCCCGACCCCGCCCATCTGCCAGAACAGCCACTGGTCGACCTCGACCCGCTCGCGTTCGGTCGCGCCGTGGAACTTCCCCGTTTTGCGCGCGAGGTACTGCAGGATCGCCCCCGATTCGAAGACCGAGATCGGCCGCCCGTCCGGCCCGTCGGGGTCGACGATCGCCGGTATCCGGTTGTTCGGCGCGATCGCTAGGAATTCCGGCGCGAACTGATCGCCCGCGCCGATGTTCACCAGCCTCACGCGGTAGGGCAGCCCCATCTCTTCCAGCGCGATGGTGATCTTCCATCCGTTGGGCGTGGGCCAGTAGTAGAGGTCGATCTCGCCCATCCTGAGTGTCCTTCTGCAGAGTTGCCCCTGTCAGGATGGCGCAACCCGGCCGCAAGGCAAGGGCCGGCCGAAAGGCGGCCCGGCCAAAAGCTGCGACCGGCGCGCGGGCCTTCTGCGCACCAGTTCCATTCGCAGGATGCCCGCGCAACCGGCTGCCGGGGTGCTTCGTTGCCGGGCCGCGCGGCGAAGACGCGGTGCAGCCGTTGCGGCGTGACAGCCTTGACCTCGGGCGCGTCTGCGGCTACCGCGTCGGAGTGGCGATTTGTCGACCGGATTGCGGGCCACGTTAAACAAGCCGCTAAAGAGGTTGGAGGACGCAGGCCGCGCCCCCGCCCCTGACCGGTCGGGGGCTTTTTGTTTGGCCGGAGGGCCTGAAGATGAACGACTGGAAGACACGCACGAAACTCGTCCATGCCGGCGCGCGGCGGAGCCAGTACGGCGAGATGTCCGAGGCGATCTTCCTGACGCAGGGCTTCGTCTACGATACCGCCGAGCAGGCCGAGGCGCGTTTCATCCAGGCGGGCGGGGACGAGTTCATCTACGCCCGCTACGGCAACCCCACCGTGCGGATGTTCGAAGAGCGCATGGCGGCGATCGAGGGGACCGAGGATGCCTTCGCCACGGCGAGCGGCATGGCGGCGGTGAACGGGGCGCTGACGTCGATGCTCAGGGCGGGCGACCATGTCGTTTCGTCCCGCGCGCTTTTCGGGTCGTGCCTCTACGTCCTCGAAATCCTCGGCCGCTTCGGCGTCGAGGTGAGCTTCGTCGACGGAACCGACCTGTCGCAGTGGGAGAATGCCGTGCGGGCCGGCACGAAGGCGGTGTTTCTCGAGTCCGTCTCGAACCCCACGCTCGAAGTCATCGACATCGGGGCCGTGTCGGAGATCGCCCGTGCCCGGGGCGCGGCGGTGATCGTGGACAACGTCTTCGCCACGCCGACCTTCAGCCGCGCCGTCGAACTCGGCGCGGATGTCGTGGTCTATTCCGCGACCAAGCACATCGACGGGTCCGGCCGCTGCCTTGGCGGGGTCGTCTGCGGCACGGGGCAGTACATCCGCAAGGTGCTCGAGCCCTACCTCAAGCACACGGGCGCGGCGATGAGTCCGTTCAACGCCTGGGTGATGCTGAAGGGGATGGAGACGCTCGATCTTCGGGTCCGCCAGCAGGCGGCAAGCGCGCAGGGGGTGGCCGAGGCGCTGGAAGCGCATGGCAGCCTTGCGCGGGTGCTGTACCCCGGCCTTGCCTCGCACCCCCAGCACGATCTGGCGATGCGGCAGATGGGCGCCGGCGGAACGGTCGTTTCCTTCGACGTGAAGGGCGGGCAGGAGGCCGCGTTCCGGTTCCTCAACGCGCTCGAAATCATCAAGATTTCCAACAACCTCGGCGATGCGAAGTCGATCGTGACCCACCCTGCCACCACCACCCACCAGCGGCTCGCCCCCGAGCAGCGCGCCGCGCTCGGGATCACCCCGGGTCTCGTCCGGCTGTCGCTGGGCCTCGAAGATGCGGATGACATTCTGGCCGATCTGACGCAGGCTCTGTCAGTGATCTGAGGTCGTGTCCGGCGCGTAATCCTTCGTGAACCGTTGGTCCGGGCCGGCAATGTCCCCATATGTTCGGGGTGCCTCCCGGCCCTGTTGCCTGAAAGGGATTGCCATGAACTACGTGGGCGAGATCGGACGCGAACCCGATGCCGGGGACGCCGCGCAGGCGCTGAAGGTGCTGCGGACCTGGGCGGCAACCGCCACGCCCGCCGAGGTCGCGCGGCTCGACCCGGCCATCGCCCGCCTGCTGCCCGGCCGCGAGGTCGGCAATTACCCCGACCTCAGCCGCACCTACCCCGAGGATTTCCGGGCGGACGCGGCCTACAAGGCGTCGCTCCCCGATCTTCAGAACGGCCCGTCGAGCCTGATCGTCGGGGCCGATACCCAGATCCAGCATGTCGGCATCTCGAACTTCCGCCTGCCGATCCGCTTCCATACCCGCGACAACGGCGACCTGACGCTGCAAACCTCGGTGACCGGCACGGTGAGCCTCGACGCGGGCAAGAAGGGCATCAACATGAGCCGCATCATGCGGTCCTTCTATGCCCATTCCGAGCGCACCTTCAGCTTCGAGGTGATGGAGGCCGCGCTTGACGACTACAAGTCCGATCTCGGCTCGTTCGACGCCCGTATCCAGATGCGGTTTTCCTTCCCGGCCAGGGTTGAGTCGATGCGTTCGGGCCTGACTGGCTGGCAGTACTACGACATCGCGCTGGAACTGGTGGAATCGGCGGCCGTCCGCACGCGGATCATGCACCTCGATTACGTCTATTCCTCTACCTGCCCCTGCTCGCTGGAACTGAGCGAACACGCCCGCCAGATGCGCGGCCAGCTTGCGACGCCCCATTCGCAGCGGTCGGTCGCGCGGATTTCGGTCGTGCTCGAAGGCCGCAGGTGCCTGTGGTTCGAGGACCTGATCGAGATCGCCCGCGCCGCGGTCCCGACCGAGACGCAGGTGATGGTCAAGCGCGAGGACGAGCAGGCCTTTGCCGAACTGAATGCCGCGAACCCGATCTTCGTCGAGGATGCGGCGCGGAGCTTTGCAGGGCGGCTGCTGGCCGACGCGCGGATCGGCGACTTCCGCGTCGTGGCGAGCCACCAGGAATCGCTTCACAGCCACGACGCGGTGAGCGTCCTGACCGAAGGCCCGACCTTCGCGCAGGTGAGCCTCGACCCGAAGCTCTTCACCACGCTCTTCCACGTTGGCTGACGGCGGCGGTCCCGCCTGCTTGCGGTCCCTCTTCGGGTGCGAAGAGGGGCCGGTCCCGGACCGCCGGCCGGCCTGAAGCCCCCGGTCCCTTCGACGAAACCCATCTCGGGAGGATCGGCAAAGCCCGGCCGGCTTGACACTCCTTCGCCGCCCGACAAGCCTGCCGGCAGGCCCGACCAGGGGCCCGACCAGCGGCCGGACCAGCGGCCAGACCAGGGGAACCGACATGACCAGCCGACCGCTCGGCGAGCGCATCTCGCACATGCTTCACGACCGGGGCGTCGATGTCATCTTCGGCATCCCGGGCGTGCACAACCTCGAGATGTACCGGGGCATCGAAAGCGCCGGGATCCGCCACATCCTGTCGCGGCACGAACAGGGCGCGGGGTTCATGGCGGACGGCTATGCGCGGGCGACGGGGCGGCCGGGCGTCGCCTACGTCATCACCGGGCCGGGGCTTCTGAACATCCTGACGCCGCTCGGGCAGGCGCAGTCGGATTCCGTGCCCGTCCTCGCCATCTCGTCCTGCCTGGCCCGCGGCGATCTCGGGATCGGGCGGGCGCGGCTCCACGAGATGAAGGATCAGGAGGTCGCCGGCGCCACCGTCTGCGGCTGGAGCCGCACGGCGGCGGATGCGCCGAGCGCCTACACCCTCATCGACCGGGCGATGGCCGAATTCGCCGCGGCCCGGCCCGGCGCGCGGCATGTCCAGGTGCCGATCGACGTTCTGGGCGAACCCGCGCCCGCCTTTCCGGCGCGGCCCGGACTGCCCCGCCGCCCGGCCGCCGACCCCGGGCAGGTGGCCGAAGCGGCCGCGCGGATCGCCGGGGCCCGTCGCCCGATCTTCCTCTTCGGCGGGGGCGCCAAGGCCGGGTGGCAGGCCGCGCGGTCGATCCTCGCCAAGCGCAGCGCCGCGAGTTTCGTCACCATGGCGGGGCGGGGGATCACCGATCCGGCCGACCCGCTTGCCTTCGGTTCCTATCTCTCGCGCCCGGACTCGGCCGCGGTCTTTGCGCGCGCCGATCTGGTCGTCGCGGTCGGAACCGAGATTTCCGAGACGGATCTGTGGCGCACCGATCTCGGCCACACTGCGCCGCTGATCCGGGTGGACATCGACCCGCAGGAGATTTCCGACGGATTCCCGGCCGAGATCGCGGTGCTGGCCGATGCCGGGCCGTTCCTTGCCGCGCTCGACGCGGCGCTTGCGCCCGGTGACAGCGACTGGACCCCCGCCGAGGTGGCCGAGGCCCGCACCCGCTGGCGCCGCCAGTGCGACCAGGACCGGCCGGGCATCGTTCCCGTCTGCGACGCGCTGAAGGCCGCGCTGCCGGAGGGCACGACGGTCTATTCCGACATGACCCAGTTCGCCTATGTCGCCGTGGAAGTCTGGGACATGGACGAACCGGGCCTCTGGCACCACCCCTTCGGCTTCGGGACGCTCGGCTACGCGCTTCCCGCCGCGATCGGCGGAAAGGTCGGGCTGCCCGACCGGCCGGTCGTCGCCATCCTCGGCGATTACGGCATCCAGTACACGCTCCCGGAACTTGGCACCGCAGTGGAACTCGGCCTGCCGCTGCCGATTCTCGTCTGGGACAACGGGGCGCTCGGCGAGATCAGGGACGGCATGATCCGGGCGCAGATCGCGCCGAACGCAGTGGTGGCGCGGAACCCCGATTTCCTGGCGCTCGCCCGTGCATATGGTGCCTTGGCGGCCGAGCCCGCGACGCCCGGCGACCTTGCCGCCTCGGTCAGGGCGGCCCTTGCGGCCGACCGGCCGACGCTCATCCGGATGACGCCCCGCCTTTCCGCCTGATCCGGGGCAGTGGGGGGGTGGCCCTGGTCAGGTGGTCGCGCACGGTCGCGCACGGTCGCGCACGGCCGCGCACGGTCGGGGACCCGATCCGGGGAGGCGGACCTTCGGGGCAGGATCGTCCCCTCCCGCCGGCGGCCGGCGCGGTGACGAACCTGAAGAACGGACGGAAAAGCGCCCGCGGGCCGTTGACCCCCCACCGCCGGTTGCCTAAGGAGAACGCGCCTTTCCACGCCGCCGGACCCCGACATGCCGCCCAGCCGCCCGCATTCCTTTCAGGAGGTTATCCTGCGCCTCCAGTCCTATTGGGGCGCGCAGGGCTGCGCGGTGCTTCAGCCCTATGACATGGAGGTGGGGGCAGGCACATTCCACCCGGCCACCACGCTCCGCGCGCTCGGCTCGCGGCCCTGGGCTGCGGCCTATGTCCAGCCCTCGCGCCGCCCGACCGACGGGCGCTACGGCGAGAACCCGAACCGGATGCAGCACTACTATCAGTACCAGGTGCTGATGAAGCCCTCGCCGCCGGACCTTCAGGGGCTTTACCTCGGCTCGCTCGAGGCCATCGGCATCGACCTCGCCCTCCATGACATCCGCTTCGTCGAGGACGACTGGGAAAGCCCAACGCTCGGGGCCTGGGGCCTCGGCTGGGAGGTCTGGTGCGACGGGATGGAGGTGAGCCAGTTCACCTATTTCCAGCAGGTCGGCGGGCACGACTGCAAGCCGGTCTCGGGCGAACTCACCTATGGGATCGAGCGGCTGGCGATGTACGTGCTCGGGATCGATCACGTCATGGACATGCCGTTCAACGACCCCCGGTCGCCGATCCCGCTCACCTACGGGGACATCTTCCGCCAGACCGAAGAGGAGTATTCCCGCTGGAACTTCGATGAGGCGGATACCGAGATGCTGTTCCGGCACTTCAGGGACGCGGAAGCCGAGTGCGAGCGCATCCTTGCGGCGGACGGGGCCGACAAGGCAGGGCGGCGGATCGTCATGGCCCACCCGGCCTATGACCAGTGCATCAAGGCGAGCCATCTCTTCAACCTGCTCGACGCGCGCGGCGTCATCAGCGTCACCGAACGTCAGGCCTATATCGGACGTGTCCGCGCGCTCGCCAGGAAATGCGCCGACGCCTTCGTCAGGACCGAGGCGGGGGGCGGGGGGCGCGCAATGCAGGAGACAGTGCCGTGAACGGAAAGCTTGTCGCGGGGGGGATCGTGGCCGTGGCGCTGATTGTCGGCGCGGCCGTCTACTACGCACAGGTCTATGCCTTCTATCGCCCGATCGAGGCGTCCTCGCCCGAGGGCCAGGTGCGCCTCACCGCCATCGGCGGCGGCGCGGAGGTCATCCCCGCCACGGATTTTCAGGGGATCGACGCCGACAGCTCTCCCCTGCGCTTCCGGGCCTGCTTCACCGCATCGGTGCCGCCCGCGACGCTGACCGGAACCTACGCGGCCTATGAAAAGCCGACGCCGCTGATCGGGCCTTCGTGGTTCGACTGCTTCGATGCGGGGACGCTGACCGAGGATCTGGAAGGCGGGGCCGCGGCCGCGTTTCTGGGGCAGAGGAACATCAAGCCCGGGGTGGACCGCGTGGTGGCCGTCTATCCGGACGGCCGCGGATTTGCCTGGAACCAGTTGAACGGGTCGATCGGCGACGACCAGACGATCCCGTGAAACACGAAAAGATCATCGCAGTGCTTTCCTCTTGCACCGGCAGCGCCCGGCCCGCGGGGCGGGAAGCGAAGCGCCCGCCCCGCGGGGGCGGGCCGGGCGCTGCCGGGGGGTTGGCCCCGCGGGAGTGCGGCGCGCCACCACGCTCTCATCCGGGAAGCGTACCCCCATGCCCGACCTTCTGATCGAACTCTTCTCCGAGGAAATCCCCGCGCGGATGCAGGCGTCCGCCCGCGAGGCGCTGCGGAAGCTGATCACCGATGGCCTTGTCGCGGCGGGCCTGACCTATGCGGGCGCCGGGGCCTTCTCGACCCCCCGCCGCCTCGCGCTGACCGTCCAGGGCCTCGACGCGGCCTCGAAGGCCCTGCGCGAGGAACGGAAGGGCCCCCGTGCCGACGCGCCTGCGCAGGCCATCGAGGGGTTCCTGCGCTCCACCGGCCTGACCCGCGACCAGCTTGAATCCCGCGACACCGGCAAGGGTCATGTCCTCTTTGCCGTGATCGAGAAACCCGGCCGCCCGGCGGCGGAGATCGTGGCCGAGATACTCGAACACACCATCCGCACCTTCCCCTGGCCGAAGTCGATGCGCTGGGGGTCGGGCACCCTCCGCTGGATCCGCCCGCTCCACTCGATCCTCTGCATCCTGACCACGGAAGCGGGGGCCGAGGTCGTGCCCCTGACCGTGGACGGCATCGCGGCGGGCGACACCACCGAAGGCCACCGCTTCATGGGCGCGGGCGCCATCCGCGTCACCTCGTTCGACGACTATGCCGCGAAACTGAAACGCGCCCACGTGATCCTCGACCCCGAAGAGCGCGCCGCGAGGATCTGGCACGACGCCACCACGCTCGCCTTCGCAGGCGGCCTGGAGGTGATCGAGGACAAGGGACTGCTCACCGAGGTCGCGGGGCTGGTCGAATGGCCGGTCGTCCTGATGGGGCGGATCGGCGAGGCGTTCCTGGGGCTTCCGCCCGAGGTGCTGCGGACGAGCATGAAGGAACACCAGAAGTTCTTCTCGGTCCGGAACCCCCGGGCGGGGCGGATCGAGGGCTTCGTCACCGTGGCGAACCGCGAGACGGCGGATCACGGCGAGACGATCCTGCAAGGCAACCAGAAAGTCCTCGCCGCCCGGCTCTCGGATGCGAAGTTCTTCTGGGAGAACGACCTCCTGGCGGTCCGCACCAGGGGCCTCGAAGGCATGGCCGAGGGGCTGAAGGCGGTGACCTTCCACGGCAAACTCGGCTCTCAGTGGGAGCGTGTGGAGCGGATCGAGGCCTTGGCGCGCGGGATCGCGCCATTGGTCGGCGCCTCGCCCGACCTCGCCGCGGAGGCTGCGCGCGTGGCCAAGGCCGACCTGCAATCGGCGATGGTCGGCGAATTCCCCGAGCTTCAGGGCATCATGGGCCGCTACTACGCGCTTGAGGCGGGCCTGCCGCAGGCGGTGGCCGACGCGGCGCGGGACCATTATTCGCCCCTCGGGCCATCGGACGAGGTGCCGGCCGCGCCGGTGTCGGTGGCCGTCGCGCTCGCCGACAAGATCGACACACTGACGGGGTTCTGGGCGATCGACGAGAAGCCGACGGGCAGCAAGGACCCCTTCGCGCTCAGGCGGGCGGCGCTGGGGGTGATCCGGCTGGTGGTGGGGAATGGGGTGAGGGTATCTCTGAACGGTCGACCCGGACCTTTTGCCTATGCATCGGAACTAATCGGTCTGCGTGAAACCCAGAATGGGACTTCCTATTGCGACGTAAACGACCTCCTCTCCTTCCTCCACGACCGCCTCGAGGTCCACCTCCGCGACCAGGGCATCCCCCATGATGTGATCGACGCCGTCCTCGCCATGCCCGGCAGTGACGACATCACCCTCGTCGTCATGCGCGCCGAGGCGCTGGCCGCCTTCCTGAAGACCGACGACGGCGCGAACCTCCTCCAGGGCTTCAAGCGCGCCAACAACATCCTGACCCAGGCCGAGGAGAAGGACGGCGTCGAATACTCCTTCGGCGCCGACCCGAAGTTCGCCGAGCACGACGCCGAGCGCGCGCTTTTTGCGGCTCTCGACGCCGCCGAAAAGGCCATCGCCCCAGCTATGGAATGCGAGGACTTCGCCACCGCCATGTCCGCGATGGCCGCCCTCCGCGCCCCCATCGACGCGTTTTTCGAGGCCGTACAGATCAACACCGAGAGCCAGGTCGTCCGGCGCAACCGGCTGAACCTGCTGAGCCGCATCCGCACCACCTGCCTGAGCGTCGCGGACCTGACGAAGCTCGAGGGCTAAAGGTGGCGGGGTGAACCCCGCCCTGTGGCTTCATCTTGGCTGAAATATCCCGGGGTCCGGGGCAGCGCCCCGCCCTTCTTTTTCTTGCCTAAACCCTGAGCGAAGCTATGCTGCATCACAGAAAGGAATGCCGCAGTGCAGAAACACGCCGACTTCGCCGAATTCACCCTGATCGGGCCGGCCGACAAGATCGAACGGTCCCGGCATGGCTGGCGTGCGAAGTGCCTCCAGCGGCTCATCCGCCTCGACCTGCCGGTGCCCCGCACCGTCGCGCTTCCGTCCGACACCGTCCGCGCCATCGCCGCCGGCGCGATGCCCGACACCCGCCGCATCGTGGCGCTCTTCGGCGACCACCCGCTCGTCTCGGTCCGTCCCTCGCCCGAAAACCCCGACTGGGGCGGCCCCGGCACGGTCCTCAACATCGGCATGAACGACCGCACCCACGCCCGCATCGCCGAACGGCACGGACAGCGTGCGGCGGACGAGCTCTACCTCCGCTTCGTCCAGTCCTACGCGATCCATGTCGCGCGGCTCGATCCCGACATGTTCTCGGCCCCCCCGTCTTCCTCGGCGTCGCCCGCGGTACTGGCGGCCGCCCGCGCCGCCTACGCGGCCGAAACCGACGACGACTTTCCGCAGGATCCGGCCCGCCAGCTTGCCGAGGTGCTCCGCTCCATGGCGCGCGCCTGGGAGGGGACGACCGCGCGCCTTCTCCGCCAGGCCAAGGGGGCGCTGCCCGAAGCCGCGCTCGGCCTCGTCGTGCAGGACATGGCGCTCGCCGTCGGCCCCGGCCTCTCCGGCATCGGCACGATCCAGTTCGTCGAAGGCGTCACCGGCGCCGCGCAGATCACCGGCCGCTTCCGGGGCATGAAGCTCGGCCGCGGCCCGGTCGAGGAAACGCTCTACCTGACGAGGGACTCCCGCGGCGCGTCGCTGGAAGAGGCCGCGCCGGACGTGTTCGCGGCTCTCGTCCGCCACGGCGCCGACTGCCGCCGCAAGCTGCGCGAGGAGATGCAGATCGAGTTCGCGCTCGAAGGCGGCGAGCTCAAGGTCATCGACGCGATCAAGGTCACGCGCACCTCGCGTGCCGCCGTGAAGATCGCGGTCGCGCTTGCCAATGACGGGACCATCAGCCGGGAAGAGGCGCTCCTGCGCGTCGAACCCCGTGCCCTGTCGGAACTCCTCCACACCCAGGTCGATCCGCGCGCCCCCCGCGACGTCTTCGCGCGCGGCATCGCCGCGAGTCCCGGCGGCGCCACCGGACGGATCGTCTTTTCCGCCGCCGCGGCCCAGGCCTCGGCCGCACAGGACATGCCGTGCATCCTCGTCCGACGCGAAACCTCGCCCGACGACATCCGCGGCATGCACGCCTCGGTCGCCGTGCTGACCGAACGGGGCGGGGTGACCAGCCACGCTGCCGTCATCGCGCGCGGCCTCGGGCTGCCCTGCATCGTGGGCGCCTCGGATCTTCGCATCAACACCCGCGACCGCTCGCTCACCGCGCCGGACGGCAGGGTCTTTGCCGAGGGCGACACGATCACGCTCGACGGAACCAACGGCGAGGTTCTCGCCGGCGCCGCCGAGATGCTCGAACCCGCGCTCGACGAGGCGTTCCAGACCCTGCTCCACTGGGCCGACAACGTCCGCGACATCGGCATCCGCGCCAATGCCGACACGCCCGACGACGCGCGCACCGCCCGGATGTTCGAGGCCGAGGGGATCGGCCTCTGCCGCACCGAGCACATGTTCTTCGACGAAGACCGCCTGACGGTGATGCGCGAGATGATCTTCGCCGACATGCCGAAGGACCGGAAGATCGCGCTCGACCGGCTCCTGCCGATGCAGCGGGCCGACTTCATCGCGCTTTTCGACATCATGGCGGGGCTGCCCGTCTGCATCCGGCTCCTCGATCCGCCGCTGCACGAATTCCTGCCCCATGACCGGGAAGGCGTCCGGGAACTGGCCGAGGCGATGGACCGGCCCCTGTCGGAAGTGGCCCGCAGGGTCGAGGCGCTGTCGGAATTCAACCCGATGCTCGGGATGCGGGGCGTGCGTCTCGGCATTGCAGTGCCCGAAATCTACGAGATGCAGGCCCGCGCCATCTTCGAGGCCACGGTCGAGGCCAGCCGCCGCGGCGCGCCGGTGGTCCCCGAGATCATGATCCCCCTGGTCTCGGCCAAGCGCGAGGTCGAACTCGTCAAGACGCGCATCGACACGGTCGCGGCGGCGGTGCGCAACGAGCTGTCGGCCGACTTCACCTACCGTCTCGGCGTGATGGTCGAGACACCGCGCGCCGCGCTCCGGGCGGGCGAGATCGCGCAGCACGCGGCCTTTCTGTCCTTCGGGACGAACGACCTGACGCAGATGACCTACGGGCTGTCGCGCGACGATGCGGGGCGATTCATGGGCACCTACGTGGCGCAGGGCCTCTACCGCGAGGACCCGTTCCACACGCTGGACCAGGATGGTGTCGGCGAACTCCTGCTCATCGGGGCAAGCCGTGCGCGGAAAACCCGCGCCGATATCACCCTCTCGGTGTGCGGCGAGCATGGCGGCAACCCGGAATCGATCGCATTTTGTCGCGGTCTGGGGTTCGACTACGTCTCGTGTTCGCCATTCCGAGTGCCTGTCGCGCGGCTCGCTGCAGCCCACTTCGCGCTGCTCGACCCGGCCGGTCGCCGTTCAAGCAATTGAGATATATAATAAAAGTGTCATACAAGGCTCTGCCGCGCAGGTGCGCGGGCTGAAGGCCGCTAATCATGTCGGGCAGAAATTCAAGAGCGAATTTCTCCCGAATTTCCGCGAACTGGACGGATTCCCCCGCATCCGCTAGTCCCTGAACCAGGCCGCCGCCTGGGGGTTGTGGCTCGGCAACACTTGAACGGATACATCAATGTCCATGCTCAAGGGCTTGGCGATCATCGCCCTTTTCACCCTTCTTCTCACACCCGCCTGGACCCCCGCCCGGGCCGAGGTGCCTGCCGGTCCCTGGCCATCGCCGGGGCCATCGCCGGAGACGCGTCTCGCCCCCCTCGATGCGCCTGCGCCCCGGGGCTTCGACCGGGCATCGCTTCTTTCCGCCCCGCGTACCGGAATCCCGGGCGGGGATGGCGCGGGCGGGCAGTCTGGCGGGCAGTCTGGCGGGCAGTCTGGCGGGCGGCCTGAATCGCCGTCGGACGGGCCGGTGGCGACCGGCGACCTCGATCTGGCCACGCTCATGGCGAAGCCGGGCCCGAAGTCCTCGCCCGAGCTCGATTGCCTTGCCCGCACGATCTACTTCGAGGCGCGCGGCGAGCCGCTCCGCGGGCAGGCGGCCGTGGCCGAGGTCGTCCTGAACCGGGTCGAGGCGGCGGGCTTTCCCGACACGGTCTGCGGCGTCGTCCGGCAGGGGGCAGAGGGCGGACAGGCCGGCTGCCAGTTTTCCTATGCCTGCGACGGACAGGCGGACCGCATCTCGGACGCGGTTGCCTTCGATCTCGCCCGGCGGATCGCGGCGGCGGTGATCGGCGGCGCGCCGCGGACGCTCACGGACGGCGCGACCTATTTCCACAGCCGGGCTGTCCGTCCGGCCTGGTCGAGGCGGTTCGAACGGACCGCGGTCATCGGGGCGCAGTACTTCTACCGCGAGCCCCTGCGGACGGCGCAGAACTGAGGTCGCCGCAGGCCCGGCGCATGACGGGTATCGTCAACGCCTTCGCCGCCGCCCGTCGTATGATGGCGGCGCAGCGACGACCCGGACGAAAGGAACGACATGGCCGTGGCATCCGACATACGCCTCGCCTTCGCGCATCCCGAGGAGCGGGCGGAGGCCTCGGCCCCGTCCGACCCGCGCGACCGGATCAGCCTGCGCGAACACGTGGTCGAGGCCGATATCGGGGCGTTCCAGCAGGAGCGCGGCCGTGTCCAGCGGCTGCGCTTCGATGTCGTGGTCGAGGTCAGGCCCCACCCGGCCCCGCTCCTCGACGATGTGGACCGGATTCTTTCCTACGACCGCATCACCGAGGCGATCGCGGCGGAACTGCGGGCCGAGCGGCTGAACCTGCTCGAGACGCTGGCCCAGAGGGTCGCCGACCGGATCCTCGCCGAGCCGCAGGCGATGCGGGTCTTCGTGCGGATCGAGAAGCTCGACCGCGGTTCGGGTGCGCTCGGGGTCGAGATCGTCCGCAGCCGCCCCGAGGCGCCGGTCCAGCGCATCGGGTCGGACGGGTCGGAGACGCCCCTCCATCCCGTCGTCGCCTATCTCACCAACGCCGAGATCGCGGACCCGGCGCTGTCCGGGCGGCTCGACGCCCTGACCGCAGGGGGCGAGCCGGTGATCCTCGCGGTGGGCCTGCCCGACACGCCCCGCCCCGTCACCGGTCACAGGGCCACGCAGAGGCGCATCGACCTTCTGGCGATCGAGCAGAATGCCTGGACGCTGGCCGCCCGCGACCCGCGCTGCATCGTGGTGAGCAGCCGGACCGAGATCGACTGGGCGATGCGGCGCGGCCAGCTGGTTGTCTGGGCGCCGTCGAAGATCGTGCTCGATGCGGTGGACGGGCCGAAGGCATCGGCGGACGGCGCCGCGCTGGCGCTCTGGTTTGCCGACCTGATGGCCGCCGGCCGCTTCGTCGCGGCCGAGGAAACCGTGCTCCCGCAGGGGGCGAGGGTGCCGGTCGAGCGGGTCTGACGCGCCCGGGCCCCTGCATGCGCCCCGCCCCGGCCCTGCGCGGCAGAGTCCGTGCCCGGTTTCCGCCCGCGGCCCCCGGACATGCCCCGGGGCATGTCCGGGGTTCCCCTGGACCCCGGGCCTCTGCCCTTCAGAAGAAGCCGCGCGGGATCAGGCGGTTCTCGAATGCCTCGCGCGCAAGGTCTTCGCGGAAGTCGGGGTGCGCGATGGAAATGAGGGCCTGCGCCCGCTCGGGCACCGACTTGCCCTTGAGGTTCACCATCCCGTACTCGGTCACCACATACATGATGTCCGTGCGCGGCGTCGTCACGATGTTTCCCCGCGTCAGGGCCGGGACGATGCGGCTTCTGCGCTCGCCCTTCCTGTCGTAGGTCGAGGCGAGGCAGATGAAGGACTTGCCGTCCTTCGAGGCATAGGCCCCGCGCACGAACTGGAGCTGGCCGCCGGTGCCGCTGATGTGGCGCGGCCCGTCCGATTCCGACGCGGCCTGTCCCTGCAGGTCGATCTGGGTGGTGTTGTTGATCGACACGACACGGTCGTTTTTCATGATGTTCTGGGGAAGGTTCGTGTAGTCCACCGGGCAGCAGGCGAAATCGGCGTTGCGGTCCACCTCGCGGTAGAGCAGTTGCGATCCCAGCCCGAAGCTGTAGGTGATCCGCCCGGCATCCATGTTCTTCCTCGATCCGTCGATCTTGCCGGCCTGGTAGAGGGCAATGATGCCGTCGGTCAGCATCTCGGTATGGACCCCGAGGTTTCTCACCCCGCTTTCCAGAAGGAGGCTGCACACCGCATTCGGCATCCCGCCGATCCCGATCTGGAGACAGGCGCCGTCGTCGATCTCGGTCATGATGTTGCGTGCGACGGCCCGGTCCACCTCGCCCGGCGGCGGGTTCGGCAGTTCGGCCGGGGGCAGGTCGTTGCCCTCGATGACATAATCCACTTCGGAGATGTGGAGCGAGTTGTCGATGCCCTCGGCGTGAGGCTGGTTCCGGGATTCCTCGACGACCACGCACTTTGCCCGTTCGATGATCGCGCGGTGCCAGAGGTTGGCGACCGACAGGTTGAAGTTGCCGTGGCTGTCCATCGGCCCCGTGCGCAGCACGACGACATCGACCGGCGGGATGAAGCGGCGGTAGTAGTCGGGGATCTCGCCGAGGTTCACCGGCAGGTAATGGGCGATGCCGGCATCGTGCTTGCGCCGGTCGTATCCCGAGAAGTGCAGCGACAGCCAGTAGAAATGCCGTCCTTCCGGGTCGGCTTCGAGCACGGCGCGCGGCCGGGTGGACAGGCACGAGCGGATCTTGACGCCCGTCAGCGCATCCGTCCTCTGCGCGAGCGCCGCGTCGAACACCTCGGGCTGGCAGACGCCGGCGCCGTAGTCGATCCACATGCCCGACGATACGAGCCCGGCGGCGTCCCCGGCGCTGATCCGGCGTGCCGGTGCGGCCGCAGTCCTGCGAAGCACGTCCTCTCCTCCCACCTCCCCGCGGCGGTCGTCCGCGTTCCCCCCCCCCGCGATATTGCAGCAGGAACCGATGGAGGGCGAGGGGGCAAATGCGGCCCGGCAGCGACGCCTTCAGGCCAGGCGGTCGATCCTCGGCCCGCCGGCGAGCTGTCCCGCACGGGCTGCGGAGGCGCGGGGCGACGGCACCGGCGGCAGAAGGGACGGCCCTGCCGGCGGAGGAAAGGGCGGGGCGCCCCGAAAGGCCGGTGCGGGGCTGTCCGAGGGCCTGTCCGAGGGCCTGTCCGATGCCTCGCCCGGCACATCGGGCACCGGACCGGCGGACGGATCCGCCGCAGCCGGGTCCGGCCAGGCCGTCCGGTCCTGCCGCCCCGTCCGTCGCGGCACGGATGCATGGTCCGAACGTCTCTCGGCCTCGGCTTCGAGCACGTTCGCCTCGAAGGCGGGGGGCGGACCGGTGGGCCGGTCTGGGTCGGGCGGCGGCCCGACGGCCGCCTGCGGGGGACGGTCCCCGTCCATGTTTCCCGACAGGTTGCCCTCCGATCCGCGCCGGACGGTCATGCCCGCAGGCTGGGGCGGCACCGGCAGGACCGCCGTCGCGACGGGGGGCAGGAGGGATGCCCTCTCCAACATGTCAACACCACTCGCTCGCGCGCCCCCGGTGTGCAGGATCGGCGTGCAGCCTTTCCGCGTCCTTAACGCCCGACCGGAATTCGGACCGGATGGTTAACGGGGCGCGGGCAGCAGGAGCCGGCGGTAGAGCGTGTCGAGGAAGGCCTCGGCCTCGGGGAAGGGGTCGTGCGCCTCTCCGAGCACGGCGCGCACCTGGACATCGAAATCCGCGTAGTGCTGGGTCAGCGCCCAGATCGAGAAGATCAGGTGCCTGGGATCGGCCGCGGCGATCCGGCCGCGCGCCGACCAGTCGGCGATGACGGCCGCCTTCTCGTCGACGAGCGCCCGAAGCTCTCCGGTCAGTGCATCGCCGATGCGCGGGGCGCCCTGCAGGACCTCGTTGGCAAAGAGCCTGCTTTCGCGCGGCATGTCGCGGCTCATCTGGAGCTTGCGGCGGACATAGCCGAGGATCTCCTCGACCGGCTCGCCCTCCGGGTCGAGACCGCGCAGCGGATCGAGCCAGGTGTCGAGCAGTCCCTCCAGAAGCTCCAGATGGATCGCCTCTTTCGAGGGGAAGTAGTAGAGCAGGTTCGGCTTCGACAGCCCTGCCACCTCGGCGATCTCGTCGAGGGTCGCGCCGCGGAAGCCCTGCGCCGAGAACACCTCGAGCGCGGCATCGAGGATCGCCTCGGTGTTCCGCCGCTGGATGCGGGTGCGGGGCCTGGCCTCGACGGGGTCGCCGTCTTCCACGTCCGCGTCCTCCTTCTGGGGTTCCTGGGCGTCGCGCCCTGTTTCGCACGCCCCCCCCTGCTACCCAATCCTGACCGGTCGGTCAAATCCCGGGCATGCGCCCGGTCCGCGCCGGGCCGTCGCTTGACTGCCCCCCCGCCGCTGCTAGCGTGCGCGGCATCACGTTTCCGGTCCTGTCCCTGCGCGTGACGGACGGACCCAGAGCAAGGAGCCACCCATGGCGCTCGACCGCAAGTCCGCCCCGAACGACCTTTCGGCCTTCTGGATGCCCTTCAGCGCGAACCGGCAGTTCAAGAAGGCCCCCCGCATGCTGGTGGCCGCCAGGGACATGCACTACACGACCGCCGACGGACGGCAGGTGCTCGACGGGACGGCGGGCCTCTGGTGCTGCAACGCGGGCCACTGCCGGCCGAAGATCGTGGAAGCCATCCAGCGGCAGGCGGCAGAACTGGACTATGCGCCAGCCTTCCAGATGGGGCACCCGGTGGCCTTCGAACTGGCGAACCGCATCCTCGACATCGCGCCGTCGAACATGGGGCACGTGTTCTTCACGAACTCGGGGAGCGAGAGCGTCGAGACGGCACTGAAGATCGCCATCGCCTATCATCGCGCGCGCGGCGAGGGCAGCCGGACGCGGCTGATCGGGCGCGAGCGGGGCTATCACGGCGTGAACTTCGGCGGCATCTCGGTCGGCGGGATCGTGAACAACCGCCGCTTCTTCGGGTCGCTGCTGTCGGGGGTCGATCATCTGCCCCATACCCATCTGCCCGCGCAGAACGCCTTCACCAGGGGCCAGCCCGAACACGGCGCCTACCTCGCCGACGATCTGGAGCGTCTGGTGGCGCTGCACGGGGCCGAGACCATCGCGGCGGTGATCGTCGAGCCGGTCGCGGGATCGACGGGGGTGATCCTGCCGCCGAAGGGATACCTGGAAAAGCTGCGCGCGATCACCAGGAAGCACGGGATCCTGCTCATCCTCGACGAGGTCATCACCGGGTTCGGGCGGCTCGGCTCGCCCTTCGGATCGCAGCATTTCGGGGTCGAGGCGGACCTCATCACCGGGGCGAAGGGCCTGACGAACGGCGTCATCCCGATGGGGATGGTGCTGGCGACCGGCCAGATCCACGACGCCTTCATGTCCGGCCCCGAGCACATGATCGAGCTCTTTCACGGCTACACCTATTCAGGCAACCCCATCGCCTCGGCCGCCGGGATCGCGACGATCGAGACCTACCGCGAGGAGGGCCTTTTCGAGCGCTGCGCCGAGATCGCGCCCTACTGGCAGGAGGCGCTGCATTCGCTGAAGGGCCTGCCGCATGTCATCGACATCCGGAACATGGGGCTGATCGGCGCGGTGGAGCTTGACCCGATCGCGGGCGAGCCGACGAAGCGGGCCTTCACCGCCTTCCTCAATGCCTACGAGAAGGGCATCCTGATCCGCACCACCGGCGACATCATCGCGATGAGCCCGCCCCTGATCGTGACGAAACCCCAGATCGACGAGCTGATCGGCAAGCTGGGCGAGGTGCTGAAGGAGTTGGGATAAGGGCGTGACCCGCCCCGCCTGCTCCGCCACCACCCTGGTGGACGATGCCCGCGTGCGCGTCACCCGCTTCGACTTCGCGCCCGGGGCCGAGACCGGGTGGCATCGGCACGGCTTCGACTACGTCATCACCGCCGTCACCGACTGTCACATGCTGCTGGAAGAACCAGGCGGCGGCGTCCGCAGGGTGCTTGTCCCGGCGGGCACCGCATATCGGCGGAATGAAGGGGTCGAGCACAACGTCGTGAATGACGGCGACCATCCGATAAGCTTCGTGGAAGTCGAGATGAAATGGCGCGGAGCGGAGCCGCGCGTCCGGAGCGAAGGTGAATTGCCATAGGCCCGGAAGGTCGCCTAGTTTGGCGTCGCGAGCACCCCGCTCAAGGCTGAAACCCGTGTCGGATGTCCGGTCACCGCGCCGTCTCGCCGCAATCTTCGCCGCAGATGTGGCAGGATATTCACGCATGATCGGCGCGGACGAAGCTGGCACCCTCGCCGCGATGCGCGAGATCTGGAACGGCCTTTTCTACCCGTTGGTTGCGGCGCACCGGGGGCGGGTCGTCAAGACGATGGGCGACGGGGCGCTTGTCGAATTCGTCAGCGCCGTCGATGCGGTGGAATGCGCCGTGGCCTTCCAGAAACGGATGGCCGAGCGGAACGTGACGCGGGCTGGCGGCCCGTTGGTGGAGTTTCGCATCGGTGTGAACCTCGGCGATATCGTTATCGAGGGCGACGACATCCTGGGCGATGGCGTCAACATCGCCGCGCGGCTCGAAACGCAGGCGCCGACGAACGGCGTCCTTGTGTCCGAGGCGGTCCACGCGCAGGTGCGCGGAAAGGTGGGTATCGGCTTCGCCAACGCAGGTGCGCTCGCGCTGAAGAACATCGCCGAACCCGTGCAGGCCTGGGTCTGGAACCCCGGGGCGGAAGGTCGCGCGGCCCCAGTTGCGCCCCCCGCCTCCAAAGCCTCGCCGCCCGCCACGCGCGCCGCCGAGGAGCGCCCGTCCATCGCCGTCCTTCCCTTCAGCAACATGTCGGGCGACCCCGAGCAGGAATACTTCTCGGACGGGATCAGCGAAGACATCATCACCGATCTTTCCAAGATCGCCGGGCTCATGGTCGTCGCGCGGAATTCGAGCTTCGCCTACAAGGGCAAGGCGCCCGACATCCGCGCGGTGGGGCGCGAGCTTGGCGTGACCTCGGTGCTTGAAGGCTCGGTCCGGCGGGCAGGGAACCGCATCCGCATCAACGCCCAGCTTATCGACGCGCGTGACGGGGCCCATATCTGGGCCGACCGCTTTGACCGCGACCTGAACGACATCTTCGCGGTCCAGGACGAGGTGACGCTTGAGATCGTGAACGCGCTGAAGGTCGCGCTGAAGCCTGCCGAGCGCGCGCGGCTTTCAAGCGTTCCGACCCTGAGCAGCGAGGCGCACGACTGGTTTCTCAAGGGGCGGCAGTCCCTGTTCACCTCGGAGAAAAGCGGCGCGACGCTTGCGGAAGCGGTTTCCTGCTTCGAACGGTCGATCGCGCTCGATCCGCGCTACGCCGACCCCCGTGCCGGCCTTGCCATGGCCTGGGTGCACGAATTCATCAACCGCTGGCTGGGAAAGGACGAACCACTCGTGGCAGCGGCGGAGGCCGCGGTCGCCGCCGTCGCCTGCGATGCGCAGAATCCGTTCGCCCAGTTCGTCCTCGGGGTTGTGCGGTTCTGGCAGGGCGACATCGAGGGCTCGAAAGCGCTGCATGAGCATGCGCTTGTCCTCAGCCCGAATTTCGCGCTGGCCCTCGGCGGGCTCGGCCTTGCGGAAATCCAGCTCGGCGATTGCGACGCCGCCATCGCGCATTTTCATGAGGCCATCAAGCTTGACCCCGCCTTCAGCCACCAGTCGACGCATTTCCTCGGGATGGCCTGCCTGGTGAGGGGCGATTACGAGGGCGCGGTGCGCTGGCTGACGCAGCGCATCCGGCTCAGCCCGCGGACCGACCTGTCGCGCGGATACCTTGCCTCGGCGCTCGGCCACCTCGGCCGTTTCGAAGAAGCGCGTGCAGTCTGGCAGGAACTGCGCGAGGTGAACCCCGCCTATTCGTTGCGAGACCACGTCGGCAAGGTTCCGTTCCGGGATCCCTCGGTTCCCGCGCGCATCCTCGACGGCGTGCGCCGCTCGGGGATCGACGTCTGACGGGACAGGCCCCGGGCGGAGCCCCTTCTACCCCATCAGCGCCCGCAATGCCCGGACCACCATCGCGTGATCCTCGGTGTCGGGCAGGCCCGAGACGGTCGCCACCGCAACGATGCCCGCGCCTTTGACCCGGACCGGCACCGCGCCGCCCGAAAGCGCGTGGTCCGTGTCGGTGAGGCCGGAATGCGCAAGGCCGCGGCCCTTCGCCTCGTGCCGCAGCCGCTGGACCAGCGAGGATGTCCCGAAGAACCACGCCAGGTTCGACTTGCGGCGCGCCCAGGCGTCGTTCTCGGCGGCCGAGCCGGGGAGGGAGGCGTGGAAGAGCGTGCGGTTCGGGGTGCGGATGTCGATGACGATGGGTGCGCCCCTGGCGAGCCCCTCGGCCACCATCGCCTGACCGAGCCTCAGCGCCTCGGCTTCGGTGAAGGCCGGCAGCGCCAGCGCCCTTTCCTCTGCCAGAACCGTATCCGCGTCCATCCTCGCCTCCCCTCGCTGCCTGTCCTTCGGGCTAGCAGATCGCGTGCGCCCGGGACAGGGGGGCGGACAAGGGCGGGCAATCAAGAATCCCGTTGACGGTCCGTCACGCCGGTGTAGCGTCGGGATTGACCAAATGGTCAGAAATCATGCGCGGGCGGGCGATGCACCCGCCCCGGCAGGGAGCGACAAGATGGCAGGCGGTGCACCCCCAAAAGGCGCCCCAGGTGCGAACCTCCGCATCGACGGCAAACGGCTGTGGGACAGCCTGATGGAGATGGCCAGGATCGGCCCCGGCATCGCCGGCGGCAACAACCGCCAGACCCTGACGGATGCGGACAGCGAGGGCCGGCACCTCTTCAGGCGCTGGTGCGAGGACGCGGGCATGACCATGGGCATCGACAGCATGGGCAACATGTTCGCCACACGCCCGGGGACCGAGGATCTGCCACCGGTCTACATGGGCAGCCATCTCGATACCCAGCCGACGGGGGGAAAGTACGACGGAGTGCTGGGGGTGCTCGGCGCGCTGGAGGTGGTGCGCACGATGAACGACCTCGGGATCAGGACGCGGCATCCGATCGTGGTGACGAACTGGACGAACGAGGAAGGGACGCGCTACGCCCCGGCGATGCTCGCCTCGGGCGTGTTCGCCGGCATCCATACCGAGGAGTTCGCCAAGTCCCGCGTCGATGCCGAGGGCAAGAAGTTCGGCGACGAACTCGCCCGCATCGGCTGGGTCGGCGACGAGAAGGTCGGGGCGCGGAAGATCCACGCGATGTTCGAGCTGCATATCGAGCAGGGCCCGATCCTGGAGGCCGAGGGCAAGGATATCGGCGTCGTCACGCACGGGCAGGGCCTGTGGTGGCTGGAGATCACGCTGACCGGGCGCGAGGCGCATACCGGATCCACACCCATGTCGATGCGGGTGAACGCGGGCCTCGGCATGGCGCGGATCATCGAGCGCGTGCACCAGATCGCGATGGCGCACCAGCCGAACGCCGTGGGGGCGGTCGGGCAGGCGAACGTCTGGCCGAACTCGCGGAACGTCATCCCGGGGCGGGCGGTGTTCACGGTGGACATCCGCTCGCCCGAGCAGGGCAAGCTCGATGCGATGCGGGGCGAGGTGGAGCGGGCGGCGGCGGCAGTGGCGGCGGAACTGGGCCTCGGGTGTGCGATCGAGGCGGTGGGGCATTTCGACCCGGTGACGTTCGATCCGGGGCTGGTGAGGACGGTGCGCGGGGCGGCGGAGCGGCTGGGCTATTCGCATATGGACATCGTGTCGGGGGCCGGGCACGACGCCTGCTGGATCAACCGGGTGGCCCCGACGGTGATGGTGATGTGCCCCTGCGTGGGGGGACTGTCGCATAACGAGGCCGAGGAGATCAGCCCCGAATGGGCGAAGGCGGGGACGGATGTGCTGTTCCACGCGGTGGTCGAGACGGCGGGGGTAGTGGGGTGACGCAACTCTCGTTCTTCCAAATTTATTCTCAGAAAGAGAATCATGCGTCAAACAACGCTTTGCTGTTACTTAGCCATCTTTATCAACACGAGGTGTCAAAGCTAAATCACGTTATCTCAGAATTGCTGGAGGAACACGTCGAGTTCGGCCCGCGATTTGAGCTACAGCGGTCCGGTTCAGATAGCGTGCCAGACGCAATAATTTCGCAGCGTGCGCTGAGAATCTATGTCGAGGCCAAGCTTGGCAATCAGCTTAACGAGGCGCAGATTGAAGCGCATCTCAATTCAATAAATAATGAGCGTACAAAGGGGGAGCAATCCTTCTTGCTTGTGCTTGCGCGCGACCCTCTCCCGACGTCAATGTTGGCAAAGGCAATGGGCTTTGGAAAGTCCCATGGCATACCGATTGCGGCAACCACATTCTCTGGCTTGGCTCGGTCGGCCCGCACTGCTTGTGGAACGCATGAGGAAAACATACTACGGGTAATTGATGATTTCGAGCGATTTCTGAAAAGAGAGAAAATCGACGAGCGAGGAGACGAAATACAGGTGGTGCCTGCTGGAACTTCGTTTGATGAGAATGTTAGATTTGGAATGTATTTTGAACCTAGCGCGCGTGCAACAAAGGCCGACAGACGCTATCTTGGCCTTTACAAGAGCAAGGCAGTAAGGGCGATCGGCGAAGTGGTAAGCGTTTCTATTCGCCATTCCAATGGCGAGATAGAAAGTGAGCTTGGAACGCGAATCTCTGCCGACTCTATTGATGAGATGATTGCGGCCTGTAACTATTATCCAGATTTGAAGGAGGAGGATTTGCGATTCTATAGGGTTGGTAAGTTTGAGGAAACTGAATTCGCCAAGTCTAGTTCGGGTGGAATATGGGGTCCGCGCGTCTTTTTGGTGAAAGACTTGCTGGACTCCACAGATAAGCCTATTCACTCGATTCTTGACCTTGCCCAGATGCTTCGCACCAAGCGGTTTGAATGATTTGCAGGAGGACCTACCCCATGACCACAGTCATCCGCAACGGCACCATCGTCACCGCCGACCTCACCTACAAGGCCGACGTCGCCATCGACCAGGGCAAGATCACCGCCATCGGCCCGCGCCTCAAGGGTGACAAGACCCTCGACGCCACCGGGGCTTACGTCATGCCGGGCGGGATCGACCCGCATACGCATCTGGAGATGCCCTTCATGGGCACCTATTCCAGCGACGATTTCGAATCCGGCACCCGCGCGGCGCTGTCGGGCGGCACCACGATGGTCGTCGATTTCGTCCTGCCCGGTCAGGGCCAGGGCCTGCTTGATGCGATGCAGATGTGGCACAACAAGTCGGGGCGGGCGAACTGCGACTACAGCTACCACATGGCCGTGACCTGGTGGGGCGAGCGCGTCTGGGACGACATGAAGACGGTCGTCGACCGGGGCATCACCACCTTCAAGCACTTCATGGCCTACAAGGGCGCGCTGATGGTGAACGACGACGAGATGTTCGCCTCCTTCACCCGCTGCGCGCAGCTCGGGGCCATCCCGCTCGTCCATGCCGAGAACGGCGACGTGGTGGCGGAGCTGCAGCGCAAGCTGCTGGCGGCGGGCAACACCGGCCCCGAGGCGCATGCCTATTCGCGGCCCCCGGCGGTCGAGGGAGAGGCCACGAACCGCGCCATCATGATCGCCGACATGGCCGGTGTGCCGGTCTATATCGTGCACACCTCCTGCGAAGAGGCGCATGAGGCGATCCGGCGGGCGCGGATGCGGGGGCAGAGGGTCTGGGGCGAGCCCCTGATCCAGCACCTGACGCTGGACGAATCCGAGTATTTCAACAAGTCCTGGGACCACGCCGCCCGCCGCGTGATGTCGCCGCCCTTCCGCGACAAGCGGCATCAGGATTCGCTCTGGGCGGGGCTGGCCTCTGGCTCGTTGTCGGTCGTCGCCACCGACCACTGCGCCTTCACCACCGCCCAGAAGCGCTTCGGCGTGGGGGATTTCACCAAAATCCCCAACGGCACGGGCGGGCTTGAGGACCGGATGCCGATGCTCTGGACCCATGGGGTGAATACCGGCCGGATCACCATGAACGAATTCGTCGCGGTCACATCAACGAACATCGCCAAGATATTGAATTGCTACCCGAAGAAGGGCGCGGTGCTGGTGGGCGCGGATGCCGACCTGGTGGTCTGGGACCCGAAGAAGACCAAGACCATCAGCGCGAAGACCCAGCAGTCGGCCATCGACTACAACGTCTTCGAGAGCAAGAAGGTGAAGGGGCTGCCGCGCTACACGCTGACGCGCGGCGTCGTCAGCATCGAGGACGGCGCGGTGAAGACGCGCGAGGGGCACGGGGCCTTCGTGGCGCGGAGCCCGAACGGGGCGGTGAACCGGGCGCTGACGCAGTGGAAGGACCTCACCGCACCGCGCCCCGTCGTGCGGTCAGGCGTTCCGGCGAGCGGCGTGTGAGCGCGTTCCTCTGTCTCATGTCCGCTGCCTTGGCCGGGGTCCACACCCCGCGCTCTAGACGGCACGGGCGGCGGCCGGCCGCGGGCGGAAGCGAAGCGCCCGCGCCGTCCGGGAACCTGCGGGACGGTCGGGCGCTGCCCGTGCTGCCGCACGGGCAGGCTATCGCGCGCGAGCGATCACTTTCTCACCAGCCCCTCCAGATCCGGCAGCAGAACCACACTTTCCTGCTCGTGCGGGTCGGTCCTGGCGATTACCGCGCGGGCCACGCCCGGCCCCGGGTTGAAGGGCAGGTGCGGCATGTCGGCGGGGATGTAGAGAAGCTCGCCTTCGCCGATCTCCATCCGGTTCTCCAGCCGCTCGCCCCAGTACATCACCGTCGTTCCTTCCAGCACATAGATCGCCGTCTCGTGGGTCGCATGCTTGTGGGCCTTGGCGCGGCCACCCGGCGGGATCGTCAGAAGATGCATGCAGATCGCCATGGAACCCGTTGTTTCCTTGGCAATTCCTTCGAAATAGCTGAACCCCTGCCTGCCGTCGTAGGTGGCAGAGGGGCGGAGTTTCTGGCATGAGGGCACGGGGGCTGTTCCTTTCGCGGGAATCGGGGGCGGCCGGCGGAACGATAACCCGGGCGGGGCGAACTGCCCACGCGACAGGGATGGGGACATGAAGGACACCGCCGAACACCGGCAGGTCGTTGTCGATGCCAGGAACGTGGATCTGACCTTCGGATCGGGCGCGGGATCGGTGCATGCGCTCAGGGACGTGTCGCTGTCGATCTCGAAAGGCGAGTTCGTCAGCTTCATCGGTCCGTCGGGCTGCGGCAAGACCACCTTCCTGCGCTGCGTCGCCGCGCTCGAAACGCCGACCTCGGGATCGCTGACGGTGAACGGCATGACGCCGGATGCGGCGCGGCTGGCGCGCGCCTATGGCTACGTGTTCCAGGCGGCGGGGCTCTATCCGTGGCGGACGATCGCGGGGAACGTGAAGCTGCCCCTCGAGATCATGGGCTTTTCCAGGGCCGAGCAGGAAGAGCGGGTGGAGCGCGTCCTGAAGCTCGTGGAACTGGACGGCTTCGGGGCCAAGTTCCCCTGGCAGCTCTCGGGGGGCATGCAGCAGCGCGCGTCGATCGCCCGGGCGCTGGCCTTCGACGCCGACATCCTCCTGATGGACGAGCCCTTCGGCGCGCTCGACGAGATCGTGCGGGACCGGCTGAACGAAGAGCTGCTGAAGCTCTGGGCAAGTACCCGCAAGACAACGCTCTTCGTCACCCACTCGATCCCCGAGGCGGTGTATCTGTCCACCAGGATCGTGGTCATGAGCCCCCGTCCGGGGCGGATCACCGACGTGATCGAGAGCCCCCTTCCGCGCGAACGGCCGCTCGACATCCGGGATTCGGCCGAGTTCATCCGCATCGCGCACCGGGTGCGCGAGGGCCTCAGGGCGGGGCATGGCGATGAGGTCTGAGGGGCGTCGGACATCCGTCCCGACATCTGCGCCCGGAGGCGGGGGGCCGGCCGCCCGCCGCGCCGCCGGCCCGCGGGCCGGGGGGGACCGCTGAGATGGCGGCGGGGTCGATTCTCTGGCTGACCGGCGCGATGGCGGTCTTCGTCGCCGCCAACTCGGTCCTGCGCGCCTATGCGGCCAACGGGCAGGTCGCGGTCCTGATCGGGGCGCTCCTGCTGTTCTTGGCCGGCAACCTGATGATGGTGCGGCTGATGCGGGAAAACGGGCTGGCGGTCGCGATCTCGGTCTCGTCGGTCGTGCAGCTCGTGCTGATTTCGGCGGTGGCGATGCTGTGGTTCGGGGAACGGCCGGCCCCGCTCCAGGTCGCCGGCATGGCGCTCGGCGTCGTCGCGGTCGCCCTGATCGCCTGGCCGCAGGGGGGGCAGGGATGAAGGCGCCCGGTCCGGTCCTGACGGTCCTCGTCGCGATCGTCGCGCTCTGGTACGCCGGAAGCGTCGTGATGAACCGCGCCTGGACCTATGACCAGGCGGCGCGGGCAGGCACGACCGTGACCTTCGGCGAGGTGCTCAGGGACACGATGAGCCAGGACCGCCCGGTCCTGCCCGCGCCGCATCAGGTGGCCAGGGAGCTCTGGAAGGGCATCGCGGGGCAGAAGGTCACGTCGAAGCGGAGCCTCGTCTGGCACGGCTACGTGACCCTGACCGCGACGCTGTCGGGGTTTGCCGTCGGCACGCTGCTCGGGATGCTCATGGCGGTCGGGATCGTGCGGTCGCGCACGCTCGACCTCTCGCTCATGCCCTGGGCGATCATCAGCCAGACCGTCCCGATCGTCGCCATCGCACCGATGATCGTCGTGCTGTCGAATTCGTTCGGGCTCGGCGAGAGCCTCGGGCTCGACAACCGGCTGGTGTCGAAGACGATCATCGCGGCCTACCTCAGCTACTTCCCGGTGCTGGTCGGCATGATCAAGGGGCTCAGGTCGCCCGACCGGATGCAGCTCGACCTTCTGGGGACCTACGGGGCGAGCGAGACGCAGACCTTCCTCAAGCTCAGGCTGCCCGCCTCGGTGCCGTTCCTCTTCGCCTCGCTCAAGGTCGGGATCGCGGCGAGTCTTGTGGGCGCCATCGTCGGCGAACTTCCGACCGGGGCGGTCGAAGGGCTGGGGGCGCGGATGCTCGTCGGCAGCCAGTTCGGCGAACCGATGATCGTCTGGGCGGCCCTGTTCGCCGCGGCGATCCTCGCCGGGGCGCTGATCGTCATCGTCGGGCGGCTGGAAGCGGTCGCCAACCGGCGCATGGGGGGGCGGTCGTGATCTGGCTCTGGGGGGCAATCGCCTTCTGGCTGGCCGCCTGGGCGCTCAATGCAGCCCTCGCCCGGTCCGCCTGGGCCGGAACGAGGGCTGTCCGCATCGTCATCCCGGTGATCTTCGGGATCACGATCCTCTTCCTGTGGGAGGGTATCGTGCGCGGGTTCGAGGTGAACCAGGTGATCCTGCCCGCGCCGCTGGCCATCTGGCGGACGATCGCGGCGAACCTGCCGATGCTGTGGGAGGATTTCGTCCAGACGATCCTGAAGGGGGGCCTGTCGGGCTACCTGATCGGCTGCGGGGCGGCGGTGGCGGTGGCGATCCTGATCGACCGGTCGAAGTTCCTCCAGGCGGGGCTTCTGCCCGTCGGCAACTTCGTGGCCGCGCTGCCCATCGTCGGGATCGCGCCGATCCTCGTGATGTGGTTCGGCTTCGACTGGCAGTCGAAGGCGGCGGTCGTCGTCGTCATGGTGTTCTTCCCCGTCCTCGTGAACGCCGTCGCGGGGCTGGCGGCATCCGAGCGGATGCAGCGCGACCTGATGGCGACCTGGGGAGCTTCCTACTGGCAGTCGATGTGGAAGCTGCGCCTGCCCGCCGCGATGCCGTTCATCTTCAACGGCCTCAAAATCGCGACGACACTCGCGCTCATCGGCGCTATCGTTGCCGAATTCTTCGGCTCGCCCACGAGGGGAATGGGTTTTCGTATCTCGACGGCGGTGGGGCAGCTTGCGCTGCCGCTCGTCTGGGCCGAGATTGCCGTGGCGGCCCTGGCCGGTTCGGCATTCTACGGGATGGTGGCGCTCATCGAACGAAGCGTCACCTTCTGGCACCCCTCGCAGAGGGGACGGACATGACAACAAGGAGGTGTTCGACATGAAGAAGATACTGGGCGCGACGCTGGCCCTCGGCCTCTGGGCCACGGGCGGCATGGCGGCCGAGGACGTGAAGCTCCAGCTCAAGTGGGTCACGCAGGCCCAGTTCGCGGGATACTACGTCGCCAAGGACAAGGGCTTCTACAAGGAGGAGGGGCTGAACGTCACCATCCTTCCGGGCGGGCCCGACATCGCGCCGACGCAGGTGATCGCGGGCGGCGGGGCGGATGTCGTCATCGACTGGATGCCCTCGGCGCTGGCCGCCCGCGAAAAGGGGCTGCCGCTCGTCAACATCGCGCAGCCCTTCAAGTCGTCGGGCATGATGCTGACCTGCCTGAAGGAGAGCGGGATCACCAAGCCCGAGGACTTCCGGGGCAAGACGCTCGGGGTCTGGTTCTTCGGCAACGAGTATCCGTTCCTGTCGTGGATGGCGACGCTCGGCATCCCGACGACGGGCGGGGCCGATGGCGTGACGGTGCTGAAGCAGGGCTTCAACGTCGATCCGCTTCTGCAGAAGCAGGCGGCCTGCATCTCGACCATGACCTACAACGAATACTGGCAGGTGATCGACGCGGGCATCAAGCCCGAGGACCTCGTGACCTTCAAATACGAGGACGAGGGCGTGGCGACGCTCGAGGACGGGCTCTACGTGCTCGAGGACAAGCTCAAGGATCCGGCCTTCGAGGACAGGATGGTCCGCTTCGTGCGGGCGTCGATGAAGGGCTGGAAATACGCCGAGGCGAACCCGGACGAGGCGGCGATGATCGTTCTCGCGAATGACGAGACCGGCGCCCAGACCGAGAAGCACCAGAAGCGGATGATGGGCGAGGTGGCGAAGCTTACCGCCGGCTCCAATGGTGCGCTTGATCCCGCCGATGCCGAGCGGACGGTGAAGATCCTGCTTGCCGGCGGCTCGGACCCGGTGATCTCGAAGGCGCCGGAAGGGGCCTGGACCAGCGTCATCACGGACAAGGCGCTGAAGTAGCGCCGCCGCTTCCGGGACGGAGATGACGAGGGGCGCGGGGAAACCCGCGCCCCTTCTGCGCTTGCGGGCGCCGCGGCAAGCACGTCGCGCGGCCGGCCGGAAGCGAGGCGGATCCCGTCTGACCGCGCGCTCGCGGCGACGAAGGGGAAAGCGCAAGGTTCACGTTTTCGTCTCGTGCCTCGAGGTGCCGGTTTCGCCTTTTCCCTTGCGGCGCAGGCGGGAACGGGGTCTATCTCGGTCAGCGAAGGGGAAGGGGGCCGGGCATGCGGGCAGGACTGCGTTCCAGGATCAGTGGCCGCGGCGCAAGGACAGCGGTTCTGGCGCTCGTAATCCTTGCCACGGCCTGCACCCGCGATCCGCCGCGCATGACCGAATGCCTTGGCAACCGGCCCGCCGCAGAAAGGACGCGCGACGTGGCGCCGCCGAACTGCGACCCGGCGCTGCCCGGCATGCCGCAGCCGCAGGCCGCCGAGGCGGCGCAGACCCCGGGCGCGTGAGTGCGCCGGCGCGCAGCGCCTTGGCACAGGCTGTAAATCCTGTTAATCACCCCATGAAAATGCCTGCGGCCCGCCGCCGCCGGCCGTAATCGGGGCGCCTTCACAAGGGGGATGCGAGTGCCGCGCTCGGCCCTGACCGGGACGAGGATTCGCGAGCGCCGCGCGCTCGCCGGGGTTCGGCAGGCCGAGCTTGCGCGGTCGGTCGGAATCTCGCCCGCCTATCTCAATCTCATCGAGCACAATCGGCGTCGTGCCGGGGCCGGCCTGGTCGCGGCGATCGCCGCCGCGCTGGGCGTCCCGCCGCGGATGCTCGATGAAGGGGCCGAAAGCGCCCTGTTCGAAAACCTGCGCGAGGCCGCCGCCGGCGCCGCGGCAACCGCGGCACGGCCCGAGACCGACCGGGTCGAGGAATTCGCCTCGCGGTTCCCCGGCTGGGCCGCCCTTCTGGCGGACCGGCAGGACCGTCTGGCAGCCCTGGGGCGCACCGTCGAGGCGCTGACCGACCGGATCAGCCACGATCCGCACCTCTCCGCCGCCGTGCTTGAGGTCGTCTCGGCCATCACCTCGGTCCGGTCGACGGCGGCGATCCTCGCCGAAACCGAGGACATCGAGCCGCATTGGCGGATGCGCTTCCACCGCAACATCGCCGCCGACAGCGAGCGGCTGACCGAAGCGGCGGCGGCGCTGGTGGCATATCTCGATTCGCTGCAGGACCTCGGCCCGGCGGTGACGACCCCGCAGGAAGAGGCCGAGGCCTGGCTTTCCGCGCGGAACTTTCACCTGCCCGAACTGGAAGGTCCGGGCGCGGTGCCGGGGGCGGCGGTCGCGGGCGCGCCGGAACTGGCGACGCAAGGCGGCCGGGCGCTCGCGCTCGCCCATGCGGAGCGCTACGCGGCGGACGCGGCGGCGCTGCCGCTCGCCGCCCTCGGGGCGGCGCTGGCCGAGGCCGGGCCGGACCCGGCAGCGCTGGCGGCGCGGTTCGGGGTGGGCCTCGCGCCGGTGATGCGGCGGCTCGCGGCACTTCCGGGCGACGCGGGCGTCGAGGCGGGACTCGTGATCTGCGACGGGGCAGGGGCGATCACCTTCCGCCGTCCGCTCGCGGGCTTCGCGCTGCCGCGCTTCGGGGCGGGCTGCCCGCTCTGGCCGCTCTTCGATGCGCTCCGCCGCCCGGCCGAGCCGGTACGGGCGCGGGTCGAGATGGCGGGCCTCGTCCCCCGCCGCTTCACCGCCTACGCCGTGGCCGAGGCGCGCGGGCCCGTCACCTTCGACGCGCCGCCGGTGATCGAGGCGACGATGCTGGTCCTGCCTGACGCGGGTCCCCGGACGGGCGGCGAGCGCCCGGTCGGCCCGGCCTGCCGCACCTGCACCCGGACCCCCTGTCCGGCCCGTCGCGAGCCGTCGATCATGGCCGAAGGCGCCTGACGGTCGCGCCCTATTCATTTTGACATCGCCCCTCCCTCTGGCGATAGTCGGGGCAGGGGAGGAGGACCGGCCGCGACGGCCGCTCCGCCAGGAGGTTCCGGGAGGAAGACGCTGGGCCAGAAGCGCGTTCTCCTGATCGAGGACGAACCGAACATCGCCGAGGCGATCCGCTTCATCCTGTCGCGTGACGGCTGGATCGTGTCGAGCCACGGGGACGGCGCGGACGCGGTCGAGGTGGTGCGGCGCGAGCGGCCCGACGTGCTGGTGCTCGATGTGATGCTGCCGGGACGCTCGGGGCTCGACATCCTCGCCGATCTCAGGGCCGATCCGCGCTACCACGACCTGCCGGTGCTCGTCCTGTCGGCGGCGGGTCAGGGCAGCGCGCGCGAGGCGGCGGAACGGGCCGGGGCGGACCGCTTCATCATGAAGCCCTTCTCGAACGCCGACATCCTCGCGTCGGTCCGGGCGCTGGCGGGCGCGTGAGGGCGGGGCCGTGAAAAGGGTCGGGCCGTGAAAAGGGTCGGGCCGTGAAGCCGCCCGGACTGCCCCGCTTCCTGCCACGCGGACCCTACCGCAGGCGGCGCGTCGCGGACGCCGCGCGCATCCTGCCCTTCGTGGCGACGCTTCTCTTCTTCCTGCCGATCCTCTGGGCGCCCGGGGACACGCCCGAACCGGATACGGCGTCGGGTGCCGTATACCTGTTCCTTGCCTGGACGGGCGTGATCCTGGCCGCGCTGGTCCTGTCGCACCGCCTCGGGGGGCAGACCGACCCAGCGCCGCGCGGCGACCGCGATCAGGACGAGGCAAGCTGATGGTCTCGTTCAAGGTTCTCGTCGCCGCCAGCCTTGCCTACGTGATCTTCCTCTTTGCGGTCGCCTACCTCGCCGACCGGAGGGCGCGGCGGGGGCAGATCGGGTGGCTGAGATCGCCGGTGGTCTATACGCTGTCGCTGTCGATCTACTGCACCGCCTGGACCTTCTACGGCGCGGTCGGGAATGCGGCGCGGTCGGGTCTTGAATTCATGACGATCTACCTCGGGCCGACCATCGTTTTCGTGGGCTGGCTCTGGGTGCTGCGAAAGCTCGTCCGGATCGGGCGGACGCAGCGGGTGACGTCGATCGCCGACCTTCTGTCGTCGCGCTACGGCAAGTCGAACCTGGTGGGCGTGATCGTCACGGTGATCGCGGTGGCGGCCGCGACGCCCTACATCGCGCTCCAGCTTCAGTCGGTGACGCTGTCCTTCGGGGTCTTCGCCGCCGACACGCCCGAGGGCTGGGCGCTGCCCGGCAGGAACGCGACCGCGCTCTGGATCGCGGGGGGGCTTGCGCTCTTCACCACGCTCTTCGGGACGCGAAACCTCGACGCGAACGAGCGCCACCACGGCGTCGTCACCGCGATCGCCATCGAGGCGGTGGTCAAGCTGGTGGCGCTGCTCGCGGTGGGCGGGTTTGTCGTCTGGGGCGTGGCGGGGGGGCCGGGCGAGATGCTGACCCGCATCGCGGCCTCGCCCATCGCGGACTGGCCGCTGCGTCCGGGCCGCTGGATCGGGCTGACGATGGTGGCGGGCGCGGCGGTGCTGTCCTTGCCGCGGATGTTCCAGGTGCTGGTCGTCGAGAACGTGGACGAGCGGCACCTCGACACCGCGGCCTGGGCCTTTCCGCTCTACCTCATGCTGATGAGCATCTTCGTCCTGCCCATTGCGGTGACGGGGCTGACGGTGCTGCCGGAAGGGTCGAACCCCGACCTGTACGTGCTGACGGTGCCCCTGGCCTTCGACCAGGGAAAGCTCGCGATGCTCGCCTTCCTCGGCGGCTTCTCCTCGGCCACGTCGATGGTGATCGTGGCGTCGATCGCGCTGTCGACGATGGTGTCGAACCACATCGTCACGCCGATCTGGCTTGTGCTGCGGCGCGGGGGGGCGCGGGCGCCGGGGGACGTGCGGAGGCTGGTCCTCACCTCGCGGCGGCTGTCGATCGCCGGGGTCATGGCGCTGGGCTACGTCTACTATTCCGTCTCGGGCGGCTCGGGGGCCCTGTCGGCGATCGGGCTCATCGCCTTCGTCGGCGTCACGCAGGTGCTGCCCGCGATGCTCGGCGGGCTCTACTGGCGCGGCGCGACGCGGGCCGGGGCGGCGGCAGGGATGACCGTCGGGTTCCTCGCCTGGCTCTACACGCTCTACCTGCCGTCCTTCGGGTCGGGGGGCCTGATGTCGGCGTCGATCCTGGCCGATGGCCCCTGGGGGATCGGCTGGCTCAGGCCCCAGGCGCTCTTCGGCGTCACCACGCTCGATCCCGCGATCCACGCGATGTTCTGGTCGTCGCTGCTCAACACGGGCATGTTCCTGACCGTATCTCTGGCAACCTTCCCCGGCCCCCTGGAGCGGATGCAGGGGCTGGCCTTCGTGCGGGTCTTCGACGAGGACGCGGGCGCCAAGGGCTGGTCGCGCGGCGGGGCCGAGGCCGAGGATCTGCTCGCCATGTCGCAGAGGATCCTCGGGACGGAAGAGGCGCAGGCGTTCTTCCGGGCCGAGGCGGCGGTGCAGGGGAAGGCCGGGTTCCTGCCCGATACCACGCCCGCCTTCATCGAGAAGCTGGAGCGGCAACTGGCCGGATCGGTCGGCTCGGCGACGGCGCATGCGATGATCGCGCAGGTCGCGGAGGGCGCAGCGGTCAGCGCGCAGGACCTGATGGCGGTCGCGAGCGAGGCGCAGCAGATCCTCGAATACTCCGCCGCGCTCGAGGCGAAGTCGGACGAGATCGAACGCACCGCACGGCAGCTCCGCGAAGCGAACGAGAAGCTGACGGAGATGTCGCGCCAGAAGGACACGTTCCTCAGCCAGATCAGCCACGAGCTTCGCACGCCGATGACGTCGATCCGGGCCTTCTCGGAGATCCTGATGGAAAAGGGGCTGCCGGATGCGGTCCGGGCGAATTATGCGCAGGTGATCCATGCCGAGGCGATAAGGCTGACGCGGCTTCTCGATGATCTTCTGGACCTGTCGGTGCTCGAGAACCGGAGCGTGCAGCTGAACGTGACGGTGGCGAACCTGCACGACCTGATCGAGCGGGCGGTGACGACCGCGTCGGGCACCCGGCCCGGCCGGCCGTTCCTTGTCGTCCGGGACACGCTGGACGAACATGTGCCGGTCTTCACGGACATCGACCGGCTGACGCAGGTGTTCATCAACCTCGTCTCGAACGCGCGGAAGTATTGCGACGCGGAGCGGCCGGAACTGCGGATCGACGTTCGCCGGCGGGGGCAGCGGGTCGAGGTCGATTTCATCGACAACGGGCGGGGCATCCCGAAGAAGTCGCAGGCGGTGATCTTTGAAAAGTTCGTGCGGCTGGCGGACGCGAACCGGGCGGGGGGCGCAGGACTCGGCCTTGCGATCTGCCGCGAGATCATGGTGAACCTCGGCGGCGCGATCGCCTATCTGCCGGGACAGGGCGGCGCCGCGTTCCGGGTGACGCTGCCCATCCGCGGCGGTGTGCGCCGTGCCGCGTGAAACCGGGCCGCATGAGACGGAATCGCGCCCGCGTCTCAACGGTTTCTCAACCGTGCCGTGCAAACGCTGACGCCGGTTCGGATCGGCAGTGCTGAGGGGCGGAAGACCGGTGCAGGGCGGTGCAGTTCGCAGGATGCTCCGGCCGCTTTCGCGACCCGCCCCCTCGCCCGCAGAGGGGCCGGGCAGGCTCTGGGGGCTGGCGGTCGCGCGGGCGGCGCAGCACCGGCTGGACCTGCCCGTCCATATCGGCGAGTCCCGTCTCGACCGGACCGCCCTGGCGCCGTTCCTTGCGGGGCTGCCCGACCTCGTGATGATCCTGCGGCTTGAAGGCCGGCAGGAGGCGCGCGGGCTTGCCGTCCTGTCGCCGGACGCCTTCGCCGCGCTCGTCGAGATGCACACGATGCGCCGGCTCCGCCCGGCCCCGCCCGCCGCACGCAGACCGACGCGCACGGACGCGGCGATCGTCGCGCCGATCATCGATCTTGCGCTTGACCTGCTGTCGGGCGACGGGGCGGACGGCGGGGCGGGCGGCGGGGCGGGGGGGGGCATCCCCGGCTGGGCGACCGGGTGGCGCTACGGGGCCTTCGCGCCCGATCCCCGCCCGCTCGGCCTGACGATGCCCGACGTGCCCTACCTGCACCTCGCCACCGCCCTCGAACTGGGTGCGGACCGAAGCCGGGGGGGAGACATCGCGCTCTTCCTCCCGGAGGGTCGGACCGAGCCGCCCGAAGACCCGGCCGAGCGGCGGGCGGACTGGTCCGGCCGGATGGAGGCGGCGGCCCTGTCCGTCCCGGCCGAAGTCAGGGCGGTCCTGTGGCGCTTCCGGCTGCCGCTCGCTGCCGCGATTGCACTTTCCCCCGGCCGGCAGATCACGCTGCCGGCGACGGCTCTCGCCGCGGTCCGGATCGAGGGACGGGACGGATCGCTGACCGCGACAGGACGGCTCGGTCAGTTCAGGGGCGCGCGGGCAGTCCGTCTGGCCGAGGTTTGCAGCGGCGGGCAGGCCCCGTCCGGCGACACGGCGGCCACCGCCTTCGACGCCGCCGGGATCGCTCCGGGTGTCGTGCCTCCGCCTGCAGGGGCGGGGCCCGGCGGCCTGCCGGACCTGCCCTTGCCCCTTCGGGACTGAAGCACCGGCCCCCGGGCGGTGGGCGGAACCGGCCGGCGCGGATCCGAAGACGTCGGAGCCGGTCCTGCGGGGCCGTCAGGCCCGCGCCGCCGCCAGGGCGTCGATCTGGGCGCGGTAGGGTTCCAGGTTGTAGCCCCAGCGCGCCGCCGAGGCGATCAGGTCGGCGGTGGGGGCGCTGCCCGCCTGGGCGAGCGCCCAGACGATCGAAGAGCGGTTGCCCGACGCGCAGTAGGCAAAGACCGGACCCTCCGAGCGCGCGATCGCCGTACGCTGGGTCTCGACGTTCGCCTCGGTCATCGCGCCGGGCATCACCGGGTTCTCGACGAAGACAAGCCCCGCAGCTTCGGTCGCCCGCCGCATCGCGGCGGCGCGCAGTTCCGGCGGGTTCTCGCCGTCCGGGCGGTTGCAGATCACGGTCGCATATCCCGCTGCCCGGATCGCCGCGAGGTCTGCGGGAGAGATCTGGGGCGAGGTGGCGTAGCGGTCGCTCAGGGTTCGGAAGGTCATCGGCGCTCCTGTCGTGGTTGTCGGGCCGGACGGGCCGGCGGGCGGTGCCGGTCGGCGGTCGTCAGAGGCACTGCGCGTCCGGGTCGGGGGAAGGTCGTCCGGCGATCCGTGTCCGCACCGGCGGCGCGGCGACCATACCAGCGAGCATGGCAGCAAGAAAGACGCCGCCGCCGACGCCGCCCCAGGACAGGCTGGCAAGGGCCGGACCGGGGCAGAGACCCGGCGACGAGGTCGGGGCCGAGGCTGCGGCCGGCAGGGCCCGGGAAGTCCCCGCCCGCAAGCGGCGCCGGCCGCCGGGCCGCGATGCGCCAGGCCAGGGCCATCGGCGCAAGCGCGCCTGCGAAGACGAAACCCAGCGTCGGATCCCAGGCGCCGAAGACGTCGAGCCAGCCCTGGACCCGGGCGGTGTCGGTCATGCCTGAAACATAGAGGCCGACCCCGAAGAGGCCGCCCGCGGCGAAGGCGAAGAGTGCGCGCATGTCAGACGATCCCCAGAAGGTGGCGGAACACGGCCAGCGTGACCGCAGCGGCCAGCATGTAGAACAGGGTGGCGGCGAGTCCCCTCGGGGACAGGCGCGAGATGCCGCAGATGCCGTGGCCCGAGGTGCAGCCGCCGGCGATCCGCGTCCCCAGGCCGACCAGCAGACCGGCGGCCGCGACGAGCACGAGGTTCCCGCTCAGGTTCGTCCCGCCCGTCCCGCCCGAGGCGGCGCGCAGGAGCGCGGGTGCCAGCGCGAGCCCCGCGAGGAACAGGAGCCTTTCGGATGCGGTGCTCCGGCCCGTCCCGTCCACAAGGCCGCCGAGGATGCTGCTCGCCCCCATGATGCGGCCGTTGGCCAGAAGATAGAGCGCGGCCGCGGACCCGATCACGAGCCCTCCCGCGAACCCCAAGACCCACTGCTGCACGATCCAGTCCGGCATGATCCCGCCCCTCCGTCTCCTGCGGCTGCCCGCCCGCCCGGTTCCGGGCCTATCTGACCGCCGGCGGGCCTGCCCTGCAAGCGCCGCCGACCGCACTATCCGCGAACCGCGCCCGGCTGCAACCGCGGTTGGCCGCGCGGTCCGCCGGCCCGACGATTGACTTGCATCAAGGCCGGGAAGGGTAGAGCGTGATCCTGTCGGACAGCGGCATCACTGGGAGCGACACATGAAGACCCTTGCGCAGCGCAGGACCGAACTCGAGGCAAGACGGGATGTTCTGCGGTCGAGGATGGCGGGAATCGAGGAGGAACTCGACGCGCATTCCTCGCGCGACTGGGAGGAACTGGCGACCGAGAGGGAGGGGGACGAGGTTCTCGAGGACCTCGGCCAGTCGGCCCAGACCGAGATTCGCATGATCGATGCCGCGCTGGCCCGGATAGCGTCGGACGAATACGGCTTCTGCGTCAGATGCGGCGCGCCGATCGACGAGGCGCGGCTCGACCTCGTTCCTGCGACGCCGTTCTGCCGGTCCTGCGCCGCGAACCGCTGACCCGCTCGGGACGGTTGCGAAGCCCCGCCGTTTGCCCGAGAGTGGCGCCTGTCAACGAGGGTCGGGAGAAGCCGGTGGTCGCCTGCGGCGGTGCAACAGCGTCGGGTCGTCCGTGACGGGACGTCCGGTGCATCTGTCGGCGGCGGGCGGGCTTGCCGTCGTCACCATCGACCAGCCGCCGGCCAACGCCCTGTCACGGACGGTACGGGCGGGACTTGTCTCGGCCTTCTCGGCCGCGGCATCAAACCCGGAGGTGCGCGCCGTCCTGCTGCGCGCGGCGGGGCCCTCCTGGCCATCGGGGGGCGAGCTGAGCGAACTCGACGCCGAACCCCTGGAACCGCCGCTCGACCGTGTCGGCGACATCGTCGAGGCGTCGCCGCTTCCGGTCGTGGCGCTTCTGCACGGGGCCGTGCTCGGGGGCGGGCTGGAGCTGGCGGCGGCCGCCGGCGCCCGCGTGGCGCTTCCCGGTACGAGCTTCGGGATGCCGGAGGTCACGCTCGGGCTGTGTCCGGGCGCCGGCGGAACGCGGCGGCTGCCGGCGCTCGTCGGGCCGAAGCAGGCGCTGGGCCTGATGCTGACCGGCCTGCCGGTGGGCACCGACGCCGCGGTGGCGATGGGTCTGATCGACGGGGTCCTCGACGAGGATGCGCTGTCGGTTGCGGGCGCGCTTGCGCTTTCGCTGGCCGCCGGGGGCGGCGGCGGTGGCCGGGGGCGCGGGGCGCGGGTCGCAGCGGGTCTGGCCGATCCCGCCGGGTATGTGGAGGCGGTGGCCGAGGCGCGCGCGGGCCTGAGGGATGTCCGGCTGCCGGCGCCGAGCCGGATCATCGATTGCGTCGAGGCGGCGCTGCTGCTGCCGCCGCCCGCTGCCGCTGATTTCGAACGCGCGGCCTTCGCCGACCTCCTCGCCACGAGCGAATCGCGCGGTCTCCGTCATGCGTTCCTCGCCGAGCGCCGCGCCGGAGACGCTCCGGCCGGGGCGGGTGTCCGTCCGCTGGGCGACATGCGGGTGGCATTGGTCGGGGCGGGTGCCGAAACGATTGAACTGGCCTGCGCAGCGGCTCTTGCGGGCTTTCCGGCGGTGCTTGCCGATCCGGATCCGCGGGCCGTCGCGGCGGCGTCCGCCCAGGCCGAGGCGACCGTGGCCGCGCTTTCTGCGGAAGGGCGTGTCGGGCCGGACCGCGCCGCGGCGGCGCTCGGGCGGCTTGCCGTCACCGGGGATGTGTCCGCGCTGTCCGGCGCGGACCTCTGCATCGCCGCGACCGCTGCGGACGCGGCGCTGTCCGTGCGCCTTTCCGCAGGCACGCCGGTCGCCATTCTGCTGCCGGACGAGGCGGCCGCCTTCCGCGCTGCCGCCCCGGAGGTTGCCCCCCAGGTCGTTGCGCTGACCGTCGTGCCGCCGGTCACGACGGGGCGCGCGGCCGAGGTCATCGCCCCGGACGGGACCGATCCCGACTCGCTGCGCGTTCTCCTCGCGGTCCTGCGGCGTCTCGGCCGGCAGACCATCGTCACGCACGCGCCGGTCATGCCGGCCCTGTCGGGTGCGCTCTGGCGCGCGGCGGACCGTGCGCTGGAGCGGGGGGCCGACCCCTATGCCATCGATGGCGCGCTCGTGCGGTGGGGGTTCGCATGGGGGCCCTTCGCGCTGCGGGACAGGATCGGGCTCGACCTTGCGCCGCTGCCGCCCGCCGGATCGGTGGCCGAGGTGCTGTGGCTTCGACTAATGGAGGAGGGGCGGATCGGGGTTGCCACCGGAAGCGGGTTCTACCGCTACGCCGGTCACGAGGCCTCGCCCGATCCCGGTCTGCCCGGGCGGCTCGCCGCGGCCCGTGAGGCGGCCGGATCGGTCGCGGGACGGATCGATGACGACGAGATCGTGCTGACGGCGCTGGCCGCGCTGGCCGCGACGGGGGCGCGGCTGGTGGAGGAGGGTGCCGCGGCCCGCCCCTCCGACATCGACGTCGCAGCCCTAGGCCTTCTGGGGTTTCCCCGCTGGCGCGGCGGGCCGATGCACGCGGCAGACGAGGCCGGACTTCTGGGGCTGCGCAATCTGCTCAGGGAGATTGCCCGCGAGGAGGAGGCGGGCGGCGGCCCCGAATGGTCGCCCGTGCCGCTCTGGGACGAGCTTGTCCGCAACGGCCGGCGCTTTGCCGACCTGAACCGCTGAGAAGCCCGTCGAGGGGCCGGTCGGGTTCAGCCGAAGGCGATGCCCACGACCACCAGCATCAGCCCGATGGCCGAGACGAGGAGCGCACCGAGGTTCACCGTGACCACGCGGGCCAGCCGGGCCCGGAGCACATCGTCGGCAAGCCCGGCCCGCCGGGCGCGCCATACCGCCACGATGCACCACAGGAGCGTGCCCAGTCCCGCCAGCGTGACGAGCGCTCCGCCCCAAATGAGTCCGTCCATCCGGCGCCCCGTTCCGTTGCAGGCCGACGTCCCGCATAGGCCGCCGCGCGGCCGGCTTCAAGCCTTTCGCGGCATCTTGCGGCGCCGCACGCCTTGGTCTAGTCCCCTCGGCTGTCCGATCCGAGGAGTTCCAGATGCCCGACGCTTCGTCCGACGCCGCCTACAATGTCACCGCCGAGGAACTCCGCCAGTTCATCGAGCGCTACGAGCATCTCGAGGTCGAGAAGCGCGACATCGTGGACCAGCAGAAGGAGGTGATGGCCGAGGCCAAGGGCCGCGGCTATGACACCAGGGTGATCCGCAAGGTCATCGCGCTGAGGAAGAAGGACAAGGACGAGCGCGCCGAGGAAGAGGCGGTGCTCGAGATGTATCTCGCCGCGCTCGGGATGACCTGACACGGGGCGGGACACGGGGCGGGACACGGGGCGAGGCTCAGGGCGCGGCTCGGGGCGCGGCTCGGGGCGGGATGATCTCGACCCCGGGCATGCCGGTGATCGCCGCGACATCCGCCTCGTAGGCCTCGGTCATCTCGGCCACGAGGCCCTCGGTCCAGCCCGGGAAGGCAAGATCGACCTCCATCTCCTCGGGCAGGCCGAACTTGTCCAGGAAGGCCGCGGCGACCCGCTCGCGCTGCGCCGGTGTGGAGCCGGGATTGGCCGCGAGATAGCCGTTCATCCGTGCCAGTCCCTCGGGCGACACGACGGCCGCCAGAAGGTCGTCCTCGCCTTCGAGGCGAAGTCCGTCCGGGGCTCCGGCGATGCGCCGCATGACCTGGCCCCAGATCAGCGGGCTGTCCTCGTTGCACCACACCACCAGCTTCGCATCGGGCAGCGTGGCGAGGATGTCCTCGAACACCGGCGCCCAGCGCAGCGACATCGGGTCGCGGTCGCCCATGACGCTGGCATAGGTCGCCCCGTTGATCCGGCCGATCAGCGCCGGAAGAAGCGTGGCCGGGTTGCGCAGGGCCAGGTGGAATTCGCAGGGCCAGTCGGGGAACAGGTTGGCGATCGCGGCGATCCTGCGGCCGGTGGCCGCATGGAAGCCGCGGGGCGACACGACCCGGCTCGGGATGCCGAGGAAGTATTCGTGGCTGAGCACTACCCGCCGTCCCGAACGGTCGTCGAGCATCGCATCGATGATCGCCTCCTGCGTCTCGGTGCTTGCCGGCGCGCCGCGCAGCGCAATCAGGGCATCGCGCAGGACCGGGCGGTAGCGACCGGGGGCCGGCACTTCGATTCCCTCCCGGGCGAGCGGTCCGCGATTGCGCAGAAGGCTGCGGATCAGACGGTCCTCGTCGGTGCACTGGGACCCGATGTGATAGACGATTTCCATGGACACCTGCGACTGCCGCGGGGGCGCGTGCAACGCGCGCTTCGTTCCGATCATAGGGACTTTCCGCGCGGCGTGAACCGGTCGCGGGTCGTGAGCCTCCGGCAGGGCCGCAGCCGGCCGGCTGCGACCGGCCACGCCC
>JBMOOH010000029.1:0-15931 GCA_049323795.1 Pseudomonadota bacterium
CAGGGTCAGCGCGGCCGGAACCGGCAGGAGAAGCGCGATCCGGTCCGCGCCAACCGAAAGGCCGACAGCAGCAGTGACGACCCAGGCGGCGGCGGCGGCCCGGAACGCCGACCGCATGCATTTCGGACACTGCCCGAGCCGCATCGCTGTTCTGCCTCCGCCGTCCCTCACCCTTGCGGAGACATGTCTAGCACGACCGGGGACCGGGCGTAACCCGGTCGGTGGACGAATCGGATCAGGTGCTGTCGCGTCCCCCGACCCGCGCGGCGCGGCCACCCCGCCGAACCGGGTGGACCGGAGCCGAGAGGCCATCCCTGACCACGGCGGTCATCGGGTGGTCGGCCGCCGCGCCGGCGGCGTAGCCGCCGAGAAGCGCCTGCATCGCGGCGCGGGGCTCGGTTCCCGCCTTCAGGCTCAGCGCCCAGTCGAGAAAGATCGACCGGCATTCCGCCGCCGTGATGCCGTCGATCGCATAGGCCTCGCGGATGAGCCCCTTGGGATCAGCCTGTGACAGTTCCATCATGCGCCCCTCCGGGTCGGCTCTACTGGCCCCCTTTCCGCGCTCCGCGTCAAGCCCCGCGCGCGGCCGGCGGCGGTGGCACGACCGCACGCTCCGCTCAGCCGCCGGACGGCAGGCAGGCTTCGATGATCCGCGCGGCGTCTCCGGTGACGGCCTTCAGACGCGCGGCAAGCGCCGGCAGGTCGGGCTCGCCCGCCTCGCGCAGCAGGAAGGCCCGCCCCCCCTCGCCGAGGCGGTCCATGTCGAGCGGCTGCGCGGTCAGCAGGCGCGCCCCCGCCTGGAGCCGCCAGAGGAAGCGGTGCGCCGAGGCGAGGCGGTCGGCCTCGGTCCGGCCGACGAGGCCGGCGCGGATGCCCGCGGCAAGCTGCTGGGAAACCCGACGCGCGGGGCTTGCCGCGCGCAGCGCCAGCGACTGTGCGAAAAGCTCGATGTCCTGCATCCGCCCGGGACCGATCTTGGCGTCCCAGTCCCCGTCGGGGGCCTTCGCCGCGAAGATCCGGCGGCGCATGTCGGCGGTGTCGGCGACGATACCGGGCCGGTCGCGGCAGGTTTCGAGGATGCCCCGCCGCGTCTCCTCGATCCGCGCGCAGAGCGCCGCCGGCCCCGCGACGGGGCGTGCGCGCGTCAGGGCGAGGTGTTCCCATGTCCAGGCCTCGTCGATCTGGTAGCGGCGGAAGGCGGCGAGCGAGGTGGCCACCGGACCCTGCCGCCCCGAGGGCCGCAGCCGCATGTCCACCGCATAGAGGCGGCCGTCCGACATCGGGGCGCCGAGCGCCGTCACCAGGGCCTGCGTCGCCCGCGCGTACCAGGTGCGGGCAGGCAGGGGCCTCGGGCCGTCCGAGACGCTGTCGCCGTCGGCGTCGTAGATGACGATCAGGTCCAGGTCGGACGTTGCGCCGAGCCGTCGCGCCGCGAGCGAGCCCATCCCGAGGATCGCCGCGCCCCTGCCGGGCGGCGGTCCGTGCCGGGCCGCGAAGTCGCCGAGCACCTCCGGCCAGATCGCGGCCAGGACCGCCTCGGCAAGGTCGGCATATTCGCGGCCGGCGGCTTCGGCATCGGTGAGGCCGCGCAGGTGGTGCACGCCGGTGCGGAAATGCCACTCCCGCGCCCAGACCCGCGCCTGGGCGAGCTTCGCCTCGTAGTCGGGGGCGCGGGACAGGCGGCGCGACAGGGCATCGGACAGCGCGGCAGACCCCGGCCAGGCGGTGAAGAACTCGCCCCCCAGCACCGCGTCGAGGACGCCGGAGTTGCGGCCGAGATACTCGGACAGGCCCGGGGATGTCGAGCATATGTCAACAATGAGATCGACAAGGGGGGGATTGGCCTCGAACAGCGAAAAGAGCTGGACGCCCGCGGGAAGGCCCGAGAGGAAACGGTCGAACTGGGCAAGCGCCTCGGCGGGATTGGCCGCGCGGTCGAAGCGTTCGAGCAGCCGGGGCTCGATCCGGGCGAAGGTGGCCGAGGCGCGGTCGGAACGCAGCGCCGGATAGCTGCGCCAGCGGTCGATCATCCGGCGGAGTTCGGCGGGAAGCTCGGCAGGAACCGGCCGCGCCGCGGCGGTGCGGCGCGCAGCCGGGTCGAAGAAGTCCTCGGCGATGCCGGCGACGCGGGCGATGCGCGCGGCGATCTCGTCGCGCAGGGCCGAGGTGTCGCTCCGTCCCATCAGCCGGGCGAGGCGGTCCCAGCCATCGGCCGAGGCGGGCAGCGCGTGGGTCTGGGCGTCGTTCATCATCTGGAGGCGGTGTTCGACCTCGCGGTGCGCCCGGTAGGCCGCGGTCAGTTCCTCGGCCGCCTCGGTCGGAACCCAGCCCTTGGCCGCCAGCGCGGCGAGGGCGGCAACGGTGCGGCGGTCGCGGAGGTCGGGATCGCGCCCCCCGGCGATGAGCTGGCGCGTCTGGGTGAAGAACTCGATCTCGCGGATGCCGCCCGCGCCGAGCTTCAGGTCCAGCCCGTCGAGCCCGTGGCCGCGCAGGCCCTTGTGTCCGCGGATGCGTGCCCGCATGTCGTAGGCGTCGCGGATCGCCGCGAAGTCGAGATGGCGGCGCCAGACGAAGGGCCGCAGGGCCGCGAGGAACCGCTCGCCCGCCGCGATGTCGCCGGCCGCGGCGCGCGCCTTGATGTAGGCGGCGCGTTCCCAGGTGCGTCCCTCCGCCTCGTAGTACTGCTCGGCCGCGCCCATCGACAGGCAGACAGGCATCACCGAGGCGTCGGGCCGCAGCCGCAGGTCGGTGCGGAAGACATAGCCGTCCGCGGTGATGTCCGACAGGAGCCCGGTCGCCCGGCGGACGGCGCGGACAAGCGCGGCGCGGACCTCGGGCAGGTCCGCCGGGTCCCATGCGGTCTCGTCGAACAGGAAGATGAGGTCGATGTCGGACGAGTAGTTGAGCTCGTGCGCCCCCATCTTTCCCATCGCCAGCGCCACCAGCGCGGGTGTCCCGCCGCCCTGCCCGGCCGGCAGCCGGCCGCGCCGCGCCTGTTCGGCCAGCCCCTCGGCCATCGAGCGGGCGGTGGCGGTGTCGGCAAGGGCGGTCAGCGCCCCGGTGGCCTCGTCGAGCGACCAGGCGCCCGACAGGTCCGCGAGCGCGACAAGCAGCGCCGCGCGGCGCTTGGCCTGGCGCAGCAGGGGTCCCGCGTCCCCGTCGCCCGCGGCCGCCGCGAGGACCGAGGCGAAGGCCTCCTCGGGCCGGAGGCCGAGCGACTCCTCGAGCCAGTCGGCCTCGCGCAGCATGAGCGCCGCGAGGAACGGGCTCGACCCGGCCGCGCCGCGCAGGAGCGCCGCAAGCTCGGCCGGGATCCCGGCGAACCTGTCCGCGACGGCTTCGGTCGGGCCGGGATCGAACGGGAGCGGACAGCGCGTCATGCGGGACAGGAGCGTCATGGCACCGACACTAGCAGAGCGGTTGCCGCTTCCAACACCGCAGCGGCCGGGCACGGTTGCGCGCGGCGGCCCCGTCGGGTTGACTGGCCCGGAGAGAAAGAGAGAAGGAGCAGGCCGCAGTTGAGCAGAAGCCTTTCGCGCGTCGAGGCCGCCCTGAGGGCAGCCGGACTGGACCCCGACATCCTCGCCTGCGGCGACGAAACCCGGACGGCGGCGCAGGCCGCGGCCCGGGCGGGATGCGCGCTCGACCAGATCGCCAAGTCGCTGGTCTTCTTCGCGGCACGGTCCGGCGGGCTTCACCTCTTCCTGACCGCGGGCGGGAACCTCGTCGAGCCGGACGCCGCCTCGGCCCTGGCGGGCGAGCCGCTCGGGCGTGCGGACCCTGATCTGGTGCGGGCGCGGACGGGATTCGCCATCGGCGGGGTCGCGCCGGTCGGCCATCTGACACCCCTGCCCGTCTGGATCGATCCGAGGCTTCTCGACTTCGACCGCGTCTGGGCGGCAGCCGGCACCCCGAGGCACATCTTCGCGATCCCGCCCGACCGCCTGGTGGAACTGACGGGCGGGACCGTGGCCGCCTTCGCCCGCCCCGCCCCCCTCCCCGCCGCGGACAGGCCCGGGCACTGACGGACCAAGGCAAGGCCGTGCGGAAAGACCGGTGCGGACCGACGGGGCCGCAGAGCGCGCGCCGCCGAGGACCGCGCCGCCCGGATCGGCGGTATCCCGCGTCTCCCGGCCGGCGCATGTGAATTTCCTTCACATCCCTCTTGACCGAAGGCGGCCCGGCCCCGATCTTCGGGGGATGTGAAACCGCTTCACATGCCCTATTCCACCTGATCAACGGAGACCCATCCATGTCCACGACCTTCGTCAACCCGCCGCGCCGATCCTGGCTCGGCCGGGCCGAAGACTGGCTCGACGATCGCGGCAAGGGCGCCTGGATCGCGACCATGGTTCTCGGCTTTGTCCTCTTCTGGCCGCTGGGCCTCGCCCTTCTCGCCTACATGATCTGGAGCAAGCGCATGTTCTCGAAATGCGGCGGCTGGGGCCGCCATCACGACCACGGCGAGCGGATGGACCGCGACGCCGGCCGCCGCTACGGCTTCCGGTCCTCGGGCAACACCGCCTTCGACGCCTACAAGGCCGACACGCTCGAACGCCTCGAACGCGAGCAGGACGAATTCGAGGCCTTCCTCGCGCGCCTCCGGGCCAGCAAGGACAAGGCCGAGTTCGACCAGTACATGGCGGAACGCAGCCGCGCGGCGGCCGATGACGGCGCAGACGACGATCGCGGGGCAGGCGAAGGCGGCGCCAGGGACGGGGCGCGCTGAGGCGAACCTTCCCGGACGGACCGGACAGGCGGCAACCCGGCCTTGCGAAATCCGCGGACGAAGGGGCTCGCCGCGCAGGTACCGCGGCGCGTTCCGCTGCCCGCTCCGGCGCCACAATCCTGCCGCCCCGCGGTGACTGGTTCGGGACCGCGGGGCGCGCGCATGTCGGGACTTGGCGGAATTGTGACAGCTTGCTAACGTCCCGCCATCTCCGACCTGACATCCGCTGCCGGACCCCGGCACGTCCCGACACAGCACAGCCACAGCGCCGATGCGACACACGCTTCCGATCGCGCCCCAGTTCTACGTGACGGCCCCCCAGCCCTGCCCCTATCTCGACGGGCGCTCGGAGCGGAAGCTTTTCACCGCGCTGCAGGGCGACAATGCCGAGCGGCTGAACGACGCCTTGTCCAAGCAGGGCTTCCGCCGCAGCCAGAACGTGCTCTACCGGCCGTCCTGCGCGGAATGCACGGCCTGCCTTTCGGCCCGCATCCGGGTGGCCGATTTCGTTCCGAACCGCTCGCAGCGGCGGACGATCCGGCGCAACGGCGACCTGCGGCGCGATGCCACGAGTCCCTGGGCGACCGAGGATCAGTACGCGCTCTTCCGCCGCTATCTCGACAGCCGGCATTCCGACGGCGGCATGGCCGACATGGACATCTTCGAGTTCGCCGCGATGATCGAGGAGACCCCGGTCAAGAGCCGCGTCGTCGAATACACCGCCCCTCCCCGCGATCCGGGCGGCCGCCGGGTGCTGACGGCGGTCTGCCTGACCGACGTGCTCGATGACGGGCTCAGCATGGTCTACAGCTTCTATGATCCCGGCCGGGCCAACGACTCGCTCGGCACCTACATCATCCTCGACCACATCGAGATCGCCCGGCGGTCCGGTCTTCCCTACGTCTATCTCGGCTATTGGGTGCCAGGCAGCCGAAAGATGGGCTACAAGGCCAAGTTCGGCAGTCTCGAGGTCTACAAGGGCGGGCGCTGGCAGGAGATCGGCGACCCCGCCGCATATTCGGGCGAGATCCATCCCCTTTCGGTCGATCCGATCGCCGAACAGGTGGCGCGGATCGCCCTTCCGGATACCCGGCCCGTGAAGGCGTGAGCGTGCCGGGAGGCATAGGCACCGTCGCGCTGGTCGTTCCGGACTACGACGCGGCAGTCGCCTTCTTCGTGGACGGGCTTGGCTGGACGCTGCACTCCGACACACGGCTTTCCGCCACCAAGCGCTGGGTTGTCGTCGGGCCTCCCGGCGGCGCCGGCGCGCGCCTCGTTCTGGCCAGGGCCGAGGGTGCAGCCCAGGAGACGGCGATCGGCAACCAGGCCGGCGGACGTGTCTTCCTCTTTCTTTACAGCGACGATTTCGCGCGCGACCATGCCCGCATCGAAGCGGCCGGCGGGCGGTTCGAGGAGCGGCCACGCAGCGAAAGCTACGGGACCGTGGCAGTCTGGCGCGATCCGTTCGGAAACCGCTGGGATCTGATCGAATTGCGCGGCGAACCAGGCTGACGCGGACACCTGCGGGCAGGACGGGGCGGGGGACGGGGCGGGGGATTGTTCAGTGTCGTGGGGAACCGGCCGCAGTGCCGATCCTTCCGCTGCAGAGCCCCGGCCGCAGACCGAAGATTGCGCATCACCTCATCGACTCGCAACTTTCGCAAAGGGGAACCGGCGGAACGCGACACATTATTCCTGTTTTTCCCGGTTGACGCCCCCTGCCGGGCCTCATAGTGTCCGGCAACCGAACGAAGGGGTTCCACGCGGTGCCGTTTGGACTTGCAATCGTAGGACCGAGGCGCATGGACCGGTGACGGCAGCCAGACCCGGCATCCCATGCGCCCCCGAATGACCCTCGGGGGCTTTTTGTTGCCGGCGGCGCGGCCGGAAGGTTGGACGACAGGACGGACGGAGCGAAGAAGATGTCACGGCAGATGACGGGCGCGAAGATGGTGGTCCAGGCGCTGAAGGACCAGGGCGTGGACACGGTCTTCGGCTATCCGGGCGGAGCCGTTCTGCCGATCTATGACGAGATCTTCCTCCAGAACGAGATCCGCCACATCCTCGTGCGCCACGAACAGGGCGCCGTGCACATGGCCGAGGGCTATGCCCGGTCGACCGGCCGGCCCGGCGTCGTCCTCGTCACCTCGGGTCCCGGCGCCACGAACGCCGTCACCGGCCTCACCGACGCGCTGATGGATTCGATCCCGATCGTCGTCCTGACCGGACAGGTTCCGACCTTCATGATCGGTACCGACGGCTTTCAGGAGGCCGACACCGTCGGCATCACCCGGCCCTGCACCAAGCACAACTGGCTGGTGAAGGATACCGACCGGCTGTCCGAGACGATCCACCAGGCCTTCCACATCGCCACGCATGGCCGTCCGGGGCCGGTGCTCGTCGACATCCCCAAGGACGTCCAGTTCGCCACCGGCACCTACACGCCGGCGAAAGAGGCGAAGGTCAGCCATTACCTGCCGCGCACCAAGGGCGACCCGGACCAGATCGCGCGGCTCGTCGAGATGATGGAAACGGCCGAGCGGCCGGTCCTCTACACCGGCGGCGGCGTCATCAACTCCGGCCCGCGGGCGAGCGCGCTCCTGCGCGAGCTGGCGGACACGACGGGGTTTCCGGTGACATCCACGCTGATGGGTCTCGGGGCGTACCCGGCGAGCGGGAAGAACTGGCTCGGGATGCTCGGGATGCACGGGCTCTACGAGGCGAACCTCGCCATGCATGGCTGCGACCTGATGATCAACATCGGTGCGCGCTTCGACGACCGGATCACGGGGCGCATCAGGGACTTCAGCCCGCATTCGCGGAAGGCGCACATCGACATCGACCCGTCGTCGATCAACAAGGTCATCCATGCCGACGTGCCGATCCTTGGCGACGTGACGAGCGTGCTCGAGGACCTGCTGGCGGCCTGGACGGCGCGCGGGCGGAAGGTGAACCGCGAGGGCCTGGCCCGCTGGTGGCGGCAGATCGGGGACTGGAAGGCGGTCAACTGCCTTGCCTACAAGCCGTCCGAGACCTCGATCAAGCCGCAATACGCGCTCCAGCGGCTCGAGGCGCTGACCCGCGGCATGGACCGCTACATCACCACCGAGGTCGGCCAGCACCAGATGTGGGCCGCGCAGTTCCTGGGCTTCGACGAGCCGAACCGCTGGATGACGTCCGGCGGCCTCGGGACGATGGGCTACGGCCTGCCCGCGTCCATCGGCGTGCAGATCGCGCATCCCGGGGCGCTCGTCATCAACGTCGCGGGCGAGGCATCGTGGCTGATGAACATGCAGGAAATGGGCACCGCGATGCAGTTCCGCGCCCCCGTCAAGCAGTTCATCCTGAACAACGAACGCCTCGGCATGGTGCGCCAGTGGCAGGAGCTTCTGCACGGCGAGCGCTATTCGCAGTCGTGGAGCGAAAGCCTGCCGGACTTCGTGAAGCTCGCGGAAGCCTTCGGCTGCAAGGGCCTCAGATGCGACGACCCGGCGGACCTCGACGACGCGGTCCGCGAGATGATCGCCTATCCGGGCCCGGTGATCTTCGACTGCCGCGTCGAGAAGCACGAGAACTGCTTCCCGATGATCCCCTCCGGCAAGCCGCATAACGAGATGCTGCTGGGCGAGGCCGATACCAGGGGCGCGATCGGGGCGAAGGGCGCGGTGCTGGTGTGACCTCGGACCTCCGGGACTTCGAATGGGACGCAGACAAGAGTCTGGCCAATCTTGAGAAACACGGCATCGACTTCGAAACCGCCAAGGTGCTCTGGGACGACCCCCATGCTCTGACCGGTCCCGGCAAGAAGAACCTGGAGGAACGATTCATGACTGTTGGAAGGCTTGGAAACAAGCTGTGGTCTGCGATCCACACCTATCGCGACGGGCGTATTCGGATTATATCCGTAAGGCGCAGCCGTCATGGCGAAATAGCAGCCTACGAGACGGCTATCTATCATCGGACGAAGTTGTGATGGCACCCGTGAGAAGCAAGCTAGCAGTTGAAGAGTTCGACAAGAGCTTCGACGACGGGGAAGACATGGCAGACTTTATCGACTGGTCTCAGGCCCGGCACCTGAACCGGCCTACGCAAACCGTCGGGCTGGATCTTCCTGCGTGGATGGTGGAGCGGCTGGAGTCGGAAGCTGTCCGGATGGGAGTGTCCACAGAATCTCTGATCAAAGTCTGGTTGGCTGAGCGGCTGAGAAGGTAAGTCCGGTCATGTCCCCCCTGAACATCAAGAAGGGCTCGAGCAGCCACTCTGCCTACGACCTGCGCGACCCCAACGCCACGACCATCGAAAGCCACACGCTCGCGGTGCTCGTGGACAACGAGGCGGGTGTGCTGGCGCGCGTCATCGGCCTGTTCTCGGGCCGGGGCTACAACATCGACAGCCTGACGGTCGCCGAGACGGACCACCAGGGCCACCTCAGCCGCATCACCGTCGTCACGCGCGGCACACCCTCGGTGATCGAGCAGATCAAGGCCCAGCTGTCGCGCCTCGTCCAGGTGCGCGAGGTTCACGACCTGACGGTCGCAGGCCCGGCGGTGGCGCGCGAGCTCGCGCTCTTCAAGGTGGCGGGGACCGGCGAAAAGCGCATCGAGGCGCTGAGGCTGGCCGAGATCTTCCGCGCCAACGTGGTGGATTCGACGCTCGAGAGCTTCGTCTTCGAGATGACCGGCACCCCCGCGAAGATCGATGCCTTCGCGGACCTGATGCGGCCGCTCGGCCTCTGCGACGTGGCGCGCACCGGCGTGGCGGCCCTGGCCCGGGGCGTCTGACGGGCCTGCACGGCCTCCCTTCCGGCCCCCGGGACTTCGCAGACCGAGGGGTCGTCCCGGCGGCAGCACGCCGCCGCCGGGACCGTGCCGCCGGATCAGCCGGCGACGAGCCGTCCGCCCTCGACGGCGGCCTTGAACTCGGCCTCGTCCACGGCGCCGTCGGCGTTGCCGTCGATCGCCTTGAATCCCGCGTCGTCCAGCGTCGTGTAGACGGTCTGAAGCTCGGTCAGCGAAAGACCCCCGCTCTTGTCGGCGTCAAGATCGGCCAGCGTGGCCTGCGCGAGCGCGGCGCCCGCCGCGGCGAGGCCGACTGCGAAGGCGAGTGCAAAACGGTTCATGGGATAGCTCCTTCATCTTTGCCGTCAGGGGCCGGTCCTGCCGACCCCGGGGCCATGTCGTCCGATGGCGGGCCCGCCGTCCACCCCGGGCCGCGATCCGGCCTCCTTCCGGCAGCGGGCCGCCAGCCGGGGTCGGTTCGGGGCGCGGGGTTCCGCCGGGCAGGGCGCCACCCGGGGCGCTCGGCGGAATGCCGGACCCGGCCGGGGGGCGGGGCGGCGGAAAAGGACCGGGCCGGCCGGCCGCGCGAATCCCCCCTTGAAAGCCGCCCCCCCGCGCGGCCCGTCGCGAAAGACGCAAGAAGGGGGGGCAAGGTGAGGGGGAACCGCCGCACAGCGGGGACGGAGGAGGGGCGGAAACGCAAAGCCCCGGAGCGCGGATGCGCCCCGGGGCCTGCGATCCCTCCGCGGCAGCCCCTCCGCAGCAGCTTGCCGCGCGCAAGGGCCGCGTCACGGCGGCCGGGTTACGGCGCGATGGTGCCGGCTTCGCGGGCGGCCTGAAGCTCGTCGGCGTCGATCTGGCCGTTCCCGTCCACGTCGAGCGCGGCGAACTGCGCGGCCGTCAGGTCGGGATAGGCGGCGCGCATCTCCTCGATCGACCAGGTTCCGTTGCCGTCGGTGTCGGTGACGACCGTCTGCGCCATGGCAGCCCCCGCGGACAGGAGCGCGGCGGCGAGGGCAAGCGCGGCAGTGGTCTTCATCGTCTTCATCCTTCTCTCCTTCGCGGCGGCCCGCCGGTTGCGGAACCCGATTGCCCCTTCCCGGATGTGGGAGGGCGGGAAAGCGGGTGCAAGGGCCGCCTTGCACGACATCACATGGTCGGAGGGGGCCTGTTAGGCAATAACACCCCAGCGAATCCGGCCCGGACGAAAGAAGAAGGGGGCCGAGGCCCCCTTCGAGTTTCGCTGATCAGGCTCGTTTCTCGTGACCGCCCGGTTTCTGCCTGCGGCCTGACCCGCGTCGAGGGAGAGCGCACCCTCCCCGGAACCCTGCTCCCCGGCGAACCGGAGAGCAGTATTGTCATTTCTTGTTCGGACGCTGCGAAAGCGCTGAGGCGGCGGCAGTTTTCGCCGCTTTGCTGGAGTTCGGATTGCTCAGCACTTTACCAGCGGCGGACGCCGCTTTCGCGCCGGTTACTTCCGAGTTGCCCTTGCGAGCCATTCACTTCTCCATGTTTTTCCACAGTTCCCCCCAGGTTCTTGTGGGCGATCTGTGTATTACTCAGCACGCTATTGATCCCTCGTCTCGTCCGTAGTCTTGCATGCTCATCGACCCGGAAGGGCCGAGATTTAGTCTTCCCGCAGCGTGCTAGGCGATTGCGGGTTGGCCGGGGCGCGGAGTTGCAGCTTCGCGCCCCAACCTCAATTCATCAGCTACACCCGCTCGTGCCGCCGCAGGTGTTGCATTTCATGCAGGTGCCGTTGCGGACCAGCGTGAAGTTCCCGCATTCGCTGCAGGCCTCGCCCTCGTAGCCCTGCATCCTCGCCTTGGCGCGGAGGTCCAGCGCCACGGTGCCGGTGGCAATCGCCGTGGCCCGCATCGTCTCGGGAACCAGCATGTTCAGCGCGGCCACGGGGCCGGCGCCGCCGAAGCCCGTGGCACCGATGCCGCCCTGGAACACCGTCAGTTCCTGCGGCAGGCGCTTCCTGAGGTAGCCGGTCGAGCTGATCTGCTTCAGGACCTCGATCGAGCGGTTCGCCGCGCGCTCGGACGGCTCGGCGATATTTGCATCCTCGCCCTCGCCCAGGTCGTCGAAGCTCGCCCCCTGGGGCTTCACATGCGCGAGGTCGGTGCGGTCGAGGTAGCTGACCGCGAGTTCCCGGAAGATGTAGTCGAGGATCGAGGTCGCGTTCTTGATCGTCTCGTTGCCCTGCACCATCCCGGCCGGCTCGAACTTGGTGAAGGTGAAGGCCTCGACGAATTCCTCCAGCGGCACGCCGTATTGCAGGCCGACGCTGACGGCGATGGCGAAGTTGTTCATCATCGCCCGGAAGCCCGCGCCTTCCTTGTGCATGTCGATGAAGATCTCGCCGAGCGAGCCGTCCCTGTATTCGCCGGTGCGCAGGTAGACCTTGTGTCCGCCGACGATGGCCTTCTGGGTGTAGCCCTTGCGGCGTTCCGGCAGCTTCTCGCGGTGGGACCGCACGATCTCCTTCACGATCACCTTCTCGACGATCTTCTCGGCCAGCACCTGCACCTTTTCCATCGGCGTGCCGGTGGCGAGCGTCTCCTCGGCCTCCGCGTCGTCCTCGACGAGCGCCGAGGCGAGCGGCTGGCTGAGCTTCGAGCCATCGCGGTAGAGGGCGTTCGCCTTGATCCCGAGCGAGTGGGAAAGCTCGTAGGCCGCGAGCGTCTCTTCGATCGTCGCCGAGTTCGGCATGTTGATCGTCTTGGAGATCGCGCCCGAGATGAAGGACTGTGCCGCCGCCATCATGCGGATGTGGCTGTCCACGCTCAGATAGCGCCTGCCGGTCTTGCCGCAGGGATTGGCGCAGTCGAAGACCGCGTAGTGCTCGGGCTTCAGGAACGGCGCGCCTTCCAGCGTCATCGTCCCGCAGACATGGTCGTTCGCCGCGTCGATCTGGGCCTTGCTGAAGCCGAAGTGCCGCAGCATGTCGAAGGTCGGGTCGGAAAGTCTTTCCTCAGGTATGCCAAGGGTTTCCCGGCAGAAGCTTTCGCCCAGCGTCCACTTGTTGAAGACGAAGCGGATGTCGAAGGCCGAGGGCAGCGCGGCCTCGATCTTCTCGATCTCGGCCTGACCGAAGCCGTGGCCGAGAAGCGCGGTGTGGTTGATGCCGGGCGCGTTGCCGAGCGTGCCGTGGCCGACCGCGTGGGACACGATCTCGGCCGCCTGCGCGGCCTTGTAGCCGAGCGCTTCCAGTGCGGCCGGGACCGAGCGGTTGATGATCTTGAAGTAGCCGCCACCGGCCAGCTTCTTGAACTTCACGAGCGCGAAGTCCGGCTCGATGCCCGTGGTGTCGCAGTCCATGACCAGACCGATCGTGCCGGTGGGTGCAATGACCGTCGCCTGGGCGTTGCGGTAGCCGTGCCTCTCGCCCAGGACCAGCGCCTCGTCCCACGCCGATTTGGCAAGCGTGCCAAGACCTTCCACGGGAATGTTCGCGTGATCGAGCGGGACGGGCGTAAGGTTGACCGCCTCGTAGCCCTCTGCCTGCCCATATGCCGCGCGGCGGTGGTTGCGGATGACGCGGAGCATGTGGCCGGCGTTCCTCGCATAGCCCGGGAAGGCCCCGAGTTCGCCCGCCATCTCGGCGGAGGTGGCATAGGCCACGCCCGTCATGATCGCCGTCAGCGCCCCGCAGAGCGCGCGGCCCTCGTCGCTGTCGTAGCCGAGGCCCATCGTCATCAGGAGCCCGCCGATATTGGCGTAGCCGAGTCCGAGGGTGCGGAAATCGTAGGACCTCTGGGCGATCTCCTTCGACGGGAACTGCGCCATGAGCACGCTGATCTCGAGCGTCACGGTCCAGAGCCGCGTCGCGTGGACGTAGCCGTCCGCGTCGAACCTGCCGCCCGCATAGAAGGTCAGCAGGTTCATCGAGGCGAGGTTGCAGGCCGTGTCGTCGAGGAACATGTATTCCGAGCAGGGGTTCGAGCCCCGGATCGGCCCGTCCGCCGGGCAGGTGTGCCAAGCGTTCACGGTGTCGTGGAACTGGATGCCGGGGTCCGCGCAGGCCCAGGCGGCGTGGCCGACCTGTGTCCACAGCTCGCGCGCCTTGATGTGCTTGTGGACCTTGCCGTCGGTGCGCCGGATCAGCGCCCAGTCGGCATCGTCCCTGACCGCCTTCAGGAAGGCGTCCGTGACGCGGACCGAGTTGTTGGAGTTCTGGCCCGAGACGCTGGCATAGGCCTCGCTGTCCCAGTCGGTGTCGTAGGTCGGGAATTCGATGGAGGTGTAGCCCTGCTTCGCGTAGTCCAGAACCCTTTTCACGTAAGTATCCGGGATCGCGACCTTTTTCGCACCCTTGATCGCCGCCTTCAGCGCGGCGTTCTTCACCGGATCGACCGCATCCTCGGATGATCCGTCCCAGGTACGGATCGCCGCGAAGATTTCGTTCAACTGCCGCTCGTGCATCCTGGACCCGGCCACGAGGCTCGCGACCTTCTGTTCCTCGATCACCTTCCAGTTGATGAACTGCTCGATGTCCGGGTGATCCATGTCGCAGATCACCATCTTGGCCGCACGGCGCGTCGTTCCGCCCGACTTGATCGCGCCCGCCGCGCGGTCGCCGATCTTGAGGAATCCCATCAGGCCCGACGACCTGCCACCGCCCGACAGCTTCTCGCCCTCGCCGCGGAGCGACGAGAAATTGGTGCCGGTGCCCGAGCCGTATTTGAACAGCCGGGCCTCGCGCACCCAGAGGTCCATGATGCCCCCTTCGTTCACCAGATCGTCGGCGACGGACTGGATGAAGCAGGCGTGCGGCTGGGGATGTTCGTAGGCGCTGTCGGACTTCACGAGCTTGCCGGTGGCGTGATCGACATAGAAGTGGCCCTGGCTCGGGCCGTCGATGCCATAGGCCCAGTGCAGGCCGGTGTTGAACCATTGCGGGCTGTTCGGCGCGGCCATCTGGCGGGCGAGCATCACGCGCATCTCGTCGTAATAGGCGCGCGCGTCGGCCTCGGCGGTGAAATAGCCGCCCTTCCAGCCCCAGTAGGCCCAGGCACCGGCGAGGCGGTCGAAGACCTGCCGCGCCGAGGTCTCGCCCACGAAGCGCTCTTGCCCGGGCAGCGCGGCGAGCGCGGCCTCGTCGGCGACCGAGCGCCACAGGAATTCGGGCACGCCCTTTTCCCGGACGCGCTTCAGCCGTGCGGGAACGCCCGCCTTGCGGAAATACTTCTGCGCCAGAACGTCGGAAGCAACCTGGCTCCACGACTCCGGCACCTCGACGGCATCGTTCCGGAACACCACCTGTCCGTCCGGGTTGCGGATCTCGGACGTGGTCGTGGTGAAGGCGAGGCCGTCGTAGGCGTCGCGGTCGGCACGGGTGAACTTGCGTTCGATCTTCATTCTCTGCCCCAGTCCTTGCCGCGCCTCTGCCGGGCGCGCGCCGATTGCCAGTTCCCGCCGCCCAAGGCACGGGCCGTGCAAGGCACCTCCAGCGGCCGAACTGCGGCTCGGCCCCGCGGATCACCCGCGTTCTGTCGATGCTCTGGTCCCCCGTGCCGTCCACTATATCTTGTGGCTTCGTTCGCGGCTCACACAACTTGCCGTAGCGATCACGGATCGGTCAACAGATTTTTTGCTCTCACTCCGCGCAAAAAACCGTTGACGGTCGCGGGGGCGCACCGCGGGCAGGGCCGAGGGCCGATTCCCAGCCGGCCGAGCCGGCGGAAAAGGCCGCGCACCGCGAGTGACTTGCGAGGGGCTGCTGCCGCCGGTCTGCAAGGCGGAACGGGCGGCCGGACCCCCGCGGCGGCGACCCGGGCGAAGGTCATTGTGGCGCAACAAACGGCCAAAAACCCGCCCTCTGCCCCGCCCCGGCCCTTCTCGTGCCGCAATCCGGGAGCAGGAAGTCGGGCTGTAGTAACCTTACCGAGTGACAGACATGTTTACCTTCATTGGCACGATCGTGCTTTCGGCTGCCTCTCCGCAGCCCGCCGCCTTCGAGGCGTCCCCCCAATCATCGCCTCCGGCGCTGATCCGCGTCGCGGACCGAATCACCAGAGGCTGTTCCGGCTACTTCGGCGGATCCGGCGGCGAGTCCGGGGGATCGTCGCTTGGATGCGGCGGCCTGTCCGTCCCGCCCGCGACCGTCGGGAACGACGAACGGCACGGCGACGAACGGCATCTCTCGACGCGGCCGGTGGCCGCCCCGCCGCACGAAGACGGCCCCGCGGTCGATGAACCGGTGGTCGACGAGCCCGCGGTCGATGAACCGGTGGTTGATGAACCGGTGGTCGAGCCGGAACAGCCCGTGCCTCCGACCTCGGACGAGCCCTCGGATTCAGGGAATGGCAACGCCGGCGGCAACGGCGGCGCCGGTGGAGACAACGGCACCGGTGGCAACGGCGGAGCCGGCGGAGACAACGGCAACGCCGGCGGCAACGGCAACGGCGGCAACGGC
>JBMOOH010000030.1:0-14305 GCA_049323795.1 Pseudomonadota bacterium
GCCGCCGGGCGGGCCGCCAGACGGGCCGCCGGGCGGGCCGCCAGACGGGCCGCCGGGCGGGCCGCCGGGCGGGCCGCCAGACGGGCCGCCAGACGGGCCGCCGGGCGCGGCAGATTGATCGACAGTTTCGATCAGGTATTGACCGCGGCGGCGGCTGCGGCGATAACCGCGCCAATATCTGACCAAAGGACTCAACAAATGACCATCCGGACCACCCTCGCCTCCGCCCCGCTCGTCGCGCTTCTGGCTGCGATTCCGGCAGCCGCCCAGGAGGTGAACGTCTATTCCAACCGCCAGCCCGAGCTCATCCAGCCGATCGTCGATGCCTTCACGGCCGAGACCGGGATCACCGTCAACGTCGCCTACATCGAGAAGGGCATGGTCGAGCGTCTGCAGAGCGAGGGCGCCCGGAGCCCCGCCGACATCGTCATGACGGTCGACATCGCGCGACTGTCACAGGTGGTCGAGGCGGGCGTGACCCAGCCGGTCGAGAGCGCGGTTCTCGCCGCGAACATTCCGGCCCAGTTCCGCGACCCCGGCAATCAGTGGTTCGGCCTGACGACCCGCGCCCGCATCGTCTATGCGAGCAAGGAGCGGGTGAAGGACGGCGAGGTGACGACCTACGAGGACCTCGCCGACCCGAAGTGGAAGGGACGCATCTGCACCCGCCCGGGCACCCATGACTACAACCTCGGCCTCCTTGCCGGGATGATCGTCCACCGGGGCGAGGCAGAGGCCAAGGCCTGGGCGGCCGGCGTCAAGGCGAACCTCGCCAAGAAGCCGGAAGGCAACGACCGCAGCCAGGTGAAGTCGATCTGGGCCGGAGAGTGCGACATCTCGCTCGGGAACACCTACTACATGGGCCAGATGCTTGAGGATCCCGAACAGAAGCAGTGGGCCGAGTCCGTCCGCATCGTCTACCCGGTCTTCGAAGGCGGCGGCACGCATGTCAACGTGTCGGGCATGGCGATGACCAAGGCCGCGCCGAACCGCGCGGACGCGCTCAGGTTCATGGAGTTCCTGTCCTCGGACGAGGCACAGAGGATCTATGCCGAGACCAACTACGAGTTCCCGGTGAAGCCCGGCGTCGCCCGGTCGGCGCTGGTCGAGAGCTGGGGGCCGTTCACGCCCGACACCGTGAACCTGTCGGACCTCGCCAGGCTGCGCCCGACCGCCCTGAAGATCATGGAAGAGGTGAACTTCGACGGCTGACCCGGCCGCGTCCGAGCGGGAAGCGCCGGCCCGGCCGTCCGGGGCGGCGCAGCCGGTCGGCAGCGGCGGATCGTCTGTGCTGCGGTCCGGCCGGCCCGGTCACTCTGCCGCGATCGCGGCGATGGGCGAGCCCACCACCTCGACCCCGGCCATCCGCGCCAGCAGGTCGAGATCGCCGACGTAGCGCCCGCGCATGTCGGCAAGCGGCAGCCAGTCGAATCCCGACCGGGGCTTGGACTGCGGAAGCCGGGCGTGGAAGGCCAGAAGCCGCTCGCGCTGGCCCGGCGCGAATCGCGTACCCATACGGAGGTGGCGCTGGAACATCGCGATGGCACTGTCGGTGACGGGGGCAGCGGGCTCGGGCATCACGGTGTCGTCAAGGACGACACCGGGGAGCATCCGCGGCAGATAGGCACGCAGATCCTGCGGGGCCGAGGCGGTCACGACCACGCGCCCGGCGCCCAGCGTGTCGGCGAGCGTCTCGACCGTCTCGACCCAGCCGCCCGAGAACCGGGCCATCGCGCGCGTGTAGCGGTCGAAGGGGGCGATCTCGCCCTCCATCGCCGCCCGGCGCCAGGCCGACAGGAAGAACAGGTCGTAGGGTTGGATCGCGAAGACGAGCATGTCCACCGGACGGCCGAGGGCGAGGCGGAGGGCGGTGGCCCGCAGGCCGGCCGACCGGAAGAAGCTGCCCGAGACCACCTCGGCGGCCGATCCCGCCAGGTCCGGGCGCGACAGCACGAGCCCGCGCATCCCCGGCCCGGTGGCGGGCCGCATCGCCGCCGTCAGGGCCGCGGCGAAGCCGGGCAGGTCCGCAACCGCCGTGCCGGCCTCGGGCAGCGGCGCGTCCATCCATCCCGCGTCGAACGGGGAATGCGGCGCCACCGGCGCGAGTCCGGCCGCCTCGATCGCGGCGCGGTTGGCCGCCAGGTACCTGTTGAAAGTCTCGGCGCCCGCGAAATGCGCGCCGGCATGAAGACCGATGAAGGAGCGTTCAGCCATCGTCTCTGTTCCTGCCCAACCCCACCGGCGATAGGACAGCCCGAATTCGTCAATATTTTGTCAATTTGCTCGCTTCCACACTTCGATCCGGCGCGGCATGACTGTCCGTGGAACCGAGGAGACCACGATGCCGGACCCGCGACGCATCATCATCGACACCGACCCCGGGCAGGACGACGCCGTCGCCATCCTCCTCGCCTTCGCGTCGCCCGAACTCGACGTGGCGGGAATCACCTGCGTGGCCGGGAACGTCCCGCTCGCGCTGACCGCGCGCAATGCCCGCGTGATCTGCGAACTTGCCGGCCGCAGCCGGACCCCGGTCTTCGCGGGCTGCGACCGGCCGATGCGGCGCCCGCTGGTGACGGCGGAACACGTCCACGGCAAGACGGGCCTCGACGGGATCGCGCTGCCCGACCCGGCGATGCCCCTCGAGCCCCGGCATGCGGTGGACTTCCTGATCGACACCCTGCGGGCCGAGCCTCCCGGAACCCTGACGCTCTGCCCGCTTGGCCCGCTCACCAACATCGCCACCGCCTTCGAGCGGGCGCCCGACATCGTCCCCCGCGTCGCCGAGATCGTGCTGATGGGCGGGGGGTATTTCGAGGGCGGCAACATCACCCCGGCCGCCGAGTTCAACATCTACGTCGACCCCGAGGCCGCGGACATCGTGTTCAGGTCGGGCGCCCCCCTCGTCGTGATGCCGCTCGACGTGACGCACAAGGCGCTGACGAGCCGCGCCTGGGTCGAGGCGATGCGGTCGCTCGGGACCGCGGTCGGCCGCGCGGTGGCGGGCTGGACGGATTTCTTCGAGCGCTTCGACACCGCGAAATACGGCAGCGAAGGCGCGCCCCTTCACGATCCCTGCGTAATCGCCTACCTGATCCGGCCCGAGCTGTTCCACGGCCGCCACATCAGCGTGATGATCGAGACGAAGGGCGAATTCACGCTCGGCGCCACCGTCGCGGACTGGTGGCGCGTGTCGGGGCGGCAGCCGAACGCGATGTTCATGGGCGGGGTGGACCGGGACGGGCTCTATGCGCTCCTGACCGAGCGGATCGGGCGGCTCTGACGGCCGGGCGCAAGGGGTGTCGCACCGATGTTGCGGCATCGGGGCCTGGCCGGACCCCGGTGCGCAGGGGGCCGGAGATCGGGATGCCGTCGGCAGCCGCGGGTGGCCGACTGCGTGCGGCGTGCCGTATGCCCGTCCGAGGACCTCTCAGCGCCCGCCTTTCCCGTCGCGATCTTTCTGCGAAGAATCGGGGCTCCGCGCGCGGGGAAGGGCGTTCCCGACCGCCTCGCCGTGAAGCGCGCGCACCACGTCGCGCAGCAGCGCGCGGCCGCCGGGGCTGCCTTTCGCGACCCGCCCGAAGATGTCGGCGCGGAAGGCCGCGACGAACTGCCCGATGTCGCGCATCAGCGACTTCTCGAGCGACCGCTGCATCCGCTCGATGTCCTCGACCCTCTTCAGGATCAGGTCGTCGTCCTTCGTCGCTGCGAAAAGCGCCTCGTTCCGGCGGATCGTATCGACGTGGCGGAGTGCCGCGTTGCGGCGCGCGGCGAACCCCGAGAGCGTCTTCGCGATCAGCTCGTCGCTGGCGCGGAGTTCGGCGTCGGTTTGCGAGAGTTGCGCCCTGAGGCCCCGCGCGACCAGCCGGTCGAATTCCTCGCGCGCGGCGCGGGCGCGGTCGGGCGTCACCTTTCCGGCGCGCACGGCCGCCGCCACGCAGTCCATGAACCCGGTCATGCCGCCCCTCCGCCCCGGTTGCAGACGCGCAGCGCATCGATCAGGGCCCGGTCGCGGTCGAGCCCGTCGAGAAGATCCCCGACCGTGGTGACGATGCCGCCCTTCTGATCGAATTCGACCCCGGCGGCGGCGAAGTCAGGGCGGGCGCGCGCTTCGGCGAGCGCACGGTCGATGGGATCGCCTTGATCCGACGGTGCGGCGGGACTATCTTCTCCGCGCAGCCGGCCGGAAGGGGAAGAGCTTTCCGCCATGACGCCGGGCCTCGCCGTACTACGTCCGGCGGCCGGCTGTTTCTCATACGCGGTGAGCAGCCAGGTCTTGCTCTGGCCGTCGTAGTCGAGCCGGACCGCGAATTCGTCCTGCGCGCCTTCGAGCCGGATGCGGTTTTCGGACCGGCTCGCGACCTTCGCGGCGTCGAGCCGCCTCTGCAGATCGCCAAGGACCTCTGGATGGAAGCGCGCGATTTTCGCCAGCCCGAAACCGTCGCCGCGGCCGGTGCCCTCGGCGCCCCAGATCAGGTCGATCTTGCCGATGTCGGGATGCGACAGCGCCGCCGTCGCCTCGCCCGTCCGCAGCCGGGTCAGTTCGCGGATCGCGCCTTTCCAGTCGCCCTCGAAGCCCGACAGGATCGGCCCGAACGGACCTTCGCCCGCCGGAAACTCCGGGGCCGTCCCGGCCTTGAGGTCAGCCTCGAACCGGTCGTTGAGCGTCTCCACCTCCGGCGTGCCCGCGCCTTCCGTAAAGGGTGATCCTTCCAGGGGCGACAGATCGACCGCGTCCTCGGGTGTGTCCGGCAGAGGATCGGGCGGGACGAAGTCCGTGCCCTTCTCGAAGCCCTCGACAGCGCGCGCCAGCACCACGGCCGGCGGCACCTCGTCGAACATCGCCGCGCCGTCGGCGCGCCCGACGATCGCCGCCTCGGAGATGTAGCGGGCGAGGATTTCTCCGGTGCGCCCGGGCGATCATCCGGGCGGTCTCCATCAGCGCTTCGGTGATGTCATATTCCGGCCTGATCCGGCCGGCCTCCACCATCGCGCGGAAGGCCGCCCTATCTTGGGCGGGCAGGGCCGCGTCAGGAACTCGCGGTGACGCGCTTGCAGGTGGCAGGTCTATTGACCGCACCTGCCCGGCACCTTCCGACGGACGCAAGTGCGAAGACACAACCCGGGTCTTGGGCTGGCCGAGCCATTCGAGCCTGACGACGGTGTGGCAGGCGGGTCGCCCTCCACAGTCGGGTTTCCGCGCGCGGGGAAGGGCGGAGGGATACGCCGCCGCCCCTGACCTTCCCGGACGGCCGGCATCGTCCTATCTTCCCCCCATGGCCCTCTTCATCCCCTTCGACAACAGCTACGCCCGCCTGCCGGCCCGCTTCTACGCGCGCCAGTCGCCGGTTCCGGTGACGGCGCCCGCCCTGATCGCCGTCAACGCCCCCCTTGCCCGGACACTCGGCATCGACCCCGGGGCGCTGGCGTCGCCTGACGGCGTCGCCGCCCTCGCCGGCAACGCCGTCCCGAACGGCGCCGAGCCCCTCGCCCAGGCCTATGCGGGGCACCAGTTCGGCGGCTGGGTCCCGCAGCTCGGCGACGGCCGCGCGCTGCTCCTGGGCGAAGTCCTTGCCTCCGACGGACGTCGCTGCGACATCCAGCTCAAGGGCTCGGGCCCCACGCCCTTCTCGCGCCGGGGCGACGGGCGGGCATGGCTCGGCCCCGTTCTGCGCGAATACATCGTGTCCGAGGCGATGGCCGCCCTCGGCGTGCCGACGACGCGCGCGCTCGCCGCCGTCGCCACCGGCGACACCGTCTGGCGCGAGACCGGCCTTCCCGGGGCAGTCCTCGCCCGCGTCGCATCGAGCCATATCCGCGTCGGCACGTTCCAGTATTTCGCGGCCCGCGGCGATACCGAGGCGCTGCGGCTTCTCGCCGGCCATGTCGTCGCGCGGCACTATCCGGATGTGACGGACGCCCTCGGCCTCCTGCGCGCCGTCACCGCCGCGCAGGCCCGCCTCGTCGCACGGTGGATGGCGCTCGGCTTCATCCACGGGGTGATGAACACCGACAACATGGCCGTCTCGGGCGAAACCATCGACTACGGGCCCTGCGCCTTCCTCGATGCCTACGACCCGGTCAGGGTCTTCTCCTCGATCGACCAGTTCGGCCGCTACGCCTATGCCAACCAGCCGCAGGTCGCGCTGTGGAACCTCGCGCAGTTCGCGTCCTGCCTGCTGCCGCTGATCGACCTGCCCGGCCCGGAGGCGATCGCGGCCGCGACGGCCGCCATCGACACCTTCCGCGACCTCCACCAGGACGAATGGCTGCGCCTCTTCCGCGCGAAGATCGGCCTCGCGACCGCCGAGGACGGCGACCTCGACCTTCTCGAACGGCTTCTCAGCCTGATGGCCGACCAGCAGGCCGACTTCACCCGCACCTTCCGCGGCCTCGCCGACGGCACCGCCCGCGACGAGTTCGCCGACCGCGAGGCCTTTGCGCTCTGGTCGGCGGACTGGCAGCGGCGGCGCGACCGCGAACCGGGGGGCGAAGCCGGCGCACGGGCGCTCATGGCGCGCGCCAGCCCTGCCGTCATTCCCCGCAACCACCGGATCGAAGCCGCGATCACGGCGGCCGTCGCCGGCGATTTCGGACCTTTCCACCGGCTGAACCGCGTCCTCGCCGCGCCCTTCGACCTGGCGCCCGATGACACGGACCTCGCCCGTGCGCCGACCGAGGACGAGCAGGTCCGGCGCACCTTCTGCGGGACGTGACCGAGGCGGGTTTCCGCGCCGCGCCGCCCCCGCTATAAGCCGCCCCATGATCCGGCTTGCGAGCTACAACGTCCACAAGTGCGTCGGCATCGACCGGCGCCGGAGTCCCGAACGGGTGGTCGCGGTCATTGCCTCGCTCGGCGCCGACATCGTGGCCCTCCAGGAAGTGGACCACCGCATCGGGAGCCGCCCCGAGGCGCTTCCCCGCGCGCTGATCGCCCGGGCGACCCAGTATACGGTGGCAGGACATGCCACCGGCGGGCGGAGCCTCGGCTGGCACGGGCAGGCCATCCTCATCCGCCCCGACTGGCCGGTCCTGTACGAGGCCCGCATCGACCTGCCCGGCCTCGAACCGCGGGGCGCGATCCTCGTCGAGATCCGCACCCATTCCGGGCCGCTGCGCGTCGTCGGGGTTCACCTCGGGCTCATCCGCCGTTTCCGGCTCCGGCAGCTTGCCGCGATCCGGAAGGTGCTGGCCCGGCGTCCCGAGATGCCGACCGCGATCGTCGGGGACTGGAACGAATGGTCGCTCAGGGGCGGGACCGAACCGATCTCGGACGGTTTCCACGTGCATGCGCCAGGTCCGAGCTTCCCCGCCGTCCGCCCCGTCGCCCGCCTCGACCGGATCGCGGTGGCAGGGGGCATGCACCTTCATGACGCAGGTGTCTTTGTGCAGGGCGAGGCGCGGGTCGCTTCGGATCACCTCCCGATCTGGGCCGACATCCGTCTCGGCAGCGCTGACGGGCTCAGCCGGCCCGGGCCGGGCGGTTGATCAGCAGCATTCCCGCCGCCACCAGCACTAGCGCCGCGAAGACCCCCGGCGTCAGCGGCTCGGACAGCATGAGCCATCCGAGCGCCACCCCGAAGACGGGCGTCAGGAAGGAGAAGCTCGCCACGCCGGAAGCCGGATAGATCGACAGGAGCCAGAGCCAGAACATGAACCCGGCCGAGGCCACCGCCACCGCCTGGAACAGCAGGCCGGCGATGTGGATGGGCTGGAGGTCGCGGATCAGCGGCCCGAAGAAGGGCGCCGCCACCAGCAGGATGGGCGCGGACACCATGAGCTGCCAGTAGAGCTGCGTCTCGGCCCTGACGTCCCGCAGGCTCGAACGCTTGACCACGATCGCGATCGCCGCCCAGCAGACCGCGGCCGCCAGGGCGCTGAGATCGCCCGCGAGGCTCACCCCGGTTCCCGCGCCGCCGCCCGCCGCGCGGTAGAGGATCGCGGTGGCCACGCCCCCGAAGGCGAGCGCCAGACCGAGCGACCGCCGCGCCGTCAGGCGTTCGCCCGGCAGCAGGAAATGCGCCAGGACCGCCATCCAGACCGGCATCGAATAGAGCAGGATCGCCGTATGGGCGACGGTGGTCAAATCGAGCGCCAGGAAGAGAAAGATGAACTCGAGCGCGAAAGCCGCCCCGGCCAGCAGTCCCGGGGCCAGATCGACCCGCCTGAGCCGCGGCGGACGCCCGGCCACCGCGAGCCAGACCGTCAGGAAAAGGAACGCGAGTGCCGACCGCAGCCCCGCGAAGAAGACCGGCTGCAGGCCTTCGTTCACCACCTTGATGACGATCTGGTTGAAGGCGAGAAACAGCGCAAATCCGGTGAGCGAGGCGGCCCCGAAGGCGTCGATCCTGTCCTTCCCCTGCATGCCCGCGGCCCTCCTCCCGGCCCGCGCGCCACTCGGCCCCCGCACCCGTCGGGAAGTCAACCCCGCGCGATCCGTCTTGCGCCCCTCGCCGGTGTTCGGGTAAGGCAGGGCGTGCGCGGGTGTAGCTCAATGGCAGAGCAGAAGCTTCCCAAGCTTACGACGAGGGTTCGATTCCCTTCACCCGCTCCACTCCGTCCGCCTTCCTCGACGCAACCGAAAAGGAGTCCGCCTCATGAAACGCATCGCACTTTCCGCCGCCGTCCTCGTCGCGCTCGGCACGCCTGCGCTCGCCGGCCAGTGCCCGGCCCTGATCGGCAAGCTCGACGCCGCCATGGCATCGGCGACCGTCGATGACGCGACGCGCGCCAAGATCCAGGAACTCTACGCCACCGGCAAGAGCGCGCACGAGAACGGCGACCATGCGGCCTCGGTGACTGCCCTGAACGAGGCGCTCGCGCTTCTGGCCGGCTGAACCGGCAGACGGGTTTCCTTTCGCCGCCGGCACCGACAAGACCCGCATCCTGCGCGCGCGGTCTGGCTCGCCGACGCCTCGACCGTCGCCGAGATGAACCGCGCCTGGGACGAATGGATGGCGAAGGGGGCGGCGCCGCCGCGCGCGACCGGCGGATCGAAGCTCGTGGCGCCGGAATTCCCCGTCGAGGTCATCGTCACCGCCGCGCTGCCCTGACCGGAGGAAAGCAGGAGGGGCGCCGCCCCTCCTGACCACCCCGGGATACTTGGGCCAGGGCGAAGGATCAGGCGGCCTTCAGCGCCGTGATCATCACGCAGAGAAGCTCGAACATCAGGGTGGCGCCGAGCCAGGCGGTGCCCCCTGTGGGATCGACCGGCGGCGAGACCTCGACCAGGTCGGCCGCGACGATGTTCAGCCCCGCCGCCTTCCGTACCGCGTCGATCGCGTCATAGGCGTCCGGTCCGCCCCATTCCGGCGTGCCCGTGCCCGGCGCCACCGAGGGGTCGACGAAGTCGATGTCGTAGGACAGGTAGGCGGGCTTCCGGCCGACGATCTCGTGCGCCTCGGCCATCACGTCGGCGAGGCCGCGCTCGCGCAGTTCCACCATCGTCACGATGCGGATGCCGTGGGCCCTGGCGAAGTCGCGGTCGGCGCTGTCATAGAGCGCGCCCCTGATGCCGATCTGGACCATCCGCGCGGGGTCGAGAAGCCCTTCCTCGACCGCCAGCCGGAACGGGTTCCCGTGCGTCGGGACCTTGCTGCCGAAATAGGCGGGGAACAGGTCCGTATGGCTGTCGAAGTGCAGAAGGCCGAGCGGCTCGCCCCCCTTCGCAAGCCCGCGCAGCACGGGCAGCGTGCAGAGGTGATCGCCCCCGGCGACCAGCGGGCGGATCCCGGCGGCCTTGAGGCCTGAAATGGCGGCTTCGAACCGGGCGAGGCTGTCGAGCACGTCGACGGGGTTCGGCCCCACGTCGCCCAGGTCGGCGCAGGCCGCCGCCTCGTAGGGCCGCAGGCCCGTCACCGGATGCTGCGCCCGGATCATCGTCGAGGCGTCGCGCAGCGCGCGGGGGCCGTGACGGGGGCCGGGCCGGTTCGTGGTGCCGCCGTCGAAGGGCAGCCCGAGGATCCCGATCTCGACCTCGCCCCGGCGCGGGTGGCCGGACGGCACGTAGGGCAGGCGCATGAAGGCCGCGAGGCCGGCGAAGCGCGGCAGGTCCATCCCCGATACGGGCCGGAAGAACGGATCGGATGCCATCGGTCATTCCCCTTCGGCGTCGCGGCCCGCCTCCGCCTCCGCCTCCGCCTCCGGGGCACACCCTCGCAGGCGCGGCCGGCGACGGCAACCCCTCTCCCCCCCCCCCCGGGGTCCGGACGGATGCCCGTCTCAGTCGCCCTCGGTCACCCCCCAGCGCACCGACAGGATCGCCGGGTCGAGGCTGAGCCGCCCCACGACCTGCTCGATCGCGCCCTGTCCGCCCGCGCCGCCCGCGATCACCGCATGGACGGCGATGCGGCCCGCGCTGTCCATCTCGTTCGAGGCCAGTTCGGTGACGTGCATTCCCGAGGTTGCGAAGGCCTGGACCATCAGGCTGCGGACCTGCACTTCCGCTTCCGCACGGCAGACGGCGGTGATCTCGAACCCCTGTGCGCCTCCGCGCGACGCGGCGATGCGTTTGAGAAGCTTCACCACCGGCCGCAGCCCGAAATTCACCAGGACCACGAATCCCGTGACCATCCCCGCGAGCGCGAGCTGCCCGTGCCCCGCAAGCATCCCGACCGCGGCCGAGCACCAGAGCGTCGCCGCGGTGTTCAGGCCCGACACGCTGAATCCGTCGCGGAAGATGATGCCGGCGCCGAGGAAGCCGATGCCCGACACGATCTGCGCGGCGACGCGGGTGGGCGAGACGTCGCCGTCGAAGGTCGCGGCGAAGGTCACGAAGCTTGCCGCGCCGAGCGAGACGAGCGCATTGGTCCGCAGGCCCGCCATGCGCTGCCGAAGCTGCCGTTCCGATCCGATGACGGCGCCGAGCCCGACGGCGGCGGCAAGGTTCAGCGCGGCAGTGGAAAGGACGATCGCCATCGGGTTCCTCGCGGGTCAGAACCCGGCGATCACAGCACGAAAATCGTGCAAAATCCGCCCGAAAGCGACGCTATCGGTCATGGAACGGACCTCGCCTGCGCGGCTCATGCCTCGAGTTCGGCGTCCCAGTAGAGAAAATCGAGCCACGAATCGTGCAGGTAGTTCGGCGGAAAGCGCCGTCCCGCGTTCCGCATGTCCTCGACCGTGGGCTGCATCGGCCGGCGCCGCAGGGACAGGCCGGACTGCTTCAGCGACCGGTTGCCCTTGCGCAGGTTGCAGGGCGCGCAGGCGGCCACCACGTTCTCCCAGCTCGTGGTGCCGCCGCGCGACCGGGGCACCACGTGGTCGAAGGTCAGATCGCCCTTCGAGCCGCAGTACTGGCAGCAGAACTCGTCCCTCAGGAAAAGATTGAAGCGCGTGAAGGCCACGCGCTTCCGGGGTCGGATATACTCTTTCAGCACCACCACCGAGGGTATGCGGAACACCGCCCGCTGGCTTCGCACCACCTCGTCGTATTCGGCGAGGATCGTCACCCGGTCAAGGAACACCGCCTTGATCGCCTCCTGCCAGGGCCAGAGCGACAGCGGGTAATAGGACAGCGGCCGGTAGTCGGCGTTCAGGACCAGCGCCGGATGATGGCGCAAGGCCGATGGCTCGCGGACGAAGGTCGTCCGGAATTCGCCATCGTCAGTCCTGTCGAGCATCCGTCCGCTCCCGCGTGATCGGTCCCGGCGACCGGGGCGGACAGGACCGCCCGACCCCGGTTCACCATCCACTATATCTAGGCTCCGTCACCTGACAAGCCCCGCCATCTGCGATAGACTTGTGTCCCATGCAGGTCACGACAAGGTGACAGAATGTCCGCACCCCGGTTCCTCGGTACGCTTGAATCCGCACTCTACGCCCGGGACCTGGCGGCGGCGGAGACCTTCTACGCGGGGCTCCTCGGCCTTCCCGTCATCACCCGGCAGGAGGGCCGCCACATCTTCTTCCGCGTGGGCGGGTCGGTCCTTCTGATCTTCGACCCGGCCGCAACCGCAAAGCCCCCGCCGCCCGGCGCGCGCCCGCCCGTCCCGGCACATGGCGCGACAGGCCCCGGCCACTACTGCTTCGCCGCAGATCCCGACACGCTCGGCGCGGTCCGGGCGCATCTGGAGCAGAACGGTGTGGGGATCGAAGCGGATTTCCGCTGGCCGAACGGCGCGCGGTCGATCTACGTCCGCGACCCGGCAGGCAACTCGATCGAATTCGCTGAGCCCGGACTGTGGTCCGGGTGACGGCGCGTCAGCGGCGCTGGCGCCGCGCGACCTTCACCGGCACCAGGGCTTCGGCCGGACGCGAGGCCAGCAGCCCGAAGGCCGCGATCAGGAAAAGCGCACCGAGAACAAGAACCATCATCGACCCCAACTCCCCACCTTGCATCCCAAAGGTTACGCCTTTGCGACGCGATTTCAAGCCCCGGGCAGAACGTCGGCAAGAAAGCCGAGCGCAGCCGACAGCCCGTCGCCGGCAATGCCGTGGCCGGTCCCGCGCATGACGACGCCCGACACGGCCACCCCCGCAGCGCCGAGCGCCCGCTCCGCCCTGGCCATCTCGCCGAACGGCACCACCTGGTCGGCATCGCCGTGAACGAGCAGCACCGGCGGCTTCGAGCGGATCTCTCCGGCAAGGCTCCCGGGCCGCAGAAGCCGCCCTGAGAACCCCACGATGCCGGCGAACGCCCCGCCCCGGCGGAGCCCGACATGCAGCGCCATCATCGTGCCCTGGCTGAAGCCGAAGAGCGCGATGGCCGATGCCGGCAACCCCTCGCGCGACATCAGGCCGTCGAGATAGGCGTCGAGGTCCGCGGCCGAGGCATCGAGCCCCGCCTCGGCCGCCTCCTGCGACGAGCCGTCGAGCCACGGCACCGGAAACCACTGCCGGCCGGAGGGATTGTTCCGGCAGGGTTCGGGCGCATCGGGCGCGACGAACAGGGTGTCCGGCAGATGCGGCGCAAGCGGCTCGCCAAGGCCGATCAGGTCGGCGGCATCCGCGCCATAGCCGTGGAGGAACACCACCGCCGACCGTGCCTTGCCCGACTGCGGCAAGTGCCGCTTCTCTGCCAGTGCCCGCGTCATGCCACCCCCTCATGCGATTTCACCACGCGGTAGTAAGCCCAGAGCGCCCGCGCCGCAACCGCGCGCCAGGGCGACCACGCCCCGGCCATCGCCCGCAGCGCCTTCTCGGACGGCCGGTCCGGCAGGTCGAAGAGATGCCGCGCCGCTTCCTGCAGGGCAAGATCGCCCGGCGCGAACACGTCGGCCCGCCCGAGCGACAGCATCGCGTAGATTTCGGCCGTCCAGCGCCCCACGCCGGGCAGCGCGACGAGCGTGCCGATCACCTCGGCGTCGGGGCGGCGGCGGAGCCCCTCCCAGTCGACCCCGGCGGCGGCGAGCGCCAGCGCATATCGGACCTTCTGCCGCGAAAGTCCGCAGGCGCGCAGGCGCGCCTCGCCCGCTGCAGCCACGCCTGCCGCATCCCCGATCCCCGCCGCGCGGAGCCGCGCCGAGATCGCCCGCGCCGAGGCGGTCGAGACCTGCTGGGACAGGATCGCGTCGAGAAGCGCGCCGAATCCGTCAGGACGCAGGCGGAGCGGCAGCGGCCCGGTCAGGTCGAGGGCCGCCGCGAAGCGCGGTTCGCGCGCGGCGAGCCAGGCCGCGCCTTCGGCGACGCAGGCGTCGCTCGCGATGATCCGTCCGACCAAGTCCGTCTTCCCGTGGCGGCCGGATGCCGCTTTTTGCATGGAAGGGGCGCGGGCAGAGAGATAAACGTTCTCCCATGACCGACGCTGCCTCTCCCCCGCCGATCGTCGACGATGCCCGCGCGAAGCGCAACGTGGTCGTCCTCGTTCTCGCCCAGGCCGTTCTCGGCGCGCAGATGCCGATGATCTTCACCGTGGCGGGGCTGGCGGGGCAGACGCTCGCCCCCAACCCCTGCTTCGCCACCGCCCCGATCACGATGGCGGTGCTGGGCTCGATGCTGACCGCGAACCCGATCTCGGCCTTCATGCAGCGCTTCGGGCGCGCGGCGGGGTTCGCCGCCGGGGCGCTCGGCGGGGCCGCGGGAGGCGCCGTCGGGGCATGGGGCCTCTACACCGGCTCGTTCACGCTCTTCCTTCTGGGATCGCTCCTGACCGGCGTCTACATGTCGGGACAGGGCTTCTACCGCTTTGCCGCCGCCGATACGGCAAGCCCGCGCTTCCGGCCCAGGGCGATTTCCTGGGTGATGGCGGGGGGCCTCGTCTCGGCGCTGACGGGCCCGCAGCTCGTCAAGGCGACCGCCGACGCGATGACGGTCACGTTCCTCGGCACCTACATCGCGGTCATCCTGATCAACCTCGCGGGGATGT
>JBMOOH010000031.1:0-111697 GCA_049323795.1 Pseudomonadota bacterium
TCACGAATGTCCATCGAAAGGGGTTTCGTCATGAGGGCTGGCCTCCACACCCAGACCCCATCGTGAACCAGAAATCCCAACGCATGGGAATCCCCAAACGATTCACTCAAGCGTCATCACGCTCTAGATGGCCAGCCTGCCGCGGCGGATGGCGCCGAGGCCGGCGAGGGCGCCGAGAAGAAGCAGCGCCGAGCCCGGGAGCGGAACCGGCGTCACCTGGCTTCCGGTGATGTCGAACGAAAGCGCGTCGCCCGGGCTCTGCTTGGCGTTCGCCCTGAGCATATAGTCGAACTTCAGCGTGCCGCTGAGGTTCGAGATCGTCTGGACGCCGTTCAGCGCATAGGTCAGCGACGTGAAGGTGCTGTTCGTCGTCGAGAAGGTGAGCGGCACCGTCAGCGCCTTGCCGTTCGCGCCTGCCGTGGTGACGGTGACGGTCGAGGACGCGAACCGCGTCAGGTCGTTGGCACGGAGGAAGAAGCTGACGATGTTCCAGGTTCCCGACGCGACCGTCGAACTGATGGTGCTTCCCCCCAGCGAGAAGGTGACGGCGCTTCCGTCGTAGCCGAGCGACCAGGCATAGGTCGTGCCGCTCGCGCCCCAGAGCAGGCTCGCCGAGGTCAGGGTCGCGCCGGCGGCGTTCCGGATGAAGATGTCGTCGCCCACGCGTCCGGGGTTGTTGACGTTCTGGTCGCGCGCCGTGCGGGTGGAGAAGAGCGTTGGCTGCTCCGGCAGGCCGATGCCGTTGTCCTGGACAAAGGCCCTGGGGTTCCTGAGGTTCACGACCGAAAGCGTTGCCGCCACGGCAGGGGCGGCGAGGGCGAGCCCGGCGAGGGCGAAGGCAAGTAACGACTTGGGCAGCAAGACCATGGGGCAGCGTCCATTCCTGGATCGGGTTCCGTTCCAGCGGGGATATGGACGCGCAACGCGGCCGGAGTTTATAGCGAAACGGGCAATTCCGTGCCCTTTGGCGCCTGCATGGAAACGGTCTGTTACGTTGCACGGACTGGCGGCAGCCAATGCCGACCGAAAGCGCCGCTGATGACGGCCGGTCCGGCCCTGGCAGGGATCGCTCGGCACACGACTGCTGGCTGCGGTCGGTCAGCGCACACCGATCCGAACGCTATGGCCTGCGCGACTGGACGTTCTGGCAGTATCCGGGGCCGGGATCATCCCCGGCATCGCGGGGACGGCCGGCGTCAACCCGTTCCGGGGCAGCCCCGCGAACTGGGCGCGGTGGCTGGCGGCGCGGGCGGTTCAGGATCGCTTCCCCTCGGGAAACGGACCGGGCTCACCTGGGAAGTCCGGCCCTTGCGGCGATCACCCATCCACCCGGATGCGTTCGTTCTTCGGATCGAAGGGCGAGTCCTCGGTCACCACCGCATCCCAGAGGTGGCGGTTGATGCGGATCTGGAGCCTGGTGCCCGGCGCCGAGAGGGCGACGGGGACGTAGCCCATGCCGATCTGCTTGCCGAACGCCACCGACCAGCCGCCCGAGGTCAGGCGGCCGACCTTCTGGCCATCCCTGACGATGGCTTCCTTGCCCCAGGGGTCGGTGTCGGCCGGCCCGTCGATCAGCACCGTCACGCACATGGAGCGGGTGCCGGTGTCGAGCATCGCCTGCTTGCCCTGGAAGTCCTTCGAGAGGTCCACGAAGCGGTCGAGACCGGCCTCGAGCGGCGTCGCGTCGCGGCCCAGCTCGCTGCCGAAGGCGCGGTAGGATTTCTCCTGTCTCAGCCAGTTCTGCGCCCGCGCGCCGACGAGCTTCAGCCCATGCTTCTCTCCGGCGGCGACCAGCCGGTCGAAGAGGTGGTTCTGCATCTCGACCGGGTGGTGCAGCTCCCAGCCGAGCTCGCCCGTATAGGCCACGCGGATGGCGCGGACGGGGACCATGCCGAGCTCGATGTTGCGCATCGAAAGCCAGGGGAAGCGCTTGTTGGAAAGCACCGTCGCCGGGTCCGCGTCCCTGACCAGCTCCTTCAGGATGTCGCGCGACTTCGGCCCGGCGATGGCGAAGACGCCCCATTGCGTCGTCACGTCATGGATGTCGATCTGCCCGCCGCCGCGCGCCATGAAGTCCTCAGCGCATTTGATCAGGTAGTCGGCGTCATAGGCCGTCCAGGCGCCGGCGGAGACGAGGTAGTAGTCGTCCTGCGACAGCCGGACGATGGTGTATTCCGTCCGCGTCGTCCCGGCGGGGGTCAGCGCGTAGGTCAGGTTGATCCGGCCCACGCCCGGCAGCCTGTTGCAGGTGAACCAGTCGAGGAAGGCGGTCGCGCCGGCGCCGCGGACGAGGTGCTTGGTGAAGGCGGTGGCGTCGATCAGCCCCGCCGTCTCGCGGATGGCCTCCGCCTCATCGACGGCGTATTGCCACCAGCCGCCCCGGCGGAAGCTGCGCGCGCCGTGGTCGAAATCCGCAGGCGCGTTCAGGGGGCCGTAGTAGATCGGCCTCTCCCAGCCGTTCACCTGCCCGAACTGCGCGCCGCGCGCCTTCTGCCGGTCGTAGGCGGGCGAGGTCCGCAGGGGGCGGCAGGCTTCGCGTTCCTCGTCGGGATGGTGGAGGATGAAGACGTGGGCGTAGCACTCCTCATTCTTCCGCTCGCCGTATTCGGTCGTCATCCACGAGCCGTAGCGCTTGGGGTCGAGCGAGGCCATGTCGATCTCGGCCTCTCCTTCCGTCATCATCTGGGCGAGGTAATGGCCGGTGCCGCCGGCCGCCGTGATGCCGAAGCTGAACCCCTCGGCCAGCCACATGTTGCGCAGCCCCGGCGCCGGGCCGACGAGGGGGTTGCCGTCGGGCGTGTAGCAGATCGGGCCGTTGAAGTCGTCCTTGAGGCCCACCTGCTCGGATGACGGGATGCGGTGGATGAAGGACATGTATTCCGTCTCGATTCGCTCCAGATCGAGCGGGAAGAGGTCGGCGCGGAAGCTGTCGGGCACGGTGTAGGGGAAGCGCGCGGGCGCGCCCTGTTCGTAGGGCCCGAGGATCCAGCCGCCGCGTTCCTCGCGCACGTACCAGTGCGCGTCGGCGTCCCTCAGGACCGGGTGCTGCGGGTTCGTCCTGCGCCATTCGACCAGCGCGGGGTCGGGTTCGGTGACGATGTACTGATGCTCGACCGGGATCGCGGGGATCCTGATGCCGAGGAGCCGCGCGGTGCGCTGGGCGTGGTTGCCGGTGGCGGTGACGACGTGCTCGGCGCGGATTTCGCCCTTCTCGTCCGAGGGGACGAGGTTCCCCCCCTGCTCGACCATCCTCGTGACGCCGACGATCCATTCTCTGCCCGTCCAGCGGTAGCTGTCGACCTGCCACCTGCGCTCGATCGTCACGCCCAGCTGACGCGCGCCCTTGGCCATCGCCTGCGTCACGTCCGCGGGGTTGATGTAGCCGTCCTGCGGGTGGAAGAGCGCGCCCCTGAGGTCATCGGTGCGGACGAGCGGCCAGCGGTCCCTGATCTCTTTTGGCGTCAGGAACTCGTGATAGACCCCGGCGGTTTCGGCGACGGACGAATAGAGCATGTATTCGTCCATCCGCTCCTGCGTCTGGGCCATGCGCAGGTTGCCGACGACGTAGAAGCCGGGGTTGAGGCCGGTCTCGGCCTCGAGGCCCTTGTAGAAGTCCACCGAATACTTGTGGATGTGGGTGGTGGCGAAGGACATGTTGAACAAGGGCAGAAGGCCGGCGGCGTGCCAGGTGGAGCCGGAGGTCAGCTCGTCGCGCTCGATGAGCATCGTGTCCCAGCCGGCCTTGCCGAGGTGATAGGCGATTGCGGTTCCCACCGCGCCGCCGCCGACGACCAGCGCCCTGACATGCGTCTTCATCTGCCTACTCCCCGTCGGTGCGTGACGCGGCCATACATGCCAGAGGCGGTCGCGTCGCGGTAGGTCAGGGCGACGTGGGGGGGGTGAAAAGCGACATGCGGCCGGACCGCAGGCCGATCCGGACCGCCCGTCAGTCCTTCCGGACCTGGCAGAACTTGGTGCCGGCCCTCGTCGTGCAGGATGACTGGAGCGTTCCGGCACCGGTCGCGATGCGCCCGGGCCTGGGTCGGTCCTGCAGGGGCGCGGGCGCAGAGGGTTCGGGACCGGGGGCTCCGGTGGCGGCGAAGATCGCCGTGGTCCGGTCCAGGACTCCGTCCGGGGCGAAGCCGGCGGGGATCGCTCCGCGCAGGGCCTTGCCGGCGACCGTCTCGCCGCCGAGCGTGCCGAGCGTGCCGAGGGCGAGGACGACCGCGCGGGCGGGAGAGACGGAACCGTCGCTAGGTTCGCCCGGCAGAGGCGGAGTCGCCGCAGGCGGGCGTACCCTGCCGGTCCCGCCCAGCGACAGGCTGCGCACCGGTTCGAGCCGCTGCCCCACATAGCCGGAGAAGGTCAGGCCGGGGTCGGTCTGGAGCTTCGAGAAATAGTCGAGCGACACGACCGCGCCGGCCAGAACGGACGCGAAGATCCATGCGATAATCCGTTCCACCTGCTACTCCCGTCCAGGACGGGTGGTCTCCTAGACCTGCCGAATGTCGGAATTGTGGCTCCTCGCGGGCACCGGCCGGATCCGCGACTCTGCGGCAGCAGCCGGGATTGAGGACCGGTCCCGCGCGCCCCCCGCAGCCGAAGCCACGCCTCGCTTTGGTCGAGGTTGACGGGTGCCGGCACCAAGCTGCGCACCCCCGCCGCGCCGCGTGGCGGGCAGGCAACAGCGCGATCCGGAAGGACTGCGCCGTGCGAGAGCCGCGATGGTGTCCGCGGCGTTCAGAGCATCCCCGGAACGACCAGATCGGGCGGGCGGTGCCCGTCAGCGAAGGTCTTGATGTTGATGATGACCTTTTCGCCCATCTCGATCCGGCCCTCGACCGTGGCCGACCCCATGTGCGGCAGCAGGACGACATTCGGCAGGGCCCGCAGGCGCGGGTTGATGTCGGCGCCGCGTTCGAACACGTCGAGTCCCGCCCCTGCGATCTCGCCCGCGCGCAGGGCCCGGGTCAGGGCGTTCTCGTCGATGACCTCGCCGCGCGAGGTGTTCACGATCACCGATGTCGGCTTCATCAGCTTCAGCCGCCGCGCATTGATGAGATGGAAGGTGGCCGGCGTATGCGGACAGTTGACGCTGACGACATCCATCCGCGCGACCATCTGGTCCAGGCTTTCCCACCACCTCGCGTCGGTCTCGGCCTCGGGACGCAGGCGGCGCCGGTTGTGATAATGGATCTGCATCCCGAAGACCCGGGCGCGGCGGGCGACGGCCGAGCCGATCCGGCCCATCCCGAGGATGCCGAGGCGCCGGCCGGCGACACGGCCGCCCAGGAAGGCGGTGGGCGACCAGCCGGCCCATTCGCCCGACTGCATCGCCGCCATGCCTTCGGGGATGCGCCTGATGACCGCGAGCATGAGCGCGATGGTCATGTCCGCGGTGTCGTCGGTCATCACGCCGGGCGTGTTCGAGACGAGGATGCCCCTCTGCCGGGCGGTGCCCACGTCGATATGGTCGATCCCCGCCCCGTAGTTCGCGATCAACTTCAGCCGGTCCCCCGCCTGCGCAAGCAGCGCCGCGTCCACCCGGTCGGTGAGCGTTGGCACGACCACATCCGCCCGCCGCATCGCGGCGGCCAGCTCGTCGCGGCTCATCGGAGCGTCGGCGTCGCGCAGTTCGACATCGAACAGCTCCTTCATGCGGGTCTCGACCACCTCGGGCAGACGCCGCGTCACGACCACAGTGAGCCGCCTCGGACCCATGAACGGACTTTCCTCTCTTCCCTCGCAACCGTGCTGATGGCAAAGTGACGGCTAACGGGGAAGGCGACAAGCCCCGAAAGGCGCAGTCATACGGGCGGACAGACAGATGCGTGGCAGGATCGCGGCGGTCATCGGACTGCTGGCAGCCGGTGTTCTTATCGGTGCCGTTCCTGCGGCGGGCACACCCCCGTCGGCGGGAGAGGCGGGCTCGGGTGCCGGGGGCGGCCCGGGGCGCGGCCCGGTCACCAACCTGCCCCTGCCGCGCTTCGTCTCGCTCAAGACCGATGAGGGAAATGCCCGCCGGGGGCCTTCGTTGACCCAGAGGATCGACTGGGTCTTCCGCCTGCCCAACATGCCCCTGCTCGTGACCGCAGAATTCGAGAACTGGCGGCGGATCGAGGACAGCGAGGGACAGGGGGGATGGATCCACTACTCGCTCCTGTCCGGAGCGCGGACGGTGATGATCGAATCGGCGCTTGCCGACCTGCGCACCAGACCCGACCCCGAGGCGCCGGTCACCGCGCGCGCCGAGGCGGGCGTGGTGGCGCGCCTCGGCGAATGCCGGATCGACTGGTGCAGGATCACCGCCGACGGCCAGAAGGGCTGGGTGCGCAAGGCCGATATCTGGGGCGTCGGCGCCGACGAGATCCGGCAATAGGCGGGACGCCCGCGCCCGCCCTGACCGGCAGGACCGCGGCCGCATCGGCGATCAGGCCGCGCCGAGCAGCCCCCTGCCCTTCAGGAGCGGCTCGACCCCCGGCATCCTTCCGCGGAACTTCACGTAGAGCGCCTCGGGGTCGTCCGACCCGCCCGCCGAGAGGATGAAGCGTTCGAGCCGGCCGGCCGTCGCGGCGTCGAAGGCGCTCCCCGCCTCGCGGAAGGCATCGAAGGCGTCGGCGTCCATCACCTCGGACCACATGTAGCTGTAGTAGCCCGCCGAATAGCCGTCGCCCGCGAAGACATGGGCGAAGTGCGGCGTCGCGTGGCGCATCGGGATCGCGTGCGGAAGCCCGATGTCCGTCAGCACCTTCTCCTGCATCGCCATCGGATCGTCAGGGGCCCTGCCGTCGTGGAAGGCAAGATCCACGAGGGCCGAGGCGAGGTATTCCACGGTCGCGAAGCCCTGGTCGTGGGTGCCGGCCGCGAGCAGGCGGTCGCGCATCGCCTCCGGCATCGGCGCGCCCGTCACGGCGTGGCGGGCGTGGGTTTCGAGCACCTCGGGCACGTCGAGCCAGTGTTCGTAAAGCTGGCTCGGCAGTTCCACGAAATCGCGGGCAACGCTGGTGCCCGCGACGAAGGGATAGGTCACATCGGACAGCATCGCGTGGAGCGCGTGGCCGAATTCATGAAAGAGCGTGCGGGCATCGTCGTGGGAGAGGAGCGCGGGGCTGCTTTCGGGGGGCCTGGCGAAGTTGCAGACGTTCACGACGACGGGGCGCACCTCGCCCCCGAGCTTCCGCTGGCCGCGGAAGGACGCGCACCAGGCCCCCGAGCGCTTGGAGGCGCGGGCGAAGAAGTCGCCGATGAAGACGGCGAGGTGGCGACCGTCGCGCGTGACCTCCCAGGCGCGGGCGTCGGGGTGGTAGAGGGCCGCGTCGAGCGGGCGGAAGGAGAGGCCGAAGAGGCGGGTCGCGGTGTCGAAGGCGGCCTCGATCATCCGGTCGAGCGCAAGGAAGGGCTTCAGTTCGCCTTCGTCGAGGTCATGCTCGGCCTTGCGGCGCCTTTCGGAATAGTAGCGCCAGTCCCAGGGTTCGAGGCGGCCGTTGATGCCGTCCCCGTGCATCATCTCCTCGAGCACCGCCGCGTCGGCGTTCGCCCTGGCCCTGGCGGGTTCCCAGACGCGCATGAGAAGGTCGCGGACGGCCTCCGGCGTCTTGGCCATCTCGGGCTCGAGCTTGTAGGCGGCGAAGCTGTCGTAGCCGAGAAGCCGCGCGCGTTCCTCGCGGAGCTTCAGGATTTCTGCCGCCGCCGCGCGGTTGTCGGTCGCCCCCCCGGTCATCCCGCGTGCGACCCAGGCGCGCCAGGCGGTTTCGCGCAACGCTCGCTGGGGCGAGAACTGGAGGAAGGGGACGATGAGCGAGCGGCTGAGGGTGAGGCCGTGGCCCTCCTTCCCGCGCTCCCCGGCGGCGGCGCGGGCGGTGGCGACGACGAAGTCGGGCAGGCCCTGCAGATCGGCCTGCGTCACCGGCAGGAACCAGTCGCGCTCGTCCGCGAGAAGGTTCTGGGCGAACCGGGTGGACAGGACCGCCAGCCGCTCCTTCACCGCCTTCAGCCGCTCGCGCCCCCTGCCTTCCACCCTGGCCCCGGCGCGGACGAACATGCGGCGGTAGAGGGTGAGGACGCGCATCTGTTCGGGCGTCAGCGCAAGGCTGTCGCGCATCTCCCACAGCGCCTCGATCCGGGCGAAGAGGTCGAGGTTCATCGTCACCTCGGACGAAAACGCCGCCATCTTCGGGGCGAGGTCGCGCTCAAGCGCCTCGCGCGCGGGGTTCGAGTCCGATCCGGCGAGGTTGTAGAAGACGCCCGAGACGCGGTCGAGCGTCTCCCCGGCCAGTTCCAGCGCCTCGATCGTGTTGGCGAAGCTGGGCGCATCGGGGGTCGCGGCGATCTTGCCGATGTTCGCCCGTGCCTCGGCCAGCGCCGCGTCGAAGGCCGGCCCGAAATCCTCGTCCCGGATCGCGGCGAAGGGCGGCAGGGCGAAGCCGGCGGTCCAGGGGGCGAGCAGCGGGTTGGTCATGGCGTCTCCTTCGCCGGGCCGGCCGGCTGTCCAGTCCCGGCATCCGGCGGATCGGGGGACGATGAATCTGTCCGCCGCCGAAGTCCAGATGCCGCGGATGCATCCGCAGGGCGAGGGCGGTTCGGCGCGGGCGGTCCGGCCCCGGGTGGCGGCGCGCGCGGTCGCGGCTCTCCCGTGGCGGGACCGTCCCCTGTGGCCTGCCTCCATTCCGCGGCAGGGCCGGCACCATCGGACCATGGGAGCACACCGGGGCCCGCTCCGGGACTCCGGCCGGGCGCCGGCCTCATCCCTTCGCCAGCAGCTTCGCCCGCAGCCGTCCCGCCAGCACCTCGCGCGGCTCGCCCGACTCGTCGGCGAGCTTGCGCAGCCCGAAATGGACCCGCGCCATCTCCTGGTAGTAGCTCGTGAAGACGTAGTTGATCCACGCCCCCGTCACCGCGCCCGCCACCGGCGCCGCCTGCGCGGCGAGCTTCTGGCCGAACACCGCCGACAGCCGCGGCGCGACCTTCGCGATCAGCCCCTCGAGCGTCCGCCCCGTGATCGTCACGCGGGCCGCGAGGAACCCGAGATCCGCCGCATCGTCCCTGGCCAGCGGCCCGGCCGAGGCGAAGACCCGCACGCAGTCGGCCCGTGCCGCCTCGTCCGCCGGGTCATACCCGTGTTCCGCCGCGATCCCCTGGATCGCCCGCATCAGGATCGTCGTCGTCACCGGCAGCTCCGCCAGCGCCGTCGGCAGCCCGCCCGCGCCCCCCGCCGCGCCGAGCGCCGCCGCGACCGCCGTGTTCAGCCAGTCGCCGCGGTCCGCCACCATCGTCCGCGACACCGCCGCCGCGTCGAGCGCCCGTTCGAGCGCCGCCCTCGTCGCCTCCTCGAGCCTGTCCTTCACCCGGTCCGGCAACTTCTCGAGCAGGTTCTCCGCCGTTCCCCCGGCCAGCGACACGAGGCGAATCCCGACGCCCCCCGCCGCCCGGTGGCGGCGCGCCAGGTCGGCGAGCCGCGCCTCGACATCGACGGCGCTGCGCGCCAGCGGCGGGACAAGATCGGGCATTGCGTCCTCCGGGGATCAGGTCCGGCCAATATGGGTCCGCCGCCGCGCCACCGCCAGAGTGCCGCCGCGGCCCCCCGGCGCGCGCGGCGCTCTGCCGCCCGGTGCCGGCGCGCGTCTCGCGGGCATCACTCCCAGTACTTCTCGACCTTCCCCCTCAGCCCCGTCCAGGCCCCCGGGCGGAGTTCCAGCCCCAGCACCCGCTCGGGGTTCGTGGGCGGCGGCATCTCGACGTTCTCGAGCCTGCGGAACCCGAAGCGCCGGTAATAGGGCAGATCGCCCACCAGCATCACCCGTTCCCAGCCGAGGCGCCGCGCCTCGGCCAGACTCTCCTGGATGAGAAGGCTCCCCAGCCCCTCGCCCTGCCGCGTCGGGTGCACCGCCACCGGGCCGAGCATCAGCGCCTTCCGCCCGCCGACCCGCACGGGCCAGTAGCGGATGACCGCGGCAAGGATCTGGTATTCGTCCCGCAGCGTCAGGCAGAGTTCCCTGACCGGCTCCACCCCGTCGCGCAGGCGGTAGGAGGACAGGGCCGTCCGCCCCGGCGCGAAGCAGAGGTCGTAGAGCGCCTCCGCCTCCCACCAGTCGGCCTCGGTCTCCTCCTCGAGCCTGTACACGCCGCCGCTCTCCGTCCCCCCCTGCCGGCCCGATCACCGAATCCGGTGGAAACGCCCGGTAACATGGGGATAGTCCGGGGGCAAACCTGATTGGACCTGCCCGATGTTCTACCGCCCGGAAGACGGCCACGGCCTGCCGAGGAACCCCTTCAACGCCATCGTCTCGCCCCGCCCCATCGGCTGGATCTCGACCCGCGGGGCGGCGGGCGACAACCTCGCCCCCTATTCCTTCTTCAACGCGGTCGCCTACACGCCGCCCCAGGTGATGTTCGCGTCGACCGACGCCAAGCCCGACCGGGCCGGCACCAAGGACAGCGTGGCGAACGCCCGCGACAGCGGCGTCTTCGCCGTCAACATCGTGAGCTACGCGCTGAAGGACGCGATGAACCTCACCTCCGGCCCCTGGGGGAAGGAGGTCGACGAATTCGCCCTTGCCCGGATCGTGAAGGCCGACTGCGTGACGATCGACTGCCCCCGCGTTGCCGCCGCCCCCGCGACGCTCGAATGCAAGGTTGTCGAGGTCGTGAAGATCCGGGGGAAGGCGAACCTGATCGTCGTGGGCGAGGTCACCGGCGTCCACCTCGACGACCGCTTCCTCGTCGGCGGCTTCTGGGACGTGACCCGCTTTGGCGTCCTCGCCCGCGGCGGCTACAGGGACTACTCGGTCGTCCGCGAGGTCTTCCAGATGACCCGGCCGGGGGAGTGACGGGTACCCGGTCGCCACCGGTGCGGGGCGGGGTTCCCCCGCCATCGACCCCGCGCCATCGACCCCTGCCCGCAATCCCGCCCCGCATGCCCTCCGCGCGCATGGCACTGCGAACGCTGCCCAAACCCCTTCTTTCCGACCGCGGGAACCCCTAAGGTCCGGCGCTGACGGACGGGGGGGAATCCATCCATGGAAACGAAGATCGGGGTCATCGGCGGGTCGGGCGTCTACGGCATCGCCGGCCTTTCGGGGGCCGAGTGGGTCGCCGTCGACACCCCCTGGGGCAGCCCCTCGGACACGATCCTGACCGGCACGCTCGGCAACATCCCCATGGCGTTCCTGCCCCGCCACGGCCGCGGCCACGTCCATTCCCCCTCGGACGTCCCCTACCGCGCCAACATCGACGCGCTGAAGCGGCTGGGCGTCACCGATGTCGTCGCCGTCTCGGCCTGCGGGTCCTTCCGCGAGGACATGGCGCCCGGCGATTTCGTCATCGTGGACCAGTACATCGACCGCACCTTCGCGCGGGAGAAATCCTTCTTCTCCACAGGGTTGGTGGCGCATGTAGGCTTCTCCCACCCCACCTGCGCGCGCCTGTCGAAGGCTTGCGCGCAGGCGGCCCCGGACGGGGTGAGGGTCCACCGAACGGGCACCTACCTCGCCATGGAAGGCCCCCAGTTCTCCACCCTCGCCGAAAGCCGGATGTACCGCGAGGCGTGGAAGGCCGACATTGTCGGCATGACCGGAATGCCGGAAGCCAAGCTCGCCCGCGAGGCCGAGCTCTGCTACACCTCCGTGGCGATGGTGACCGACTACGACTGCTGGCACCCCGGCCACGATGCGGTCGATGTTTCGCAGGTGATCCGGACGCTTGCCGCCAATTCCGGGAACGCCAAGGCCCTCGTCGCCCGTCTCCCCGCCCTCCTCGGCCCCGACCGCGCGCCCTGCCCCTGCGGCTGCGACACCGCGCTGACCCACGCCATCATGACCGCACCCGACAGGCGCGACCCGGCGCTCGTGAAGAAACTCGATGCGGTCGCCGGCCGCGTGCTGAAAGGATGACGCGATGAGCGCCGCAAGGAAGAAGACCGTCAAGGACTACATCCGCACCATCGCCGACTTCCCCCACGAAGGGATCATGTTCCGCGACGTGACCACGCTTTTCGCCGATGCCCGCGGCTTCCGGATGGCGGTCGACCAGCTCCTCCATCCTTACGCGGGCGAGCGGATCGACAAGGTCGTCGGCCTCGAGGCGCGCGGCTTCATCCTCGGCGGCGCCCTCGCGCATCAGCTTTCGGTAGGCTTCGTGCCGATCCGCAAGAAGGGCAAGCTGCCGGGGCAGACGATTTCGCAAGGCTACAAGCTGGAATACGGCGAGGCGATCATGGAAATCCATGAAGACGCGCTGCAACCGGACGAGAAGGTGCTGATCGTGGACGACCTTCTGGCCACGGGAGGCACCTGCGAGGCGGGGATAAGGCTGTGCGAGCGGCTCGGGGCCGAGGTGATCGGCTGCGCCTTCGTGATCGACCTGCCGGATCTCGGCGGGCGGAAGCTTCTGGAGAAGCTCGGGATGAGCGTGCATGTGCTCTGCGAGTTCGAGGGGGCGTGACCGATCCGGGCCGGCCCCGGAGCCGGCCTCGTCCCTGTCGGGTTGCAGATCTACAAGAGACTCATTTCCATGAAAATGACGCGCCCGACATAGTGCCTTGGGAAGCCCTCAGGGGCCGCAACGTCCCGGAACCCCGCCGCGCGATAGATCTCATGTGCCCCCGTCATCGTGTGATAGCTGTCCAGAACAATCCGTTTGCGCCCTTGCGCGCGGGCCACCGCGACCAGTTCCTGCACGAGTCTTGACCCGATCCCGCCTCCGCGCTGATCCGGGCGGACATACATCCGCTTCAGCTCGACGGTGTCCCGATCATGCTCGCGGAATGCGACGCATCCCGCGGGCCTGCCGTTGTTTGTCGCCAGCAGGAAACTGCCCGTCGGCGGCGCGTAGATTCCGGGAAGGCCGTCAAGCTCTGCTTCCAGATCCTTGAAGGTCGGTGCGGTCTGCGCATCCGGATCCTGGGTGTTCGCCCAGGCGACAAATTCGAGCACCAGCCCTCTGACAGCCGCGCAGTCGTCCGGCGTCGATATCTGCCCGATACTGACCATCCCGCTGATGCCCCCCTCCCCGCCCCGGGGGGAGGCTAGCATCTTGCGCCGGGATTGGAACAACCCTCTGCGTCGCCGCAGTCCGACCGTCGCCGGAACATCAGCGGTGTCACGCCCCCGCCTTCAGCACCGCCCCCGGGTTCATGATCCCCAGGGGGTCGAGCGCCTTCTTGATCGCCCGCATCGCGGCGAGCTTCGCGGGGTCGCCGTAGCGTTCCAGGTCGTCCACCTTCAGCCGCCCGATCCCGTGTTCGGCGCTGACCGATCCGCCCATGGCGTGGACAAGATCGTGGACGGCCCGCTTCACCTCGGCGGTGCGGTGCCGCAGGGCCGGAACCGGCCCCCCCCTCGGCGGGAAGACGTTCCAGTGCAGGTTCCCGTCGCCCAGATGGCCGAAGACGTTGATGCGGAAGTCGCCGACCTTTGCCACCTCGGCCGGTGCCTGCGCCAGGAAGTCGGGGACAAGGCCCAGAGGCAGCGAGATGTCGTGCGACGACACCGCCCCGATCCGCCGGTTCCCCTCGGGGAGGCGTTCGCGGAACTCCCAGAAGGCCGCGCGCTGCCCCTCGTTCTGCGCGATGAGCCCGTCATCCGAGATCCCCTGCGCCACCGCGGCCCCGAACAGCCCCTCGAGCGCGCCGGCCGGATCGAGGCCTGCGGGCATCCCGACCTCGATCAGCACGACCCAGTCCGGCGGGTCGGGCCACGGAGCCCGGTATTCCGGCATCGACTCGGCCAGGAACTCGGTCCCGGCCCGGTGGATCAGTTCGAAGGCCGAGACGCAGCCGCCCATCCGGTCCTCCGCCAGCGCCAGAAGGTCGAGCGCGGCGCGGGGCGAAGCCACCGCCAGCATCGCCGTTCCCTCGCCCGCGGGCCTGGGAAACAGCCGCAGGCTCGCCGCCGTGATGATGCCGAGCGTCCCTTCGGCCCCGATCAGGAGGTGGCGGAGGTCGTAGCCCGTGTTGTCCTTCCTCAGCCGCTTCAGCCCGTGCATCACCGACCCGTCGGGCATCACCGCCTCGACCCCCAGCACCAGATCGCGCGCGTTGCCGTAGCGGATGACGTTCACCCCGCCCGCGTTCGTCGAGAGAACCCCCCCGATCCGGGCCGTCCCCTGCGCGGCGAGCGTCAGCGGGAAGATGCGGCCGACGCTCTCGGCGGCCGCACGGGCATCGGCGAGGATCACGCCCGCCTCGGCGACAAGCACGTTTTCCTCGGGGAAGGTCGCCCGCACCCGGTTCATGCGCTCGAGCGACAGGATGAGGGGCGCCGTATCCGCCGCCATGACCTGTCCGAGGACAAGCCCGGTGCCTCCGCCGTAAGGAACGATCCCCACCCGCGCGGCCGCACAGGCCCCGACGACCGCCGCGACCTCGGCGGCATTCCGTGGCCGGGCGACGAAGGCGCCGTGGCCGGTGACGCGGCCCCGGGGCTCTTCCAGATGGCGCGGCTCGGCCGGCCCTACCGCCCCGGGCGCAAGAGCCGCGGAAAGTCGTCCGGCAAAGGCGGCATCGGCGGGATTGAGCATGAGGCAGCCCTAGGATTTCCCGGGCCATGAAGCATGCCCGAAGCCCCGTCGGCAACCCCGCCCGCACCTCTGCCCGCACCCCCGGCGACACGGATCGGAAAAGCCCCTGCGAAACAGGGCCGGAGGTGGTCGGGGCAGAGCCGCAGGAAACGTGCGGGGGGGGGGCCGCGCGGGCGCGCAGATGCCGGCGCCTCAGCCCGCGTCCGTCTTGCCGCGCCGGTCCACCCGCAGGCTTGCGTAGAGGACATGGTTCCGCCAGCGGCCGTTGATCTGGAGATAGGCCTGCGCGACGCCCTCGTACTTGAACCCCGATTTCTCGAGCACCCCGCGAGAGGCGGCGTTCTCGGGCAGGCAGGCGGCCTCGATCCGGCTCAGGTCGAGGACCGTGAAGGCGTGGTGCACCACCGCGCGAATCGCCTCGCGCATGTAGCCCTGCCGCGCATAGGGCCCGCCCACCCAGTAGCCGAGCGTGCCGGACTGCGCCGGCCCGCGCCGGACGTTGTCGAGCGTGATCGCGCCAACCAGCCGGTCATCCTCGCGCCGGATCAGGAACAGCGGCAGCGCCGTGCCTGTCGCCTGCGCGCGTGTCGCCCAGTAGACGCGGTTGGTGAAGGCCTTGCGCGTCAGGTGGTCCTCGGCCCAGGACGGCTCCCACGGGATCAGGAAGTCGCGGCTTTCGTCGCGCAGCGTGGACCATCCTCGGTAGTCCGAATGGGTCGGAAGGCGAAGGGTCATGCGCTCGGTTTCGATACGCACCTTGCGGCGGCCGATGAGCATCAGGCCTCGAGCCTGTCCTTGAGATCGCCGAGGCGCGGGGCCGCACCGACCGGCCCGTAGAGCGCGAGCGCCGTATCGCCCTGGCATACCAGCCGCTCGGCGTAGGCCAGCACGTCCGCCCGTGTCACCGCATCGATCTTCGCGGTCGCCTCGGCGAGGTTCGGGACATAGCCCCAGATCGAGATGTAGCGCGCCAGACGTTCGGCGCGGCTCGACGGGCTTTCGAGCCCCATCAGAAGGCCCGCCTTCATCTGCGCCCGCGCCCGCGCCACCTCGGCCTCGGTCATGTCCTCGGCAGCGCGCTTCAGTTCGTCCATCGTGATGCGGCAGAGATCGCCGATCTCGGCCTCGGAGGTGCCGGCATAGATCGTGATCATGCCGGTGTCCTCGTAGCTGCCGGACTGGGCGTAGATCGAATAGCACAGGCCCCGCTCCTCGCGGACCTTCTGGAACAGGCGCGAGGACATGCCGCCCCCGAGCGCCGTCGTGTAGACCTGGCTCACGTAGAGGTCGGCGTCGCGGTAGGCGGGCCCGCGGAAGCCCATCGCGAAGTGGACCTGCTCGAGGTCCTTGACCTCGCGCCGCTCGTTTCCGGCCCAGGTCGCGGCCTGCATCCCCGGCGTGCCCACCGGCTTCAGGTGCCCAAAGATCCCTTCGGCCTGCCGGACGATGGCCGCGTGATCGACCGATCCCGCGGCGGCGAGGATCATCTGGTCGGGGCCGTAATGTTCCTTCACGAAGGTCTTCAGGTCCGTCCGCCTGAAGGCCGACACCCTCTCGGCCGGCCCGAGGATCGTGCGGCCCAGCGCCTGCCCCGGAAACGCCGCCTCCTGCAGCCAGTCGAAGATGATGTCGTCCGGCGTGTCGAGAGCCTGGCCGATCTCCTGCAGGATGACGTGCCGCTCGACCTCGATCTCCTTGGCGTCGAAGACCGGGTTCAGCACGATGTCCGAAACGACGTCGATGGCAAGCGGCACGTCCGCTTCGAGAACGCGGGCGTAATAGGCGGTCATCTCGCGGCTCGTGTAGGCGTTGATGTAGCCGCCCACGTCCTCGATCTCCTCGGCGATCTGCGCGGCGCTCCGGCGCTTCGTGCCCTTGAACGCCATGTGCTCGAGAAAATGCGCTATGCCGTTCTGCTCGGGCCGCTCGTGGCGCCCGCCCGCGTCGATCCAGAGCCCGACCGAGGCCGAGGCGAGGCCGTCCATGCGTTCGGTCACGACCCGAAGGCCGCTCGTGAGTGTCGTGATCTCCGTCACCGCGCGCGCCTTTCGTCGATAACGGCCTCGATCCTCTTCAGGTCGTTGGGCACCTTCGTGACCCTTTCGTGGCGCGACATGAGACCGGCCATCCGGGCCGGAAGCGCCGGGCGGATCCCCGTGGTGGCCGCGACTGCGTCGGGAAACTTCGCCGGATGCGCGGTCGCGAGCGTCACCATCGGGGTGGCGCCCAGATGCCCCTTCGCCACCCGCACGCCGACCGCCGTGTGGGGGCAGACCAGTTCGCCCGTCTCGGCCAGCGTCGCGGCGATCTCGGCCCGCGTCTCGTCCTCGGACACGCGGCCCGAGGCGAAGGTCTGCCTGAGCGCCCCAATCGCCCCCTGGCTCACCGTGAAGCCGCCGCGCCTCAGTTCGTCCATGAGCTGCGCGACCGCACGCGCGTCCCGCCCGTAGGCGTCGAACAGCGCGCGCTCGAAGTTGGAACTGACCTGGATGTCCATCGACGGGCTGATCGACGGCTTCACCCCGTCCATCTCGTACCGGCCCGAGGTGAGACAGCGGTGCAGGATGTCGTTCTGATTCGTCGCGACCACGAGCTTCTCGACGGGCAGGCCCATGCGCCGGGCGACGGACCCCGCGTAGATGTCGCCGAAGTTCCCCGTCGGCACCGTGAAGCTGACCGCCCGGTACGGCGCGCCGAGCGCCACGGCGGCGGTGAAGTAGTAGACGACCTGCGCCAGAACCCGCGCCCAGTTGATGCTGTTCACGCCGGCGAGCCCCACCCGGTCGCGGAACGCGAAATCGTTGAACATGTCCTTCAGCCGCGCCTGGGCATCGTCGAAGTCCCCGGCGAGGGCGAGGGCATGGACGTTCGCCTCGGACGGCGTGGTCATCTGCCGGCGCTGCACCTCGGACACGCGACCATGCGGGTAGAGGATGAAGACATCGACGTTCGAGAGCCCGCGGAACGCCTCGATGGCCGCGGATCCGGTGTCGCCGCTCGTCGCGCCCACGATCGTGATGCGCCGCCCGTCGCGGGCCAGCGCGATCTGGAAGAGCTGCCCGATGAGCTGCATCGCGAAGTCCTTGAACGCGAGCGTGGGCCCATGGAACAGCTCGAGCAGGAAGTGGCCCGGCGCAAGCTGGACCAGCGGTGCGCGGGCCGCGTGGCCGAAGCCTGCATAGGCGCGGGCGATGGCGGTCCGGAGCTCATCCTCGCCGAAGGCGTCCGCGACGAAGGGCAGGATCACGCGAAAGGCCGCGTCCTCGTAGGACAGGCCCGCCAGTGCCGCGATGTCGCCGGCGGCCATCACCGGCACGGCGTCGGGCACGTAGAGCCCCCCGTCCCGCGCCAGCCCGGCCAGCATCGCTTCGCCGAAACCGAGAACCGGGGCTGATCCCCGTGTGGATACGTAGTTCATCTGCCCGACAGTCACACCACTTTCCGCCTGATACGCCACATCAGGTAGCCTGTCATCCCCGCCCACACGACGGCCAGCGAAAACCAGGTGATCGCGTACTGGCGGTGGTCGTTGGGGATGCCGTCCGCCGAGACAGGCACCGGATCTATCCCCTGCGTGTCGCCGGTCACGTCCCGGGCGACAACGAGGATCGGCTCGGTCCCGAGTTCTGCCGCCATCGACGGCACGTCCCGCGCGAACCAGAGGCGGCGGGCGGTGTCGGGGGCCGGCGTGAAGCTGTCCGTCTCTTGCGGGTAGTGAAGGTTTCCCGCAACCGTCAGGCGGACCGGCGGGCGCTGCACCTTCTGCTTCCCGTCGGCCAGGAACCCGCGGTCGACGAGGATGCGCCGCCCCTCGGCCGTCTCGAAGGCGGCGATCACCTCGAAACCCGCCCCCTCGCCCGTCCGCCCGGACAGGACCAGAACTTCCTCGCCGGTCGTCCGCCCATCGACGCGGACCGGCTGGAACCGCATCGCGCGCGGATCGGCCAGCGCCCGCTCGGCGGACGGAAGCGGTTCGGCGGGTCCGTCGATCCGGGCGGCGATGTCGGCCAGGAGGGCCGCCTTCCAGCTCAGCCGCTGGAGCTGCCATACGCCGAGCGAGATGAGGATCGCGCAGCCGACGATGCCGAGCAGAAGCGGAAAGACGATGCGCATGTCAGGCGAAGGGCGCGAGGTCGCCCCCGCGCCCCCTTGCGTTCCGCGCCGCCGGGGTCACGGTCAGGCGCTGCCCCAGACATAGATGGCCGAGAACAGGAACAGCCAGACCACGTCGACGAAGTGCCAGTACCAGATCGCCATCTCGAAGCCGACGTGCTGCTCCGGCGTGAAGTGCCCCTTCATCGCGCGGACCATGCAGACGAAGAGGAAGATCGACCCGATGATGACATGGGCGCCGTGGAACCCCGTCGCCATGAAGAACGACGCGCCGTAGATGTTTCCGGCGAACCCGAACGCCGCTTCGCTGTATTCGTAGGCCTGCAGCGTCGTGAAGGCCACGCCGAGGAAGATCGCGATGGCCAGACCGTTGATCATGTCCTTGCGGTTGTTCTCGTGCGCGATCGCATGATGCGCCCAGGTCGCCGCCGCGCCCGAGGAGAGCAGGATCAGCGTGTTGATGAGCGGCAGTTGCCAGGGGTCGAGGGTCTCGATCCCGGCCGGAGGCCAGACGCCGTCCACCGCCGGGCTCTGGGGCCCCATCGGGTAGAGCGCGTGCTTGAAGAAGGTCCAGAACCACGCCGCGAAGAACATCACCTCGGAGAGGATGAACAGGATGAACCCGTAGCGCAGCCCGATGCGGACGACCGGCGTGTGGTCCCCGGCCTGCGCCTCGCGCACGACCTCGGACCACCAGGCATACATCACGTAGACGACGATCACCGCCCCCGCTATGGCGATCAGCGGGGTCATGCCCTGCATCCACAGGACCCCGCCGAACAGCAGGATGAACCCGCCGACCGCGCCGAGGAAGGGCAGGATCGAGGGTTGCAGGATGTGGTAGTCGTGGTTCTTCGCGTGCGCCATGGTTCTTGGTCCCTCGCCGGGCGTCAGTTTACGGGGTTCGCCGAAGGGGCGGCGACCGCCGCCTGTTCTTCGGGAACCGGGGTTTCATACAGGGTGTAGGAAAGCGTCATGTGCCGGACCGTCGCGGCCTCGGGGTCGTCCACGATCGAGGGGTCGACGAAGAAGCTGACCGGCATCCTGACCCGTTCGCCGGGCTTCAGCACCTGCTCGGTGAAGCAGAAGCACTCGACCTTCGAAAAGTAGCCGCCCGCCCGGTCGGGGGCGACGTTGAAGCCCGCCGTGCCGGCCATGACCCGGCCGGTCGGGTTGTAGGCCTCGTAATACGCCACCGCAGTCTCGCCGATGCGCACCTTCATCTCGCGCAGCACCGGACGGAATTCCCAGGGCATCCCGTTTCCCGTGTTGGCGTCGAAGCGGACGGTGACCACCTGGTCGAGCACCTTGCCGGGAGCCGCCGAGGCGACCGACGGGGTGCCGCCGTAGCCTGTCACCCTGCAGAACCAGCTGTAGAACGGCACGGCGGCGAAGGACAGCGTGGCCATGACGGCCACGAACCCCGCGAGTTTCAGGGCCGTCCGGTTCTTCGCGTTCACTCGCCCACCCCGACCTTCTGCGTCTCTCCGGGCAGACGGCCCTCCTCGAGTTTCGAGATCTTCGCCACCGTCACCCCGAAGATCAGTGCGACGAAGCCGGCGAGGACCAGCCCGAGACCGAGGTTGCGCCCCCAGCGGCGGCGATGGATCTCGTGCTCGTGTGCGATCATGGCGCCCATCCTCCGATGCCGAAGGGTGCCAGGGCGGCCTCGGCCAGGAGCGCCCCGAACAGAAGGAAGAGATAGGTGAGCGAATAGCGGAAGAACGCCTTCTCGACCGCGTAGCCGTCGGCCTCGGCGACATCCTCGCTCCGCCGCAGGATCCGCCAGGCGCCGAGGCAGAACCTGGCCGAAAGGACGACGGCAGCCGCAAGATAGAGCGGCCCGCCGATCGAGGTGAAGGCGACCCCTACCGCCAGCGGCGCAAGCAGGATCGTGTAGGCAAGGATATGGACCCGCGTCGCGGGCCGCCCGTGCGTGACCGTCAGCATCGGCACGCCCGCCTTGGAATAGTCGTCCCGCATGAACAGCGCGAGCGTCCAGAAATGCGGCGGCGTCCAGAGAAGGATCAGCGCGAACATCAGCACGCTTTCAAGGCTGACGCCGCCGGTCGCGACCGCCCAGCCGATCATCGGCGGGAACGCCCCGGCTGCACCGCCGACGACGATGTTCTGCGGCGTCGCCCGCTTCAGCCACATCGTGTAGACCACGGCGTAGAAGAAGATCGTGAAGGCGAGGAGGGCCGCGGCGAACCAGTTCGCCACCAGACCGAGCATCAGGACCGATATCCCCGACAGGGCCACGCCCAGTCCAAGCGCCTCGTTCGGCTGGATGCGCCCCGCGGGGATCGGCCGCATCGAGGTCCGGCGCATGACCGCGTCGATGTCGGCCTCGTACCACATGTTGAGCGCCCCCGACGCGCCTCCGCCCAGCGCGATGAACAGGATCGCGGCGAAGGCGAGGAAGGGATGGACGGCGACGGGCGCGACGAAGAGGCCGACCGCCGCCGTGAAGACGACAAGCGACATCACGCGCGGCTTGAGGAGCTGCACGTAGTCGCCGAAGCCCGCATCCGCCGGGGCGGGGGCCGCGGGGTCGTGCGCTGCGCTGAGGTCGGTCATGTGTCCTGTCTCCGGCGGGCCGGTCAGGCCCTGCCGCTCCTCAGTTGGACGCAACCTTGGTCAGATCCGGCTCCACGTAGGCTCCGGCCGTCTTGGTCTGCGCGACCCATGCATCATAGACCTGCTGACTGACCACCTTGACGGTGACCGGCATGTACGCGTGGTCCTTGCCGCAAAGCTCGGAGCACTGGCCGAAGAAGATGCCCTCGCGCTCGGGCTTGAACCACAGTTCGGCGATGCGGCCGGGAACGGCGTCCTGCATGACCGCGAAGGCCGGCACCTTCCAGGAGTGGATCACATCGGCCGAAGTCACCTGCACCACCACCGTCTTGCCCACCGGGACGACGACCGAGGTGTCCGTCGCCAGAAGGAACTGGTCGCCCGTGTAGCCGGACCGCTCGAGCCGCTTCTTCATCGCGTCATTGTAGACGAAGGGAATCGCCCCGGGATCGAGCTTGTCGTCGAGGGTCGCGGGATGACCGATGAGATAGCTGTCGAACGAGATCCCCTCGTCGGGATACTCGTAGCTCCAGAACCACGCGTTGCCCGTCACCTTTATGGTGACATCGGCCTCGGGGATTTCCTGCTGCTTGAACAGGATGGGCAGCGAGAAGGCCCCGAGCACCACGAGGATGACGACGGGAACGAGCGTCCAGACCACCTCCAGCGGCGCATTGTGGGTGAAGCGGGCGGGGGTCGGATTGGCGCGGCGGTTGAATCGCAGGATGACGATCAGCAGAAGTCCGAGGACCAACGCCACGACCCCCGCGGACAGCCAGTGCAGCGCCCCGTCGAGCCATTGCTGGTCGCGGGCGAGCTCGGTGGACGCCGGCTGGAAGCCGGTTCCGCCCTGTTTCGGCTGGCCGATGGCCTCGAGGGTCGCATTCTGCGCGAAGGCGGCCCCGGCAAGAGCGTATCCTGAAACCGCAGCCGCAAGGCCGGAGACTTTCGGAGCTAGGCGCATGTCGTGTTCCCGTCGTTGCCGCGGCTTGTTCCGCCGCCTGCGGCGCGTCGCCCGCGAGGGCGTCGGCCGGTTGTATCTGTGGCTCCTAAAAACATATTAGAGAGGGCCAAACAAGCAAAACCGTTGCGGCACACCGTCGCTTCGATTCGCGCCAGGGCAGGACGGAGCTTCCATGACCGATGACCGCTTTTCCCCCTTCGAGACGCAGATCGACCGCGACCGCGCGCTGTCGGTGCTGCGCGATGCCACTGCGGGGGCCGACGACGGCGAACTGTTCCTCGAGCGGCGCCGGGGCGAGGGGCTTGTCTTCGACGACGGCAGGCTGCGCTCGGCGAGCTACGAGGCCTCCGAGGGTTTCGGCCTCCGCGCGGTCCGCGGCGACGTCGCGGGCTATGGCCATTCCACCGAGATCTCCGAACGCGCGCTGCGCCAGGCGGCCGAAACCGCACGGCTCGCGGTCGGCGCCGGGGGTGGCAGGCTGGCGCCGCCCCCGCCCGGAACGAACCGCAGGCTCTACGCCGACATCGACCCGATGCAGGACGCGACCTTCGGCATCAAGGTCGAGACCCTGCGCGAGATCGACGCCTATGCCCGCGCCCTCGATCCCCGGGTCGTGCAGGTTTCGGCCACGATCGGCGCCTCGGTGCAGGAGATCCACATCCTGCGCCCCGACGGCGGGCTCGTGTCGGACACCCGCCCGATGACGCGGCTCTATGTCTCGGTCATCGTCGAGAAGGACGGCCGGCGCGAGTCGGGCGGGACCGGCCGGGGCGGGCGCGTGGGGCTGACGGGGCTCCTCGACCGCGAGACATGGCAGGCGGCGGTGCGCGAGGCGGTCCGCATCGCCGGGGTGAACCTCGCGGCCGAAGCCGCCCCCGCCGGCGTGATGGACGTGGTGCTCGGGCCGGGCTGGCCGGGCATCCTCCTGCACGAGGCGGTGGGCCACGGCCTCGAAGGCGACTTCAACCGCAAGAAGACCTCGGCCTTCGCCGGCCTCATGGGCCAGCGCGTGGCGGCACCGGGGGTGACCGTCCTCGACGACGGTACGATCCCCGACCGCCGGGGGTCGATCACCGTCGACGACGAGGGCACGCCGTCGGGGCGGAACGTGCTGATCGAGGACGGGATCCTCGTCGGCTACATGCAGGACCGCCAGAACGCCCGCCTGATGGGGGTCGCCCCCACCGGCAACGGGCGGCGCGAGAGCTTTGCCCATGTCCCGATGCCGCGGATGACGAACACCTACATGCTGGGCGGCACCGCCGACCCGGGGGCGATCCTTGCCGACCTCAGGGACGGGATCTATGCCGTCGGCTTCGGCGGCGGGCAGGTGGACATCACCAATGGCAAGTTCGTGTTCTCCTGCACCGAGGCCTACCGCGTGAGGGACGGCAAGCTGGGCGCACCGGTCAAGGGGGCGACGCTGATCGGCGACGGGGCCACCGCCCTGCGCAACATCCGTGCCATCGGCGCCGACATGACGCTCGATCCGGGGATCGGCAACTGCGGCAAGGCGGGACAGTGGGTTCCGGTCGGCGTGGGCCAGCCGACCCTGCTCATCGGCGGACTGACGGTGGGCGGCAGCGCCGTCTAGGCCACCGCCTGCGCGCCGGTGATCTCGACCAGCGATCCGCACATGAAGGGGGCCTCGTCCGAGGCGAGGAAGGCCACCAGCGCCGCCACCTCCTCCGGCCGGCCGACGCGCCCGTAGGGCACCAGCCGGTCGAGATCGGCCATCGTCCGGCCGGACCGCCTCACCCCGTCTTCCAGCATCGGTGTGCGGATCTCGCCGGGACAGACCGCGTTGACGCGGATGTTGCGGGGCGCATAGTCGCGGGCGAGGTTCTGGGTGAAGCTCGCGACGGCCGCCTTCGTCACGTTGTAGGCGATGTGGTTCGGCGCGGGATGGAGGCCCCATTGCGAGGCGGTGTTGACGATCGCCCCGCCGCCCGCCGCGATCATGTGCGGCAGCGCGGCCTGGCAGGTGTGGAACATCGCATCGACGTTGACGGCGAACGACAGCCGCCAGTCCTCGGCGGTCAGCGACAGCAACGCTCCGCGCCGGTTGATCCCGGCGTTGTTGCACAGGACATCGATGCGGCCCTCGGCCGCCATCGCGTCGGCGACGATCGACCTGCAGCCTTCGGGCGAGGCGATGTCGGCGGCGAAGGCGCGCGCCCGGCCGCCGCCGCCACGGATGGCGGCGGCGACAGCCTCGGCGCCCCGGGCGTCGAGGTCGGTCGCCACAACCCGCGCCCCTTCGGACGCGAAGCGCGCGGCGATGGCCGACCCGATCCCCCCCGCCGCCCCGGTCACGATCACCGTCTTGTCCTGAAAGCGCATGGGTGTCCTCCTTCAGCGCAGGTACCTTCCGCCGTTCACGTCCAGCACCGCCCCGTTGAGCGAGAGCTGCGACGGGCGGAACAGGAAGGCGGTCAGTTCGCCGATCTCCTCGGGCGTGGCCATCCGCCCCACCGGTATTCCGGCCAGCGCCGCCGCTTCGCCGTGCCGCGCGACGAAGGCTTCGGCCATCTCGGTCCGCACCCAGCCCGGCGCGATCGCCACGGCGGTGATCCCCTCGGCGCCATGGCTCTGCGCGACCGATCTGGTCAGGTTGATGAGCGCCGCCTTGGACGCGCCGTAGGCCATCGCCTCCGAGGCATAGCCCCGCTGCCCGGCACGGCTGGCCATGTTGACGATCCGCCCGCCGCCCCGCGTGCGGAAGCGGCGGAAATGCGCGATCGCGAGCCGGGTCAGGTCGGCGGCGGCGAAGAGGTTGACGCGGAACTCGCGCAGCCAGACCGCCTGCCAGTCCGGCATCGGCGCATCGAGCCCGACCTCCGACCGGATCCCCGCGTTGTTGACGAGGCCGGTGATCCTGCCCCGCGCCTCGGCCGCCGCCCAGAGCGCCTCGGGCGCGGCGGGGTCCGAGAGGTCGGCCTGCACCGCCAGCCCCCGGCCGCCGATCTCCGACAGAAGCCGGTCCGCCGCTGCCCGGTTCCGCCCGAAATGGATCACCACCTCGGCCCCCTCGGCCGCCAGCGCCCTGCAGACGGCCCGGCCGATGGCGCCGGTGGCCCCGGTCACAAGGATCCTCTGTCCCCGCAGCATCATCCGCCCCAGGTGTCCGAGAGCGTGAACCCCGAGGGGAAGGGGTCGGTCGGGTCCAGCCCGATCTGGCTGACGCCATAGATCCAGCCCTGCCCCGAGACCCGGCTCCGCGCCGCCCGGTAGGGGCCGACCGCGGTTTCCCCGACGAACTCCGTCACGAACTCGCCGCCGATGATCGACCGCGACACGACCACGTCTCCGGGACGCGCCAGACCCCGCGCGAACCGTGCGGCCATGTTGGAGTTCGACCCCGTCCCGCAGGGCGACCTGTCCGCCCGTCCGGGGCGAAGCGTGGTGCAGGTGCGCAGCGCGCCGTCGGGCTCGTCCGACCGGAACATCACGTAGGCCAGACCGTTCAGCGCGGGCGTCAGCGGGTGCAGGGCAGGTTCCGCCGCCGCGATTCGGTTGCGCAGATCGACCCCGATCGTCGCCAGCGCGCGGGCGTTTCCGGGGGTGATCGCCAGGCCGACCTGCGCGACATCGACCAGCGCATAGAACACCCCCCCGAAGCAGAGGTCGTACCGCACCGGCCCCCATTCCTTCGTCTCGATCACCGCGTCCAGCCGCGCCGCGAAGGCCGGCGGCATGTCGAGCGTCACCCGCGTCGCCTTGCCCGCGGCGCAGGCCGCGGTCGCCCTGACCGGGCCGGCCGCGGTGTCGAGCGTGACGGTGCTGACGGGCTCGCGCATCGGCAGCATGCCGGTCTCGAGCAGCGCCGTCGCGGTGCAGATCGCGTTCGATCCCGACATGGCATGCGCCTGGTCGGGCTGCAGCACGATCAGGCCGACATCCGCCGCGGGGTCGCAGGCCGGAACGAGCAGGCAGAACGACCCCGCGGGCCCGGACCGCGGCTCCGAACAGAGCCAGCGGCGCAGCGCGTCGTCCACCCGGTTCAGATGATCGAGCTTCTCGGCCATCGACGCCCCGGGCACGTTCAGCACCCCGCCGGTGACGACCCGTCCGATCTCGCCCTCGCAATGCACGTCGACGGTCTGGATGGTGCGGGTCCAGCGCATGGCTCAGCCTTTCGGATGCGGTGTGGCGGGGGATCGGTGGGTCATCGTCGCCACCCCGTCAGAACCGGTCGACCCGGTTGGGGGCGAGATCGAGCGACGGCCGCGCGCCGGTGATCAGCTCGCCCATCAGCCGGGCCGAGGTGGCGGCGCAGGTCAGGCCCAGATGGCCGTGGCCGGTGGCGTAGAAGACGCCCGGGGTCCGGGCGCTGGCCGACAGGATCGGCAGGGTGTCGGGCAGCGCCGGCCGGTGCCCCATCCATTCGGTGACGTCCTCGCAGCGCAGGTTGGGAAGCGCTTCCCGCGCGTGCCGAACCGTGACCTTCGACCGGCGATAGTCCGGCGCCGCGTCGAGTCCCGCCATCTCGACGGTGCCCCCGACGCGGATGCCGCCCGCGGTCGGCGTGGCCATGAAGGCCCGGGCAGGCCAGATGATCGCGTGCCGCATCGTGATGCCGGGCGCCATGATCTGGGTATGGTAGCCCCGTTCGGTCTCGAGCGGAATCGGTTCGCCGAGCGCGCGGGCGAGACGGGCCGAAAAGGCGCCGGCCGCGATCACGATCTCGTCGGCGGCGATGTGGCGGCCATCCGTCAGCACCGCCGCGCGGATGCGGTCGGCGCGGCTGAAGGCGGCGACCTCGCCCCTCTCGATCCGCCCGCCCAGGCCGGTGAAGCGCTCTGCCAGCGCGAGGACCAGCCGGTAGGGATCCCGGATCGAGCGGTTCTGGGGGAACAGCACGGCAAGGCCGATCCGGTCCGACAGCTCCGGCTCGAGCGCCCGGATCGCCGGCGGCCCGATCACCTCGTGCGGAAAGCCGAAGCGTTCGAGGACCGCGATGTGGTCGCGGTCGGCCCGGAACTCGGCCTCGTCGGCATAGAGCGACAGGCAGCCTTCCTCGGAGATCTCGGTCTCGAGCCCGGTCGCGCGCAAAAGGGCGAGCATGTCGTCGAGCGCGCGGGCGCAGAGCGCCGCGTTCTGCGCCTCGATCTCGCGCAGCCGGGCGGGGCGGGACGCGGCGAGGAAGCGCAGGACCCACGGGAAAAGCCGCGGCATGTAGCCGGGGCGGATGCGCACCGGTCCTTCCGGGTCGAGCAGCCAGCCGGGGATCCTCTTCCAGACCGCCGGGCGCGAGGCGGGCATGAACTCGGTCACCGCGACGGAGGCGAGGTTGCCGAAGGACGCGCCCCGGCCCGGCGCATCGCGGTCGACGAGCACGACCCGGCGGCCGCGCCCCTGCAGGTCATGCGCGATCGCCGTGCCGATGATCCCCGCGCCGACGACGACGGTGGTGGTCATTGCCGTCCCCCGCCGGCGCCTCAGCGCCACTCGACGATCGGCCGCATGGCGGCGGCGAAGGCCGCCTTCTCGTCGGCAGTCAGCGGGCCGAAGGGCATCCGGCACTCGCCCACGGGCGTGCCCTGGAGCGCGCAGCCGTATTTGAGCTTCTGCACGAACTTGCCGGATTCGAGGATGTTCATCGCCGGCCAGAGCCGGATCATGATGTCCCGCGCCGTGGCGATATCCCCGGCGCGGAAGGTCCGGTCGAGATCGCAGACCGCCCGCGCCATGCAGTTCGCCGGACCGCATATCCACGCCTCCGCCCCCCAGAGCATGAAGTCGAGCGCGATGTCGTCCGAGCCCGAGACAAGCTCGATGCGCCCGCCATAGCGGGTCGAGATGCCGATGGCGCGCTGCAGCACCCCCGAGGATTCCTTGATCGCGATGATCCGCGGGTTGTCGGCCAGCGCGTCGAGCGCCTCGTAGCCGATCTCCACCCCGTCCTTGCCCGGATAGGAATAGAGCACGATGTCCATGTCCGTCGCGGCGGCCACCGTCTCGAAGTGGCGGACGATCTCGGCCTGCGTGGGCTTCGTGTAGAACGGCACGGCGAGGAGGACGGCATCATAGCCCGCCGCCTTCGCGCGGAGGGTGTTGGCGATGACGCCGGCGGTCGAAGGGGCGTTGGTCCCCGCGACAAGGGTTTCCCCCGGCCGGGCGAAGTCCCTGACGAAGCGCAGCACGCTGTCGCGCTCGGCGTCGGTCATCAGGTTGTACTCGCCCGACGATCCGCAGGGCACCCAGCCCATGACGCCCGCGGCGCGCAGGGTCTCGAGGTGCCGTCCGAAGGCCGCGAAGTCGATCCCCCCCTCGGCGTCGAACGGGGTGACGAGCGCGGGCAGCACGCCACGGAGCTTCGGCATCGGACCATCCTTTCCCGCGGCGGCAGCGGACCCGCCGCCCGGGCCCGGCGCCGCGACTCTTCAGTCGGCACGTTGTCGACTCATATTGGCCGGTCCGTCCGGGCGCCGTCAAACAGAATATTCCGTGTCGACACGTTTCCCGCGCGTCGGCTATCCTCCGGTCCGGCAGGGAGGCGGCCATGCGCGCAGATGACGGACCGGAAGCGCGGCGCACCAGGGGAATGGGCGTCCGCATCGCCTACGAGACGATCCGGGACGAGATACTCGGGCTCCGGCTTGCGCCGGGGCAGCTTCTGGACGAGACCACGCTTGCCGAGCGCTTCGGGATGTCCCGCTCGCCGGTGCGCGAGGCGCTGATCCGCCTTTCCGGCGAGGAGCTGGTGGTCACGCTCGCCAACCGCTCCACGATCGTTGCCCCGATCGATGTCCAGAGCGTCCCGAGATATGTCGAGGCGCTCGACATCGCCCAGCGGATGAACACGCGCCTCGCGGCGGCACTCCGCACCGAGGCCGATCTCCGGGCGATCGCGGCCCGGCAGGCCGACTTCACGGCCGCCGTCCGCTCCGGCCGCCACCTCGCCATGTCGGAAGCCAACAGGAACTTCCACATGGCCATCGCCGCGGCGGGCGGGAATCCCTACCTCGCCTCGTTCTACGACCGCCTCCTCAACCAGGGACGGCGCATCCTGCATCTCCACTTCCGCCATGTCGAGGAAGGCCGGGGCGGCCACCTGCTGACCGGCGAACACGATGAGATGCTCGAGGCGATTCGCGACCGCGACGTCGAACGCGCCGACAGGCTCGCCCATCTCCACACCCGGCAGTTCCGGGACGCCTTCCTCGACTTCATGAAGCAGACCAATCTGGGGCAGGTCGGCCTCGCGGCGCCCGTCCCCGGCGGCGCCGGCCCGGCCGGAGGCTAGAGCGGTTTTCGATCATGTTGGGTCATATCCGCATGCGCTGAAGTGGTTGGCACGTTCTTGCGGGGAGTAGAGGTCGAGGATGCGTCCGATGGCGTTCCAGAGGCCGTGGATGGTGCGCTCAGCGGCCTTGCGCAGGTGAGCTTCGGGCTTGGCGATAGCCTGCTCGATCGGGGTGAGGTCGGGAGAGTAGGCGGGGAGGTGGAAGAGCCTCGCGCCTGTCGCCCGGATCGCCTCGCCGATGGCCGGCGCCTTGCGGCTGGATAGGTTGTCCATGATGACGATGTCGCCGGGCGTCAGTTCGGGGACAGGGACCTGCTCGACATGGGCGGCGAACGCATCGCGGTTGATCGGCCCGTCGAGCACCATGGGTGCCACCATGCCGGTGTTCCGCAAGCCCGCCACGAAGGTGGTCGTCTTCCAGTGGACATGAGGCACCCCGGCGCGGAGCCGCCGGCCCTTGGGCGCCCTGCCATGACGGCGGGCCATGTTGGTGCTGGCCCGGGTCTCGTCGATGAACACCGGGCGGTCGGGGTCGAGATCGAACTGGCCTTCGACCCAGGCCCGGCGCCGGCTCAGGATGTCGGGGCGATCCTGTTCGGTCGCGTGCGCGGTCTTTTTTTCGCGTGATGTTGTGGCGATCGAAGAAGCGCCAGACGCCCGCCACGCTGACCCGTATGCCGCGCGCGGCAGGTGCCTCGCGGATCTCGTCCGGTGTCAGGTCCGAGGTCTCCTCAACCAACGCCCGCAAATCCAAAGACAAGGCCCGAGCCATATCCGCCGGCCTCCTTTGCCAGCCGATATCGTGAATCAGAAGACTTCAGACTTGGGAATCCCCTGCCAATTCAGGGGCGCCGAAAACCGCCCCAGAGAGGACGTCGTTGACGACCTGCCGAACCTTGCGCAGCGGTGCCGGCCCGGGATGCGCTCCTCGACATCGACATAGCTGAACAGCGACCCCGCCGCGGCGCCCGTCCCGCGCATAACCACCCCCGTCGCCGCCACGCAAAGGGTGAATCATGTCCCTCAAACCATGTCGAGCACCGAGTTCTTCAGCAGCCTGCTAGCGGGCAACCGTCACGGTGCAATGCGCCTGGCCGGCGACTTCTGCGGCAACCGAGCCCAGCACCAGCCGCTTGACCCCGCGCTTGTCGCCGGTGCCCATCACGATGTGATCGGCCCCGATCTCCTCGGCATAGGCAATGATTGCAGCCCCGGCAGTCCGCGACACCACCGCCACGGTGCCCACATCCGTGGCCCCCGAGGCTTTCGCCTCGGCCTCAGCCTTTTTCAGGATCGCTTCGACCTCTTCATCCGGCCACTGGTTGATCAGCGGCCCCCTGGCCCCACCCAGCGCTAGGTTGACCGCACAGATCGTCAGATGCGCCCCGGTCAGCCTGGCAAATTCTGCGGCCCGGACAACGCCCAACATGGCATGGTCCGATCCGTCGGTCGGGCAAAGAATTTTCTTCGTCATCGCATTGCTCCTCTGATCCATTGACTTTCCAATCAGACGAGCACGAAGCGCACACCGCGCCTTGACCTGAGTCAAGAAACTTAACTCATAGGCAAAAATCGGAACCCGAGATGAAACCGATCGGCCCCAAGGACCGCAAGATCGTCAATATCCACAAGGCCGCCTATCAGCCCTTCTGCTGTGACCCCCGATAACTCGTCCATCTGATGTTAAAGCGGTTTGCTCTTGTGGTGAATCGGGGATTCCCAATGGGGTGACGACGTTATCCACTACCCTTGGGAGGTGGATCATGGGCAAGCCCTACTCGTTGGACCTTCGGGAGCGGATCGTGGCCCATGTCGAGGCGGGTCATTCGGCGCGGGCGGCGGGTCGGGTGTTCGGGGTGAGCGGCCAGCATGGCGGTGCGGCTGGTTGCGGCGTGGCGGAGCCGGGCGCGGCGGGCGGCAGGCCCCGCACCGGCGGTCTTCGTCGACGAGACCTCGGTCAGGACGGGCCTCAGCCGTAGTTGAAGCTGACGCTGATCCGGTCATCCCCGGCCATGTTCGTCGGAACCTCGTGCCGGAGCCAGCTTTCCCACATCAGCACCTCGCCCACCGAGGGCTTCACGTAGACGAAGGGCCGCAACTCCTCGGGTGCGTCCCTCGTGCGCACGGGCGCATGCATCATCATGGCGAGCCGCGGATCTTCCAGCTTGAGCGCGCTCGTCCCCTCGGGCATCGCCACGTAGGTGGTGCCCGAGATGACCGACTGGGGGTGGATGTGGCTGCCGTGGCTGCCGCCTTCGGGCAGGACGTTGATCCAGAGCGAGTCGCACTTGAGCTTGCGGCCCTTCAGATCGAAGGCGAGGTCCTTGGCGAAGGCGGCGACATGCCTGTCCAATGCCTTCACGAGGTCGGCGAAGATCGGGAACCGCCAGGGCAGGTCGGCCAGCGAGGCGTAGGAGGTGTAACCCGGATACCCCTCGCGCTCGCACCACGCCTGCCCGGCCTCGTCATCCCCGGCGATGGCGAGGCACGAGGCGCGAAGCTCGTCGTGGTCGATCTTCGGCCTAGCAAGGTCGTTGACCGCCGCGCGGTAGAGGCGGGTGACGAAGAGGGGGGTGATGGTGGGCATGAACGGGTCCTTCCGATAACGGAAAGGCCCCCGCCGATTGCTCGCCGGGGGCCCCTTTTTTCGATGCAGGGCGGGGTTCACCCCGCCGCGATCACCAGTCCTCGCGGACCACGACGCGCGTTGTCACGGGCAGCTTCATCGCCCCCAGACGCAGCGCTTCGCGGGCGATCTCCTCGTCCACGCCGTCGATCTCGAACATGATCCGGCCGGGCTTGACCTTGCAGGCCCAGAAGTCGACCGATCCCTTGCCCGAGCCCATCCGAACTTCGATCGGCTTCGAGGTCACGGGCAGGTCGGGGAACACGCGGATCCAGACGCGACCCTGGCGCTTCATGTGGCGGGTGATGGCGCGGCGGGCCGCCTCGATCTGGCGCGCGGTGACGCGCTCGGGCTCCGTGGCCTTCAGGCCGAAGGCGCCGAAGTTCAGCGCGAACCCGCCCTTCGCCTCGCCATGGATACGGCCCTTGTGCTGTTTGCGGAACTTCGTCCGTTTCGGTTGCAGCATTTTTCCCTACCTCTCAGCGGCCGTCGCGGCGGTCGTCCCGCCGGTCAGGGCGCGCGCCCCGCGGGGCGGGGCCATCCTGAAGCTCGGCCGCACGGCGATCGCGCGCCTGCGGATCGTGCTCCATGATCTCGCCCTTGAAGATCCAGACCTTGCAGCCGATCACGCCATAGGGCGTCTTGGCCTCGGCCAGCGCATAGTCGATATCGGCGCGGAGCGTGTGCAGCGGCACCCGGCCTTCGCGGTACCATTCGGTGCGCGCGATCTCGGCCCCGCCGAGGCGGCCCGACACGTTCACCCGGATGCCGAGGGCACCCATGCGCATCGCGTTCTGGACGGCCCGCTTCATCGCCCGGCGGAACGACACCCGGCGCTCGAGCTGCTGGGCGATCGATTCCGCGACCAGCATCGCGTCAAGCTCGGGCTTGCGGATCTCGACGATGTTCAGGTGAAGCTCGGACTTCGTGAAGTTGGCGAGCTTCTTTCTCAGCGTCTCGATGTCGGCGCCCTTCTTTCCGATGATGACACCGGGGCGCGCGGTATGGATCGTCACGCGGCACTTCTTGTGCGGCCGCTCGATGATGACCTTCGACACGCCGGCCTGCTTGGCCTCTTCATGGATGAACTCGCGCATCCGCAGGTCTTCCAGAAGAAGGTTGCCGTACTCCTTGCTGTCGGCAAACCAGCGGCTGTCCCAGGTGCGGTTGACCTGGAGGCGCATCCCGATCGGGTTGACCTTCTGTCCCATTACGCAGTCTCCCCGGCGGCTTCGACCTGACGCACCTTGATGGTCAGTTCGCTGAAGGGTTTCATGATCTTGCCGAACCGGCCGCGCGCCCGCGGACGGCCCCGCTTCAGCGTGATGTTCTTGCCGACCCAGGCCTCGGCGACGACCAGTTCGTCGACGTCGAGTCCGTGGTTGTTCTCGGCGTTGGCGATGGCCGACTGAAGGCACTTCCTCACGTCGCCCGCGATGCGCTTCTTCGAGAAGGTGAGGTCGGCCAGCGCCTTCTCGACCTTCTTGCCGCGGATGAGGCCGGCCACGAGGTTCAGCTTCTGCGGGCTGACACGCAGCATCTTCGCCTTGGCGAGGGCTTCGTTCTCGGCCACGCGGCGCGGATTCTTTTCCTTGCTCATGGCTTACTTCCTCTTGGCTTTCTTGTCGGCGGCGTGGCCGTAGTAGGTCCGCGTCGGCGAGTATTCACCGAACTTCTGGCCGATCATCTCCTCGGTGACGGACACCGGGATGTGCTTCTGCCCGTTGTAGACGCCGAACGTCAGACCGACGAACTGCGGCAGGATGGTCGACCGGCGCGACCAGATCTTGATGACTTCCGAACGCCCCGATCCGCGCGCCCTTTCCGCCTTCTTCAGCAGATAGCCGTCGACAAAGGGACCCTTCCAAACAGAACGTGCCATGGATCAACGCCCCTTCTTCGCGCTGCGCGAGCGGACGATGTACTTGTCCGTCGCCTTGTTCGAGCGTGTCTTGGTGCCCTTGGTGCCCTTGCCCCAGGGGGTGACCGGGTGGCGGCCTCCGCTCGTTCGGCCTTCACCGCCGCCATGCGGGTGGTCGATCGGGTTCATGGCGACACCGCGCGTCGTCGGGCGGATGCCCATGTGGCGCATCCGCCCGGCCTTGCCGAAGTTCTGGTTGCTGTTGTCGGGGTTCGACACCGCCCCGACCGTCGCCATGCATTCCTGGCGCACCATGCGAAGCTCGCCCGACGAGAGGCGGATCTGTGCGTAGCCGCCGTCCCGGCCGACGAACTGGGCATAGGTGCCGGCGGCGCGGGCGATCTGACCGCCCTTGCCGGGCTTCAGCTCGACGTTGTGGACGATCGTGCCGATCGGCATGCCCGAGAACGGCATCGCGTTGCCGGGCTTCACGTCGGTCTTGGCACCCGCGATCACCTGGTCGCCGACGGCGAGGCGCTGCGGGGCGAGGATGTAGCTCAGTTCGCCGTCGGCGTATTTCACCAGGGCGATGAAGGCCGTGCGGTTCGGATCGTATTCGATGCGCTCGACCGTCGCGGCCATGTCGAACTTGGTGCGGCGGAAATCGACCACGCGGTAGAGGCGCTTGGCGCCGCCACCCTTGTGCCACATCGTGATCCGTCCGGTATTGTTCCGGCCGCCGGTCTGCTTGACGCCCTCGGTGAGCGCCTTGACCGGACGTCCTTTCCAAAGCTCCGAACGGTCGATCAGAACCAGCCCGCGCTGGCCAGGCGTCGTCGGCTTGTACGACTTGAGTGCCATGCTTTCTGTCTTCCGTTGCTTTGGACCTTGCGGTCCGTTTCGTCAAATCGGAAGGCGGCCCCGTCGCCGGAACCGCCCGGGTCGGGCCCCTCTATCAGAGGCCGGTCGACACGTCGATGGTGTTGCCCTCTTCGAGCGTCACGTAGGCTTTCTTCACGTCCGAGCGGACGCCGGGGCGGCCGCGGAACTTCTTGGCCTTGCCCTTGGTGACGGTGGTGTTGACCGCCTTCACCTTGACGCCGAACAGCGTCTCGACCGCTTCCTTGATCTGCGGCTTCGTCGCATCCTTCGCCACGCGGAAGACGACCGCGCCGTGTTCGGACGCCATCGTCGCCTTCTCGGTGATGACCGGCTTCACGATCACGTCGTAGTGCTCGGGCTTGGCCGCCGTGGTGGGTGCCTTGCTCATTTCGCGTCCCCTTTCGCGACGGTGCCCTTGCCCAGACGGGCGGCCAGCGCCTCGACACCTGCGCGCGTGAGCACCAGCGTGTCACGCCTGAGGATGTCGTAGACGTTCGCGCCCATCGACGGCAGCACGTCGATGCCGTCGATGTTCGCGGCAGCCCTGGCGAAGTTCTCGTTCACCTCCGCCCCGTCGATGATCAGGACGCGCTTCCAGCCGAGTTCCTTCGCGGCCTTGGCGAGGATGGCGGTCCTGGCTTCCTTCATCTCGAGCGAGTCGAGGACGACGAGGTTGCCGGCCAGCGCCTTCGCCGACAGGGCGTGCTTCAGGCCGAGGGCGCGGAACTTCTTCGGCAGGTCATGCGCATGGCTGCGCGGGACCGGGCCCTTGTAGATGCCGCCCTTGCGGAAGATCGGGGCCTTGCGCGAGCCGTGGCGTGCGCCGCCGGTGCCCTTCTGGCGGTAGATCTTCTTCGTGGAATAGGCCACGTCGGCCCGGCCGAGCGTGGAATGCGTGCCGGCCTGGGCCTTGGCCCGCTGCCAGCGCACTACCCGGTGCAGGATGTCCGCGCGCGGCGTCAGCCCGAAGATCGCGTCGTCGAGGTCGATCGACCCGGCCTTCTTGGCGTCAAGCTTGAGGACGTCGAGTTTCATGCCTCACCCCCTTCGGCGGCGGTTTCCGCCGCCGGAGCGGCCGGAGCCGCGGCCGATTTCAGCGCCGCGGGAAGCGGCAGGTCCTTGGGAAGCGGCTTCTTCACCGCGTCCTTGATCGTGACCCAGCCGCCCTTGTTGCCGGGGACCGAGCCCTTGACCATGATCAGGCCGCGCTCGGCATCCGTGCGGACGACCTGGATGTTCTGGGTGGTGACGCGGACCGAACCGAGGTGGCCGGCCATCTTCTTTCCCTTGAACACCTTGCCCGGGTCCTGGCACTGGCCGGTCGAGCCATGCGAGCGGTGCGAGACCGACACGCCGTGCGAGGCCCTGAGGCCGCCGAAGTTCCAGCGCTTCATGCCGCCGGCAAAGCCCTTGCCGACCGAGGTGCCCGCGATGTCCACGTACTGCCCTGCGGCGTAGTGGTTCGCGGTGATCTCCTCGCCGACCCCGATCAGGTTCTCGGGGGAAACGCGGAACTCGGCGACCTTGCGCTTCGGCGCGACCTGCGCCTTGGCGAAGTGGCCCCGCATCGCGGCGGAGGTCCGCTTGGCCTTGGCCGTGCCCGCACCGAGCTGGACGGCGGTGTAGCCGTCCTTGTCGGCGGTGCGCTGGGCCACGACCTGCAGGCCGTCCAGTTGCAGGACGGTGACGGGAACCTGCTTGCCGTCCTCGAGGAAGAGGCGCGTCATCCCGATCTTCTTGGCGATCACTCCAGAGCGCAGCATCTCTTACGCCCCCACGACCTTGATCTCGACATCCACGCCGGCGGCGAGGTCGAGCTTCATCAGCGCGTCCACCGTCTGCGGGGTCGGATCGACGATGTCGAGAAGCCGCTTGTGGGTGCGGATTTCCCACTGGTCGCGGCTCTTCTTGTCGATATGCGGGCCGCGCAGGACGGTGAACTTCTCGATCTTGTTGGGCAGCGGGATCGGGCCGCGGACCTGGGCCCCGGTGCGCTTGGCGGTCGACACGATTTCCTGCGTGCCGGCGTCCAGCACGCGGTAGTCGAAGGCCTTGAGCCGGATGCGGATAGTCTGACCGTGCATCTTCTTCGCCTCGAATTGGGCTCCGGTCGAGAGGCAGGCCGGGCCTCATGCCCGGACTGCGTCGAACCGCATTCTGGTGCCGGGCAGGCTGTTCTGCCCGGCGGGGCGTGGCGGGCGGACCCCGCCGCGCCTCACTTGATGATCTTGGAGACGACGCCTGCGCCGACGGTGCGGCCGCCCTCGCGGATGGCGAAGCGCAGCTTCTCCTCCATCGCGATGGGCGCGATGAGCTCGACCTCGAACTTCAGGTTGTCGCCCGGCATCACCATCTCGGTCCCGGCGGGCAGCTTCACGGTGCCCGTCACATCCGTCGTGCGGAAGTAGAACTGCGGCCGGTAGTTGGCGAAGAACGGCGTGTGCCGCCCGCCCTCCTCCTTCGTCAGGATATAGGCCTCGGCCTCGAAATGCGTGTGCGGCGTCACCGACTTCGGCTTGCAGAGAACCTGCCCACGCTCGACCCCGTCGCGCTCGATCCCGCGCAGGAGCGCCCCGATGTTGTCGCCCGCCTCGCCCCGGTCCAAGAGCTTGCGGAACATCTCCACCCCCGTGCAGACCGACTTCGTCGTCGCCCGGATCCCCACGATCTCGACCTCGTCGCCGACGTTGATCACCCCGCGCTCCACCCGCCCCGTCACCACCGTGCCCCGGCCCGAGATCGAGAACACGTCCTCGATCGGCATCAGGAACGGCTGGTCCACGGCGCGCACCGGCGTCGGGATGTAGTCGTCAACCGCCTTCATCAGCGCCCGGATCGAACTCTCGCCGATGTCGGGGCGCTCGCCGATCAGCGCCTGGTGCGCCGAGCCCTTGATGATCGGAATGTCGTCGCCCGGATAGTCGTAGGACGACAGAAGCTCGCGCAGCTCCATCTCGACAAGCTCGACAAGCTCCTCGTCGTCCACAAGGTCGATCTTGTTCATGTAGACCACCATGTAGGGAATCCCCACCTGGCGGCCCAGAAGGATGTGCTCGCGCGTCTGCGGCATCGGCCCGTCCGAGGCCGCGCAGACAAGGATCGCCCCGTCCATCTGCGCCGCACCCGTGATCATGTTCTTCACATAGTCGGCGTGGCCGGGGCAGTCCACATGCGCGTAGTGCCGCTTCTCGGTCTCGTATTCCACATGCGCCGTCGAGATCGTGATCCCCCGCGCACGCTCCTCCGGCGCCGCGTCGATCTGGTCATAGGCCTTGAACTCGCCGAAATACTTCGTGATCGCCGCCGTCAGCGTCGTCTTGCCATGGTCCACGTGCCCAATCGTCCCGATGTTCACGTGCGGTTTCGTCCGTTCGAATTTCGCCTTCGCCATGATGGCCTCCTGTGAGTTTCGAGGCCCCGGATCAGGTCCGGGGCGCCTGACCTGACGGTCAGGCGTATTTCTTCTGGATCTCGTCCGAGATGTTTTGCGGAACCGCGTCGTAGTGGTCGAAGAGCATCGTGAACACGGCACGGCCCGACGACATGGAGCGCAGGTTGTTGATGTAGCCGAACATGTTGGCGAGCGGCACCATCGCGGTGATGACGTTCGCATTGCCGCGGCTGTCCTGGCCGTTGATCATGCCCCGGCGCGAGGTCAGGTCGCCGATGATGCCGCCGGTGTATTCCTCGGGCGTCACCACCTCGACCTTCATGATCGGCTCGAGCAGCTTCGCCCCGGCCTTCTTCAGGCCCTCGCGCATCGCCGCACGGGACGCGATCTCGAAGGCGAGCACCGACGAGTCGACATCGTGGAAGGCGCCGTCAACCAGCGCGACCTTGAAGTCGATGACCGGGAAGCCGGCGAGCGGGCCCGAGTCCATGACCGACTTGATGCCCTTCTCGACGCCGGGGATGTATTCCTTCGGCACCGCGCCGCCGACGATCTTGCTCTCGAAGGAATAGCCTTCGCCCGGTTCGGTCGGCGCGATCACGAGCTTGACGCGGGCGAACTGGCCGGTGCCGCCGGTCTGCTTCTTGTGGGTGTAGTCGATCTCGGCCTCGCGCGAGATCGTCTCGCGGTAGGCGACCTGCGGGGCGCCGATGTTCGCCTCGACCTTGAACTCGCGCCGCATGCGGTCGACGAGGATGTCGAGGTGAAGCTCGCCCATGCCCTTCATGATCGTCTGGCCCGACTCCTGGTCGGTTTCCACACGGAAGGACGGGTCTTCGGCCGCCAGACGCTGGAGCGCCAGAGCCATCTTTTCCTGGTCGTTCTTCGACTTCGGCTCGACCGCGATCTCGATGACCGGCTCGGGGAACGTCATCGTCTCGAGCACCACCGGCTTGTCGGGGTTGCAGAGCGTGTCGCCCGTCGTCGTTTCCTTCAGACCGGCCAGCGCGATGATGTCGCCCGCGAAGGCTTCGTCGATTTCCTCGCGGTTGTTGGCATGCATCATCATCATGCGGCCGACACGCTCGCGCCGGCCCTTGGTCGCGTTCATCATCTGGTCGCCCTTCTTCAGGACGCCCGAATAGATCCGCGTGAAGGTGAGCGAGCCCACGAAGGGGTCGTTCATGATCTTGAACGCGAGGCCCGCGAAGGGCTGCGCGTCATCGGCCGACCGCGCGATGCTCCTGGTCTCCGTCTCGTCGCCCGGCGCGAAGCCCATGTAGGGCTTGATGTCGAGGGGCGAGGGCAGGTAGTCGATCACCGCGTTCAGGACGGGCTGGACGCCCTTGTTCTTGAAGGCCGACCCGCAGGTGACGGGCACGAAGGCCATCTTCAGCGTGCCCTTGCGGATCAGCGCGCGCAGTTCCTCGACCGAAGGCTCGGTGCCGTCGAGGTAGGATTCCATCGCGGCGTCGTCCTGCTCGACGGCAAGCTCGATCAGCTTGCCGCGCCATTCCTCGGCTTCCGCCTTCAGGCCCTGGCGCACCGGGCGCAGTTCCCAGGTCGCGCCAAGGTCTTCGCCCTGGTAGACCCATTCCTGCATGGTCACGAGGTCGATGATGCCCTCGAGCTTGTCCTCGGCCCCGATCGGCAGCGCGATCGGCGCCGGGATTGCGCCCGTGCGGTCCTTGATCATCTTCACGCAGTTGAAGAAGTCGGCACCGATCTTGTCCATCTTGTTGACGAACACGATGCGCGGAACCTCGTAGCGGTCGGCCTGGCGCCAGACGGTTTCGGTCTGCGGCTCGACGCCGGCATTGGCGTCGAGAAGGCACACCGCGCCGTCGAGCACGGCGAGCGAACGCTCGACCTCGATGGTGAAGTCCACGTGGCCGGGGGTGTCGATGATGTTGAAACGGTGCTTCGGGGTCTGCGGCGTCTCGCCGTCCTCGGTGCGCTCCCAGAAGGTGGTCGTCGCGGCCGAGGTGATGGTGATGCCGCGCTCCTGCTCCTGCTCCATCCAGTCCATCGTCGCGGCGCCGTCATGGACTTCGCCGATCTTGTGGGACTTGCCGGTGTAGTAGAGGATGCGCTCCGTCGTCGTGGTCTTGCCCGCGTCGATATGGGCCATGATCCCGAAGTTTCGGTAGAGGTTCAGCGGGTATTCGCGTGCCATGATCGGGAACCCTTACCAGCGGTAGTGGCTGAACGCCTTGTTCGCGTCGGCCATCTTGTGGGTGTCTTCGCGCTTCTTCACCGCCGTGCCACGGCCGTTGGCGGCATCGAGAAGCTCGGCCGCAAGCCGCTCCTCCATCGTGTTCTCGTTGCGGTTCTTCGACGCGGTGATGAGCCAGCGGATCGCCAGCGCCTCGCGGCGTTCGGTACGCACCTCGACCGGCACCTGGTAGGTGGCACCGCCGACGCGGCGCGACCGGACCTCGACCGAGGGCTTCACGTTGTCCAGCGCCTCGTGGAAGGCATCGATCGGTGGGCGCTTCAGGCGTGTCTCGACGCGCTCCAGCGCGGAGTAGACGATGCGCTCGGCCACCGACTTCTTGCCGTCGACCATCAGGTTGTTCATGAACTTCGTGACCACGCGGTCGCCGTACTTGGCGTCCGGCAGGACTTCGCGCTTTTCGGCAGCGTGACGACGCGACATATCTCAGCTCCTCATTTCGGACGCTTGGCGCCATATTTCGAACGACGCTGGCGACGGTCCTTGACGCCTTGCGTGTCGAGAACACCGCGCAGGATGTGGTAGCGGACGCCCGGAAGGTCTTTCACCCGGCCGCCGCGGATCAGGACGACCGAGTGTTCCTGAAGGTTGTGCTTTTCGCCGGGGATGTAGCTGATCACCTCGAAGCCGTTGGTCAGGCGCACCTTGGCGACCTTCCGCATGGCCGAGTTCGGCTTCTTCGGCGTCGTGGTGTAGACGCGCGTGCAGACGCCGCGCTTCTGCGGGCAGCCTTCGAGGTGCTGCGATTTCGAGCGATAGACGCTCGGCTGCCGCGGCTTGCGGATCAGCTGCTGGATCGTCGGCATTCCGGTGTTACCCCGTGTTACCCAGGTCTCGCGCCGGGGCCCCGGCGCAGGTTTCGTCGTTACGGCCCCTTCGCGCGTCCGCGAAAACGCCAAAACCGCATGCGTCGCCTTCGCGGCGACGACGCGGTGGAATTCCAGAGGATCGAGGCCCCGAGGCCCGGATCATGACCACATCAAATTGTGAACCCCGTCAGCAGATGCCCGCCGCCGGAGTGCGCGCCGTATAGGGGGAATCGCCGGGGGTGTCAACGGCGCCCCGGATCGCGCGGGGCGCCCGTGTCCGAGGCGCCGAAAAGCAGCCGGTGAAGGGCCAGCGCGAGGGCCGCGACGATCAGCACGGCGAACACGGTATCGGACAGGAAATGGCGTCCCGCCATCACACGCAGCGCCAACCCGGTCAGTCCGACGACCAGGCAAGCCGCAAGCCCGCCGCGCAGGACCGAGGCCGGCAGGCGGTGGCGCAGGTGCCACAGGATCACGGCGGCCGAGATTGACAGCGCCGCGGCGGCCGCGCCTTCGCCGGACACGAACGAACAGTTGCTGGCGCACTGGTCGCTGATCCGGAGCGCGGGCGTGAAGGTGCGGCTTCCGCCGAACTCGAGCACGTCGGCGGGCCGCGCCCTGCCCCAGGTGTTCTTCAGCCCGAGGTTCACGACGATGCCCGGCCCGAGCGCGTAGAGCAGCAGCACGAAGCCCCAGATGCGCCCGCCGAGATGGAAGGGCGCCCGTCCGGCCGCCGCCAGGACAAGGCCCGCGAGGGCGGCGATGACCATGGCATCGCTCGCCCACCAGATCGTCCGGCGCAGGGCGACCGCAACCGGGTCGTCGGCGAGCGGAAAGCCTGCGCCGCGGACGTAGAACAGGCCCGAGACAAGAAGGTCGATGCGCGGCCAGAGCGAGAACAGGGCGGCCGCGGCCAGCGCCGCCAGCGCCACCACAAGCGCAAGGGTCCTGCAGTCAGGCATCGGGAAGCAGGCAGTTGACGCCGACCAGATACACGGCCAGGGGCTTGCCGGCATAGGCGCCGTTTGCGACATCGAGCCGCGCGAGCGGCGGCCTCACGCCCCCGGCGCAGGCGGGCGGCCGAGCGAGCACGGCAAGCACCAGACCGCTGTCGCCGGGACCAAGCGTGTAGGTCTGCTCGTAGTAGTTGCGGGGCGGACGCCCGGTCGGAAGCGCACGGAAGGCAAGCCCGCTGTCGCGCCCGGTATAGAAGAGGTCCGCGAGGACGTCCCGATCCGACGCGACCACGATCTTCGCGCCCTGGAACCCCGCCTGCCCGATGATCTGGCGCGACAGGTCGGCCCGGCCGAGGTAGCGCGACAGGACAGGTTTTCCCCCGACCTCGAAGGAAGGAGCGACGGCCGTGGCGACCGGCAGTGCCAGCGTCAGCGCGAGGTTGACCGCAAGCGAAGCGCGAAGCAGCGCGGGGCGCCGGACCAGCACGGCCACCGCGGCGATCGAGCCCGCGAAATAGGCCGCGACCGCCCAGTTGGCATAGGCGCGGGACAGCAGGGCCTGTGCGGTCACGAGCAGCACGATCGGAATGCTCGCCAGGGCAAGCGCGCGGATCCTGTCGTCGCGGGGATGGACCGCCGCGGCGACGAGGCCGCCGAACAGGACCGGCCCGAAAACGGCAAGCTGGGACAGAAGGAACCGGAGCGCGCCCGCGGGGTCCAGCCGGACAAGGGACGGCTCCTCCCTGATCCAGCCGACATTGTCCATGGTGTGTCCGACCGTGGCAAAGCCGTTTGCCGCGTTCCAGGCAAGGTTCGGCATCGCGACCGCCAGGAAGGCCGCGGCTATCAGGGCGGCATTCCGCCAGCCGATGCGTAAGGCCGGAAGCAGCGCGGCAAGCGCCGCGCCGCCCAGAAAGTAGACGGCCGCATACTTGGCCAGAAATCCGGTCCCCGCCGCGGCGCCGGCCAGAAGGGCATGGCGTGCCCGGCGTGTCTCGGTCAGACGAAGCCAGTAGAGCACCGCCAGGGCATAGAAGGGCGCCATGATGGTGTCGGTGGAAATCAGCGCGCTTCCGACCGCCGCAAAGGGGACGGTGACATAGGACACGGCCGTCCAGAACGCGGCGCGCATGCCCCAGCGCTCGGCCGCGACGCCAAGGATCAGGGCGGTCGCGGCGTGGAAGAGAGGCCCCGGCAGGCGGATCACGAAGGGGCTGTCGCCGCCCGCCCAGGTGAATGCCCGGATCACCCATGCGATCAGCGGAGGCTTCGAGTAGTAGCCCCAGTCGAGTGACCGGCCCCAGAGCCAGTACTGGCTTTCGTCCACGAAGAGATCGGTCTGCGCGACCGCAAGCCCGGCCACACGCCAGAGCGTCACCGCGGCGACGATCAGAAGGGCCGGACGCAGCCAGTCCCGCCGGTGCGCCGGCCCGGGATCACTGGTGCTGGTGGCGGTTGGCATGGATCAGCCAGAGGTTCCGGACATAGATCACCACGCCCAGCGACTGCCCGAGAACAAAGACCGGGTCGCGGCGATAGATGGCATAGCTGAGCAGCATCAGTCCGCCGACCAGCGAGAAATACCAGAAGGCCAGCGGCATGACCGACGCCCTTGCACGTTCGGACGCGATCCACTGCACGAGGAAGCGGGCCGTGAACATGAGCTGGGCGAGCAATCCGAACAGGACCCACCAGAGTTCGCCGACCGTATCGACCTGCATCCAGCGCAGAAGCGTATCCATCCTGTCCGCCCTATCCGTCGGTCCGCGCCGGCTCGGCCGGCCTGGCCTTCTTGCGCCGCCTGAGAAGCCAGGCCACGCCGAGAAGGTCCACCGCGCCGACGAGACCGCGCTGAAGGTTGCTGTAGTTGGAACGCCCGGCCAGACGCGGGCGATGCGCCACGTCCACATGCGCCACCCGCCAGCCGTCGCGCGCAAAGAGCGCGGGCAGGTAGCGGTGCATGTGGTCGAAGTAGGGAAGCCGCAGGAAGGCATCGCGCCGGAACGCCTTGAGACCGCACCCCGTGTCGCGGGTGCCATCCCTCAGTGCCCAGCCGCGGATCGCATTCGCGAGGCGCGACGCCAGCCTCTTCGACCAGGTGTCCTGGCGCCCGACGCGCTGGCCGGCGACGATCCCGATGTCCCCGCCCCCCGCAGTGCGAAGCGGCGCGACGAGCTTGGGCAGTTCGTCCGGGGGGTTCTGCCCGTCGCCGTCGAGCGTGCACACGATCGCGCCGCGCGCCGCGAGGACGCCGGAATGCACCGCCGCGCTCTGCCCGCCCGGGCGGTCGTGACGGACGAGCCGCAGGTTCGGCATCGACGCCATCCTCGCGGCCACGATGTCGGCCTGTCCGTCGGTCGATCCGTCATCGACGACGATGATCTCGCAGGGGCCGAGCGTCGCGCAGGCCGCCGCCACGCCGTCGATCAGCGCGGCGATGTTCTCGGCCTCGTTCCGGGCCGGGATGACGACTGACACTTCGACCATGGGGCCCCGGCTTGACCGTTCGCGCGTCCCGGGGTGCGAACCGGCGGACCGGGCGCCCGCCCGATGAACCGCGCCGGGCGATGCCCCGATCCCGAGCGCTTCCTACTGCACGCGCCGGCGGCTGTAAATCCACGCGCCCCGCTCAGCGCGCCCCCGCCCGGCGCGCGCGATAGAGCGTGTAGATGCCGCTGCCGATGATCAGCGCCGAACCGCCAAGGGTGAGCCCGTCCGGCAGGTCTCCGAAGATCGCGAATCCGAGGATGATGGCGAAGACGAGCGCCGTGTACCGGAAGGGCGCCACCGTGCCGATGTCGCCGGTCCGCGTCGCGCCGACGACGGTGAGGTAGCCGAGGATCAGGAATACCGCCGCGCCGGTGATCAGCAGGGCCTCGGCCGGGGTCGGGGTCCTCCAGCCGCTGAAGGGGACGACCAGCCCCGCCACCACCGTGACGGACGCGGCGGCGAAGAAGGCCACGGTCTGCGACGGCACATCGGATGAAAGATGGCGCGTCGACAGGTCCCTCAGCACCACGAGCGCGACGCTGACGAGCCCCACGACCGACCAGCGGTCGAAGCCGTCGGTCCCCGGCCGCACGATCATGAGGACGCCGATGAAGCCGACGCAGATGGCCGTCATCCTCCGCCACCCGATCCCGTGGCCGAGGAACACGGCCGCGACGAGCGTCAGGGCGAGCGGCACCGACTGCATGATCGCCGACAGGTTGGCGAGCGGCATGTGCTTCAGCGCGGTCAGGAACGTGAGCGTGCTGCCGACCTCGCCCAGAAGGCGCAGACCGAGCACCTTCGCATCGCGCCGCGGAAGCCTGATCCGGAGACCCCCCGTCTGCCAGGCGATGAAGCCGATGGCGATGGTCGCGAGCAGCCCGCGCAGGAAGATCGACTGATAGAGCGGAAGCGTCGCCGTGACGGCCTTCATGGAAGTGTCGTTCACCGTGAAGGCAGCCATCGCGGCCGTCATCATGATCGTCGCGCGGACGGTATCCGAAGGGCTGGACATGGCCCGGGGTAGCAGCGCGGCGTCAGGCTCTCCAGCCCGGAAACGACATCGCAACAGAAATCGGCCCCGCTCCGGCGGGCGGGGCCGATCCTGGTCCATCAGGGTCTCGGGCGATCAGTCCCGGCTTTCGGGCGTATCGACCAGACCCAGTTCCTCGTCGATGTCGATCACATCGTCGATCGGCGCGGCAAGCTGCGCCGCCGCCTCGGCCTCGGCCTTGCGCTGCTCGATCACGCGCAGGTCGCGGTCGTGCGCGATCTTGCGGATGCGCTGGGTGGCGCCACCCGTACCGGCCGGGATCAGCCGGCCGACGATGACGTTCTCCTTCAGCCCGACCAGAAGGTCGCGCTTGCCCTGCACCGCCGCCTCGGTCAGCACCCGCGTGGTTTCCTGGAACGAGGCCGCCGAGATGAACGACCGCGTCTGGAGCGACGCCTTGGTGATGCCGAGCAGGACCGGCTCGCCCGAGGCGGGACGCCCGCCGCGCGCGATGGCCTTGCCGTTCTCCTCGTCGAACTCCTGCTTGTCCACGTGCTCGCCCTTGAGCAGCGTCGTGTCGCCCGAGTCGAGGATCTCGATCTTCTGCAGCATCTGGCGGACGATGACCTCGATGTGCTTGTCGTTGATCTTCACGCCCTGCAGGCGATAGACGTCCTGCACCTCGTCGATCAGGTAGTCGGCAAGCGCCTCGATCCCCATGATCCGCAGGATGTCGTGCGGCGCGGGGTTTCCGTCCATGATGTAGTCGCCCTTCTGCACGAAGTCGCCTTCCTGCACCGGGATGTGCTTGCCCTTGGGCACCATGTATTCGACGGTCTGCAGCGTCTCGTCCGTCGGCTCGATCGTGATGCGGCGCTTGTTCTTGTAGTCCTTGCCGAAGCGCACGTAGCCGTCGATCTCGGCGATGATGGCGTGGTCCTTCGGACGGCGCGCCTCGAACAGTTCCGCCACGCGCGGCAGACCGCCCGTGATGTCCTTGGTCTTGGCCCCCTCGCGCGGGATGCGCGCCACGACGTCGCCGGCCTTGATGTCCTGTCCGTCCTCGACCGACAGGATCGCGTCCACCGACATCTGGTAGCGGACGGGGTTGCCCGCCTCGTTGCGCTGCGGCGCGCCCGTCGCCGGATCCATGACGATGATCTCGGGCTTGAGGTCCGAGCCCTTCGGTGCGGTCCTCCAGTCCGACACGATCTTCTGCGTCATGCCGGTGGCATCGTCGGTCTCTTCGCGCACCGAGATGCCCGAGACGAGATCGACGAACTTCGCCACGCCGGACTTCTCGGCGATGATGGGAAGGGTGTAGGGGTCCCATTCGTAGAGCTTCGCCCCGCGCTTGACCGCCTGGCCATCCCGCACGAGAAGCTTCGAGCCGTAGCTTACCTTGTGGCTCGCCCGTTCCGCGCCGGTCTCGTCCACGACCGCAAGAACCATGTTCCGCCCCATGACGATCGAGTCGCCCGAAGCGTTGGACAGAAGGATCGCGTTGCGGAACTCGATCCGGCCTTCCTGGCTCGCTTCGAGGAACGACTGCTGGCCGCCCTGGGCGATGCCGCCGATGTGGAACGTCCGCATCGTGAGCTGCGTGCCCGGCTCGCCGATCGACTGCGCGGCGATGATGCCCACCGCCTCGCCGATGTTGACGAGCGTGCCGCGGGCAAGGTCGCGCCCGTAGCACATGGCGCAGACGCCCTCCTCGCTCTCGCAGGTCAGCGCCGAGCGGATGCGGACGGACTGGACGCCCGCCGTCTCGACCGCCTCGGCCTTGCGTTCGTCGATCAGCTCGTTGCGGCGGACGACCACCTCGTCGGTGCCCGGCACCAGCACGTCCTCGGCCGCGACGCGGCCCAGGATGCGCTCGGAAAGCGGCGACACGACCTCGCCGTCGTTGACCGCGGCCGAGGCCGTGATCGCACGCTCGGTGCCGCAGTCGGTCGTCCTGACGATGCAGTCCTGCGCCACGTCCACCAGACGGCGGGTCAGGTAGCCCGAGTTCGCCGTCTTCAGCGCGGTATCGGCCAGGCCCTTCCGCGCGCCGTGGGTCGAGTTGAAGTATTCAAGAACGGTCAGGCCCTCCTTGAAGTTCGAGATGATCGGCGTCTCGATGATCTCTCCGCTCGGCTTGGCCATCAGGCCGCGCATGCCCCCGAGCTGCTTCATCTGCGCCGGCGATCCCCGCGCGCCCGAGTGCGACATCATGTAGACGCTGTTGGGTTCCCTCTCGGCGCCCTTGTCGTCCTTCCGCTGGGCCGAGATCTCGCCCATCATGGCAGCCGCCACGGCGTCCGAGCACTTCGACCAGGCATCGACGACCTTGTTGTACTTCTCGCCCTGGGTGATCAGGCCGTCCATGTACTGCTGCTCGAACTCCTTCACCTGCTCGCGCGTGGTATCGACGATCGTCCACTTCTTCTCGGGGATGACCATGTCGTCCTTGCCGAAGGAGATGCCGGCCTTGAACGCCTCGCGGAAGCCCAGCCCCATGATCTGGTCGCAGAAGATGACCGACTCCTTCTGGCCGCAGTAGCGGTAGACCGTGTCGATGACGTTCTGGACGTCCTTCTTGCGCAAGAGCCGGTTGACCAGCTCGAACGGGGCTTTCGCGTTCATCGGCAGAAGCGCGCCGAGCCGGACCCGGCCGGGCGTGGTTTCGTACCGCCTGAAGGTCTCGTTGCCTTCCGGGTCGATCTGCCTGATCCGCGCGGTGATCTTCGCGTGCAGATGCACCTCGCCCGCGTCGAGCGCGTGCTGCACCTCGTCGGCGTCGGCGAAGACCATGCCTTCGCCCTTCATGCCCTCGCGCGCCATCGACACGTAGTAGAGGCCGAGGACCATGTCCTGCGACGGCACGATGATCGGTGCGCCGTTGGCGGGCGACAGCACGTTGTTGGTGGACATCATCAGGACGCGCGCCTCGAGCTGGGCTTCCAGCGACAGGGGCACGTGCACGGCCATCTGGTCGCCGTCGAAGTCGGCGTTGAAGGCCGAGCAGACCAGCGGGTGAAGCTGAATCGCCTTGCCCTCGATCAGCACCGGCTCGAACGCCTGGATCCCGAGGCGGTGCAGCGTCGGCGCGCGGTTGAGCAGAACCGGGTGTTCGCGGATGACCTCGTCCAGGATGTCCCAGACCTCTGGGCGTTCCTTCTCGACCAGCTTCTTGGCCTGCTTGACGGTGCTTGACAGCCCCTTGGCCTCAAGCCGCGAATAGATGAACGGCTTGAACAGCTCGAGCGCCATCTTCTTCGGCAGGCCGCACTGGTGCAGCTTCAGTTCCGGCCCGGTCACGATGACCGATCGGCCCGAAAAGTCGACGCGCTTGCCCAGCAGGTTCTGGCGGAACCGGCCCTGCTTGCCCTTGAGCATGTCCGACAGCGACTTCAGCGGGCGCTTGTTGGCCCCCGTGATGACGCGGCCGCGGCGGCCGTTGTCGAAGAGGGCATCGACCGATTCCTGCAGCATGCGCTTTTCGTTGCGCACGATGATGTCGGGCGCGCGCAGCTCGATCAGCCGCTTGAGGCGGTTGTTGCGGTTGATGACCCGGCGATAGAGGTCGTTCAGGTCGGACGTGGCGAAACGGCCGCCGTCCAGCGGCACCAGCGGGCGCAGTTCCGGCGGGATGACCGGAATGACCGTCAGCACCATCCATTCCGGGCGGTTGCCGGATTCGAGGAAATTCTCGACGATCTTCAGCCGCTTGATGATCTTCTTCGGCTTCAGCTCGCCCGTCGCTTCCTTCAGGTCCTCGCGGAGTTGCTCGGCGGTGGCCTGAAGGTCAATCGCCTGAAGCATCTCGCGGATCGCCTCGGCACCGATATTGGCGGTGAAGGCGTCGGCGCCGAACTGGTCCTGCGCGTCGAGGAATTCCTCTTCGGTCAGAAGCTGGCCGTAGGTCAGGTCGGTGAGGCCCGGCTCGATGACGACGTAGTTCTCGAAGTAGAGGATGCGTTCCAGATCCCGCAGCGTCATGTCGAGCATGAGGCCGATGCGCGAGGGCAGCGACTTCAGGAACCAGATATGGGCGACGGGCGCGGCCAGTTCGATATGGCCCATCCGCTCGCGCCGCACCTTCTGCAGCGTGACCTCGACACCGCACTTCTCGCAGACGACGCCGCGGTACTTCATGCGCTTGTACTTGCCGCAGAGGCATTCGTAGTCCTTGATCGGCCCGAAGATGCGCGCGCAGAAGAGGCCGTCGCGCTCGGGCTTGAAGGTCCGGTAGTTGATCGTCTCGGGCTTCTTGATCTCGCCGTAGGACCACGAGAGGATCCGCTCGGGGGACGCGAGCGAGATCTTGATCTCGTCGAAGGCCTTCGGCGGCGCGAGCGGGCTGAAGGGGTTCGTGGCGTTGGTGATTTCCTGGTTCATCTTCAAATCCTTGAAATGGCGCGGGATTGGGGAACGGGTAGCGGGGCAAGCCCCGCCCTACCCATTTGCCGCAGGGCGGGGGTCACCCCGCCTTCCGGCTATTCCTCGCCCTCCGCATCCAGGAGTTCCATGTTGAGGCCGAGGCCCCGCACTTCCTTGACGAGCACGTTGAACGATTCCGGCACGCCGGCCTCGAAGTTGTCCTCGCCCTTGACGATCGACTCGTAGACCTTGGTCCGGCCCGCCACGTCGTCGGACTTCACCGTCAGCATCTCCTGCAGGGTGTAGGCCGCGCCGTAGGCTTCCAGCGCCCAGACCTCCATCTCGCCGAAGCGCTGGCCGCCGAACTGCGCCTTGCCGCCGAGCGGCTGCTGGGTGACGAGGCTGTAGGGGCCGGTCGAACGCGCATGGATCTTGTCGTCCACCAGGTGATGGAGCTTCAGGAGGTACTTCACCCCCACCGTCACCTTGCGGCTGAACTTCTCGCCCGAGCGTCCGTCGAAGAGGTCGGACTGACCGGAAAGGTCGAAGCCCGCGCGCTTCAGCGCGTCGTTCACGTCGGCTTCCTTCGCGCCGTCGAAGACCGGCGTCGCGATCGGCACGCCCTTGCGGACGGTTTCTGCCCGCTCGACCAGATCGTTGCCGTCGAGACCGCCGAAACCTTCCGCATAGGCGTCCTCGCCATAGCCGTGCCTCAGCGCCTCGCGCACCGGCGTCAGGTCGCCCGTCCGCCGGTAGTCGCTCAGCGCGTCGTCGATCCGCAGGCCCAGGCCGCGCGCGGCCCAGCCCATGTGCGTCTCGAGGATCTGGCCGACGTTCATCCGGCTCGGCACGCCGAGCGGATTGAGCACCATGTCCACCGGGGTACCGTCAGCAAGGAACGGCATGTCCTCGATCGGAACGACCTTGGACACGACACCCTTGTTGCCGTGGCGGCCGGCCATCTTGTCGCCCGGCTGCAGCTTGCGCTTCACGGCGACGAAGACCTTGACCATCTTCATCACGCCCGGGGGCAGGTCGTCGCCGCGGCGGACCTTCTCGACCTTGTCCTCGAACCGGTTGTCGAGCGCGCGCTTCTGCGCCTCGAACTGGGCGTTCAGGGCCTCGACCTCCTGCGCGTCCTTCTCGTCGGCGAGCGCAAGCTGCCACCACTGACCGCGCGACAGGCTGTCGAGAAGCTCCTCGTCGATCGTCGAGCCCGGCCTGATCCCCTTCGGGCCCTTCACCGCGGACTTGCCGAGGATCAGCGACTTCAGGCGCGCGTAGATGTTGCGCTCGAGGATCGCCAGCTCGTCGTCCCGGTCACGGGCCAGACGCTCGACCATCTCGCGCTCGATCTGGAGCGCGCGTTCGTCCTTGTCGACGCCGTGGCGGTTGAAGACCCGCACCTCGACGACCGTGCCGAAGTCGCCCGGCGGCAGCCGGAGCGAGGTGTCGCGCACGTCCGAGGCCTTCTCGCCGAAGATCGCGCGGAGCAGCTTTTCCTCGGGCGTCATCGGGCTTTCGCCCTTGGGCGTGATCTTGCCCACGAGGATGTCGCCCGGTCCCACTTCGGCACCGATATAGACGATGCCCGCCTCGTCGAGGTTGCGCAGCGCTTCCTCGCCGACGTTCGGAATGTCGCGGGTGATCTCTTCCGGGCCCAGTTTCGTGTCACGCGCCGCGACTTCGTATTCCTCGATATGGATCGAGGTGAACACGTCGTCACGCACGATGCGCTCGGAAATCAGGATCGAGTCTTCGTAGTTGTAGCCGTTCCACGGCATGAAGGCGACGATCACGTTCTTGCCGAGCGCGAGTTCCCCCATGTCGGTCGAGGGGCCGTCGGCAATGACTTCGCTCTTGGCGACCCGGTCGCCCACCTTCACCAGCGGCTTCTGGTTGATGCAGGTGTTCTGGTTCGACCGCTGGAACTTGCGCAGACGGTAGATGTCGACGCCCGGGTCGCCGGGTTCGAGGTCCTCGGTCGCGCGCACGACGATGCGCATCGCGTCCACCTGGTCGATGACCCCGCCGCGCCGCGCCATGATCGCAGCCCCCGAGTCGCGGGCGACGACGCCCTCGATCCCGGTGCCGACGAAGGGCGCATCCGCCTGGAGAAGCGGAACGGCCTGACGCTGCATGTTCGAGCCCATGAGGGCGCGGTTCGCGTCGTCGTTCTCGAGGAACGGGATCAGCGAGGCCGCGACCGACACGAGCTGTTTCGGCGACACGTCGATCAGGCTGACCACGTCCGGCGGATTCAGCATGAACTCGCCGCCCTGGCGGGTCGAGACGAGGTCGCTGACGAAGCGTCCCTGCCCGTCAAGCTCGGCGTTCGCCTGCGCGACGGTATGGCGCATCTCTTCGGTCGCCGACATGTACTGCACGTCGTCCGTGACCTTGCCGTCCCTGACCCGGCGGTACGGCGTCTCGATGAAGCCGTACTTGTTCACGCGCGCATAGGTCGCAAGCGAGTTGATCAGGCCGATGTTCGGGCCTTCCGGCGTCTCGATCGGGCACATCCGGCCGTAATGCGTCGGGTGCACGTCGCGCACCTCGAATCCCGCGCGTTCGCGCGTCAGACCGCCCGGCCCGAGCGCCGACAGGCGACGCTTGTGCGTCACTTCCGAAAGCGGGTTCGTCTGGTCCATGAACTGCGAAAGCTGGCTCGATCCGAAGAACTCGCGCACCGCCGCCGCCGCCGGCTTGGCGTTGATCAGGTCCTGCGGCATCACCGTGTCGATCTCGACCGAGGACATGCGTTCCTTGATCGCGCGCTCCATGCGGAGAAGGCCGATGCGGTACTGGTTCTCCATCAGCTCGCCGACCGAGCGCACCCGGCGGTTGCCGAGGTGGTCGATGTCGTCGATCTCGCCCTTGCCGTCGCGAAGCTCCACCAGCGCCTTGACGCAGGCGATGATGTCGTCCTTGCGAAGGACGCGGACGGTATCCGCAGCGTCGAGGTCGAGGCGCATGTTCATCTTCACGCGGCCGACGGCCGACAGGTCATAGCGCTCGCTGTCGAAGAACAGGCTGTCGAACAGCGTCGAGGCGGCCTCGACGGTCGGCGGCTCGCCCGGCCGCATGACGCGGTAGATGTCCATCAGCGCGCCGTCGCGGTTCATGTTCTTGTCCGCGGCCATCGTGTTGCGGATGTACGGACCGACGTTCACGTTGTCGATGTCGAGCACCGGAATCGCGTCGAAGCCCGCGTCGAGCAGCGCCTTGACGCTGCCGCCGTTCACATGCCCTTCGCGGTCGAGCGTCTGGGTCAGCTCGTCGCCCGCCTCGACATAGATCGCGCCGGTCTCCTCGTTGATGATGTCCTTGGCCACATAGCGGCCGAGGATGTGGTCGTGCGGCACGAGGAGTTCGGTGATCTTGCCGTCCTCGATCCACTTCTTGGCCATGCGCGGCGTGACCTTGTCGCCGGCCTTGCAGATCACCTCGCCCGTGGCCGCATCCACGAGGTCGTAGGCCGGGCGCGTTCCCCGCACACGTTCGGGGAAGAACCGTGTGACCCAGCCCTTCTTGTGATGCCTGTAGTCGACCGTGCTGTAATAGGCATCCATGATGCCTTCCTGGTCCATGCCGAGCGCATAGAGCAGGGTCGTCACCGGCAGCTTCCGGCGGCGGTCGATGCGCGCGAACACGATGTCCTTGGCATCGAACTCGAAATCGAGCCACGAGCCGCGGTAGGGAATGATCCGGCAGGCGAAGAGAAGCTTTCCGCTGGAATGCGTCTTGCCCTTGTCGTGGTCGAAGAACACGCCGGGCGAGCGGTGCATCTGGCTGACGATCACGCGCTCGGTGCCGTTCACGATGAACGTCCCGTTCGGCGTCATCAGGGGCATGTCGCCCATGTAGACGTCCTGTTCCTTGATGTCCTTGACGGACTTCGCGCCGGTGGTCTCGTCCACATCGAACACGATCAGGCGCAGCGTCACCTTGAGCGGTGCCGAGTAGGTCATGTCGCGCGACTGGCACTCGTCCACGTCGTATTTCGGCTTCTCGAGCTCGTATTTCACGAACTCGAGCACCGCGTTCTCGTTGAAGTCCTTGATCGGGAAGACCGACTGGAACACCCCCTGGATCCCCTCGCCGTCGGCGGGCCTGGCGCCGTCGCCCGAGTTCAGGAACAGGTCGTAGGACGACTTCTGAACCTCGATGAGGTTCGGCATTTCGAGAACTTCGCGGATTTTGCCGTAGTAGCGGCGGATGCGTTTCTGGCCAACGGTCGCTTGCGCCATGTCGGTCGTCACCTTTCGTCACCTTCGCGGGGGCGTCTGCGTCGGGGCCACGCAGTCGCGCCGCTTGCGAAACAAGGGGCCGGTTCCATGCGTGCCCTCCGTCCCACCGGAGAGCCCTCGAACCGATGTCGCCGCCTTGGAGAAGGCCCGCCCGGGCCATCCGGGGTCGCAGGTCCTCTCCAAGACAGCCTTGGCCGGAAGCGGAAATCGACCGCTTCCAGCCCTTTTCAAGCCTCCGGGCGCATCAGTGCCCGGTCGGGATCACTTCAGCTCGACCTTGGCGCCGGCTTCTTCCAGCTTCTTCTTCAGCGCTTCGGCATCAGCCTTGGACGCGCCTTCCTTCACCTTGCCGCCAGCTTCGACCAGGTCCTTGGCTTCCTTGAGGCCAAGGCCGGTGATCGCGCGCACTTCCTTGATCACGTTGATCTTGTTCGCGCCGGCGTCGGTCAGGACGACGTCGAACTCGGTCTTCTCCTCGACCGCTTCGGCAGCGCCGCCTGCGGCGGGACCGGCGGCCATCATCACCGCGCCGCCGGCGGCGGGCTCGATGCCGTACTTGTCCTTGAGGATGGTCTTCAGTTCCTGGGCCTGAAGAAGCGTGAGACCCACGATGTCTTCGGCGAGTTTGTTCAGATCAGCCATTTCTTCTCATCCGTTCCTAAATTGTGATCCAACGTCGGGGTGACAACCCCGCGAAGGCACGCAGTTGCGTCAAGCGGCCTGCCGCTCCTCGAGGGTCTTGAGGATGCCGGCGATGTTCGCCGCAGGTGCGCCAATGGCGCCCGCCAGGTTCGACGCCGGGGCCCCGATGCACGCCACGATCTGAGCGATGAGCTCTTCGCGCGACGGCATGGATGCCACGGCCTTCACCCCGGCCGGGTCCAGAGCCGCGTCGCCCATCGAGCCGCCGAGGATCACGAACTTCTCGTTCCCCCTGGCGAACTTGTCGGTGACCTTCGCCGCAGCGACGGGGTCCTCCGAATAGGCGAGCACGGTCATGCCCGTGAGAAGCTTGCCGATGCTTGCGCAGGGCCTACCCTCGAGGGCGATCTTGGCGAGCCTGTTCTTGGCGACACGCACGGACCCTCCGGCGGCACGCATTTCCGCCCTGAGACCCTGCATTTCAGCAACCGTCATGCCTTCGTAGCGGGCAACCACCACGACGCCAGAGCTTTCGAAGATCTGGCCGAGTTCATCGACCACTTTCTCTTTCTGGGCTCTATCCACGGTTTCACTCCAAGTGTGGGGGGTTCCCCCCGGCTCTTCTCTCCCCTTGGGCTCATGCCCGCGGGGCCTTCGGGTCCGCGATGGTCCCGAGGGCCAGATCGCCCGGGGTCAGCGCCCCGGAAATCCGTCTCGTTCCCCATCTCAGGAAGGACTTCCGCGGGACTGGCCCGCCGCCCTCCGTCTCGGACAGGACGGGGCGTCTCCGCCCCGCCATTCGCCGGGACCGAAGCCCCGGAGAATTCTTGTCAGGCAGGTGAGTTTGCCCGAAGGGGCGCTTCACCCGCCGCCGTCAGGCGGTCGTCGCCGACGACACGTCGAGGCTGACGCCCGGCCCCATGGTCGAGGACAGCGACACCTTCTTGACGTAGGTGCCCTTGGCCCCGGCGGGCCTGGCGCGGCTCACCGCCTCGACGAAGGCGCGGACGTTCTGGGCCAGCTTGTCGGCATCGAAGCTCACCTTGCCGATACCGGCATGGATGACGCCGGCCTTCTCGACCTTGAACTGCACTTCGCCGCCCTTGGCCGCCTTGACGGCGTTGGCGACGTCCATCGTCACCGTGCCGACCTTCGGGTTCGGCATCAGGTTGCGCGGCCCGAGGATCTTGCCCAGGCGGCCGACGATCGGCATCATGTCCGGCGTCGCGATGCAGCGGTCGAAGTTCAGGTTGCCGCCCTGGATCGACTCCATCAGGTCCTCGGCGCCCACGATGTCGGCGCCCGCCGCCTTCGCCTCGTCCGCCTTGCCGCCGCGCGCGAACACCGCCACGCGGACGGTCTTGCCCGTGCCGTTCGGCAGTTGCACGACGCCGCGGACCATCTGGTCGGCGTGGCGCGGGTCGACGCCGAGATTCATCGCGATCTCGAGCGTCTCGTCGAACTTGGCGCTCGCCGCATCCTTGATGAGCCTGACCGCCTCGTCGACCGACAGGTTCGACTTGCCCGCGAACAGGGCCTCGGCCTTCCGGGTCCGTTTTCCGACTTTCGCCATGACTTACCCCTTGACCTCGATGCCCATCGACTTGGCCGAGCCAAGGATGATCTTCATCGCCGCGTCCACGTCGTTGGCCGACAGATCCTTCATCTTCGCTTCGGCGATCTGGCGCACCTGCGCGACGGTGATCGACCCCGCCACATCGCGGCCCGGCCTGACCGACGCCTTCGGGCGGTTGCGCTTGCCGACCGGCTTCAGGCCCGCGGCCTTCTTGATGTAGTAGGACGCCGGCGGCGTCCTCATCTCGAAGGTGAAGGACTTGTCGGCGTAGTAGGTGATGATCGTCGGGATCGGCGAACCCGGCTCCATCTCCTGGGTCTTCGCGTTGAAGGCCTTGCAGAATTCCATGATGTTGATCCCGCGCTGACCGAGCGCCGGACCGATCGGCGGGGATGGGTTGGCCTGCCCCGCCTTGACTTGCAGCTTGAGGCTGCCGACGACTTTCTTGGCCATCTGGCCCTCTCCTTGTCACATGTCCCGGTGATGCCGGAACCTTGCCTAGCGGTCTGACGGCCCGGACCGCGGCCCGGACCTCCCGCACCTCACGTCAGGACGACTTCGTCACCTGCGTGAATTCCAGTTCCACCGGCGTCGGACGGCCGAAGATCGACACCGTCACCTTCAGCCGGCTCGCATTCTCGTCCACTTCCTCGACCATCCCCGAGAACCCCTCGAACGGGCCGTCCGTCACGCTGACATTCTCTCCGATCTCGAAGCGGATCAGGTTGCGCGGCGCGGCCTCGCCCTCCTCGGCGCGTTTCAGGATTCCGTTCACTTCGGCATCGCGCATCGGCATCGGCTTGCCCTGCGGGCCGAGGAACCCGGTCACCCGGTTGATCGAGGTGATCAGGTGGTAGCCCCGATCGGACATGTCCATGTGCACCAGGACATAGCCCGGCATGAAGCGGCGCTCGGACGTCACCTTCTTGCCGCGGCGGATTTCCAGCACCTCTTCGGTCGGGACCAGCACCTCGTCGATCTCGTCCTGAAGGCCCTTCTCGGCCACGGCGTGCCTGATCTGCTCGGCAATCTTCTTCTCGAAGTTCGAGAGGACGCTCACCGAATACCACCGTTTCGCCATCTGCCCTACGACCCCGGTCTGCCTGGGGTCGGCAAGGACGCCGGCCCGGACTGTTCCATAGTTTCAAGCGGCTTGCGCCGCGTCCTCCCGAAAGAAATCAGCGCGCGAGCCGAATCGTTCGCGCGCCGTTGCCGGAAAGTGCGGCGGACATACCGCCCGGGGAATCGGAATTCAAGGCCGAATACCGGACCGGATCAGGAGGACAGCCCGAGCACGAACTGCAGCCCGTAACGGATCGCGAGGTCCACGAGGAAGAAGAACACCGCCGTTATGGCGGCCATGATGAAGACCATGATCGTCGTCGTGGTGACCTCGCGCCGGGTCGGCCAGACCACCTTCGAGACTTCCGCACGGACCTGCTGGATGAACTGGACGGGGTTGGCCATGTCGAACTTTCCCGGGATGACGGTGGGCGCGACCTACGCGAGCGGGCGGAAGGAATCAAGAGCGCGCCGATCACATTCGGTCCGGCCTTCGGAGCCGCGGCCCGGCGGCCGCAGCGCGCAGGCAGACAAGAATGGCAGGGGCAGCAGGGCTCGAACCCGCGACCTACGGTTTTGGAGACCGTCGCTCTACCAGCTGAGCTATACCCCTGTGACCGGGTGCGGGCTTACGGCAGGGGCGCAGGGAAATCAAGGGGCACAGGGATGGCGCGACGCCCGGAACAGGCGGCCCCCATGCCACAGGGAAGCCGCCCGGCGGGGCGTGGCGGGCGGACCCCGCCGCGCCTCACTTGATGATCTTGGAGACGACGCCTGCGCCGACGGTGCGGCCGCCCTCGCGGATGGCGAAGCGCAGCTTCTCCTCCATCGCGATGGGCGCGATGAGCTCGACCTCGAACTTCAGGTTGTCGCCCGGCATCACCATCTCGGTCCCGGCGGGCAGCTTCACGGTGCCCGTCACATCCGTCGTGCGGAAGTAGAACTGCGGCCGGTAGTTGGCGAAGAACGGCGTGTGCCGCCCGCCCTCCTCCTTCGTCAGGATATAGGCCTCGGCCTCGAAATGCGTGTGCGGCGTCACCGACTTCGGCTTGCAGAGAACCTGCCCACGCTCGACCCCGTCGCGCTCGATCCCGCGCAGGAGCGCCCCGATGTTGTCGCCCGCCTCGCCCCGGTCCAAGAGCTTGCGGAACATCTCCACCCCCGTGCAGACCGACTTCGTCGTCGCCCGGATCCCCACGATCTCGACCTCGTCGCCGACGTTGATCACCCCGCGCTCCACCCGCCCCGTCACCACCGTGCCCCGGCCCGAGATCGAGAACACGTCCTCGATCGGCATCAGGAACGGCTGGTCCACGGCGCGCACCGGCGTCGGGATGTAGTCGTCAACCGCCTTCATCAGCGCCCGGATCGAACTCTCGCCGATGTCGGGGCGCTCGCCGATCAGCGCCTGGTGCGCCGAGCCCTTGATGATCGGAATGTCGTCGCCCGGATAGTCGTAGGACGACAGAAGCTCGCGCAGCTCCATCTCGACAAGCTCGACAAGCTCCTCGTCGTCCACAAGGTCGATCTTGTTCATGTAGACCACCATGTAGGGAATCCCCACCTGGCGGCCCAGAAGGATGTGCTCGCGCGTCTGCGGCATCGGCCCGTCCGAGGCCGCGCAGACAAGGATCGCCCCGTCCATCTGCGCCGCACCCGTGATCATGTTCTTCACATAGTCGGCGTGGCCGGGGCAGTCCACATGCGCGTAGTGCCGCTTCTCGGTCTCGTATTCCACATGCGCCGTCGAGATCGTGATCCCCCGCGCACGCTCCTCCGGCGCCGCGTCGATCTGGTCATAGGCCTTGAACTCGCCGAAATACTTCGTGATCGCCGCCGTCAGCGTCGTCTTGCCATGGTCCACGTGCCCAATCGTCCCGATGTTCACGTGCGGTTTCGTCCGTTCGAATTTCGCCTTCGCCATATCGGCAGCCTCATGGTTTCTCGGGGCCCCGACGGGGGCCCACCCGACGAGCGCGCTTCCTATTTCCGCGTCCCTGAAAAATCAAGCGCGCGTTGGCGGCGGGCCGGCCCCCCGGAGCGCGCGCCGGCCCCGTTCAGGGCAGGCCGATGGTCTGTCCGGCAGGGGCGGGCCGCGGCCGCTTCGGCCGGGCTCCGGCCGGTGCCGTCCCCGTCGCGGCATCGGCCGGACCGGCTTCGGAACCGGCCCCCGGTGCGGCCTCCGCTGCGGGGCCGGGCGCGGCGCCCGCTGCGGTGCCGGGGACACCGGACATCGGCGTCAGGACGGCCCGGGCGGCGGCCGCTTCGGGCGTGAACCACGCCTTGTTCGCGATCAGCCATTCGTCGATCTTCCGTGCGGCGTTGCGGGACAGGGTTTCCATCTGCTGTTCGCGCGATCTCGTCAGGCCCGAGCCGATGAGCGTCGATCCCGAGAAGTTCTCGAACACCGTGATCTGCTTCGGCTCTGCGTTGATAATGCGCTGCGCGGTGTCGTCCCAGACGTTCACGGTGATGGCGAGCACCGACTTCGGGCTGAGCACGACCGGGATGCCGGGCACCGCGAGAGCGTAGGCCTCGACGCCCACGCCGAGGTGATAGAGCTTTCCGCCATCGTAACGCCCGATCCGCTCGGCCACGGCCGCCTTGAGTGATGCCTCCCACTCGGCCGCCGTCGCCGGACGCGAGGGGCCGACCGGCTTGGCGTTCTTCGCCACCACGATGTTGTAGCCAAGCTCGAAATTGCCCAGCGGCGGAGGGGTCTTCGACAGGTCTTCGGCGCCGCAGCCGGCAAGCAGGAGGACCAGTGCTGCGATCGCCGCACGGCGGAGAAGGATCATGACGTCAGGCCCTCGGAAACATGTTCACAACGCTTACAGGCAGGGCACTTCGCCCGCAATCGGCGTTGGCCTCGCGTCATCGGCACCTATATGCCGAAGGGGATCAGCAAGGAAAGACCGCGATGCCCGGCAGCCCAGCCGAACGGAGAGCCGACCTGCCGGTGCGCGTGCCGCTGGTGCGCGAACCCTGGGGGATCTGGAAGACGTTCCGGGCCGCGCGGCGGAACGTGCTCGAGATCATCCCCGAGATCGCCACGCGCCAGCCGATCGTGTCCGGCAGGACCGGCAAGCGCTGGCACATGCTGATGGACCCCGAGGCGAACCGCCGGGTGCTCAAGGACGCGGTCGAGGACTATCCGAAGTCGGACGTGACGAAGCTGATCCTGTCGCCGGCGATCGGGAACAGCCTGTTCATCGCCGAGGGCCAGCACTGGCACTGGCAGAGGCGGGCGGCGGCGCCGGTGTTCTCGGTGCGGAACGTCCAGAACCTCGCCCCGGTGATGACGGCCGCCGCCGAGCGGGCCTGCGACCGCCTGGACAAGGCAGCGGGGCGGGCCGCGAACCTCTTCGACGAGATGGTGACGGCAACCTTCGAGGTGATCGCCGACGTGACCTTCTCGGGCGAGGAGGCGGGCAGGGCCGCCTTCGACCGCGCCGCGGTGCACAAGGCGATCGACGCCTATATCGGACAGACGGCGAAGGTGTCGCTTCTCGACGTGATCGGCGCGCCGACATGGCTGCCGCGCCCGTCGCGGATGGTGACGGCGGGCGCGATGGCCGACATGAAGCGCATCGCCGACGGCGCCATCGAGGCGCGGCGCAAGTCGGGGCCGCGGCCGGTGCCGGACCTGCTGGACCTGCTCTTGGCGGGCGAGGACCCCGAGACGAAGCGGCGGATGGACACTGCGGAACTGCGCGACAACCTTCTGACCTTCATCGTCGCGGGGCACGAGACGACGGCCCTGACGCTGGCCTGGTCGCTCTACCTTTGCGCCTTTGATCCGACCGTGCAGGACAGGGCGCGGGCCGAGGCGCAGGCGACGCTTCAGGGCCGCGCGGCGACGGCGGCGGACCTGCCGAAGCTCGGGTATGTCCGGCAGATCGTCGACGAGGCGCTGCGGCTCTATCCGCCGGCGGCGTTCCTGAGCCGGACGGCGAAGAAGCCCGACCGGCTTCTCGGCCGCGAGGTGCGCCCCGGCGACACGGTGATGCTTCCGATCTACGCGCTGCACCGGAACCGCCTCCTGTGGACCGATCCCGACCGCTTCGACCCCGGCCGCTTTGCCGACCCCAAGTCCATCGACCGCTTCGCCTACCTCCCCTTCGGCGACGGCCCCCGCATCTGCATCGGCGCGAGCTTCGCCCTGCAGGAGGCGGTGATCATCCTCTCGACGCTTCTGTCGCGGTTCCGCTTCACGCGGGTGCCGGGAAAGGACCCCAAGCCCGTACTGATCCTGACGCTCAGGCCCGAAGGAGGCGTGTGGCTGACGGTGGAGCGGGCGTGACGGCGGGGAGGCTCTGCCTCCCCGTGCCCCTCCGGGATACTTGAGCCAGGATGAAGATGCTGGGCGGCTTCACCCGAACCGGTTGTCCCGCGGAAAGCCGTGGGGGGGCTGCTTGCCGACGCCGGCGCGCCTGGCGAGCCAGTCGGTCATGGCTTCGGTGCGGGTATTGCCGTTCGGCATGATCCAGCTGAGGCCGCGGGCCATGTCGAAGGTGGTCACGTCCGACAGGCCGCCGTCGAGCTCGAGCTGGCCCTGGCGGCCGCGGACGGTGTTGTACCGCTGAAGCCGCACGCCCTTGCCCCGCGCCATCTCGGGGAGTTCGGCGAGCGGGAACACCAGAAGCTTGCGGTTCTTCGAGACGACCGCGACGTGGTCGCCCGCGGCGGGTTTCACGACCGCCATCCTCGCCTTGTCTGACAGGTTCATCACCTGCTTGCCCGCGCGGGTCTGGGCCACGACCTCGTCGGCCGAGACGACGAAGCCGTCGCCCTCGTCCGAGGCGACGATCAGCTTCTGCCCCTCGCGGTAGGGCAGGATCGTGACGATGTCGGCGTCGTTCGGCAGGTCGATCATCAGGCGCAGCGGTTCGCCCATGCCGCGCCCGCCGGGGAGGTTCGCGCCGAGCACGGTGTAGAAGCGCCCGTTGGTGCCCGCGATCAGGATGCGGTCGGTCGTCTCGGCAGGCAGGGTGAAGCGGCCTTCGTCGCCGTCCTTGAACTTCACCTCCGAACCCGGGGCGAGGTGGCCCTTCATCGCCCGGACCCAGCCCATCTTCGACAGGATGACGGTGATCGGTTCCTTCTCGATCATGTCCTCGGGGGCGATGTCGGGCGTCTCGGCGGCGTCGGCGAAGGTGGTGCGCCGGGCGCCGCCGGGGGCGTCGCGGCCGAACCTCTTCTGCACGTCCCGAAGCTCGGACGCGATCCTCTTCCACTGCAGGCCCTGGTCGGCGAGCAGGTCCTCGAGTCCCGCGCGCTCTTCGGTCAGCGCGTCGTGTTCCTTGCGAAGCTCGATCTCTTCCAGACGCCGCAGGGACCGCAGCCGCATGTTGAGGATCGCCTCGGCCTGCGTCTCGGTCAGTTCGCCCTCGTCGCCCCCGGGGGGCGGCGCGGGGGTGAGGTAGTCGCGTTCGGAGGTCGCGCGGGGGTGGGCGCGGCCCCAGACCTCGCGCAACAGCGCGGCCTTCGGGTCCTCATCGTAGCGGATGATGTCGATGACCCGGTCGAGGTTCAGGTAGGCGACGATGAAACCCTCAAGGAGTTCCAGCCGCGCGTCGATCTTTTCCAGCCGGTGCTGCGACCGGCGGACCAGCACGTCGCGGCGGTGATCGAGGAAGGCGCGGAGGATCTCCTTCAGCGCGCAGACCCTGGGGACACGGCCGTCGATCAGCACGTTCATGTTGAGGCCGAAGCGGATTTCCAGTTCCGAGTTGCGGAAGAGCATGCCCATCAGCATTTCGGGGTCCACCGTGCGGGCGCGGGGTTCCAGCACGATGCGGATATCCTCGGCGCTTTCGTCGCGGACGTCGGCAAGCGCCGGGACCTTCTTCACCTGTATGAGTTCCGCGATCCGTTCGATCAGCCTCGACTTCTGGACCTGATAGGGAATCTCGGTCACGACGACCTGCCACTGGCCCCTCCCGAGGTCCTCGACCGTCCAGCGCGCGCGGAGGCGGAAGCTGCCGCGGCCCGTGCGGTAGGCCTCGAGGATGCTCCCGCGCGGCTCGACGATGACGCCGCCCGTCGGGAAGTCCGGGCCGGGGACGAAGCCGACGAGCGTTTCGTCGCGGGCGTCCGGCGCCTTCAGGAGGTGCAGGCAGGCGTCGATCAGTTCGTGGAGGTTGTGGGGCGGGATGTTCGTCGCCATCCCGACGGCGATGCCCGACGAGCCGTTCGCCAGAAGGTTCGGGAAGGCGGCGGGCAGCACGACCGGCTCTTCCAGGGTGCCGTCGTAGTTCGGGCGGAAGTCGACCGCGTCCTCGGCGAGACCCTCCATCAGCGCCTCGGCGGCGGCGGCGAGGCGCGCCTCGGTGTAGCGGGAGGCGGCGGGATTGTCGCCGTCGACGTTGCCGAAGTTGCCCTGCCCGTCGACGAGCGGATAGCGCATGGCGAAGGGCTGGGCCAGACGCGCCATCGCGTCATAGATCGCGGCGTCGCCGTGGGGGTGGTAGTTGCCCATCACGTCGCCCGAGATCTTCGCCGACTTGCGGAACCCCCCGGTCGAGGTGAGGCGCAGCTCGCGCATCGCCCAGAGGATGCGGCGGTGCACGGGCTTCAGCCCGTCGCGCGCATCGGGCAGCGCGCGGTGCATGATGGTGGAGAGCGCGTAGGTCAGATACCGCTCGCCGATCGCGCGGGAAAGCGGCTCGGAGCCGGTGCGGCCGCCGTTCTCGCCCTCCTGCCCGTTCTGATCGCTGGCCTCCGACATGCGTCCCCTGTAATCGGTCGGTCAGCACAGGTCCAGCGGCACGCTTTCGGGGAACCACAAGATGCAGAAGTCGATCCTCATCACCGGCTGTTCCTCGGGCATCGGCTACGATGCCGCCCACGGGATGAAGCGGGCGGGGTGGCGCGTCTTCGCGACCTGCCGGAAGGACGCGGACTGCGCGCGGCTCGTGGCCGAGGGGCTCGAGAGCTTCCGGCTCGACTATGACGACGAGGCGTCGATCGGCGCGGCCCTGGACGCGGCGCTGTCGCGCACGGGCGGCACGCTCGATGCGGTCTTCAACAACGGCGCCTTCGCCTGCCCCGGCGCGGTCGAGGACCTGCCCCGCGATGCGCTTCGGGCGATCTTCGAGACGAACCTCTTCGGCTATCACGACCTGACGCGGCGGGTGATCCCGGTGATGCGGAAACAGGGCCACGGGCGGATCGTCAACTGCTCGTCGGTCCTCGGCCTCGTCGGCATCCGCTGGCGGGGGGCCTACGTTGCCACGAAGTTCGCGATGGAGGGGCTGACGGATGTCCTGCGCCTCGAGATGCGGGGGACGGGCATTCACCTGATCCTGATCGAGCCGGGGCCGGTCACGAGCCGGATCCGGCAGAACGCGATCCCGCATTTCGAGCGCTGGATCGACTGGCGCGCCTCGGCCCGGCGGGGTGACTACGAGGCGATCCTTCTGAAACGGCTCTACGAGGACCGTGGGCCAGACCGCTTCGAGCTTCCGGCGGGCGCCGTCACGGCGAAGCTTCTGCGGGCCCTGCAAAGTCCGAACCCGAAAGCGCGCTACTTCGTCACGACACCCACCTATGCGATGGCGGTCGCCCGCCGAATCCTACCGAACCGTGCACTCGACTGGATCACCGGGCGCGCCTGATCCATCTTCGGTCCGGGAAACATCCTCGGGGGTCGCCCATCGAGTCCGCCATCGGTTCGAGGACCAATGGACGACGGGGCAGACAGCCCCCGCCGCGCCCCCCCTCACACGATACCCCATTCGCTTTTCCGCGCTGACAGGCTATCTGGCAGACATCCGCAGGGAACCATGATGCTCAACGATCCCCTCTTCATCATCGTCACCGTCGCCAGCCTCGCCGTGCTCGTGATCCTGATGATCGGGATCGGCGGCTTCGCGAAGGGTGGCGACTTCAACCGCAAGCACGCCAACCGGATCATGCGCTACCGGATCATCGCCCAGGCGATCGCGGTCGCGCTCATCATGGTGTTCGTGCTGTTCCACACGGCCCGGGGAAGCTGAGCAGGGGGAAACGGATGGTCGTCCTCAACCGCATCTACACCAGGACCGGCGATGCCGGGGAAACCGCGCTCGGGAACGGCATCCGGGTTGCGAAACATGCGCTCCGCGTCCAGGCCTACGGGACGGTGGACGAGACGAACTCGGTCCTCGGCCTCGCCCGGCTCCATGCGGCGGGCGAGATGGACGCAAGCCTCGCGCGCATCCAGAACGACCTCTTCGACCTCGGGGCCGATCTCTGCCGCCCCGAGATGGAGAAGGACAACGAGGCGGGCTACACCGTGCTGCGCATGGTCGGGACGCAGGTCGCGCGGCTCGAGCGCGAGATCGACGCGATGAACGAGCGGCTGGAGCCCCTGCGGAGCTTCATCCTGCCGGGCGGGACCGCGCTCGCCGCGCACCTGCATCAGTGCCGGACGGTCTGCCGGCGCGCCGAGCGCCTGACGGTGGAGCTTGCAACGATGGAGGCGGTGAACGACGAGGCGGTGAAGTACCTCAACCGCCTGTCGGACTGGTTCTTCGTTGCCGCCCGGATCGCCAACGAGGACGGGCGGGCGGACGTGCTCTGGGTTCCGGGGGCGAACCGCTGAGGCCTGAGCGGGCGGCGGGGCGGGGGCGCTGCCCCCGAGCCCCCGGGATACTTGGGCCAAGATGAAGCAGGCCGGCGCCGCCGGTATCGCTAACGCCGGTCATCGCGCCGTGCCCGCGACATTCCGTGTCGATTTTGCACTGTCCCCACGTCCGCGAACCCGGTAAAGGGCCAGCAACAAAGTTGCCTGCGCATAGAGGAGCCTGCCGATGAAGGTGCTCGTGCCCGTGAAACGGGTGATCGACTACAACGTGAAGGTCCGCGTGAGGGCCGACGGGTCGGGGGTCGACCTCGCCAACGTGAAGATGTCGATGAACCCCTTCGACGAGATCGCAGTGGAAGAGGCGATCCGGCTGAAGGAGAAGGGCGTGGCAACCGAGATCGTCGTCGTCTCGATCGGCGTCAAGCAGGCGCAGGAGACGCTCAGGACCGCGCTCGCCATGGGTGCCGACCGCGCGATCCTCGTCGAGGCGGCGGCGGATGTGCATACCGACATCGAGCCGCTCGCCGTCGCCAAGATCCTCGCCGCCGTGGCCAGGGAGGAAGGTCCGGGCCTGATCCTCTGCGGCAAGCAGGCGATCGACAACGACATGAACGCGACCGGGCAGATGCTCGCCGCGCTTCTCGGCCGGCCGCAGGCGACCTTCATCAGCGAACTGAAGGTCGAGGGCGACAGCGCCACGGTGACGCGCGAGGTCGACGGGGGCCTGCAGGCGATCAGGGTGAAGCTGCCCGCGATCGTGACGGTGGACCTGCGCCTCAACGAGCCGCGCTATGCGTCGCTCCCGAACATCATGAAGGCCAAGACCAAGCCCCTCGCGATGAAGACGCCCGCCGACTACGGCGTGGACGTCGCCCCGCGCCTGACGGTCGTGAGGACGGTCGAGCCGGCGGGCCGCAAGGCGGGGGTCAGGGTCGGGTCGGTGGACGAGCTGATCGCGAAGCTCAAGGACGAAGCGGGGGTGATCTGATATGGCGGTTCTTCTTCTTGCCGACGTGAACGACGGCCAGCTTGCGACCGACCAGGTGGCCAAGGCGCTCGCCGCGGTGAAGGGGCTGGGCGAGGTCCATGTCCTCGTGGCCGGCCAGGGCGGAGACGCGGCGGCGGCCGGGGCGGCGACGCTGCAGGGCGTCTCGAAGGTGCTCTTCGCGGGCGACCACGCTTATTGCCACGGCATGGCGGAACCCACCGCGGCGCTGATCGCCGGGATGGCCGGCCCCTACGAGCACATCTGCGGGGCGGCGACGGCCTTCTGCAAGAACGTCCTGCCGCGCGTCGCGGCGCTTCTCGACGTGATGGTGATCTCGGACGTGACGGCGGTGGTCGATGTCTCGACCTTCGAGCGCCCGATCTATGCGGGCAACGCGATCCAGACGGTGAAGTCGTCGGACGGCAAGAAGGTCTTCACCGTCCGCACCGCCGCCTTCACCGCGGTCGGCACGGGCGGGTCGGCCCCGGTCGAGGCGGTGGGGGGTGCGGCGGACGGGTCGCTCTCGTCCTGGGTCGAGGACCGGGTCGCGGCCAGCGACCGGCCGGAACTCACCTCGGCCAAGATCGTCGTCTCGGGCGGCCGCGGCGTGGGCTCGAAGGAAAGCTTCGACCTGATCGAGAAGCTCGCCGACAAGCTCGGCGCGGCCGTGGGCGCGTCCCGCGCGGCGGTCGACTCCGGCTATGCCCCGAACGACTGGCAGGTCGGCCAGACCGGCAAGGTCGTGGCGCCGAACCTCTATGTCGCGGTCGGCATCTCGGGCGCGATCCAGCACCTCGCGGGCATGAAGGACAGCAAGGTCATCGTCGCGATCAACAAGGACGAAGAGGCCCCGATCTTCCAGGTCGCGGACTACGGCCTTGTGGGCGACCTCTTCACGCTGGTGCCGGAACTGACCGAAAAGCTCTGACGCGGGACAGGCCACGGTCGCACCCTCTCTGGCGGGACGGGGCCGGAGTTGACCGGCAGGCCCCGCCGGGCCCCGCCGGACCCCGGGGAAACGACGCAAAGGCCCGCCCCCGGGGATTCAGAGATACCGCGCCAGGACCGGACCGAGCGCGTCGGCGATCTCGGCATGCACGGCGGGGCCGGGCATTTCCATCGCCGCCGGCAGGTCGAGTTCCGAGAACACCATTCCCGCCGTCCCCGCATCCCGCGCCGCCTGGGTCGCGGCGACGCGGACGATCTCCGTGCCCGGACCCGCGACTTCGGCGACCATGGCGTCGTCCACCAGAAGCGGCGGCCGACCGAGGGTGTCGCTGCGCGACGGACGCGGCAGGTGCTCGGCAAGCAAGAGCAGGACCGTGCGGCCGCCGATGCGGGCCAGAAGCTGGCGCATCCGCGCGACCCATGCCGTGCGGAGTTCGTTCTCGATCAGCGTGAAGCGCTCCGGCGCACGCGATTTCAGATCCGAGAGCATGTGCCGCGTGAAGTTGTACTCGGCGAAATCGACATCCCGGAACATCGATCTCATTATCGCCGAGGCGCGCAGGAAGCGGTCGTTGCGGCGCGGATGCACGGCGTAGAACCTGTTCGTCATGTTGTGGGCGCCGACAACCTGCACCACCGTCGCACGCGCCCTGCGACAGGCCTCGATCAGCCACGGCTCGTTGACGAACACGTCCACCCCGGCATTCATGCAACCGAAATTCACCACCGTCCGGTGCAGCCGGCGCTCGAGGAGAGCGGGAAAGGGCTCGGCCACGAAACGGCCGTAGGTTTCCGTTCCGCCGAGGACCGCGAGGAAGTCGCCATACAGGTTCTGCCGGGGTCCGCGGAACAGCAGCCGCGACCTTTCGTACCGGCACGGCTGATAGTCGAGCGCCGGGGCGCCCGGGGACTCGAACGTCATATCTGCCACCTCACCACAATTCAGTTCACCCGCTGCCGAGACTGCGCCCCAAGTCTTGCAAAATGGATAATCCCGGAGGGCACCCGGCTTCTGCGCTTGCGCCTTGGGAAGGGCGGTGCATATGGTCCCGCGCGGAACAGGCGAAGGGTCGGACCTATGGAGATAGGAACGGTAGGGATCGTCGGCGCGGGCCAGATGGGCGGCGGGATCGCGCATGTCTTCGCGCTGGCGGGCTATGACGTGCTCCTGTGCGATGTCTCGCAGACGGCTCTCGACAAGGCGGTGGCCCAGATCGACCGGAACATCGGGCGGCAGGTCGCGCGCGGCAAGGTCAGCGAGGCCGAGAAGACCGCTGCGCTCGGCCGGATCCGCACCACCCTGTCACTGCCCGAGATCGCGCAGACCGACCTTGTGATCGAGGCCGCGACCGAACGCGAGACGGTGAAGCAGGCGATCTTCGAGGACCTCGTCCCGCATCTCAGGCCGCACACGATCCTGACCTCGAACACCTCGTCGATCTCGATCACCCGGCTCGCGAGCCGCACCGACCGGCCCGAGAAGTTCATGGGGTTCCACTTCATGAACCCCGTGCCGGTGATGCAGCTTGTCGAGCTGATCCGGGGGATCGCCACCGACGAGCCGACCTATCGCACCCTGCTCGGCGTGGTGGAGAGGCTCGGCAAGACAGCGGCGAGCGCCGAGGACTTCCCCGCCTTCATCGTCAACCGCATCCTGATGCCGATGATCAACGAGGCGGTCTATACGCTCTACGAGGGCGTGGGATCGGTGAAGTCGATCGACGAATCCCTGAAGCTCGGAGCCAACCATCCGATGGGGCCGCTGGAACTCGCGGACTTCATCGGGCTCGACACCTGCCTGGCGATCATGAACGTCCTGCACGACGGGCTTGCCGACACGAAGTACCGCCCCTGCCCGCTTCTGACCAAGTACGTCGAGGCCGGGTGGCTGGGGCGCAAGACGCAGCGCGGGTTCTACGACTACCGGGGCGAGGTGCCGGTGCCGACGCGCTGAGGCGTTAGGCGTCGGCGTCGCGGCCCGTGGCGAAGCGCGACAGGGGAAAGTCCGCGGGGTCTGCCGAGCGCCCGGTGCCCAGAGCAAGCGTATGCTCGCGGAGCCAGCCGAGGAAGCCTCGCGGGTTGCCCGTCCAGTCCTTGAGCACGCTCGCCGGGATCGGCTCGCCGATGTGGGGGCGCTGCGGCCTGAAGAGCGCACGCTTGATCTCGTAGAGCAGGAGCCCCTGCCGGAGCGTGTCGGACAACTGGTTCGCGATCTGGAAGGTGCGGCTGTTCTGGCCGGTGAAGCGGACGGGAACGATCGCCGCGCCCGAGGAGCGGACGATCTTGTGGGTGAAGACGTTCCATTCGCCCTCGATTGCCGGTCCCCACCAGCCTTCGGACATCGCCACCCTGCCGGCGGGGAAGAGGATCACCGCGCCCCCGGCCTTCAGCGTCTTCATCGTGTTCTCGCGCATCTCGAGCCCGAGCTCGCGGGCGTTGTCCTCGTGCGGGAAGGGCACGGGGATCATGAACTCCTCGATCTCGGGAATGCCGGTCAGCAGCGAGCGGGTGAGGATCTTGAAGTCGGGGCGGCGCCGCGCGACCAGCTCGCAGAGGATCATCCCGTCGACGAGGCCGTGGGGGTGGTTCGCCGCCACCACGACGGGGCCCGTCGCGGGAATGCGCCTGATCTCGTGCTGGGGCGTCTGGATGTCGATCCCCATCTGGCGGATCGCCTTGTGCCAGAACGGAACGCCGAAGGGCGCTCCCGAGCGCTCGAAATCGCGGATCAGCCGCAGAAGCTGGATCTTGGCGGTCGTCCACTCGATCGCGCGGATCGTGTTGGCCTTGAGCGGGTTCTTGAACGTGCCGGCGTAGGACAGGCGACGCATGTCGTATGGTCGGGATCCCGGAGCCGGCCTCGCACCGGTCGCGGCAGTGCGATCCATGTGTCGGCGTCCCTCCATGGGGGTCGGAACCTGCGTCAGAACCCTTCGCCGAAGCGGTCGGCTATCAGCCTTTCAAGGGCATCGGCCAGCTTCTCGGCCTCGTTGCCGCTCGTCGCGATCTCAATAGTTGTTCCCTTGGACGCTGCCAACATCAAAAGGCCCATGATCGAGTCCCCCGAAACCGCCATCCCGTCCCTGACGACCTGGGCCCGGGCGTCATGCGCCTCGACCGTCTCGACGAACTTGGCAGATGCGCGGGCGTGCAGTCCCTTTTCATTGATGATGCGCAGCCTTCGGGATGTCATTGCTTGCCTTCACCCGCGCCTGCATAGGCGTTGATGTACTTCCTCCCCGCGTCGAGCGCGGACGCCACGGCTTCGGGAACCGGAAGCTGGCGCGACTTGGCCAGCTTGATCAGCATTGGCAGGTTCGCCCCGTACAGTATCTGCCGGTCCTGGGGCGTGCAGGCGCGCAGGGACAGGTTCGACGGCGATCCCCCGAACATGTCGGTCACCACGACGACACCCGAGCCGTCGTCGACCGCGTCAGCCGCCGCGCAGATTTCTGCCTGCTTCGCGGCCCGGTCATGGTCCTCTTCGATGGAGATCGCGCGGATCCCCGTCTGCTTGCCCACCACATGCTCCACGGCCGAGAGATACTCTCGCGCCAGGCCCCCGTGGGCAACGATCACGATGCCGATCACGCGCGGCTACCCTGTAGTTTCGGCTGCGGACTGTCCGGCCCGCCGCTCCAGTTCCCGGTGCCTTTTAGACACCTGCCATCCGGCGTCCGCAAGCGCTGTCGCCATGATTTCAACCAGGACGACAGAGCGGTGTTGCCCCCCGGTGCAGCCGAATCCGATGGCCAGGTGGCTCTTGCCTTCGTCGATCTGTGCCGGAAGGAGCAGCAGGAGCAGGTCGAGCACGCGGGCGGTGAACTCGTCGAAACGGGGATCGCCTGCGACGTGTTCGGCGACCCGCCGGTCACGCCCGTCCAGCGGGCGGAGCTCGGCATCCCAGTGCGGATTCCGCAGGAAGCGGCAGTCGAACATCATGTCCAGCCCGCGCGGCACGCCCCGCTTGTAGGAGAACGAATGCAGAGACACGGCCAGCCTGCCATGCGCGCCCTGATCGAAGAACCGCGCCAACTCTGCGCGCAGTTCGTGCGGGCTCAGCTCCGAGGTGTCGATCAGCACGTCGGCACGGGCCCGGATCGGGGCGAGTAGGTCGATCTCGCTCGCCACGCCTTCCGCGGGCGGCTCGGCCGGCAACAGCGGATGCCGGCGGCGTGTCTCGCCGTACCGGCGGACCAGTTCCTCGGAGCGGCAGTCGAGATAGAGCACTTCGGGCCGGATGTCCGGTCGCAGCGTCAGGGCGTCGATGGTCTCGATCAGCGCGGCGGCCGAAAACTCGCGGTTGCGCACGTCGATCCCGAGCGCCAGCGGATGCCCCACCGGCGGTCCGTCGAGCAGTCGCGGCACGAGGCTGAGCGGCAGGTTGTCGATCGCCTCGTAGCCCATGTCCTCGAGCGCATGGATCGCGGTCGAGCGGCCGGCGCCGGAGGGTCCGGTCACCAGCACGACCGTCTGACCGGTGCGCTGCCTGGCAGGGCCGGGGACCGTCTTGTCCATCACGCGATGCGGCCTCCCTTCAGCCACAGAAGGATCGCTGCAGGAAAATGTGGGCTGCGACTGCGGCGGACAAGGGGGACGGAGCATTCCGCATGGGTGAACGAGCGTTCGGGGGGCAGGCGCTGATCCTCTTCCGTGCCGAGGTCGATGGCCAGCGCCACCACTGCCCGCAGCACCGTGTCGCAGGCGAGGATACCCATCCCCCGGACCTCGATCCGCCCTGCTATCGCGGGCGGGGCGCTGGCGATGAGCATGCCGTCGCGGGCCTCGATCAGGGTGCGGTCATCGCTGACGAGCGCGCAGCCCCGCGACAGGAGTTCGACGGCGAGCGAGGACTTTCCTGAACCGGAAGGGCCGAGGATGAGGACCGCCCGGCCCTCCAGAGCCACGCAGGAGGCATGGACAATGTCCCCCCGCTCGGGCCGGCTCACACGGGAAGACCCACGACGAAGCGTGCGCCCAGCGGATCGGAGGTGATGTCGGCGTCGGTCGGCCGGATGTTCTCGGCCCAGATCACGCCGCCATGCGCCTCGACGATCTGCTTCGAGATCGCAAGGCCGAGGCCGGAGTGGTTGCCGAACTGCCCCGGCGGGCGTTCCGAGTAGAAGCGCTTGAAGATCTTCGTCAGGGCCTGTTCGGGAATCCCCGGGCCGGTGTCCTCGACCACGACGAGCACGCGGTTCTCGCGCTTGCGCGCCCAGACGCGGACGGCGTCACCGTCCTCGCAGAACGAGATGGCATTGGTGATGAGGTTGACGAAGACCTGGGCGAGGCGGGCCTCGAGCCCGGTGATCATGATGGGCTCCGGCGGAAGGTCCGAGATGAAATCCACCCCCTTCGACCGCGCCTCCATGCCCAGGTGCTCGGTCAGGTTGCCCAGCATCTTCAGAAGGTCGAAGGTCTCTTCTTCCTCCTTCACGAGTTCGCTGTCCAGTCGGGACGCGTTCGAGATGTCGCTGACCAGCCGATCGAGCCTGCGGACATCGTGGTCGATGACATCGAGAAGCTTAGCCCGCTGGTCCTCACGCCTGGCGAGCCGCAGCGTGCCCACCGCCGAGCGGAGAGAGGCGAGCGGGTTCTTGATCTCGTGCGCGACGTCGGCGGCAAACTGCTCGTTCGACTCGATGCGGTCGTAGAGCGCCGCCACCATGCCCCGCATCGCGCCCGACAGCCGCCCGATCTCGTCCGGCCGCGCCGTCAGGTCGGGGATGCGGACGCGGTTCGGCGACATCTTCCGCGCGTTGCGGTCGCGCCCGAGCTCGGCGGCCGCGGCAAGATCGGACAGCGGGTTGGCGATCGTGGACGCAAGGACAAGGGAAAGGCCGATCGACACCACGATGGCGATGACGAACATCTGGAGCACCTGCTCGCGCTCGGCCCGCACAAGCTGGTCGATCTCGCCCGCGACGGAGATGGCGGCGAGGACGCCCACCACCCTGTCGCCCTGGCGGATCGGCGTGGCGACGGCGAAGACGGCATCGCCCGTGGAATCGCGGCTGGTGCGTATCTGCGTCTCGCCGTCCTTCGCGGCGGCGGCCAGCGTCGCAGCGATCTCGACCGGACTCTGCGCGCGCAGCGCGGCATCCTTCGCGGCGAGAAGCGCGGAAATCCCTTCCCACAGCTTGTTCAGGAGGTCGGTGATGATGGTCGAGCGGTTGTCGCGCTGAAGTCCCCGCACCGCTTCGGGGGCAGGGCGGAGGGTCCCGACCGTGGTTGCGACCTGCTTGGCGTCGCTGCCGTAGACGAACACGTCCACGCCCACCGGAAGCTCGATGTCGGACAGGGTCCGGGCAACGTCGAGGCCCACCCCGGCCGCAAGGTCCACCGGGCCGCCCTCGGGAAGCTGCGCCTCGAAGACATCGGCGACAAGCTGCGCCTCGGCGACAAGACCGCTTTCGCGCTGGAGCACGAGGCTGTCGCGGAAGGGGTTCAGATAGAGCACGCCCGCGACCAGGACGATCATCGCAAGCAGGTTGAACGTGATGATCTTCCGCGCGAGCGGCGAGCGGTTCAGCGAGATGAACCCGCGGCTCTCGCGGCCGGCGCGGAGTTCGGAGTCGAGGATGTTGTCGGGGGCGACCCAGTCCTCGCCCAGGACGACGTCAGCCTTCCGGACGGGCTTCTTTTCCTGCAAGTCTATCCTCGACGCGAGGCTCATTCTTCATTGTATCTGTAACCGATACCATAGAGCGTCTCGATCGCCGAGAAATCGTCGTCCACGGTGCGCATCTTCTTCCGCAGACGCTTGATGTGGCTGTCGATGGTGCGGTCGTCCACATAGACCTGGTCATCGTAGGCCACGTCCATGAGCTGGTCGCGGCTCTTCACGAAACCCGGCCGCTGCGCGAGCGCCTGCAGAAGCAGGAATTCGGTCACGGTCAGGGCGACGTCCCTGCCCTTCCAGGACACCGAATGGCGCAGCGGGTCCATCGTCAGCGACCCGCGCGTCATGATCTTCGTTTCCTCGGTCGTGGCGACCTCGCCCGACGCGATCGCGTCCTGGCGGCGGAGGAGCGCCCGGATGCGCTCGACCAGAAGCCGCTGGCTGAAGGGCTTCTTCACATAGTCGTCCGCGCCCATGCGAAGGCCGAGCACCTCGTCGATCTCGTCGTCCTTCGAGGTGAGGAAGATCACCGGCATCGACGTCTTCTGGCGCAGGCGCTGAAGCAGGTCCATGCCGTCCATCCTCGGCATCTTGATGTCAAGCACAGCCATGTCGGGCATGCGCTTGTTGAACGCATCCAGTGCGGATTGTCCATCATTGTAGGTTTCGACCTCGAAACCCTCGGCTTCGAGCGTCATGGAGACGGACGTCAGGATGTTCCTGTCGTCGTCAACCAGTGCGATCCTCGACATGTCGGATACCTTGCTGCTCTGTCCTTGTTTTGACCCAGTGTCACGGTTCCGGGCCGGTGAATCAACTGATTACTCACGAATCACTCGCGTTTCAGGAAACAGACCATGCGAAAAAGTCAAATCTTTGACTGAATTGCCGCAATCGGACACCCCACCTTCGCCGCATTCCGGCGTGGCCGGGCGAAATTGCGCTAACGGTCCGATGGTGGCGCTAACAGTCCAAAAGCTTTCTTTTCCAATGGCATAGCGGCGTGATACCGTTTGCGGCGCCAGTCGCGTCAGCATGAGCCGAAGCCGGGTTCGACCCTGTCGCAATGTGGAAACAGTGTTCCGCGGCCCGCGCGGAAAGGGAGCAAGGCCAATGACCACCGGACGCGTGAACCCGTCGAAGCGCTTGCAGGATCAGGGGATGGGTTCGCTCGGATCGGTCCACTACAACCTTGGCGAACCGGCGCTCGTCGAGGCGGCGCTCAGGCGGGGCGAGGGCACGCTGGGGCGCGGCGGGGCACTCCTCGTCTCGACCGGGCGGCACACGGGACGCTCGCCCCGGGACAAGTTCGTCGTCCGCCACCCGTCGGTCGAAAGCAGGATCTGGTGGGAAAACAACGCGCCGATGGCGCCCGATGCCTTCGCCAGGCTCCGTGCCGACATGTTCGGCCACATGGCTGGCCGCGACTACTTCGTGCAGGATCTCTACGCCGGCGCCGACCCGGCCCACCGTCTCGACGTGCGCGTGGTCACGGAACTCGCCTGGCACGGGCTTTTCATCCGCCACCTGCTCCGCCGTCCGTCGCTGGCCGAACTGGATGCGTTCGTCCCCGAGTTCACCGTCGTGAACTGCCCGAGCTTCGAGGCGGACCCGGCCCGTCACGGCTGCCGGTCGGGCACCGTCATCGCTATCGACTTCGACGAGAAACTCGTCCTGATCGGCGGCACGGCCTATGCGGGCGAGAACAAGAAGGCGGTGTTCACGGTCCTGAACCACCTCTTGCCGGAGGCGGGCGTGATGCCGATGCACTGCTCGGCCAACCACGCGATCGGCAACCCGGACGATACGGCGATCTTCTTCGGACTGTCGGGCACCGGCAAGACGACGCTGTCGGCCGATCCGTCGCGCATCCTGATCGGCGATGACGAGCACGGCTGGTCCGACACGGGGACCTTCAACTTCGAGGGCGGCTGCTACGCGAAGACGATCAACCTGTCGGCCGAGGCCGAGCCGGAAATCTACGCCACGGTGTCGAAGTTCGGCACGGTCGTCGAGAACATGGTGTTCGACCCCGAGACGAAGGAGATCGACTTCGCCGACGCGAGCCTGACGGCGAACACCCGCTGCGCCTACCCGCTCGACTACATCTCGAACGCCTCGGCGACCGGCCTCGGCGGGCATCCGAAGGCGGTCATCATGCTGACCTGCGATGCCTTCGGGGTGCTGCCGCCCATCGCGCGGCTGACGCCCGCGCAGGCGATGTACCACTTCCTGTCGGGCTTCACCTCGAAGGTCGCGGGCACCGAGCTTGGCGTAACCGAGCCGCAGCCCACCTTCTCGACCTGCTTCGGCGCGCCCTTCATGCCGCGGCGCCCGGAAGTTTACGGGGCGCTTCTTCAGGCGAAGATCGCCCGTCACGGCGCGTCCTGCTGGCTCGTCAACACCGGCTGGACGGGCGGCGCCTACGGCACGGGGTGCCGGATGCCGATCCGGGCGACGCGGGCGCTGCTGGCGGCCGCGCTCGACGGTTCGCTGTCCGCCGGGGCCTTCCGCCGCGACCCGAACTTCGGCTTCGAGGTGCCGCTCGCCGTTCCCGACGTTGATCCCACCCTTCTCGACCCGCGCCGTACCTGGGCCGATCCCTCCGCCTACGACGCAACGGCGGCAAAGCTCGTGAAGATGTTCAGCGACAACTTCGCCCAGTACGAAGGCCACGTCGGCTCCGACGTGCGCGCCTGCGCCATCGCGGCGGAGTAGTGGCGGGTCGTCCGGCATGACCGGCCGACGCCCCGATGGAGCGTCGGCTATGCGGGTTGGCCAAGCGGCATGAAGCCGATCCGCGACGGCGCGGAGGCATGCGACAAGGGCATCGCCCGCCTCGGGCGCCCGGGGCGGGCGCGTGCCGCTGCCCCGCCGCTTTCCTGCCGGGGGCGCCGCGCGATGGGCGCCACCGCCGGCCGCAAGGACCGGACGCTGACCGCAAGACGCCCGGACTCTGGCGACCACGACACTTTCGTTCTTTCCTTTCATCGCCTGCGAATTATTATTGCGCTGCAACTGCGAAGTGGCTAAGCGGGGCCGGCCGGGTCCAAGGAGTGGCGATGATGGCGCATGACGGTGGCGTTCAGCCCGAGGGCGGGGTTCTGGCGGGTCTGCGCGGTCTCGCGCGCGAGGCGCTTCAGGACGTCCGCGCGCTGAAGGCGCAGGCGATCGCCGAGGTGAAGGCCCGCGTCACCGCAGAAGGCCGCATCTCGTCGCCGCTCGTCGACCGCCACCAGTTCGCCGCCCACGCGCTGTCGTGGCTCGCCACCTATGTGGAAGCGCTCGGCGCGCTCGACGACTGGGCGGAACGGCTCTCGGCGGAGGGTCGCTTCGGTCCGACCGAAGAGCTGATCCTGCAGATCGGCTTCGGCGAATACCTCGCCCAAATCCGCGGCGGCATCCCGATGAGCCAGGGCGAGACCGCGCGCCTCCCGGATCTCGGGCTGAACTGGGCACCCTCGCCCGCCGCCGAACGCCTGATCGCCGACGGCAACACCGCCGCCGCCCGCGACCGTCTCGTCGCGCTGATGCAGGCGTCGAACGGCGCGGCGACGGTCGGGGCCTCGGGCCTCGACGACGAGCTCGAGATGATCCGCGACCAGTTCCGCCGCTATGCCGAGGAAAAGGTCGTCCCCTTCGCCCATGACTGGCACCTGAAGGACGAGCTGATCCCCATGTCGGTCATCGAGGACCTGGCCGGGATGGGCGTTTTCGGGCTGACCATCCCCGAGGAGTTCGGGGGTCTCGGGCTTTCCAAGGCGTCGATGGTCGTCGTCTCCGAGGAACTCTCGCGCGGCTATATCGGCGTGGGCTCGCTCGGCACGCGCAGCGAGATCGCGGCCGAACTGATCCTCTGCGGCGGCACGCCCGGGCAGAAGGCCCGCTGGCTGCCGAAGCTCGCGTCCGGCGAAATCCTCCCCACCGCCGTCTTCACCGAGCCGAACACCGGATCCGACCTCGGCTCGCTCCGCACCCGCGCGGTGAAGGACGGCGACGACTGGATTGTGACGGGCAACAAGACCTGGATCACCCATGCCGCGCGGACCCATGTGATGACGCTGCTCGCACGCACCGACCCCGACACGACCGACTACCGGGGCCTCAGCATGTTCCTCGCCGAAAAGACGCCCGGCACGGACGAAGACCCCTTTCCCGCGCCCGGCATGACGGGGGGCGAGATCGCGGTGCTCGGCTACCGGGGCATGAAGGAATACGAGATCGGTTTCGACGGTTTCCGGGTGAGGGGGGAAAACCTGCTCGGCGGCGTACCGGGGCAGGGCTTCAAGCAGCTCATGCAGACTTTCGAATCCGCCCGCATCCAGACCGCCGCCCGCGCCGTGGGCGTCGCGCAGGCGGCGCTGGAAACGGGGATGCAGTACGCGCTCGACCGCAGGCAGTTCGGCAAGGCCCTCATCGACTTCCCCCGCGTCTCGGGCAAGCTCGCCATGATGGCGGTCGAGATCATGATCGCCCGCCAGCTCACCTATGCGAGCGCCTGGGCGAAAGACCACGGGCGCCGCTGTGACCTGGAAGCGGGGATGGCCAAGCTCCTCGGCGCCCGCGTCGCCTGGGCGGCGGCCGACAACGCGCTCCAGATCCACGGCGGCAACGGCTTTGCGCTCGAATACCGGATCAGCCGCATCCTCTGCGACGCGCGCATCCTCAGCATCTTCGAGGGCGCGGCGGAGATCCAGGCGCAGGTGATCGCGCGGCGGCTGGTGGAGTAGGGCAGCCGCCGCCAGCGCAGTCGCAAGGCCGTCGCGCCTTCACCCTGCCGGACAAGGCCGCGCTCGCCCCGGCCGGATTTCCCCGCCTCACGCCGCCCCGTCCGAGAGGCCGGCGCGCCCCGTAGGCCCTGCGCCGGGCTTCGGCCGGCCGAGGCGCGGATGGAGACGCCCCGAGATGACGAAGGTGAGCGCGAAGATGAGGCCCGTCACCGCGAAGATGCCCGTGACCGGCGCGACGAGGAGGACGAGCCAGGCCAGTCCCGGCGTCACCACGCTCGAGACGTCGCGGAAGCTCGCATAGACCGCCGACATCTCGGTCCGCTCGGCGGGGCGGACCGAGATCAGGAAGGGCAGCCCGCCATAGACGTCGAGCATGACGAGGAACAGGGACGCCGCCACCATCGCCACCACGGCGAGCGGCGGCCAGGCATCGGCGAGGCCCGCCAGAAGGAAGAGGCCGGCACCGAAGGCGAAGGCGATGCGCACACCGGTCCGCAGGCTCCGCTTCTGGAGCCAGCGCAGGATGAAGGGCGAAAGGAACAGCATCGCGTTCGACAGCGAATAGGCCCAGCTCGCGATCCGGTCGCCGAGACCCGATTCGATGGCAAAGATCGGCAGGTACACGACATAGACCCACCAGCCGACCGACCGGACCACGGCAAAGAGCCAGCCGGCCACCAGCCGCGGCTGGCGCATGAAGCGCCCGATATAGGCGACCGGGTTCGGCGCTGCGCCGCTCGCCCGCAGGATCACCCGGCCGTTGCCCATGCGCATCGCCCAGAAGGCGACCAGCATCGCACCGGCCGCCCCCATCGTCGCAAGGAAGGGCAGCGGCGCCCAGACCTTCCACAGCACGACCCCCAGCACCGGCCCCACCGCCCAGGGCAGCGCGCTGTAGAAGAGCTTCAGCGTCTCGGTCCGGCCGAGATCCTCGCGCGCGATGTAGTCCATGAGGTAGGCGCTCATCGCGATGAAGCAGGTCACGGTTCCGAACCAGTTCAGGACCATGCCGAGCGGGGCCAGGACCGGCCCGCCGATGATCGCAAGCGCCGGCCCGAGGAAGTAGAACCCGGCCCCGATCGTGTAGAGCCAGCGGCGGGGGATCTTCTGCCCGACCCAGGGCACCATCGTCCCGAAGATCAGCGAGGCGACACCCGCGGCGAGGTACACGGCGCTGACCGTCTGCGCGCTGCCCAGCGCCTGGTACATCACCAGCGGCCAGACCGAGGACAGGACGGCCCTCGCCGTCGCGTCGAGCCCCGCGAGAATCGCGAAGCTCCTGGCACCGGGCAGGGGCGCGCGGCGCAGCCAGTCGGGGGTGTAGCGGCCGATCACGGGGGGGTCCTCCGCCGCCGATCCGACTCCCGTTCCGCCCCGCGGTCGCGGCGCTTTGCGACGCCGCATGTCGCTTTGGTTCGTTCAGCCCCGGCGTGCCGTCAGGGCCGCGACCAGCCGCCGCCGCGCCTCGGGCAGCGCCCCTTCGCCCCGGTCCGCCGCCAGGCGGCCTTCGAGGAAGAAGCCCGTGGTCGCGAACCCGTCGGCCAGCCCCCCCGGATCGCCCAGCCGGTCGCAGAGGCATCCGGGCAGCGGCAAGAGCCGGTCGGCCCACTGCCCCGCCCCCGCCCGCGACACCGCCCGCCCGGTCTTCGGGCTGACATAGGCAAGGCCCTCGGTCGCGCCCGTCACCGCGCAGGCCGACAGGTCGAGCCCGTATCCCGTCTGTTCCAGAAGCAGAAGCTCCCAGGCGAGGTAGTCCCGCGCCCAGTCCGCCCCGCCCCGATCCGTCCCGCCCCGATCCGTCCCGCCCCGATCCGTCCCGCCCCGGTCGAAGGCGTCCATCAGGTCCGCCGTCGCGGCATAGAGGTCCGCGTGCGGCTCGCGTTCGGGCAGGGCGAGGCGGATCAGCGCGCAGACGGCGTTCAGGCCCAGAAGCCCCATGCGATCGGCCAGGATACCCGACCGCGCACGCACCGGCTCGACCGCGTAGCTGCCGATGTGCTCGTCGAGCCGCGCCCGCCACGTCACCTGAAGCTGCGCGCCGGGCTGGAGCGTCGGGGCAAGCCTGCGCGACCCGCCTCCCGGCACGACGCCGGCATGGAGGCCATGCGCCGCGGTGAACACCTCGATGATCGCCGCGCTCTCGCCGTGCCCGCGCACGGAAATGAGCATGCCCTCGTCGCGCCACTCCAGCATCGGGCGACTATCCCGCTGCCGGCGCGGAGCCGCAAGGGCCGTTCACCCCAGCCCCTCCTCGTCGAGAAGCGTACGCCCGTCCCGCGCCTCGACCTCGATCACCCAGAGGTCGGGGTCGGTCCGGCGCTGCCGTGCGATGGCGGCGTCGATCTCGGGCTCGGGGCCGTCGCGGAGTGCGACCCAGGCACGGGCGCCGGTCGAGAGATCGAAGCTGCGGATATAGGCCGTCGCGCGCCCGTCGAGCGTCGCGCACTTCACCAGCACCGCGCCCGCCGTCGTATCGCCGCGCGCCGCAACATAGGCGGGGATGTTCGCGAGTTCGAGGCGCCTGAGATAGGCGCGAACCCAGAAGTCGGCGGTCAGGCGCGCGGTCATGGGCGGAAGGCAACACGTCTCAGGGCGCCCGGCGCAAGCGCTTTCGCAAGGATCCGCATCAGATCTCCACCCAGTGCCCGAAGGCCACCTTCGCCTCCCACGCTCCCGGCCGGCCGGCGCGGTGGAGCGCCGCGCGGATCGGTCCCATGTGGGTGACGATGAGCGCGCCGCCCCCGGCCTCGGCCAGCGCGGCGGACACCCGCGCGGCCATCTCGTCCACGGTCTCGCCCCCGTGCGGCCGCGCCCCCGTCAGGTCCGCCGCCCAGGCGTCGAGATCGCCGCGCGGAACCGCGTCCCAGCGCAGCCCCTCCCACCGCCCGAAGTCGAGTTCCCGAAGCCGCGGATCGACCGACAGCGCCAGCCCCCGCGCCCCTGCCAGCGCCTCGGCCAGTCGCAGGCAGCGCGCAAGCGGGCTTGACACGACGCGCCCTGCCACGGGCAGTTGCGCCACCAGCCGGCGCCCCTCGTTCGCAAGGTCCGGTCCCGGCGGCAGGTCGGTCACGCCGTAGCACACACCCTCCGACCCGACGGGCCGCGTGTGCCGGAGCAGGATCAGACCCATGCGAGCAGCCCCAGCAGGAACCCGATCTCGGAACACTGCTGCACCGCGCCGAGGCAGTCGCCCGTATAGCCGCCGAGCCGCCGCTCGAACCGCCGCCGCATCAGGACGTGGCCGAGGACGAGACCCGCCAGCCCCGCCAGCCCCGCCATCGGCCCGAGCGCGACGGCCACCGGCAGCAGCGCCACCGCGCCCGACACCAGCGGCACCGCCAGATCCCCGGCCGCGATCCCCTCCGACACGGGCTTGCCCGTCCCGTGGTCGCGCACGTAGCTCGACGTCGCGAGCACGACGACCGCCGACGCCCGGCTGGCCGCATGGACACCGACCAGCACCCAGGGCACCGCCCACGGGGGCAACGCCGCAAGGACGGCGACCTTTCCGGCAAGCATCATCGTCAGCCCCGCCGTGCCATAGGTGCCGAGCCGGCTGTCCCGCATGATCTCGAGCGCGCGTTCCCGCGTCGTGCCGCCGCCGAGGCCGTCGCAGGCATCGGCGAAGCCGTCCTCGTGGAAGCACCCGGTGAGCAGAAGTCCGAAGGCGGTCGAGGCGAGGGCCGCCACGACGGGGGGCCAGACCAGCGCGCCCGCCCAGAAGACCAGCCCCGTCAGCGCGCCCGCCAGCGCCCCGGCCGCCGGGTGCCAGCGGGCCGAGGCGGCCATGCGTTCGGGCGTGTAGCCCGGGTCCGGCACCGGGATCCGCGTCAGGAACTGCACGGCCAGCAGGAACGACGCCCATTCGTCGCGCAACGTCATGCCCGGCTGACCCCCGCACTCTCGAAGCTCGCCATGTCGGTCAGCATCGCCGCCGCGGCCTGCAGAAGCGGCCAGGCGAGCAGCGCGCCCGTCCCCTCGCCGAGCCTCAGGCCCAGCGACAGGAGCGGCTCGGCCCGAAGCGCGTTCAGGACCGCCCGGTGGCCCGCCTCTTCCGAGAGATGCGCGAAGACGAGCGCGCCCCGGATGCCGGGATCGATCGACAGGGCGGCTGCCGCGGCGGCGGTGGCGATGAAGCCGTCCACCAGCACGACGCGGCCCCCGCGCGTCGCGCCGGTCATCGCGCCCGCCATCATGGCGATCTCGAACCCGCCGTATTCGGCCAGTGCCGCGCGCCCGCCCAGCCGGTCCGCCGTCCGGGCCGCAGCCCGCTCCAGCACCGCCCGCTTCCGCGCGAGCCCGGCATCGTCCACGCCGGTGCCCCGCCCGACGAGCGGGCCGACGGCCAGGCCCAGCGCCTTGGCCGAGACCAGCGCGGCGGCGGAGGTGTTGGCGATGCCCATCTCGCCGAAGGCCACCGCATCGGCCGTCGCCGCGCGGCCCAGCGCCTCGCCTTCGGCCAGCGCCCGGTCGCACTCGGCGGCCGACATCGCGGGGCCCTGCGCCGAATTCGCCGTCCCCGCCCCGATCCGCCGCGGCAGAAGGTCCGGATGGGCCATCGGCTCGCCCGCGACGCCCGCATCCACGACCGTGACCGAGGCGCCCAGGGCCCGCGCGAAAACCGTCGCCGCGGCCCCGCCCGACAGGAAGTTCAGCACCATCTGCCGCGTCACCTCGGCGGGATAGGCCGACACGCCCTCGGCCGCGATGCCGTGGTCGGCGGCGAAGATCGTCAGCGCGCAGGTCTCCATCCGGGGCCGCAGCGTCCCCTGCACGCGCGCGATCTGCGCCGCCAGCGCCTCGATCCGGCCAAGCGCGCCCGGGGGCTTCGTCTTGCCGTCGATGGCGGCGGCGAGCCGCGTCTCGAAATCCGTCATTCCGGTCATCATCCGGCCCTTCCGCTTGTCCATGCGAACCACACAGCCACACCGAACAGCGCCACCGCCAGCGCGCGCCGGACGGTACGGCTCTTCTCCCTGTCGGTCAGCAGGGCCCGGGCCGTGCCGGCCAGCGTCACGATGCCCGCGTGAACGGTCGTCGCGATCGCGACGTAGAACGCCGTCAGGACGAGCGTCTGCGGGATGAGCGGCCCTGTGTCCGCCGTGAAGGCAGGAAGAACCGACACGAAGAAGAGCGCCGCCTTGGGGTTGAGAAGGTTGGTCACGAGGCCGCGACGGAAGAAGGCGCCAGCCCCCGCGCCGCCCTCATGGCCATCCTCGCGCCCGTCGGCCGCCCGCCAGGCATCCCAGGCGAGCCACACGAGGTAGGCGATCCCCGCCCAGCGCAGAACCTGCCACGCGGCAGGCCGCTCGGTCATCAGCGCGGCGAGTCCGAGGGAGGACGCGACCCCCACGGCGAACAGCCCGAGGAAGACGCCGGCCACCGCCGCATAGCCCTTCGGACGGCCCTCGCTGACCGTCACCACGGCGAGCCAGGTCATGTTCGGCCCCGGCGTCACCTCGATCAGTGCGGATGCCAGCGCGAATGTCGCCAGCGCCTCGGCGGGTATTCCTGCAAGCCACGTCACCTCACGGCCACTTGGCGACGGGCGGCAGGCTCATCAGCACCGCGTTCGCGTCGTGCCCGGTTTCCAGGCCGAACTTCGTGCCGCGGTCATAGACGAGGTTGTATTCGGCATAGAGCCCGCGATGGACGAGCTGCGCCTCGCGGTCAGCCTCGGTCCAGGCCTGTCCCCGCCGCCTGTCGACGAGCGGCACGAAGGCCGGCAGGAAGGCGCGGCCCACGTCCTGCGTGAAGGCGAAGTCCGCCTCCCAGGAATCGTGCTCGGGGCCCCCGGTGTTGAGGTCGTCGAAGAAGATGCCGCCGACGCCGCGCGCCCGCCCGCGATGGGGAACAAAGAAGTAGTCGTCGGCCCAGGCCTTGAAGCGGTCGTAGCGGTCGGCCCCGTGCGGGTCGCAATGGGCCTTCAGGACAGCGTGGAAGGCCGCCGTGTCCTCGCCGTACTCGATGCAGGGGTTGAGGTCCGACCCGCCCCCGAACCACCAGGCATGCGGCGTCCAGAACATCCGCGTGTTCATGTGGACGGCCGGCGTGTGCGGGTTGACCATGTGGGCGACGAGGCTGATCCCGCTCGCCCAGAAGCGCGGGTCCCTGTCCATCCCCGGAATGCCCCGCGCCGCCATCGCCTTCTGCGCCCGCTCGCCGAGCGTGCCGTGCACCGTCGAGACGTTGACGCCCACCTTCTCGAACACGCGCCCCCCGCGCATCACGCTCATCAGCCCCCCGCCGCAGTCGCCGCCGTTGCCGTCGGGCGCGGCGCGGCGCGTCTCGCTCACCTCGAACCGGCCCAGTGCGCCCGGACCGTCGTGCCGGTCCTCGAGCGCCTCGAAGGCCGCCACGATGCTGTCGCGCAGGTCGCGGAACCACGCCGAGGCGCGCGCCTTCCTGTCGTCCATCCCTTCGGCCACTTCCCCGCCTCCCGGCGCCCCCCCCCGGCCCGCCGCGGGGCCATGACGTCCGGCCTTGCCCAGGGCCTGTCCGACGCAGACAGAAGCGTCAGACAGGCTCTGGCTTCCTGGTGGTCGCCTGTCTCTCGACAAAACCGGAGTCCACTTTTGTCGGACAGGCTCTAGCATCATCGGCACGGGCCCGCCAGTTGTGCCGATCCGGCTGTTCCCCCGGGCCGGCGTTCGGCTAAGCTGGCCCGGCCCGAGTCACTCCGGCAGCGAGTCGCCAGATGCCGCCCCCGTTCCCGGCCCTTGCCGCCCTGATCGTCATCGCCGCCTGCACACCCGCCGGCTCTCGCTGTCCGTCCTCGACCGCCAGCCGTGAACTCGGGACGGTCGACCGCCTGATCGCCGAGACGCGGACGACCATCGACCGCGGCTATGTGACCGAGCGCACGGGGTCAGGCTTCAGCTTCTGTCTCGGCGGCGGCGGCGACAACGTCGGCGTGAGCTTCTGCAACGGCCTCGGCGGCAGCCGGACGATGCCGATCGACAGGGCGGCCGAGCAGCGCAAGCTCGATTACCTCCTGCAGCGGCGCGCCGTCCTCGGTGAACAGGTCGCCGGCGAACAGGCGCTCTGCACCGCAAGGAATGCATGATGACGCTGAGGCTTCTTGCCGGACTGGGAACCTTCGTGGTCGTCTCGGGCTGCGCCACGGCGCTTCAGCAATGCGTCAATTCGAGCACCCGTGACCTGCGGACCGTCGAACGGCTGATCGGCGACACGCAGACGAACCTCTCGCGCGGCTACACCTACGAATTCTACGAGGTGACGGACACCCGCTGGCTGATCTGCGACTACCAGCAGGTTGGAACCGATCAGGCCGGCAAGCCCGTCGTCCGCCCGCGCTACTGCTTCGACGACGTGACACGCACCGAACGCCGCCCCGTCGCCATCGACCCGGCGGTCGAGAAGCGCAAGCTGGACGGCCTGATCCGGAAGCGCGCCGAACTCCTGAAGGCGGCGCAGCCCGCCATAGCGCAGTGCAAGGCGAAATATCCCGAGTGATCCTCAGCGCGGCTTCCGCGCGGGCCGCACGACCGACCGGTCGCGGACCGGGTGCGACGCGCGGATGACCTTGAACGCCCCCGTCCCCGCAACCTCGGCCACCTCGCGGAACGCTGCCTTCAGCACCGGCTCGTAGGGCAGGTGTCGGTTCGCGACCATCCAGAGCACCCCCGACCCCGTCAGCATCCGCGCCGCCGCCCGGATGAACTCGGCCCCGAGCCGGGGATTCGCGGTGCGGCCGTCGTGGAACGGCGGGTTCATGACCACCGCGTCGCAGGGCGCGTCGGGACGGAACGTCCGCGCGTCGGCCCAGTGGAACGCCGCGCGCGGGTCGCCGACGTTCCGCCGCGCGGCCGCGAGCGCGGCGTGGTCCGCCTCGACCAGATCGACCGACACGACCCCCGGCCGCGCCAGCACCTGTGCCGCAAGCCAGCCCCACCCGGCGCCGGGATCGACGACCCGGCCCTTCAGGTCTGCCGGCAGCGCACCCGCGAGCAGGACCGACCCCGGATCGGGCGCGTCCGCCGAGAAGGCCCCCGGCGGCGCGACGAACCCCGGCGCGGGGTGCAGGTCGGCCCCCGCCCAGTCCGCAAAGGCCGCCGTCCCCGGCGAGGCGAAGCGGGCCGCCTTGCCATGCGCCTTCGCGACCGGCGCGGACAGCGCCACCCGCCCCTTCAGCTCGCGCAGCACCGCGTCGATCCCGTCGGTCTTCTGCCCGTCGACCCAGATCGTCGCACCCCCGGGCACATGCGCCGCCGCCTCGGCCACCGCCGCCCGCGCCGCCGCGCGCGACCGCGGGATGCAGACCACCGCCGCCGCGAAGGCGCCCTCGGCGACCGGCATCACCCGATAGCCCGCCGCCGCCCAGGCGTCATGGTCCGGCCGGAACCCCTGGATCACCGTCACCCGCCCGCGCGCGATTCCGGACAGGTCCGCGCCCGCCGCCGCCCCGAAGACGGCGACCGGCCCCTCGGGCGGCAGCGCGCCCTCGGCGGACAGCGCAAGCGACAGACGCGACTGGCTCATGGGGGTGCGGACGGACCTGCGACGGGGAAGCGTGGTGCCCCGCGCTATTCCTTTTCCATCGTGCACTGCAAGGGGTGCTGATGGCGGCGCGAGAAATCCATCACCTGCGCCACCTTCGTCTCGGCCACCTCGAACGAGAACACGCCCACCACCGCGACACCCTTCTTGTGCACGGTCAGCATGATCTCGAACGCATGCGCATGGCTCATCCCGAAGAACCGCTCGAGCACGTGGACGACGAACTCCATCGGCGTGTAGTCGTCGTTCAGGAGCAGCACCTTGTAGAGCGGCGGGCGCTGCGTCCTGGGCTTCGTCTTCGTGATGACCGACGCCTCGCCCTCGGTCCCGGCCTTGCGGCCGGCCATCGTCATGGGTCCAAAGGGCGGCATCTTCGCGGGCGTCTCCTCGGGATTCGCCGCTGGCAGAGCGACGCCGTCACAATATAATCCCATCGGCCCGTGAGAAAAGGGTTGCCTTCCGGGAGGATCAGGACGGTCCGATGATCCCGATTTCCACCATCGCCTTCGACGCCGACGACACCCTCTGGCACAACGAGCGCTTCTTCCGGCTGACGCAGGAGCGGTTCGCGGCCCTTCTTGCCGACCACACCGACCGCGATCACCTGTCCGAGCGGCTTCTCGCGGCCGAGCGCCGCAACGTGGGCCGCTACGGTTTCGGCATCAAAGGCTTCGTCCTGTCGATGATCGAGACGGCGCTCGACGTGACCGAGGACCGCGTTCCCGCCCGTGTGGTCCGCGATCTGATCGCGGCGGGGCAGGAGATGCTCGCCCACCCGATCGAGCTTCTGCCCCACGCCCGCGCGACGATGGAGGCGCTGAAGCAGGACCACCGCCTTCTCGTCATTACCAAGGGTGATCTGCTCGACCAGGAACGCAAGGTGGCGCAGTCGGGCCTTGGCGACCTTTTCGACGGGGTCGAGATCGTGTCGGAAAAGACCGCCGAGACCTACCGGACCATCTTCCGGCGTCGCGGGATCGCGCCGCCCTCGGCCATGATGGTCGGCAACTCGCTGAAATCCGATGTCCTCCCGGCCATCGCCGCCGGGGCCTTTGGCACCCATGTCCCCCATGACCTGACCTGGGCGCTCGAACACGAGGACGCCCCCGAGGGCCATCCCCGCTTCCGCCGCATCCGGCACCTCGGCGAACTGCCCGACCTCGCCGCCGTGCTCCGGGCGAAGGGGGCCGCCGGGGTTGCGGCTGGCGGAGAATCCGGCAGGGCACCATAGCAATAGCGGTCTGCCTGGGGCGACACCGCCAGATATGGTGGGCCCAGCGATGTGAGATTCATCCTGAAAGTCGTTGGAATCAGGGTATTTTCGCACCCGCAACCCTGTGCTATCGTGACATTCGCGCAGCTCCTCGCAAGAACCGGAGCGCGAGGCAGGACAAGGGCAGTACACGTGGCGACTTTTCCGGCGCAATCCGTCCGTTCGGCGGTTCTGACACTGATGTTCATGGCCGCCCTGGCGATCGCGCCGCTGGCTGCCCTCGCGGCCCCCTTCGCCGCCTACGTGATCGACGCCCGCACCGGCCAGGTCCTTTACCAGACGAACGCCGAGACGCGCCTGCATCCGGCATCCCTGACCAAGATGATGACGCTCTACGTCACCTTCCAGGCGATCGAGCGGGGCGAGATAACACTCGACACCAGGGTCACGATCTCGCAGCGTGCCGCCGGGCAGGCCCCGTCGAAGCTCGGGCTCAAGCCCGGCCAGAAGATCGCGCTGCGCTACCTGATCCGCGCGGCGGCGATCAAGTCGGCCAATGATGCCGCAACCGCGATCGCCGAGGCGATATCCGGGTCCGAGCCGGCCTTTGCCGAGCGGATGACCCGTACCGCGAAGGCTCTGGGAATGACCGGCTCGACCTTCAAGAACGCGAACGGTCTGACCGCAGCGGGCCACCTGTCCACGGCGCGCGACCTGACCCTGCTTGGCCGGCACCTGTTCTACGACTATCCCCAGTACTACAACGTGTTCTCGCGCCGGACCGCGGATGCGGGCGTGGCACAGGTCGCGTCCACGAACCGCAAGTTCCTGGAGAGCTACGAGGGCGCCGACGGGATCAAGACAGGCTACACCGTCCCGGCGGGCTTCAACCTGACCGCTTCGGCCCAGCGTGGCGACAAGCGGATCATCGCCACCATCCTCGGCGGTCTCTCGACCGCCTCGCGGAACCAGAAGATGGCGGACCTGCTGGACCTCGGCTTCAGGCTGGCTCCGGACCGTGCGCCGGTGCAGAAACCGGCCCTGCCTGCCTACGAGCCGGGCGGCCAGATGCTTCTTGCGGATGCGGCGCCCGGCGCGACCCCCGGGTCGGCGTCCGGAGCGGCCGACGATCCGGTCGCCGCGCAGATCGCGGCCGATGTCGATATCGGCATGAACGACCCCGCCGACGGTCCCGCCGCAGGCAAGACGCTCCGCGTGGCGGCGGCGGTGCAGGCCAGCCCGCGCCCGGCTTCGCGGCCTCCGTCCGATGCGGGCATGACGGAAACCGTCGCTGAAGCGCCCGCGGGCGCCACGGCCGCAGCGCCGGTCCCGACAGCCTCGGCAGTCCCGGTCGCCGATGCCCCGGAAACCCCGGCCGCGGACGGGCCCGTCTTCGCGCAGACGGCCAGTCCGCAGCCCGAGACACTTGCGCTTGCCGCGGCGGACCCGGCCGCGGCCGCGTCGCCGCTCGACCCGGCCGCCGCCGAGGCGCTTGCCCGCGCCGTGACGGCGGCCGGGGTGGGCAGGGTCGATACCTCCGGCACACCGCCCGTGCCGGTCCTGACGGCGTCGGCTGCCGATCCCGGCGCGTCGCCGGCGACCGCTCCGGAGCCGGATACCGGGATCGCCACCGCCGGCGTGACAGACATCGACGCGGCAGTGCTGCTGGCGCTCGGCGGCGGAAGCGGCGGGACCGCGATGCCCGGTATCCGGCCCCAGGCCCGTCCCGGAAACCGTCCGTCGGGCACGGGCGGAACACCCGATGCAGAGCTGCAGCTTGCCGCGCTCGGGACAGAGGAGCCCCCCACCCTGACCGATGCCGTCGCGTTCGAGGATACCGCGGCCGCTGCCCAAACTGTGGACGCGGCTGCAACGGACACGGCTGCAACAGAGGGGGCCGCCATGGAGACGGCCGTCGCACTGGCGCCTGACTCCGCCTCTGCCCTCGCAGGCACGGCGGACCCTGGCGCAGCCGCACCTCCCGTCATGCCCGAAATCATCCTCGCCGAAGCCGTCGAGCCGTCGCCCCCGGCCCCGCAACTGGAAGTCGTCACCCGCGTGTCGTCATCGGGCGGCCGGCAATGGGGTATCTCGGTCGGCCGCTTCGGGTCACGCAACGAGGCCGAGCGCGTGCTGATCCGTACCGCGCTCATCGAGATGAACTCGCTCGACGAGGCGCTTCGCAAGGTGGTGAGCCGTGGCGGACGCTTCGACGCGAGCTTCGTGGGGATGACCGAGCAGGGCGCGGAACTCGCCTGCCGCCGTCTCATCGCGCGGTCGAGCGACTGCACCGTCATCGAGCCGACCGGTGAACAGACCGCTGAGCCGACCGGCTGACCGGGGGGCCATGGGCGGAGCGAACGGCCGCCCTGCCGGCGGGAATGTCGCCGTTCCCGCCTGCTCGGGATCAGGGCTTCGGACGGTCGTCCCAGTCCGACGAAAGCATGCGCTGCGCATCGCCCTGCGGATCGTCGTACTGGCGGTTCCGCAACGCCCAGACGAATCCGGCGAGCCCGAGAAGTCCGAGCCCCAGCGACACCGGGATGAGCAGGGCAAGCACCAGCACGGGTGGATCTCCTATTTCAGGCGAAGCGCGTTCAGCGACACGGTGAGGGACGAGGTGGACATGGCCAGCGCCGCGATGAGCGGCGTGGCGAGGCCGGCGATGGCCACCGGAACTGCGACGACATTGTAGGCGAGCGACAGCGCGAAGTTCTGCCGGATGCGCCGCCGCGCCTGCACGGCGATCCTGAGCGCATCCGCGACGGGCGAGATGTCCTGTCCGAGGAACACGATGTCGGACGCGACCCGCGCTGCATCGAGTGCAGAGGCCGGAGAGATCGAGACATGCGCGCCTGCAAGGGCGGCCGTGTCGTTCAGCCCGTCCCCGACCATCAGGACCTTCCGCCCGCCGGCAGCCAGCCCGGCGATCCGCGCGGCCTTTTCCTCGGGCCGGACCCCCGCCTGCCACTCTGCGATCCCGAGCCTGCGGGCGAGCCCGCCGACCGCGCCCGGATTGTCGCCCGACAGAAGGATGACCCGTACGCCCCCGGCGGTCAGCGCGGCGACCAGCCGTGCCGCGCCGGGGATGACGCGGTCGGCGAAGGGAATGGCGCGAGGCGCGCTTCCGCCGCCCGGGGAAAGCCACACGGCCGTCGCCCCGGGCGCATCCGTCGCCCCGGCCCAGTCGGCGCGCCCCAACCGGACGCGCCGGCCTTGCAGGCTTCCCTCGACACCCGCGCCCGGGACCTCGCGCACCTCGGAAAGCGGTGCGGGGACGATGCCGCGCGCCTGGACCGCTGCGGCAAGACTGCGCGACAGGGGATGGGACGAGGCGGCAGCGAGGGCGGCGGCGACGGCAAGATCGCCTGCCGGCAGCGCGTCGAGGCCCGAGGGCTCGGGCGTTCCCGCAGTCAGCGTGCCGGTCTTGTCGAAAACGACCGTGTCGACCTCGGCCAGCCGTTCGAGCGCGGTGCCGTCCTTGACCAGCATCCCCAGCCGGAACAGCCGCCCCGAGGCCGAAGCGACGACTGCGGGAACCGCCAGCGCGAGCGCGCAGGGGCAGGTGATGATGAGCACCGCCGCCGCCACGTTCACGGCAAGGCGCAAATCGCCTCCGGTGACGTACATCCAGCCGGCAAAGGTCGAGAAGGCCAGGATGTGGACGCTCGGCGAGTATTTGCGCGCCATCCGGTCGGCCAGCGAGGTGTAGCGCGTCCGCGCGTTCTCTGCCGCCGCGACCAGTTCGGTCATCCGGAAAAGCGAGGTGTCGCGCCCCGCCGCCGTGACGCGCAGGGTCAGCGGCGCGGTCAGGTTGACCTCGCCGGCGCTGACCGCGGCTCCCGGTCCGACGGCGGCTGGCAGCGTCTCGCCAGTCAGGAGCGAGCGGTCGAGTTCCGATACTCCGGCAGCGACGAGCCCGTCCACCGGCATCCGGCCGCCGGGGCGGACGAGGATCAGGTCGCCGACCGCGAGCGATGCCGCCGGAACCGTCTCTTCGGAGTCGCCCGTCAGCCGCACGGCCTTCGGCACCTCGAGCGCCGCGAGTTCCTCGGCAGCCGAACGCGCCGCAGCGCGGGCCCGGAAATCGAGGTACCGCCCGGCGAGCAGGAAGAAGGACAGCGACACCGCCGCGTCGAAATAGGCATACTCGCCCGAATTGATGGTCTCGTAGAGCGAGATCGCAGGGGCGAGGATCAGCGCGAGCGAGATCGGCACGTCCATCCCCAGCCTGCCGGCCCGGAGCGACGCCCAGGCCGAGGCGAAGAAGGGTTGCCCCGAGAATGCCAGGGTGGGCAGCGCGATGGCGGCGCTGATCCAGTGGAAGAGATCCCGCGTGGCGCCCTCGGCCCCCGACCACACGGCCACCGACAGAAGCATGATGTTCATGGTCGAGAACCCGGCGACGCCGAGCCGCATCAGGAGATCGCGGGACCGCGCCTCGGTCTCGGTCGTCGAGAGCAGCGTGCCGTCAAGTTCGTGCGCGGGGTAGCCGGCTGCCTCGAGCGCGCCGGTCAGCCGGTCCACCGGGAGGTCGGGGGCCGCCGAGACCACCACCCGGCGCTGGGTCAGGTTCACCCGGGCCGACCGGACACCGGGCAGGGCGGACAGGGTGCGCTCGACATCGCCGATGCACACCGCGCAATGGGCGGTCGGAAGCGACAGCACGATGTCGCCGTCACGCGCCGCCGCCCGTGCGGCAAGGCCCTCGGCGGCCGGGGCCGCGATGCAGGCAGGGCAGGCGGACAGGGCTGCGGGCGCCTCCGGGGCGGAAGCGGCCAGGGTCGTGTCGCCCGCCCGCAGGTTGGCAGGGGGCAAGGCGCTAGCCCCGCACCGACAGCGAGAGCCGCTTGCGGTAGGCCGTCCCGTCCGCGGCGCGGGCCTCGACATAGAGCACCCACTTGCCCGGCGCGAGCGTCAGGTCGGCCGCCCAGACCGCCCCGTCGCGCCGGAACTCGGGCACCCTGTCGTCCTTGTCCTCGGTGGCGCGCCCGACCGTGACCGAGAGATCCCGCAGATCGGCGGGACGTCCGGCGCGATCGGTGAAGGCCAGCGTGAGCCGCCCCGGCGCATAGGCTTCGGCCACTCTCCAGCCCAGCGCCTCCTGCGCCTTGCGGTCACGGTCGAACGTCTGCGAGGCGACATAGCTGTTGGCCACCTCGAGTCCCGGAAAGGTGGTGACGGCCTTGACCGCCATCAGCACGTTGACGCCGATGATGATCGCAAAGGCCCCGACCGTGATCGCAAACACATGTGTTCCCGTGAGCCGTCGCTCCATGGTCACTTTCCCTTTCCCTGAAAGACCGAGTCGGCATAGGTCCGTTCGTTGCTTCCCCGGTCCTCGATCCAGAAGCGCAGGGGGATCCGGCGGGCCTCGGCCTCGGGTGTCCCGGGTCCGGCCGAGACATAGAGCCGCTGGGTCAGCGTCTGGTTGGCCGGAACGACGACGGACAGCCCCGACGTACCTTCGAGCGAGATGCGAAGGTTCGCATCGGTCGCGATCGAGATGCCGAAGGGCCGGTCCTCGCCCTGCATGTTGCGCAGCCGCACCTCGTAGATGTTGCGGATCGTCCCGTCCGACAGCGTGACGTAGAGCGGGTTCCGGACCGGGCTCACGTTCACGTCGATGGGCGAGCGCAGGAACAGCGCCACGACCAGCCCCACGCCGACCCCGGCCCAGAGGATCGTGTAGACGATGGTCCGCAGCCGGAAGATGTGCCGCCACGGCGACTTCGGGGGAAGACCGGCACGCTCGGCCTCTTCGTCCTTCAGCGCAAGGTATCCGATCAGGCCGCGGGGCTTGCCGATCCGGTCCATCACGTCGTCGCAGGCGTCGATGCAGAGCGCGCAGGTGATGCACTCCATCTGCTGTCCCTTGCGGATGTCGATTCCCATCGGGCAGACGTTCACGCAGGCCATGCAGTCGATGCAGTCGCCCTGTTTCACGTCGTCTCCGACGACCGCGTCCTTCTGCAGCTTCCCCCGCGGCTCGCCCCGCCACGGCCGGTAGGACACGGTGAGCGTGTCCTCGTCCATCATTGCCCCCTGGATGCGGGGCCAAGGGCAGGCATACATGCAGATCTGCTCGCGGAAGAAGCCGCCGAAGCTGAAGGTCGTCGCGGTCAGGATCGCGATGGTCAGGTAGGCGACCGGGTGCGCGGTGCCGTTCACGAGATCCGCCGCAAGCGTCGGCGCATCCGTGAAATAGAACACCCAGGCCCCGCCGGTGGCGAGGGCGATGGCCAGCCAGACTGCCCACTTCGTGAGCCGGAGCCGTGCCTTGCGGGCATCCCACCTCTGGTGCCAGAGCCGCACGCGCGCGTTCCGGTCGCCCTCGATCCAGCGCTCGACGAGGATGAAGAGATCGGTCCACACCGTCTGCGGACAGGCATAGCCGCACCAGACCCGGCCGAGCGCCGAGGTGAAAAGGAAAAGGCCGAGACCGGCCATGATGAGCAGGCCCGCGACGAAGTAGAACTCCTGCGGCCAGATTTCGATCATGAAGAAGAAGAAGCGCCGGTTGGCCAGGTCGACCAGGACGGCCTGGTCGGGGAGGTTCGGGCCCCGGTCCCAGCGGATCCAGGGGGTGACGTAGTAGATGCCGAGGGTGATCGCCATGATCACCCACTTGAGGTTCCGGAACCTTCCGTGGACGCGCCGCGGAAACACGGGTTCGCGGGCGGCGTAAAGGGCCGGTGGGCTGTCGGTCGGGTTCATGGACATACTTCGGACGTCTGTTCGCCGGACGAGGTCTAGCCGCAGCGCGGGCGGCGAACCTTGATGCAGGTCAAGAAGCGACGCCGCGGGCGCGGCCGGACCTGCGACAGGGTATCAGCCTCCGGCGGTGCTGCCGGAAGGGTTCTCGGACGGGCCTTCACCGGCCCTCGTCGGTCCGTCACGCCCGGCCCCAGCCCCCGCCGCCCGGCGTCAGGATCTCCATGACCGACCCGGCCGGCGCCTCGATCCGGTCGCAGCCCTTCAGCGCCAGCACGCGCCCATCGGGCATGACCAGCCGGTTCACGCCCACCGCCCCCGGCGCGCCCCCGGCGCCGCCATGCGGCGGGATCACCCGGTGCAGGCTCAGAAGCGTCACCGTCACGTCGGTCAGGAACCTCAGCCGCCGCACCATCCCGTCGCCGCCCCTCCACCGCCCCGCGCCGCCCGACCCCCGGCGGATCGACACCTCCTCGAGCCGCACCGGGAACCGCCGTTCCAGCACCTCGGGGTCGGTCATCCGCGTGTTCGTCATGTGGCTCTGCACCGCGTCCGCCCCGTCGAAGCCCGGCCCCGCGCCCGTTCCGCCCCCGATCGTCTCGTAGTTCTGCAAGCCCGCATTGCCCCAGACGAAGTTGTTCATCGTCCCCTGGCTGCCCGCGATCACCCCCAGCGCCCCGAACAGGCAGTCCGCGATCGACTGGCTCACCTCGGTATTGCCGGAAATCACCGCCGCCGGCGGGCGCGGGTTGATCATCGTCCCCTCGGGCGCGACGATCCTCAGAGGCTTCAGACAGCCCTCGTTCAGCGGGATCTCCGCGCCCACCAGCGTGCGGAAGACGTAAAGCACCACCGCCCGGCACACGGCGAGAGGCGCGTTGAAGTTCCCCTCGTGCTGCGCGCTCGTCCCCGTGAAGTCGATCAGCGCCTCGCGCCGCGCCCGGTCCACCGTCACCGACACGACGATCTCCGCCCCGTGGTCGAGCGGATAGCGGAAGGCCCCGTCCCGCAGGCCCCCGATCACCCGCCGTACGCTCGCCTCGGCATTGGCCTGCACATGGCCCATGTAGGCGAGGACCGTCTCCCGCCCGTGCTCGGCGATGGCCCGCAGAAGCTCGCGCCGCCCGGTCTCGGTCGCCGCAACCTGCGCTTCGAGGTCGGCAAGGTTCTGGCCGACGTTCCGGCAGGGCCAGGGGCCGCTCGTCAGCAGTGCCCGCGCCTCGGCCTCGCGGAACCGCCCTTCGCCGACCAGAAGGAAGTTGTCGATCACCACCCCTTCCTCGTCGATGGTCCGGCTGTCCGGCGGGGCCGATCCCGGCGTGCGCCCCCCGATATCGGCGTGGTGCCCGCGCGATCCGGTGAAGAACAGGATCTCGCGCCCCCCGGCATCGAAGACCGGCATGATGACCGTCACGTCCGGCAGGTGCGTTCCGCCCCGGTAGGGCGAGTTCAGCATGAACGCATCCCCCGGCCGCATCCGCCCCGCGTTCTCGCGCGCGACCAGCCGGACCGAGTCCGACATCGACCCCAGATGCACCGGCACATGCGGGGCGTTCGCCACGAGGTTCCCCCCGGCGTCGAAGATCGCGCAGGAAAAGTCGAGCCGTTCCTTGATGTTGACGCTCGCCGCCGTCTTCTCGAGCGTCAGCCCCATCTGGTCGGCGATCGACATGAAGAGGTTGCCCATCACCTCGAGCCGCACGGGGTCGGCCTCTGTCCCCTCCGCCGCCGCGCGATGCGCCGCCTCGGCGCGCGTGAGGACCAGGTTCCCCTGCCTGTCCACCCGCGCGCGCCAGCCGGGTTCCACCACCGTCGTCCCCGTCGCCTCGGTGATGATCGCGGGCCCGGCGATCCCGAACCCCTCGGGCAGCGCCTCGCGGCGCACGACCTCTGCCTCGCGCCACGTCCCGCCCGTGAACACCCGCGTGCGGCCCCGCAGCGGGGCCTCCGCCGCGCCCGGCGCCTGCGTCGCCGGCGCGACGCGGCTTTCCCCGATCGCCTCTGCCAGCAGCATGTCGAAGAGGATCGCCCGCCCCGGCGAGGTGAAGCCGAACTCGGCCCGGTGGGCCGACTCGAAGGCGGCCTTCATCGCGGCCTCGTCCCCGAACGGCACCTCGAGCGTCTGGTGCGCGGCCTCGTAGCGCAGATGCGCCCGCCGCTCGACCCGGATGCGCCCCGCCTCCACGCCCTGCCCCGCCACCTCGGCCCGCGCCGCGGCCGACAGGTCGTCCACCACCGCCACGGCCGACCCCGCCTCGGCGAGCGGCCGGTCGACCTGCCGCTGCCGGATCGCCCGCACATCGGCAAGCCCCATGCCGAAGGCCGAGAGCACCCCGGCGAGCGGATGGATCAGCACCGAGGCCATCCCCAGCGCATCGGCCACAAGGCAGGCATGCTGCCCGCCCGCGCCGCCGAAGGACTGAAGCGTGTAGGCCGTCACGTCGCGTCCCCTGGCGATGCTGATCTTGCGGATCGCATTCGCCATGTTGTCCACGGCGACCTTCAGGAACCCCTCGGCCACCACCTCGGGCGGGTCCGCGGGCCGCCCCGTCGCCACCGCGATGTCACGGGCGAGCGCGCGGAACTTCGCCGCGACCACGCCCTCGTCCAGCCCCTCGTCGCCCCCCGGCCCGAAGACCTTCGGGAAATGCGCCGCGCCGAGTTTGCCCACCATCACGTTCGCGTCCGTCACCGTCAGCGGCCCGCCCCGGCGATAGGCGGCAGGGCCGGGATCGGCCCCGGCGCTTTCCGGCCCCGCCTGGTAGCGCCCGTCGCGGAAGGTCAGGATCGACCCGCCCCCGGCGGCGACGGTGTGGATCGCCATCATCGGCGCCCGCATCCGCACGCCCGCCACCTCGGTCTCGAAGCTCCGCTCGTAGGCGCCCGCGAAATGGCTCACATCGGTCGAGGTGCCGCCCATGTCGAAGCCGATCAGCCGCCCGAATCCCGCCGCTTGCGCGGTGCCCGCCATGCCGACGATGCCGCCCGCCGGACCCGACAGGATCGCATCCTTCCCCTCGAACCGCCCCGCATCCGTCAGCCCGCCCGAGGATTGCATGAACATCAGCCGTTCCGCGCCCCCGCGCCCGACTGCGAGCGCGTCCGCCACCTGCCGCACATAGCGCCGCAGGATGGGCGAGAGATAGGCGTCCGCCACCGCCGTATCGGTCCGCGACACGATCTTGACGAGCGGCGAGGCCCGGTGCGACAGGCTCACCTGCGCGAATCCGATCTCCGCCGCGATCTCGCCCGCCCGAAGCTCATGCGCGGGATTGAGCCAGGAATGCAGGAACCCCACCGCAACGGCCCGAATACCGCGCGCAAAGGCCGCCTTCAGAACCCCGCGCAACGCCCCCTCGTCCAGCGCCTCGATCTCCCGCCCTTCGGCGTCGAGCCGCCCGGCCACCTCGGCGATCTCCTCGGCCAGAAGGTCGGGCTTCACGATCCTCAGATCGAACAGACGCGGCCGGTTCTGGTAGCCGATCCGCGGCAGGTCGCGGAACCCCCTTGTGGTGACCAGGAGAACCCGCTCGCCCTTCCGCTCCAGAAGCGCGTTGGTGGCGACCGTCGTGCCCATCCGCACCGCCCCGATCCGCCCCCCGGGCAGCGGCTCGGCCGGTCCCACGCCCAGAAGCTGCCGTATCCCCTCGACCGCCGCATCCCCGTAGCGGCCGGGGTTTTCCGACAGGAGCTTCCTTGTGACGATCCGCCCCGCCGGGTCCTTCGCCACGATGTCCGTGAAGGTGCCGCCCCGGTCGATCCAGAACTCCCACAGACCGCCCGACACCGCCTGCCCCATGCGCTCCCCGCCCCGCCTGTGCCCCGCGGCTTCATCCTGGCGGAAATATCCCGGGGGGGAAGCCCCGGCGCGCGCCCCGCGCGGCGCCTCGCCGGGGGGCAGCGCCCCCCCTCTGCCCACAAACCTCAGCCGGCCCTCAGCCCCCCGCCTGCAGCCGCGCCACCGCCGCCCGGACCACCGCGATGCGCTCGGCGTTCGGCGGATGCGAACCGAGGAACTGGTTCCCCGGATCGGGAATGCGGGTGAAGAAGGCGGCGCCCCTCAGCGGGTCGTATCCCGCCTGCCAGGCGAGCACCGTGCCCAGATCGTCCGCCTCGAGCTCAAATTCCTTGGAATAGGTCCGCGCGCCCACCGTGGCCCCGAAATCCTGCGCCGAACGGACTGCCGCGGGGTCTCCGCCCGACGCCGCCACCAGCCCGCCAAGGATCAGGGCCCCCGCCATCGCGGTCTCTTTCTGCCGCGGGATGTGCCCGCGGATGTGATGCGCGGCCTCATGGCCCAGGATGAAGGCCAGCTCGTCGACATTCCGCGCATCCGCGATCAGGGGGATGGTGAAGGCGATAATCGGCGCCCCGTCCGGGGCGAGCGTCTGGTAGGCGTTCGGCGGCTGGCCCCTGCGGTCGTCGACCACGATCCGGAAGTCGCAGTTCGTTCCGGGGCGCGCGCGCATCCGGCATTCCTCGCGGATCACCGGCTCCATCCGCCGCACCACCGACACGAAGTTCCGCGCCGCCGTGGTGACATCGGGCGGCGGTCCGGCATCGGCGCGCAGCACGGGAAACACCCCGGCGGGCGGGGCGGCGACGACCGGGCCGTCCGGTGGCGCGCAGGCCGACAGGACCAGACTGGCGACGAGGGATAGGACCGCGAGCCTCTTCATGGGCTTCTCCGACTGCTCGCGCTCGAAGCTATCCGCGCCGGGCGCCCGCGGAAAGCCCCGCCCGCGTCCCGCACGCGCATTTGCACCGCCCCGACCCCGCAGCGGCGGCCCGCCCATTGAGCCACCGGCCCCCGCGCGCTAGACTCCGCACCATGTTCACCATCGAGCACGACTTCGACGCGACCGTCATCACCCTCGTGGACGAGGGACGCCCCCACCTGGAAGAGGACGTGACCATTCAGGGATTCGAGGAGTGCGTGACGATCGAGCAGTTCGACCCGCGCCGCGACGAGGTGGTCAAGATCGTGATGTCGATGAGCCAGGTCCGCGAACTCGCCGCCGCGCTGAACCTGCCCGAGGGCGTGTACCGGCTGAAGCCGAAGGGGTAGCGACGGGCGCGGGGGCCGCACATGCCCCGGCTTCCGCCTCTCCGTTCATGCCTGAAATCGACCCCGTGGAGCGATTCCGCGCCGGCTTCACCGGGGCCGGCGCTCACCCCTGCAGCGTCCTCACCCCGTACCCCTCGCCGCGTGCCTGCATCGCCTGAACCGCCGCGATGCAGGCCGCCGCCGTGGTGAAGTAGGGGATCTTGTCGTAGAGCGCGACCGACCGGATGTCGCGCGAATCGCTGATCGACTGAGACCCCTCGGTCGTGTTCATCACCAGTGAGATCCGCCCGTCCTTGAGCTGGTCCACGATGTTGGGCCGCCCTTCGTAGACCTTGTTCACGACCTCGGACGCGATGCCGCGTTCCTTCAGGAACGCGGCCGTTCCGCGCGTGGCGACGATCTGGAAGCCGAGGGAGACGAGCCCGCGTACCGCCCCGGCCAGCCCCTCGCTCTTGTCGCCGTCCTTGATCGAAACGAAGACCCGGCCGCCTTCGGGCAGGTGCATGCCCGCGCCCATCTGCGCCTTGAGGAAGGCGAGCGGGAAGGTGCGGTCCCATCCCATGACCTCGCCCGTCGACCGCATCTCGGGGCCGAGGAGCGTGTCGACGCCCGGGAAGCGGGCGAAGGGCATGACGGCCTCCTTCACGCTGAACCAGGGGGTCTTGGGGTCGGCGAGCGTCATCGGATCGGCAAAGGGGAGCGGCGTGTCGGGGCCGACGCCCTGCGGATAGGGCGCGCGCATCGGGAAGGCGGAAAGCTTCTCGCCCGCCATGAGGCGCGCGGCGATCGAGGCGATGGCTGAGTCCGTGGCCTTGGCGACGAAGGGGACGGTGCGCGAGGCGCGGGGGTTGACCTCGAGGACGTGGATCGTGCCGTCCTTGATCGCGAACTGGACGTTCATCAGGCCCACGACCTTGAGCGCCCTGGCCATCACGACCGTCTGGCGCTTCAGCTCCTCGACGGTCTCGTCGGAAAGCTGGTGCGGCGGCAGGCAGCAGGCGCTGTCGCCGGAGTGGACGCCCGCCTCTTCGATATGCTCCATGATGCCGGCGACATGGACCGCCTCGCCGTCGCAGAGCGCGTCCACATCCACCTCGACGGCGCCGGAGAGGTAGCTGTCGAGCAGCACCGGGTTGGCGCCCGAGACCTGGACGGCGGTGGCGATGTAGCGGTCGAGTGCCGCGTCGTCGCGCACGATCTCCATCGCGCGCCCGCCGAGGACGTAGGAGGGGCGGATGACGAGCGGGTAGCCGATGCGGCCAGCCACGGCGAAGGCTTCGTCGCGAGTCGTGGCGAGGCCGTTTTCGGGCTGCTTCAGGCCGATCCGGTGAAGGAGCTTCTGGAACCGCTCGCGGTCTTCCGCCAGGTCGATGGCGTCGGGCGTTGTGCCGAGGATCGGGATCCCCTCCGCCGCCAGCGCCTGCGCAAGTTTCAGGGGCGTCTGCCCGCCGAACTGGACGATGACGCCGTGGAGCGTGCCGTTTTCCTGCTCGACCCGCAGGATTTCGAGGACATGTTCGAGCGTCAGGGGTTCGAAGTAGAGGCGGTCCGAGGTGTCGTAGTCGGTCGAGACCGTCTCGGGGTTGCAGTTGATCATGATGGTCTCGAAGCCCGCCTTGGTCAGCGCGAAACAGGCGTGGCAGCAGCAGTAGTCGAACTCGATCCCCTGGCCGATCCGGTTCGGGCCGCCGCCGAGGATGACCACCTTCCGGGCGTCCGAGGGGCGGGATTCGCATTCGACGTCGCCCATCGCGGGGGCCTCAAAGGTGGAATACATGTAGGGGGTCTGCGCCTCGAACTCGGCGGCGCAGGTGTCGATGCGCTTGAAGACCGCCTGCACGTCCAGGCGCCTGCGGGTGAGGCGGATCTGGGCTTCGTCGCGGCCGGTCAGCCGGGCGAGGCGGGCGTCGGTGAAGCCCATCATCTTGAGGTGACGCAGCCCCTCGGCGGTGTCGGGGAAGCCGTTCCTGCGGATGTCGGCCTCGGTCGCGACGATCTCGCGGATCCGGGCGAGGAACCAGGGGTCGAAGGCGGTGGCCGCGCCGATGTCCTCGTCGGTCAGCCCGTGGCGCATGGCCTGCGCGATCACGCGGATGCGGTCGGGGGTGCGCTGCGAGAGGGCGGCGACGATGGCGGACTTGTCCGGGGCACCGGGGATCGTGATCTCGTCAAAGCCGGTGAGGCCGGTTTCGAGGGAGGCGAGCGCCTTCTGCACGGATTCGTGGAAGGTGCGGCCGATGGCCATGGCCTCGCCCACCGACTTCATCGCGGTGGTGAGTTCGGGCTTCGCGCCCGGAAACTTCTCGAAGGCGAAGCGGGGGATCTTCGTCACGACATAGTCGATGGAGGGCTCGAAGGACGCGGGCGTGACCCTGGTGATGTCGTTGTCGAGCTCGTCGAGCGTGTAGCCGACGGCGAGCTTCGCCGCGACCTTGGCGATGGGAAAGCCGGTGGCCTTGGAGGCGAGCGCGGAGGAGCGCGAGACGCGGGGGTTCATCTCGATGACCACCATGCGGCCGTCGGCGGGGTTGATCGCCCATTGCACGTTCGACCCGCCGGTCTCGACCCCGATCTCGCGCAGGACGGCGATCGAGCCGTTGCGCATGATCTGGTATTCCTTGTCGGTGAGCGTCAGCGCCGGGGCGACGGTGATGGAATCGCCGGTGTGGACGCCCATCGGGTCCACGTTCTCGATCGAGCAGACGATGATGGCGTTGTCGGCCTTGTCGCGGACGACCTCCATCTCGAACTCCTTCCAGCCGATGAGGGATTCGTCAATGAGGATCTGGCCAACGGGGCTGGCGTCGAGGCCGCCGCGGCAGATCGCCTCGAAGTCGTCGCGGTTGTAGGCGATGCCGCCGCCGGTGCCGCCGAGGGTGAAGGCGGGCCGGATGATGGCGGGAAGGCCCACCTCTTCCAGCGCCTTCAGGCACATCTCGACCCCCGCCTTGAGGTCGGGCCTGCCGTTTGCCAGCTTCGGCGCGGTGACGATGGTGGCCTTGGGGTTTTCCAGCCCGATCCGGTCCATCGCCTCGCGGAAGAGCTTGCGGTCCTCGGCCATCTCGATGGCCTCGCGCTTGGCGCCGATCAGCTCGACGCCGAAGCGGTCGAGCACCCCCATGTCGGCCAGCGCAAGCGCGGTGTTCAGGCCCGTCTGCCCGCCCATCGTCGGCAAAAGCGCGTCGGGGCGTTCCCTTTCGATGATCTTGGCCACGACTTCCGGCGTGATCGGCTCGATATAGGTCGCGTCGGCCATTCCCGGGTCGGTCATGATCGTTGCGGGGTTCGAGTTGACGAGGACGACGCGGTAGCCTTCCTCGCGCAGGGCCTTGCAGGCCTGGGCGCCCGAGTAGTCGAATTCGCAGGCCTGTCCGATGACGATGGGACCGGCCCCGATGATCATGATCGACGTGATGTCGGTCCGCTTCGGCATGTCCGTCCCCCATTGGCGTCGGCAAATTGCCGGGGGTTATAGCCATGCGCGACCCGTGCGCAAGGCCCGAAGGCGGATCGCGCCCAGGGGTGTCAGGCCGGGGTGTCAGGCCGGGGTGTCAGGCCGGGGTGTCAGGCCGGGGTGTCAGGCCGGGCCCCGGGTCCTGCCGGGGCCGGACCACCACAGGTGCAGGAAAAGCGCACCCATCTCCGGCATGACGAGGGCGCCGAGCAACTGGGGCCTTATGAAGATCGGCATGTAAGGGCTGACGAGCGGAAGCACCCAGGGACTGACCGGGATCGCGATCAGAAGAACGACGCCAACTGCCGCGACGGGACGCATGCGGTCGAACAGAAGGGGCAGGAATGCAGCCGGGGCGATGTAGTAGTACGCCCAGCCCACCGGCGCGGTGTAGGACAGGAAGGTCAGCGATGCCGCCCAGAGGAAGGCGCGCGCGTTCCGCCCCTCCGTCCGCCGCAGGGCGCGCGCGACAAGAACCCCCACGGCGATCTGCAGCAGCGCGAGAAGCCAGGTCACCGCGAAAGGCTTGGGCACCACGGCCCAGCCCGAGAGCAGACCGAGGGCCGGATCACGCGCGGGCGACCGGACGAAGACGGCAGCGTCCGAAAGGAAGAGCACTCCGACGAGGCCGTCGAGGCCGAAGGACAGGTTCGTGACCATCGCGGTTGCGCCGATGACCCGCAGCGTCCTCAAGAACTCGGCATGGAGCGGCCAGCCCGCCAGCACCACCGACAGCACGGCAAGACTGCCGCCGACCAGGGCGAAGGCGGCCGTCTCTTTCCGCCGCCCCGAGATCAGCCAGACCAGCGCGACAAGCGCAGGATAGAGCTTGATCGCGGCTGCAACCGCGAGCGCGATGCCCGCGGCGCGCGGTGCGCCGCATTCGGATCGCTCGATCGCGAGCAGCGTCAGGAACGAAACCAGGATCTGCGGCTGGTTCTGTAACAGCGCGATGATCCCCAGGTTCGTCAGAGCGAAGAAGGCGATGCCGAGGAGGACCGCGGCGAACGGGGGGATGACAGGCACCGCGATGCGCCATGCAAGAAGCGGACAGAGCGCGAGCAGGAGCGGGTTCAGCCAGCCCGCCCAGAAGCGCAGCGCAGCAAGATCGGTGACCTGCGCCAGCTGGCCCGCCACCCACGCCCACAGCGGAGGGTAGAGGAACGGAAACACATCCCCCCGGTAGCCGAGCGCGGCCATCCGCTCGAACCATTCGGGCGGCGCGAGCATGGTGAAGTATTGGGTGTCGCGGGGATAGACCAGATCGGGCCGGCCCTGTGACAGGAATTCGCCGGCAAGCCAGACGGCGGTCAGGTCGGGCGAGTCGTCGGGCAGCGACGCCAGCCTCCAGAGAACCGGGACAGCCAGAATGGCCGCCACGGCGGCAATCACGGCCTGCGGAGGGTGTCGCACCTCGGGCAGAGCCGGCCCGGTCATCCTGCGCAGCCAAGCGACGGCGGGCGCGCCGCCGTGGGACGGCGCACCATGCGGCCTACTCGGCCGCCGCCATGGGACGGGGACGCTCCATGGGCTGCGTGCCATCGCGCTGCGGATAGAGATAGTCGCGCGTCAGCGGCACGGCATCGACCCGGCGGCTGAGCTGGAACTGGAACACGCAGTGCCGACCGGCCCGGAACGACATCTCGGACGCGATCAGGTAGTAGCGCCACATGCGGATGAAGCGGTCGTCGTAGATTTCGCGCACACGATCGGCCCTGGCCATGAAGCGGTCATGCCAGTGTTTCAGCGTCTCGGCATAGTGGAGGCGCCAGACCTCGACATCGGCGGTCCAGAGGCCCTGCCTTTCGACGGCGGCCATGGTCTCTGACATCGAGGGGACATATCCGCCGGGGAAGATGTATTTCCTGATGAAGCCGGACGTGTACGAGGGCGGCGAGGCGCGGCCGATGGTGTGGATGAGCGCGATGCCGTCCTCGGTCAGGAGGTCGCGCACCTTGCCGAAGTATTCGTTGTAGTGGGGCACGCCCACGTGTTCGAACATTCCGACCGACACGATCCGGTCGAACGTGCCCTGCACCTTGCGGTAGTCGGTGAGGCGGATTTCGACGCGATCCTGGAGGCCGGCGGCCCGCACCCTTTCGTTCGCGATGCGATGCTGCTCCTCGGAAAGCGTGACGCCAAGCACCTGCGCGCCGCAGTCGCGGGCGAGCGTGATGGCAAGCCCGCCCCAGCCGCAGCCGATGTCGAGGACGCGCATCCCCGGCTTGATGAGGAGCTTGCCGGCGATATGCGCCTTCTTCCGGATCTGCGCCTGTTCCAGCGTGTCGTCGGGACTGCGGAAATAGGCGCAGGAATACTGGCGGTCCTTGTCGAGAAAAAGCTCGTAGAGTTCGGAGGAGAGGTCGTAGTGATGGGCCACGTTGGCCTTGGCCTTGGTGGCGGGGTTCCACATCTGGAACCGCCGGAAGGCATAGGCGAGGGATTCGAGCGGGCGGCGCCACCAGACCATCTCGCCGGTCTCGACATTCTGCAGGAGCAGGCCGAGCAGCGACCGCAGGTCGTCGCCGTCCACGGTCAGCGTCCCGTTCATGTAGGCCTCGCCCAGCACGAGGTCGGGATCGAGTGCCAGTCGCTTCGGCAGATCGGGGTCGCTGAGGCGGACGGTCACTTCGGGTCTCGTGCCATCGCCGAAGCGACGGCCTACACCGTCGGGGAAGACCACCGTGAGCGATCCGCTGCGGACCAGCGGCACAAGAAGCTGTTCAAGGACACGGTTCCACACGCTTCACCCCCAAAAAGCTGGCGCATGTCGTTTCGTTGCCGACCGCACACACACATCCATCGGAACGCCCACGTTCCTCATGTCGACACTCAAACTTCCCGCGCGGCGCAGCAAAATGCAACGCAAAAAAGCGGACCGTCCTGGACCGGACCCGACGGCGGTCGGACCGGCGCATGACGTCCATGTCCCGGCAGGTCCTGTCCGAGGCACCGTGGTGGACGCGATCGTCCCGGGGCGCGGGCGACGAGATCCGGAGACGCGAGGCCGCAGGCTCGCCCGGGTCGCCCGGGTCGCAAAGGGCGTTCCGTCCTGCCGCTTTGCTTCGGACATCGGGGGCAAGGGACAGTGACGGTGGCAAGGCCCCCGCTTCCCGGCGCGGGATCCCTTCCTCCGCGTGTTCCCTTGACTTCGCGGGTCGCGCGCTGTGTATCGGCGCGACGACGCCAAGCCCGAGGGGAAAGCCCGATGCACGCCTATCGCAGCCATACCTGTGCCGATCTTCGCGCGGGCGATGCCGGCAAGACCGTGCGCCTGTCGGGCTGGGTGCACCGGGTGCGCGACCACGGGGGTGTGCTGTTTCTGGACCTGCGCGACCATTACGGGATCACCCAGGTGATCGCGGACGCCGACAGCCCCGCCTTCGCGGCGATCGAGAAGCTGAAGGCCGAGACGGTCATCCGCATCGACGGGCGCGTGAAGCTGCGCGATGCATCCCTCGTGAACCCCAAGCTCGCCACCGGCGAGATCGAGGTCTACGCGACCGCCTGCGACATCCTCGGGCCCTCCGACGACCTGCCCATGCCGGTCTTCGGCGACCTCGACTACCCCGAGGAGACGCGGCTGACCTACCGCTTCCTCGATCTCAGGCGCGAGACGCTGCACCGCAACGCCATGCTCCGGTCGAACGTGATCCGGTCGATCCGCAACCGGATGTGGGATCAGGGCTTCACCGAATTCCAGACGCCGATCATCACCGCGTCCTCGCCCGAAGGGGCGCGGGACTTCCTGGTGCCGTCGCGCCTTCACCCCGGCAAGTTCTACGCCCTGCCGCAGGCGCCGCAGCAGTTCAAGCAACTCCTCATGGTCGCGGGCTTCGACCGCTATTTCCAGATCGCGCCCTGTTTCCGCGACGAGGACCCGCGGGCGGACCGGTCGCCGACGGATTTCTATCAGCTCGATCTGGAGATGAGCTTCGTCACGCAGGAGGATGTGTTCGCGGCGGTCCAGCCGGTGATCCGGGGAGTGTTCGAGGAGTTCGGCGGCGGGCGGAGGGTTGAGGCCGACTGGCCGCTGATTTCCTTCCGGGATTCGATGCTGTGGTACGGCACCGACAAGCCGGACCTGCGCAACCCGATCCGGATGCAGGTCGTCAGCGAGCATTTCCGGGGGTCGGGATTCGCGATCTTCGCCAGGCTGCTGGAGCAGGAGGGCAACGAGGTCCGCGCGATCCCGGCGCCCCGGCTGGACACACCTCTGAACCCGCCTGTGGGAAGAGCGTTCTGCGACCGAATGAATTCCTGGGCGCAAAAAGAAGGCTTGCCCGGGATGGGGTACATCTATTGGCGGGCGCCCGAGATCACCGAAATTGTGGATTCTTTGGGCGCGGCCCTCCCTGAAGGGGTCGGACCGATCGCCAAGAATCTAGGCCCTGAGCGGACCGAAGCGATCCGTCAGCAACTCGGACTCAGGGCAGGCGACGCCGCCTTCTTCCTCGCAGGGAAGCCCGAAACCTTCGAGGCGGTCGCGGCCAAGGCGCGGATGGAGATCGGGCGGGAGCTGGGGCTGGTCGAGGAGGACTGCTTCCGCTTTGCATGGATCGTCGATTTCCCGATGTTCGAGAAGACCGACGAGGGCAGGATCGACTTCAGCCACAATCCCTTCTCGATGCCGCAGGGGGGGCTGGAGGCGCTGGCGGGCGACCCCTTGAAGGTCCATGCCTTCCAGTACGACCTCGCCTGCAACGGCTACGAGCTGATCAGTGGCGGCATCCGCAACCACACGCCCGAGATCATGTTCCGCGCCTTCGAGATCGCGGGCTACGGCCGCGAGGAGGTCGAGAAGCGCTTCGGCGGCATGGTCAAGGCCTTCCGCTACGGCGCGCCGCCGCACGGCGGCTGTGCGGCCGGCATCGACCGGATCGTGATGCTGCTGGCCGACGAGGTGAACATCCGGCAGGTCATCCTCTTCCCGATGAACCAGCGGGCGGAGGATCTGCTGATGGGCGCGCCCTCCGAGCCCACGAACGAGCAGCTCAGGGAACTGCGGCTGAGGGTGGTGAGGAACTGAGCCACGCCGCATGCACTGCGGGATGTACTGCGGGATGCCGGGGTCAACGTCGCTGTCCGGCGCCATCCCGGGGCAAGTCCCGCAGCCGGGAGACGCCAGCGCATCAGATGTTCTCCGGCCCGTAGATATCGAAGGTGATCACGCGCTTTCCCGCGCCGATCCCCGCCCGGAGGTCGTCCTGCATCTGCGAAATCGCCTCCGAGGCCAGTCGCGGGATGGGGTGCGCCAGCGCCAGTGAGAGAACGTTGTCCATCAGCCCCGCGCGCGTGTGTTCGGTCAGCTCGTAGCCGATCGTGACGATCGAGCCGGACCGGCCGGATGACTTCATCGCGTCGAGAACGCCCACGATCCCCCCACCGGAAATGTAGAGCCCGACGAGATCGGGTTCCCGGCGCAGAAGCTGCTCGGTCACGTCGCGGGCGATCGACTTGTCCTCGAACGTCTGGACCGGCTCCAGCAGGGTGAACCCCGACCCGTGTTCGCGGCAGTAGGACCGGAAGCCGGATTCGTTCAGCTCCTGGCAGCGGTAGCGGTGGTTCCCGACGAGGATCCCGACCCGCCCGGGCGACTTGCAGAGGGCCGTCATGGCCCAGGCCGAGGTCCGCCCGAGGCGCCAGTTGTCGAGGCCGACATACCCGACGCCGCAGGCGGCCGTCAGTTCGGAGATGAGGCCGTAGGTTCTGACGCCCCGCGCCGCCAGCGTCTCGATCGCCTGCGAGATGCGCGGGTGTTCGGCCGAAACCACCGCCAGCGCGTCCACCCCTTCGCCCAGGCGCAGGATCCGCTCCGACACCGCCTCGGGCGACAGGTCGTCCATGTGCTCGACCGCCGCCGCAACGCCGGCGTCTGCCGCCGCCTGCCGCAGGGCATCGGCGATCATCCGGTAGAAGGTGCGGTGCGACTGCTGCAGAAGGAAGCCGAGCCGCACCTTCGGCCCTGCCGCCCCGAGCCGCTCGCGCAGCGTGGCAAGGGCGTAGAACTCCAGGTCCTCGGCGGCGGCCAGCACGCGCGCTGCGGTCGAATCGCGGACCTTGTCCCGGCCGTTCAGGATGCGGTCGATGGTCGAGACGCTGACGCCGGCCTTTTCGGCGAGGTTCTGGATCGTGAAGCGGCGGGCCATCCGAGCCTCCTGAAGGATTCCCTCAACCCCCGGACTGCGGAATGAGGGAACTGAGGGGAAATATGTCATGCCATATGAAATGATTATGTCGCCTGCACTGTCAATGGTATGAAAATTCCATCGCGGGACGGCTGCGGTTCCGGAGCGACGGGAGGGGCCGGGTGGACGACCTGCAGTTCGGCACACGCGACAAGCGCGGCAACTGGTCGCCCGACGCGCCGCTGGAAATCGCGCCCTTCTGGACCGGCAACTTCGGCAGGCTGGGGAAGTGGCTGATTGGCTACGTCTGGCCGCACAACACGATCTTCATGGCCGTGACGCTGGCCTACTGGTATCTCGTCCTGCCCGATTTCGGGACGATGAAGACCTTCGCCTGGGGCTGGATCCTGCGGCTCCACCTCGTCAACGCCGGCGGGATCTTCCTGCTCTACGGCTCGATCGAGCTTTTCTACTACGTCAAGCGCAAGCAGGGGACGCGGTTCAAGTACAACCACAGGTTCCCGTCGGAAAACCCCTCGGACGTTTTCTGGTTCAAGAGCCAGAATATCGACAACTTCCTGCGCACGTTCCTGATCTCGATTCCGCTCTGGACGCTCATCGAGGCCCTCACGCTCTGGTTCTTCGCCAATGGCTGGTCGAACTGGGTCAACCCCGGGACGAACTGGCTCTGGCTTGCCGTCCTGATCTTCCTCGTTCCTGCGATTCACGAAGTGCATTTCTTCTGCGCGCACTGGCTGATCCACCAGGGCGTCCTCTACAGATGGATCCACTCGGTCCACCACAACTCGATCAACCCGTCCCCGTGGTCGTCGATGTCGATGCACCCGGTCGAGTCCGCCTTCTTCTTCTCCGAGATGCTGTGGCACCTTCTGCTGCCCTCGGCGCCCTTCGTCGCGCTCTTCCAGATCACGAGCACGGCCTATGGCGCAGTCGTCGGGCACATCGGGTTCGACAAGCTCGAGATCACCGAAGGGCAGGCGGTCGACAGCCATGCCTACACCCATTACCTGCACCACAAGTACTTCGAGGTGAACTACGGCGATGCTCTGCGCCCCAACCTTGGATCGCCGGAAGCTGGAGTTTTCCGGCTCTGATCACGGTGTCGGGCTGGTTGCGCCACCGGGAATGTGCAGGTCGACCGGGACGTTGTATCCGATCGCGC
>JBMOOH010000032.1:0-12706 GCA_049323795.1 Pseudomonadota bacterium
TCACCTTCTCCTTCATCGCGTCACGCAAGCCGGGAAAGGCGGGCTGCTTCGGCATCGACAGGGTTCCCCGCAGGGATGCCCAAGTCTACCAGATCAGGCGGAAAGCGGCAGGTTTTCCAGACGTTCCAGAACTTCGTGAGCCGGATGGAGGCCGTCGCCGACCATGCCGACCGGCCGGACTGGCAGGGGCAGGTCGACTTCTCGACCCTCAAGCTCAAGCTCGTGGCCTCGATCGTCGCGATCTCGGGCATCCATCTGCTTCAGGTGTTCATGGACGTCGAGAAGTATCCCTCCGAGAAGATCTACTGGATGGTGGTCATCCACCTCGTCTTCGTCGTCTCGGGTGTCCTGCTCGCGACGATGGACTGGATCTCGCGTTCGGGCAAGTCGCAGGCCAGGTAGACCGGAACGGATGGGCGCGGGACGCCGGTGGCTGCTCCCCTTCCGCCGCGCCCCGGTCCGCCAGGCGGTTGCTGCACCGCGGCGACACTGATAGCCTGCCCGGGTCCGAGTGAAAGCGAGGTCCGTCGATGCCCGAACCACGTGCCGTCCCCGAACTTTCGGTCGTCATCCCCGCCGTGAATGGCACCGACGACATCCTCGGCTGCCTGGCCGCACTCCGGCGGACCCGGGGCGCGACGCTCGAGGTGATCGTCGCCGACCGGACGGGCGAGGCGCAGCGCTGGGCGATCGGGCGCGACTACCCCGAGGTGCGGCTGATCCGCGTCGCCCCCGGCACCTCCATCCCGGCGATGCGCGAGGCGGCGATCCGCGCCGCGACCGCGCCGGCGGTCGCCGTGATCGAGGATCACGTCATCGTCCCGCCCGACTGGGCGCGGAGGATGCTCGACGCGCTTGCCGAGGGACACGACGTTGTCGGCGGCGCGATCGAGAACGCCGCGACGGGCAGCCTGATCGACTGGGCGGCCTTCCTCTGCGAGTATTCCTCGGCGCTTCCGCCCCTTCCGGCGGGACCGTCCGCATGGCTTCCGGGCAACAACGTGATCTACCGGACCTCGGTGCTGCGCCGCTTCGACGCGGTGCTTGCCGAGCACAAGTGGGAAAACCGCCTGCACGACGCGATGCGCGCGGCAGGGGTGGAGCTTCTGATGCGCCCCGACATCGTGGTCGGGCACAAGATGCACTACAGCTTCGGTCTCTACATGTCGCAGCGCTTCCTCTATTCCAGAAGCTACGCAGCGGCGCGCGCCGCCGGCTGGTCCCGCGGCGCCAAGCTGAAGATGGGCGCGCTGGCCTTCGCCCTGCCGCCCCTCATCCTTCTCAGGACCGTGAGCCGGGTCAGGGCCAGGCGCTACCACGTCGACAAGCTGATTCGGTCGCTGCCGCTTCAGGTGGCGTTCGCGATCTCCTGGGGTCTGGGCGAGGTCGCGGGCTACTGGTTCGGTCCGGGAAACGCGCTCGGCCGGGTGCGGTGAGCACGCGCAGCCCCCGTCCTGCACGCCCGTCCTGCACCCGTCCCGGGGGCTATTCTGCCGCGTCCCTGAGCCGCGCCGCCCGGCCCCCGCGCCGCTGCCTGAGCCGCGCGGCGCGGTCCGGCAGTTCCGCCATGATCGCCTGACGCTGCGCCGGTTCCATCCGGCTCCACGCCGTGATCTCCTCGATCGTGCGGTGGCAGCCGATGCAGAGACGCTCCACCGGGTGGATCGTGCAGATCTTGATGCAGGGGCTGTCCACCTCGTCGCGTCTCCAGATCTCGTCCGTGTCGTCGCTCACCCGCCATCTCCGGGGCCGCCTCCGGGCCGTGCGGACCAGAGATTGGCCATCCGGTCGAGCGCCCCCTGCAGGATATAGGCGGCGGCGACGTGATCGATGACCTCGGCGCGACGTTTTCGTGACGTATCCGCCTCGAGCAGCGCGCGCTCGGCCGCCACGGTCGAAAGCCGCTCGTCCCAGAAGCCGATCGGCAGGTCGGTCAGCCGCTCGAGGTTCCGCGCGAAGGCGCGGGTGGACTGGCAGCGCGGGCCCTCGCTTCCGTCCATGTTGACGGGCAGGCCGAGGATCAGCCCCCCGATGCCGCGCGCCGCGACGATCCGCAGAAGCTCGGCGGCGTCCTGCGCGAACTTCACCCGCCGGATCGTCGACAGCGGCGTCGCGATCCTGCCCCGCCTGTCCGACACGGCGACCCCGATCGTCCTTTCGCCGAGATCGAGCCCGGCGATCGCCCGGCCTGCCGGCAGGGCCGCCGCGAAGCCGGCGATGTCGGACAGGATCACCGGGCCACTCCGGCCTTTCTGGCGGCGGCGGCGATCCGCTCCAGATCGTCCGGCGCTGCGGCGAAGACGTTCTGCGCCTCGTCCCAGACCGCCCGGGCCCTGGCGGTGTCGCCGAGGACGCCGAGGGCGGTGATGAGCTGCGCCCATTCGGCGCTGCTGCCGCCCTGCGACGCCAGCCGCTGCGACAGGCGTTCGACCATTCCCCCGATCATCGCCTGCCGGTCCTCCGGCGGCATCGCGGCGGCCGCCGCGATGTCCGCCGCGCCGGGACCGGGCGCATCCGCGGGCGGGGGAGGGGGCGTGTATCTCACCCCGGCGGCGCGCGCGACCATGTCGATGCGCTCGCGTACGAACGGGATCCAGGGCGCCCCGGGCGGGCTCGCATCAAGCAGCGGGGCCCAGAACCGGAAGGCAAGGTCGGGACGGCCGATCTGCGCCTCGAGCAGGCCCATGTAGAACCGCGCCGTGCCGTTGCCGGGGTCGCGGCTCAGCGTCTCGCCGAGCGCCGCCTCGGCCTCGGGCGAGACATAGCCGTTGGCCTGCAGGATCAGCGCGTCGGCCAGCGACGCGCTGTCGCCCGCCGTCGCCGCGCGGCCCCGGATCCCGATGAGTTGCGACCACGCCGCCGCCGCCTCGGCATAGTTGCCGAGGGCGGCTTCGTTCTGCGCCAGAAGCTCGAGCCCGCGCTCGTCCCCGGGCCGCTTCGCCACTGCCTCGCGCAGACGGGTCATGAGATCGGCCATCTCGGGATCCTGCGGGTCCTTGCGGACCGCCGCGGGAAGCTTCGCCACGGCCTCGGCCTGCGACGGCCGGTTGGCGCGGATCGCCTCGGCCCGCGCGATCCGCTCCGCCAGCGGCACATCGGGATAGCCGGGGGCGCCGAGCCAGGCATAGCTCGCCAGAGCCCCGAGCATCGCCAGCCCGACGACCGACACGGCTGCCGCGGTGCCGCGGCGCGGCGCGGCCTCGGTCCGGTCCTCGCGCGACGCCCGGTCGGCCTCGAGGATCCGCCGCGCGATCTCGGCCCGCAGGCGCTCGGCCTCGTCGGCGGCGAGCGTCCCGCGCACCACGTCGCGCGCCACCTCGGACAGCTGGTCGCGGTAGACCGCGATGTCCTCCGCCCGCGCCGGCGGGCCGCCGCCCGTGTCGCCCGTGCCCGCGCCGCCCGCACGCGCGGCACCGCGCAGGAGCAGAAGCCCGCTTGCCAGCGCAAGCGCCCCCGCCACAAGCCAGAAGAGAAGGATGCTGCCGTCCATGACGCCCATGTAAGCCGAACCCGCGCGCCGCAAAAGCCGAAACCGCTGCACGCGCCCGGCCACACTGTCGCATCCGCGCGGAATGTCGCATTTTGCCCGCATGCGACGCTTGCAAAGAAGTGGCGCCCGGCCGCGTCCGTCAGATAGCGTCACCACAGCGCTGGGCCGTCCGGCGGGCAGAGCCCGGATGGCGCAGACGGGACGGCAGGGAACGGGCAGGGAGCGGGGACCAGATGCAGCGCTATTCCGTCTTCGCCGTGGCGCGCAAAGCCCTCGGGCATCACGAAGGGTGGGAACGCGCCTGGCGTTCGCCCGCGCCGAAGGCATCCTACGACGCCGTCATCGTCGGCGCCGGCGGCCACGGCCTCGCCACCGCCTACTACCTCGGCCGGAACCACGGAATCACCAACCTCGCGGTGATCGAGAAGGGCTGGCTCGGCGGCGGCAACACCGGCCGGAACACCACGATCATCCGGTCGAACTACCTGCAGGACGCCTCGGCCGCGATCTACGAAAAGGCCCGCTCGCTCTACGAGACCCTCAGCCAGGACCTGAACTACAACGTCATGTTCTCCCCCCGCGGCGTGATGATGCTCGCCCAGACCGAGCACGAGGTGAGGGGCTACAAGCGCACCGTCCACGCCAACATGCTGCAGGGCGTGGAGACCGAGTGGATCGGCCCGGGCCGCGTCAAGGACCTCTGCCCGATCATGAACATCGACGGCCCGCGCTACCCCGTCCTCGGCGCGCTCTGGCAGCCGCGCGGCGGCACCGCGCGCCACGATGCGGTGGCCTGGGGCTATGCGCGCGCGTGCTCCGACATGGGCATGGACATCGTCCAGAACTGCGAGGTGACCGGCATCCGCGTCGAGCAGGGCCAGGTGACCGGCATCGAGACGACGAAGGGCGCCATCGCCACGAAGAAACTGGGCGTCGTCGTCGCGGGCCATACCTCGGTCTTGTGCGAAAAGGCCGGGTTCCGCGTGCCCATCGAGAGCGCCTGCCTGCAGGCGCTGGTGTCGGAACCCATCAAGCCCTGCATGGACGTCGTGGTGATGGCCAACACCGTGCATGGCTACATGAGCCAGTCCGACAAGGGCGAGATGGTGATCGGCGGCGGCACCGACGGGTTCAACAACTATACCCAGCGCGGGTCATGGCAGCATATCGAGGAAACGGTTCGCGCGCTGATCGAGACGTTCCCGATGCTGAGCCGCCTCAAGATGCTGCGGCAATGGGGCGGCATCGTCGACATGACCGGCGACCGATCACCCATCCTGTCGAAGACACCGGTCGAGGGGATGTTCCTGAACTGCGGCTGGGGCACCGGCGGGTTCAAGGCGATCCCCGGGAGCGGTTGGGCGATGGCGGAACTGATCGCCAAGGGGCATTCGCCCCTGACGGAAGCCTTCGGGATGTTCCGGTTCCGGGAAGGGCGGTTCATTGACGAGTCAGTGGCAGCGGGGGTGGCGCATTGATGGGCCATTCTCGTAGCGCCACGCCACCCACAGGCAGCGTCCGGCACGCGGGGCGGCACGCGAAACGCCCGCCCCGTGGGGGCGGGTCGGGCGCTGCCCGTGCTGCGCACGGGCGAGAACGGCATTCTTATCAAGGTGTCCCATGCTGACCCTCACCTGCCCCTATTGCCATGTCGCCGCCGAGGAAACCGAACTTGCCCCGGGGGGCGAGGCGCATCTGAAGCGCTTCGGCCCCGGCTCGTCGGACGAGGACTTCGACGGCTACCTCTTCATGCGCAAGAACCCCAGGGGCGTGCATTTCGAACGCTGGCGGCACGCCTATGGCTGCGGCAAGTGGTTCCTCGCCGCCCGCGACACCGCGACGCTCGAGGTGTTCGGCACCTATCCGGCGCAATCGAAGGAGCCGCCCGCCGATCTCGTGGCCAAAATCAAGACGAAACGCCCGGACTGGGAGGGCTACAAATGAGCACGCGCCTCGCCAAGGGCGGCCGCCTGATCGACCGCACGAAGCCCCTGCGCTTCGCCTTCAACGGCCGCCACCACTCGGGATACGCGGGCGACACGCTCGCCTCGGCGCTCTTGGCCAGGAACCAGATGCTCATCGGCCGGTCCTTCAAGTATCACCGCCCCCGCGGCGTGGTCGCGAGCGGCCATGAAGAGCCGAACGCGCTTCTCGGACTCGGCACCGGCGCACGCTTCGAACCCAACCAGCGCGCCACCGCGACGGCCCTCTTCGAAGGCGCCACGCTCACCAGCCAGAACCACTGGCCCAGCCTCGAGTTCGACATCGGCTGGATCAACAACCTGCTGATGAAGTTCCTGCCCGCGGGCTTCTACTACAAGATGTTCATCCACCCGCGGGCCTTCTGGAAGCACGTCTACGAACCCTTCATCCGCAAGTCGGCGGGCCTTGGAAAAGTGCCGAAGGACCGCGATGCGGACACCTACGAACAGGCCTATGCCCATGCCGAAACCGTTGTCGTCGGCGGCGGGATCGCGGGCCTGCAGGCCGCGCTGACCGCCGCGCGGGCCGGGGGCAGGGTTCTCGTCCTCGAACAGGCCGGCTGGTGGGGCGGCCGCGCGCCGGTGGACGGCGCCACCATCGACGGCCAATCCGCCGCGGGGTGGGTGGACGCGACCGTCGCCGCCCTCGCCGCGATGCCGAACGTCACGCTCCGCCTCAACACGCAGGCGACCGGCCTCTACGACCACGGATACCTGATCGCCGCCGAGCGCATCGCCGACCACACGGCACCCGAGGGCCGGCCCCGCCAGCGCCTCTGGCGCATCCGCGCGGGCCACATCGTCACCGCGACGGGCGCCATCGAGCGCCCGCTCTCCTTCGCGGGGAACGACATTCCGGGCGTGATGCTTGCCTCGGCGGTGCGCGACTACGTGGTCAACTGGGCCGTCAGCCCCGGCGACCGCACCGTGGTCGTGACGAACAACGACGACGCCTATCGCACCGCGCTCGCGCTCCTCGACGCGGGGCTGATCGTCCCGGCCGTCCTCGACGCGCGGCCCGAGGCGACCGGTGCTCTCCCCGAGGCCGTCCGCGCGCGCGGCGTCCGTGTCCTCACGAACCGCGGCGTCGCCAGGGTGAAGGGCGGCAAGCGCATCGTCTCGCTCGTCACCTGCGCCCATGCGGGCGAAGGCGCAGCGCTCGACGAGATCCCCTGCGAGGCCGTCGCTATGTCGGGCGGCTGGTCGCCGGTCGTCCACCTCTGGTCGCACTGCGGCGGCAAGCTTCTCTGGGACGAGGCCCGCGTCATGTTCCGCCCCGACCCGTCCCGCCCGCCGACCGGCGCGGACGGTCAGGCAATGGTCACGGCGGTCGGCTCCGCGAACGGCGCGCTGACGGCGGACGCGGTGCTCGCCGATGCCTGTCGGTACGGAAGTCCGACGGTTGTCCGACAGATGTCCGACGGACCTCCGCCACGTGTCGCGGAGGTTCCGGCCGAAGGCCCGATCCTGCCCGTCTGGATGATGCCGCAGGGCGCGGGCTACGACAAACGGTCGAAGGCCTGGCTCGACTACCAGAACGACGTGAAGGTCTCGGACATCCAGCTTGCCGCGCGGGAAGGCTACGACTCGGTCGAGCACGCCAAGCGCTACACCACGCTCGGCATGGCGACAGATCAGGGAAAACTGAGCAACATCAACGGACTGGCAGTACTTTCCGAAGCGCTCGACCGGCCGATCCCCGCGACGGGCACCACCACCTTCCGCCCGCCCTACACGCCCCTCACCCTGGGCGCGATCGCGGGCGAGGCGCGGGGCGAGATCTTCCAGCCGCTCCGCCGCAGCCCCATCCACGCCTGGCACGAGGCTAACGGCGCGAATTTCGAGCCCGTCGGCCTCTGGCGCCGCCCCTACTGCTTCCCGCGGGCCGGCGAGACCCGGCACACGGCCGTCGAGCGGGAGGTGAAGAACACCCGGCAGTACGTTGGAATGCTTGACGCCTCCACCCTCGGCAAGCTCATTGTCAAGGGCCCCGACGCGGCCCGCTTCCTCGACATGCTCTATACCGGCGTCATGTCCACGCTCCCCGTGGGCAAGTGCCGCTACGGCCTGATGTGCAACGAGAACGGCTTCCTGATCGACGACGGAGTCGTGGTGCGGCTCAGTGACGACACCTGGCTCTGCCACACCACCTCCGGTGGCGCCGACCGCATCCACGCCTGGATGGAGGACTGGCTCCAGTGCGAATGGTGGGACTGGAAGGTCCATGTCGCGAACCTCACCGAACAGTTCGCGCAGGTCGCAGTCGTCGGTCCCAACGCACGGAAGGTGCTGGAGAAACTCGGCGGCATGGATGTCGGCGCCGGGGTGCTTCCCTTCATGACCCGGATCGAGGGCACCCTCGGCGGCTTCCGGGCCCGGGTGTTCCGGATCAGCTTCTCGGGCGAGCTCAGCTACGAAATCGCCGTCCCCGCCTCCGAGGGCCTCGCCTTCTGGGAAAGGTTGCTGGAGGCCGGCAGGGAGTTCGGCGTGATGCCCTACGGCACCGAGGCGCTGCACGTCATGCGGGCCGAGAAGGGTTTCATCATGATCGGGGACGAGACGGACGGGACGGTGATTCCGCAGGATCTCGGTCTCGACTGGGCGATCTCGAAGAAGAAGCCCGACTACCTCGGCAAGCGCGCGCAGGAACGCACGCACATGGCGAGCGCGGACCGCTGGAAGCTCGTCGGCCTCGAAACCCTCGACGGCAGCGTGATTCCCGACGGCGCCTACGCGGTGGCAGACGGGGTGAACGCGAACGGCCAGAGGAACGTGCAGGGGCGCGTCACCTCGACCTACCACTCGCCGACCTTGGGCAAGGGCATCGCGATGGGCCTGGTCAGGCACGGCCCGCAGCGCATGGGCGACGTGATCGAGTTTCCGACCACGGGCGGACGGACGGTCAAGGCAAGGATCGTGAGCCCGGTCTTCTACGACCCGGAAGGAGCAAAGCAGAATGCCTAACTCTGTCAGCCCTTTGGGCGGTCGATCCTCATCCGGATTCGCAACCGTCGCCGAGGCCGGACCTTGCGGCATGATCACCGTCCGGGGCAACCTTTCCTCGCCGGCGATGGCTGCGGCGGTCAGGGCTGCGGCCGGCTGCGAGGTGCCCGCGCAGCGCCGCATCCTCCTGTCGGGCGGAAAGGGCGCGGCCTGGATGTCGCCCGACGAACTCCTGCTCCTGGTCCCCTACGCCGAAACCCCCGCGGCCGTCGCCGCGCTCTCTGCGGCGCTGGCCGCGGAGCACGCGCTGGTCGTCGACGTCTCCGACGCGCGGGCCGTGTTCACCGTCACCGGCGCGAAGGCCGATCAGGTGATCCGCAAGCTCTCGCCCGCCGACATCGACGGGATGGCGGAAGATGAAATCCGCCGCACGCGCGTGGCGCAGGTCGCGGGCGCCTTCTGGCGGTCGGCCCCCGACCAGATTACCCTTGTCACGTTCCGGTCGGTCGCCGGCTATGTCATGGGCGTTCTGTCCACCGCCGCCCGCGAGGGGACCGAACTCGCCTGACGCGGCCCTTGACGGCGGCCCGGTGCAGCACCCAGGGCGTGGCGAACGCGTACCCGGACCTCTCCCGGCAATTGACCCGATTGTTTTCCGACCACGAACCGATTCGCTGTTGACGCAGAGCCGGAACATCGGCAGTTTTTCGCCAGTGCGGTGTGTGAATTCAGGGGGGGATTGATTGAATCGGGCATTGTTTTTGGCCGCGGTGGCCGGTGCCGCGGGATTGCCGTCTCATTCCATCGCGGCGCCGAAAATTCAGGCAGAAAAGGTCGTTTTCGACTGCGATTTCGCATCCGGAACAGCCCGCGACGGAAACTGGGTTCCATCCAAGCTGTACATCATGAAAATTATTGGAAAAGAAGGGCTTGTGGCCTATGACCCGGTGATCGAGGCCTTCGTCGGCAATCCGGTTCCAGCCGAGATGATCGACCAGTCCAAAGCGCGCATCACCTACGGCTGGGAATACGAGGCCGAGGATTCCGCCTCGCAGTCGTTCAAGATGATTTACCGCTTCACCTATTTCCGCAACGGGTTGCCCGCGAAAATGTCGGCGCAGCCCGGCGGATATGACAATTCCTGGTCGGAAGAGGGCAGATGCAAGGCGTCGGAATGAAAGCGATACGCTGCGGCCTGGCCCTGATCGCCGGTACGGCCGCAATCCTCTCTGCCGGTGTGGCCGGGGCCAAGACCTACTTCTGCACCTATTCTGGGGCGGCGGTGGCAAACAACGCCCTGCCGGACAAGGTTGAAATCAAGATCGACGGTAACGGGAACGCCTTCGTCCTCGACCCGTTTATCCTGGGTGACAAAGGCGGCCCGATCCCCGCAAAGCTGCGTACCGCATCGCAGAACAGGCTGCTTGTGACTCGGTCGCTCGACATCTTTTACGACGGCTCAACCCTGCGCGTGGATTTCCGCCTCTGGGTTCCGCCAGAGGGTGGGGCTTCGTCGATGACGGCCGACATCCTGCGGTATGATGGCAAGCAGAACTCCAAGGGCCAGTGCAAGATCACCAAGGCCTGACGCCCGCCCTGGTGGGCAGCATGGGCGCCTTACGGGAAAACGAGCCGCATCAGCCCCGTGATGCTGGCCCTTACTGGCACCGCCCACCTTGACCTTCGAAACCCGAACGCTCTTATTCGCATTGACCGCCTGCGGCGCGCCATGCTGCGCGCCGACCCGTATTCGGACAACCCGCAGTCTGCCAACCCAAGGAGCCCGTCATGGCCTTCACGCTTCCCGATCTTCCCTATGCCCACGACGCGCTTGCGCCCCTCGGCATGTCGAAGGAGACGCTCGAGTATCACCACGACCTGCACCACAAGGCCTATGTGGACAACGGCAACAAGCTGATCGCCGGCACCGAGTGGGAGGGCAAGAGCCTCGAGGACATCGTGCGCGGCACCTACCAGGCCGGCGCCGTCGCCCAGAACGGCATCTTCAACAACGCCAGCCAGCACTGGAACCACAACAGGTTCTGGGGCTGGATGGCCCCCGGCGAGGGGAAGAAGATCCCCGGCGCGCTGGAAAGGGCGCTGACCGAAAGCTTCGGGTCGGTGCAGAAGTTCAAGGACGATTTCGCCGCCGCGGGTGCCGGGCAGTTCGGGTCGGGCTGGGCCTGGCTCGTCAGGGACAGGGACGGAAGCCTGAAGATCACCAGGACCGAGAACGGGGTGAATCCGCTCTGCTTCGGCCAGACCGCGCTTCTGGGCTGCGACGTGTGGGAGCACAGCTACTACATCGACTTCCGCAACAGGCGCCCGGCCTACCTGACCAACTTCCTGGAAAAGCTCGTGAACTGGGAAGCGGTCGCCGCCGCGCTCTGATCCGGGCGGCCACCCGGAGGACGGCCCGCCCCACCCGGCGGGGGCCGTGTCGCAGTCAGGCCGGGAAGGCCCTGCGCAAGGCCGCCTGAAGGGCAGGCACGTCCGGAACGGGTGTCACGAAACCCCTCAGCGACGCCTCGGCGAAGCCTTCGGCGATGATGCGGTCGATCATCGCCAGGAGCGGCTGCCAGTAGCCCTGGATGTCGAGAAGCAGGATCGGCTTGCTGTGCAGGCCGAGCTGGCGCCAGGTCACCACCTCGAAGAGCTCGTCGAGCGACCCGGCCCCGCCGGGCAGGACGACGACCGCGTCCGAGTTCATGAACATGACCTTCTTGCGCTCGTGCATGTCCTCGGTGACCACGAAGGTCGAGAGGTCGCGCTTGCCGGCCTCGCGCTGGAGGAGGTGGACGGGGATGACGCCGAAGGTGCGCGCGCCCGCCTCCTGCGCCGCGCGGGCGACCTCGCCCATCAGACCGACATCCCCCGCACCATAGACGAGCCGCCAGCCGTTCGCGGCGAGCATGCGCCCCGTGGCCCGCGCAGCCTCGGCATAGGCGGGCCGGACGCCCGATCTTGAGCCGCAAAAGACACAGACCGAGACCGGCGATGGCATGGGCGGGGGCTTTCGGACGGGTTTCTTTGACCCCAGATATAGCGGTTGGTATGGTCGCTCAAGCTCGCCGCCGGGAAAACGGGCGAGGGGGGTGTGGGGACAATGGCGGAAGACGAAGCAGCGGGCGCGAAAGGCGTCGCACTCTGGATATGGCTGGCCGGTGCCGTCGCGGTGGCCGCGATCGGCGGCGGGGCCTGGTACGCGGGCAAGTCGCGGACGGCCGAACCGCCTGCGGCGGCGAACGCCGATGCGGAAGCCGGTGGCCAGGCGCCCGAAGGGAAGAAGACCGGAGAGAAAGCCGCAGACGGGTCCGCGCCGGCCGAAGCGGCGGCGCCCGCGGCGGATACGCAGCCCGCATCCGCCGAGGCCGCTGCCTCCCCCGGGGCTGCGACGACCGACGCGGCTCAGGCCGAGGCGGCAACCGGGCAAGCAGCCACCGAGCCTGCGCCGGCCACCGGGATGGCGGGCGGGACGGCAGCAGCGGAACCCGCGCCTGCGCAGCCGCCCGGCTTCGACATCTTCCGCGCGGAAGCCGACGGCTCGGTCCAGATCGCGGGCAAGGCCGGACCCGGCCGGCGCGTGGCGATCCTCGCCGACGGGACGGAAGTCGGCAGCGCGGTCGCGAACGACAAGGGCGATTTTGCCGCCCTGCTGACCATCCCCCCGAGTTCCCGGCCGCGGACCTTCACCCTGTCCGCCCCGGGCGACGACGGCAGGGCGGTGGCGTCCGAAGAGGCGATGATCCTCGCGCCGACCGCCACGGCGACCGCGGCGGCCACGGCAGACGCGCCCGCCGCCGGCGGGCCGGCGGAAACCGTCGCCGCCACGGCCACGCCCGGGGCCGGGGCGACGGTGGCAGCCGGGCCGGCGAAGGCGCCCGAGGTCCTCGTCGCGGATGCCGGCGGCGTCAGGAAGCTCGCGCCCGGCGCGGCGACGAACGTCGTCATCGACACGATCTCCTACAGCGCGACGGGCGACGTCCTCCTCGCTGGACGCGGGATCGGGCCGGGGGCGAACAGGGTGAACCTCTACGTCGACAATGCGCCCGCGGGATCGGCCGGGGTGGGCGCCGACGGAACCTGGCAGGCGACCCTGAGCGCGATCGAGGCCGGCCGCTACACGCTCCGCGCCGACGAGGTCGATCCCTCGGGCAAGGTCGTCTCGCGCTTCGAGACGCCGTTCCAGCGCGAGGCGCCCGACCTCGTGGCTTCGGCCGCACCCGCGGCGGCGACCGCCGGAACCGCGACGGCGGCCACCGGAGCGGCAGCGACCGCGGAAACCGCCGCG
>JBMOOH010000033.1:0-12398 GCA_049323795.1 Pseudomonadota bacterium
CCGCACAGCGCGATCGGATACAACGTCCCGGTCGACCTGCACATTCCCGGTGGCGCAACCAGCCCGACACCGTGATCAGAGCCGGAAAACTCCAGCTTCCGGCGATCCAAGGTTGGGGCGCAGAGCAGTCGCCCCAAGGACTCTCGTTATGAACGAGGGGCGACCGGGGGGCAGGTCAGGGACTCCCCCCGCCATTCTGCTCCGACCGCAGCGGCGCGCCGGGGAACCGGCCGATGTCTTGCCCCTTTGCGCGTCCAGACGGCGAATCGGTCCCGCGGCGGGACCGGGGCCGCGCCTCCGGCCGTCGCACTTCCGGCAGGCCCCCGCCACATTTCGGTCCCGTCGCCGCCGGGGTCGACCGGCCGGAGCGACCGCTGCCGCCGATTGTGGCCCGCATGGTTAACCGATTGTTGGCGGATACCTGCCCAATGGACCGGCTTTTCCCGCACTGCGCCCTTTTTTGGTCAAGGAGCGGGGGCAGAGTCCAGTCCGTGGGGCACGAAAGTTCGGGAACGCTGCCATGAAGATCGCCATCGCCATTCTGAGCCAGTTCCGTCGCCGGTCTCACTCTACGGAAGACCACTTCGATCTGCGCCTTCGGTCGATGACCTCGCCTGCCGCGACCGGGCCGCGGCTCCGCCGCGTCATGCCGCCGATGCTCTTCGGCTTCCGCCGCCACGCGATCTGAGACGCGATCCGACGGCCGATCCGACGGCCGATCCGACGGCCGATCCGACGGGCCCGCCCCCGTCAGAAGTTGGCTGCCACTCCCGGCAGTTCGAGCGCCCGCATCAGGTCGCGCAGTTCCTGCCGGGCGGCGACGTTCGAGATGTTCAGCTTCTCGACCCCGACTTCGCGCAGGTCCAGCAGAGTCAGGCCGCGCGGAAACAGCTCGCGGAAGATGACCCTTTCCGAAAAGCCCGGCGCCACGCGGAACCCGATCCGTCTTGACAGCTGCTCCAGTGCCTCGCCGACCTTGCGCTTGTTGTGCATCTCCTGCGCGCCGAGGCGGTTGCGGACCACGATCCAGTCGATGGGCTTCAGTCCCGCCCTGGCCCGGAGCTGGCGCGCGCTCCAGACCATTTCGGAATAGATCGACGGGCCGATCACCTTGCCCGAGTCCGGGTCGATCCGGGCCAGCAGGTCGAAGTCGATGAAACTGTCGTTCAGCGGCGTGATCAGGGTGTCGGCCAGCGAATGTGCGACCTGCGACAGGCGCGTGTGGCTTCCGGGGCAGTCGATGACGATGAAGTCGCAGGCCGTCTCGAGCGCGGCGACGGCCTCGGACAGACGGTGGTCATGGGCGTTCTCGCCGGGCGCAAGCTGCGCCTGATCGACCTCGGGAAGCTCGCGGTAGTCCGGGCAGGGAAGCGCGATGCCCTGCCGGGCCGCATAGGCGAGGCGGTTCTCGATGTAGCGTCCGAAGCTCTTCTGCCGGATGTCGAGGTCGAGCGCACCGACCTTGTGGCCCATCCGCACCAGGGCGGTGGCGACATGCATGCAGGTCGTGGACTTGCCCGAACCGCCCTTCTCGTTGCCCACGACGATGATGTGCGCCATGTTCCCCTACCGTTCCGCCGGGCCAACCTGCCGGTGCCTGACCCGCGCCTTTACAGGCTCATGTCCCTGTCGCGCAAGAAGCGGGATGCGAAGCGGTGCGTTCCTGCGGGGCGTTCCTGCGGCCGGGCCTGCGGGCACGGGGACGCCCGCCGCGCCGGCATCCGGCTGCCCGCGGGAATTGCGCGAATGTGACTTCTCACGGACCGCCCCGCCGCATACACCGTCAGCATGCAGAGACTGTTCCGCGCAACGCTCCTCGCCGCCCTGGCCGCCGCCGCGCCGGCCGCCGCGCAGCAGCCCTTCTCGGGGAAGCCGGAGGACATCGTGCGCGCCGAGTTCATCGGCGGATGGCGCATGGCCGACGGCACCCGGATGGCCGCGCTGAAGGTCCGGCTCGCCGAAGGATGGAAGACCTACTGGCGCGCGCCCGGCGACACTGGCATCCCGCCCCGGTTCGACTGGGCGGGGTCGCAGAACGTCGCCTCGGTCGCGTTCCGCTGGCCGCAGCCCGAGGTGTTCGACGTGAGCGGCCTCCGGATCGTGGGCTACAGGCGCGAACTCGTCCTGCCGTTCGCGGTCATCCCGCAAGATCCCGGCGCACCGGTCCGGCTCATGGCCAGGGTCGAGCTCGGCGTCTGCGAAACGGTCTGCGTCCCGGTCAATCTCGATGTCTCGGCAGACCTGCCGTCCGGCACGGGGCCCGACCCTGAAATCGTCGCCGCGCTGGCGCGGATGCCCGTCCCCGGCGCGCAGGCGGGCCTTTCCGCCGCGACCTGCACCACCGAGCCGATCGCGGACGGGATCCGGCTGACGGCGAAGGTGGAGATTCCCGCCGTCGGGCAGGACGAGTTCGCGGTCATCGAGCTGGCCGATCCCGCCATATGGATCTCGCAGGCCGAGGTCGAGCGCCGGGGCCCGAGCCTGACGGCCGTGTCCGATCTCGTGCCTCCGGAAGCCAGGCCCTTCCCGCTCGACCCGTCGCAGGTCCGCATCACGCTGCTCGGCGGCGGGCGCGCGGTCGAGATCGAGGGCTGCACCGGCTGAGGCGGACGGGCCGGCCCAGCTATTTCCGCCGTCTGTGCTCTTCCAGCCGGGGCAGGATCTCGACGAAGTTGCACGGCCGGTGGCGGTAGTCGAGCTGCCAGCGCAGGATCTCGTCCCAGGCATCGCGGCAGGCGCCGGGACTGCCCGGCAGCGCGAACAGGTAGGTGCCCCCGGCCACGCCCGCGCAGGCCCGCGACTGCACGGCCGAGGTGCCGACCTTCTGCATCGAGACCATGGTGAACACCGTGCCGAAGGCGTCGATCTCCTTCTCGTAGACGTCCCGGTGCGCTTCCACCGTCACGTCGCGCCCCGTCAGGCCGGTGCCGCCGGTGGTCAGGACGACGTCGATCCGGGGGTCCGCGATCCAGGCCCGCAGCTGTGCGGCGATCAGCGGACGGTCATCGGTGACGAGCGCGCGCGCGGCAAGCCGGTGCCCCGCCGCCGCCAGCCGCCCGACCAGCGTGTCGCCGGACCGGTCGTCGGCTTCCCTCCGCGTGTCCGAGACCGTCAGCACGGCGATATCGAGCGGAACGAATTCGCGGCTGTCGTCGATCCGGCTCATGCCTGCCCCGCCAGACGCGCGCGCAGGGCCAGAAGGTCCGCCCAGGCCGCGCGCTTTGCCGATGGCGTCCGAAGCAGATACGCCGGGTGGGTCATCGGCAGGGCGGGGCGCCCCGCCGCTTCGGTCCAGACCCCGCGCATCTTCAGGATTCCCCGCTGCCCCAGAAGGGCCGAACAGGGCGTGTTTCCCATCAGGACCAGCACATCCGGGGCCGCAAGCTCGATGTGCCGCCTCAGGAACGGAAGCATCATGGCGATTTCCCGGGGCTCCGGCTCGCGGTTCTGGGGCGGTCGCCACGGCAGGACATTCGTGATGTAGATCGCCGTTCCGGGATCGGGCGAGGCGCGCGACAGACCGATGGCCGCGAACATCCGGTCGAGAAGCTGCCCCGCCGCCCCGACGAAGGGCCGGCCCATCCGGTCCTCGTCGCTGCCGGGCGCCTCGCCGACGATCATCACGCGCGCCCGCGGATCGCCGTCGGCAAAGACGAAGTTCCGCGCGCCGCGCTTCATCTCGCAGCGGTCGTAGGCTGCCTGCGCTCTGGCAAGGGCCTCGAGCGTCACGGCACCCCCGGCGAGGGCGCGCGACTCGGCCACCGGGTCCGAGGCGGGGTCGGTGGGGCGATGCACGGGGGCCGATGCCGCCTCTGCGACGGTGGCATGGCCAGCAGGGGCGACCGGAGGGGATGCGCCGCGGGCATCCGGCGCCTGCGCCGGCTCGCGCCCCCAGGGTGCCGAAGCCGGCAGGGCGTAGCGGTCAACCGGCGCGTCCCCGATCGGCTCGTCGACGCCAAGCTCGGCCTGCCAGGCCAGAAGCTCGGCAAGGACACGCGGATCGGCGGCAAGCTCGGAGAGTCGCATGGGTGGGAGGCTAGGCCGCCCGCGGCGCCCCGTAAAGCCGAAGCGCAGTCGGGTTTCGGCAGTGGACGCGCGCGGCGGGCTTTGCAATAAGCGCTGGTAACGCGCGGGACGCTGCCGCCCTCCCCGCGCCGCAGGGGGAAACGGATGACGTTCCGCGCGCGCCATCTTCTGGGGATCGAACACCTCGCCCCGGAAGAAATCCGCACCGTCCTCGATCTTGCCGAAACCTATGTCGACCTGAACCGCCGTACCGAGAAGAAGGGCGACGTTCTGCGCGGGATGACGCAGATCAACATGTTCTTCGAGGCATCGACCCGCACGCAGGCTTCGTTCGAGCTTGCGGGCAAGCGCCTCGGCGCGGATGTGATGAACATGTCGGTCGGGCATTCGTCGGTGAAGAAGGGCGAGACGCTGATCGACACCGCCCTGACGCTGAACGCGATGCATCCCGACCTGCTGGTGGTGCGGCATCCGTCATCTGGCGCAGTCAATCTGCTGGCGCAGAAGGTCGACTGCGCCGTGCTGAACGCGGGCGACGGGCGGCATGAACACCCGACCCAGGCGTTGCTGGATGCCCTCACGATCCGTCGCGCCAAGGGCCGCATCCAGCGGCTGACCGTCGCAATCTGCGGCGACATTGCCCATTCGCGCGTCGCCCGCAGCAACCTGATCCTGCTGGGCAAGATGGAGAACCGCGTCCGCCTCGTCGGCCCGCCGACGCTGATGCCCGCGGGCGTGGCCGAGTTCGGCTGCGAGGTCCATGACGACATGGCCGCGGGCCTCGAAGGTGCCGACGTGGTGATGATGCTGAGGCTTCAGCGTGAGCGGATGGACGGCGGCTTCATCCCCTCCGAGCGCGAGTACTACCACCGTTACGGGCTGGACGCCGAGAAGCTGAAGGCGGCGAAACCCGACGCCATCGTGATGCATCCGGGGCCGATGAACCGGGGGGTCGAGATCGACGGCGAGATCGCCGACGACATCAACCGGTCGGTCATCCAGGAACAGGTCGAGATGGGGGTCGCGGTGCGCATGGCCTGCATGGACCTTCTGGCGCGGAACCTGCGGGCGGAGCGGGGGGCTAAGGCTGTGGGGGTGATGGTGTGAGTGGGCAAGAAACGGCAGGACGTGTGCTTGCGCCAGACTCGGCAAAACTAGTTGTCGCCGAGTTTCGCTCGTCTTCGCTCGTTTACTGGCGGCAAATCGCGATCATATCTTTTTCCATATGGTCGCTTTCATATCTTCTTTATCGTTTAATGGACGTTCCGAACGAGCTTTGGACGGCAACTTTTCCCGTTGCAGTTGTTGTCGCCTATGCTGCAATAACAGCACGCCAATCTATGTCCCCGCGCTGGCGCATGTCAGAAAAGAGCCTGTATGTCGACGAAACTCATGTAGTTCCGCTGGCCAGCATCGCCAGGACGCATGCTTTTCTAAGTGGATTGAGCGTATCCACGGTCACAGGAGAAACCTTCGCGATTAAGTTTCTTCGCGATGCAGCTGGCGCATCAGATTTGATTCTGCGCGAGAAAAACAAGGCATGACCCTCCTCCTCACCAACGCCCGCCTCATCGACCCCGAAACCGGCACCGACGCGCCCGGCAGCCTGCTCATCCGTGACGGCCTGATCGCCGTCCAGAACGCCCCCGCCCCGAAATCCGCGACCGTCATCGACTGCCACGGCCATTGCCTCGCCCCCGGCATCGTGGACCTCGGCGTCAAGATCGGCGAGCCGGGCGAGCGGCACAAGGAATCGTTCCGCTCCGCCGGCCTCGCCGCCGCCGCCGGGGGCGTGACCACGATCATCGCGCGGGCCGACACGACGCCTGCCATCGACACGCCGGAACTGCTGGAATTCGTGACCAAGCGCGCGGCCGAGGATTGCCCGGTGCGCATCCGCCACATGGCGGCGCTGACCAAGGGCCGCGCCGGGTGCGAGATGGCCGAGATCGGCTTTCTGCTGGATGCCGGGGCCATCGCCTTTTCCGACGGCGATCATGTCGTGACCGATACCAGGGTCCTGTCGCGTGCGATGACCTATGCCAAGGGCCTTGGCGCGCTGATCGTCGGCCACCCGCAGGACCCCGGCCTGTCGGCGGGCGCGGCCGTGACCAACGGCAAGTTCGCGTCGCTGCGTGGTCTGCCCGGCGTCTCGCCCATGGCCGAGCGCATCGGCTTCGACCGCGACATCGGCCTGATCGAGATGACGGGCGCGCGTTACCACGCCGACCAGATCACCGCCGCCCGCACCCTGCCCGCGCTGGAACGCGCCAAGAGGAACGGGCTGGACGTGACGGCGGGCGTGTCGATCCACCACCTGACGCTGAACGAATTCGACGTCGGCGACTACCGCACCTTCTTCAAGGTGAAGCCCCCCTTGCGGTCCGAGGACGACCGGCTGGCGGTGGTCGAAGCCGTCGCCTCGGGCCTCATCGACGTCATCTCCTCCATGCACACGCCGCAGGACGAGGAATCCAAGCGCCTGCCCTTCGAGGAAGCGGCCTCCGGGGCGGTCGGCCTCGAAACCCTCCTGCCCGCCGCGATGCGCCTCTACCACGCCGGCGGCCTGACCCTGCCGCAGCTCTTCCGCGCCATGTCCCTGAACCCCGCCAGACGCCTTGGCCTGCCGCAGGGCCGCCTTGCGGTCGGCGCCCCCGCCGATCTCGTCCTCTTCGATCCCGCCGCGCCTTTCGTCCTCGACCGTTTCACGCTGCGGTCCAAGTCCAAGAACACCCCCTTCGACGGCGCGCGGATGGAGGGGCGGGTGCTGATGACGCTCGTGGGCGGCGAGACGGTGTTCAGGGCGGAGAAGGCCCATGCCTGAATTCACGACCGCCCCCGGCACGATGGCCCTCGTCGCCACCCTCGCCTACCTCCTCGGCTCGGTCCCCTTCGGCGTGATCGTCACCCGGATGCTCGGCCTCGGCGACCTGAGGAAGATCGGCTCGGGCAATATCGGGGCAACGAACGTTCTGCGGACCGGCAACAAGGGCGCGGCGGCGGCGACGCTGATCCTCGACGGGGCGAAGGGCGCCGCCGCCGTCCTTCTGGCACGCGCCTGGGCGGGCGAGGATGCGGCGCAGCTTGCCGCGCTCGCCGCGTTCCTCGGCCACCTCTTCCCGGTCTGGCTCGGCTTCCGGGGCGGCAAGGGCGTCGCCACCTTCCTCGGCACGCTCCTCGCGCTCGCCTGGCCCGTCGGCCTCGCCGCCTGCGCGACCTGGCTCGCGGCAGCCCTGCTCACGCGCATCTCCTCGATGGGCGCGCTTGCGGCCTGCCTCCTCTCCGGCCTCTGGGCGATCCTTCTCGGCCACCGCGAGATGGTGACGCTGGTCCTGATCCTCGCCGCGCTGGTGATCGTCCGGCATGCGCCCAACATCCGGCGCATCCTTGCGGGGACCGAGCCGAGGATCGGAAGGAAGGCGTGATGCGCCGCCCCCGCGCGGATGTTCAGCGCGGCGGGTTCCGCTCCAGCGCCTCGGCCGTGCGCTTGGTGTTCTGGTAGATGCCAAGCCCGAGGTACAGGAAGCCGAAGACGACCACCAGATAGATCGCCCCGACGATGAGGATGAACAGTCCCGCAAGCGGTCCGGCCCGCCCCATCTCGCCGCCTCCGGCCGCGGCGATGCCCGCGACGATCAGCAGCGCGAGGAACGCCAGAACCACGAGGACGTTGAGGACCTTCTCGAGATAGCCGATGAAGAAGTCGCGCATCTGTCCGCCCCCCGGGGTTCGTTTCGCCTCTGCACGACACTATCACCATTCGGCCCGCAGTTCACCCTGAATGACGGCAGCCATTCCGATGATCTGCCGGGCCCGGACCCGGCCGAGCATGACATGGCCGCCCCTTCCGCAGGGTCCATCCCCCATGGATACTCCGAAGGCTCCCGCCAGGCCGCCGCCGGCGCAGCGCCAGGACGGCCGGCGGCGGGGGCGCGCCGCCCGTCGCACAGGAGCGCGGCGGAACAGGGGGGCGCCAGCCCCGGCCTCTGCGCCCTGACGAAGGGCGACTGGCTGAAGCCCCGCGAGATGCCGGAAGGCCGGGTACGGGCATTCGTGACGGGAGTCACCGTCACCCCAACCCCGCCCCCATAGGGCACCCCTGCCCCTCAGACCGCGACCGCGAGCGTCACGGCCGGCGCCGACACCACGCCCGCCTTCTGCATCACCTCCTTCAGGCCCGGATCGGCGAAGAACCCTTTCGCGCCGGCAATGTCGCGGAAGCGGAGCACGATTGTCACCTTGTTGCGGTCCTCGGGATCGCGGAACACCTCGGCCTTGGTCACGCCGGCCTTGGCGCGGGCCGGCGCATGCGCGTCGTATCCCACCCGCCAGGTGTCGTAGTCCTTCACGCTGTGGCCAATCACGGCGAGCACGTCCGTGGACATTCGCAGTTCCTCCTCATGGTGCCGGAGGCAAACCTCCGGGCTTCGGCGAAGGGACCATCCCCGCGCCGGCAATGCCGTCCGTTCCCGGACAGATGTCAGATCGAGACCATCTCCCTGCCCGCGCAGGACTGAACGAGCCCCTCGAAGGCCTGATAGGTCGGCGCAAACCCGGGCAGCATCTTCATCCGGCCCAGCCAGTTGCGGATGTTCGGATAGGCGGCGAAATCGGTGCCGGTCACGCGGGCGGGCATCACGATCGACACGCCGAGCATGTCGGCGATCGTCAGGTCGTCCCCGCAGACGAAGGCGTTCGGGCCGATGATGTGGTCGTTCAGCACCTTCAGCCACCGCCGCGAATTCTCGCGCCCGAGTTCGAGCTGCGCCGCCTGCGCCTCGTCGCTGCGCCGCCGGTGGTAGGGGAAGACCTGCGGATAGACGAGGCCGAAGTTCAGCTCGCGGCGGAGCTGGGTGTTGAACCAGTCCATCCGCTCGTTGACGCGCGCCCGCGCCTTCAGGTCCTTGGGATAGAGCGGCGAGTTCAGCTTGTCGGCGAGGTATTTCAGGATCGCCGAGCACTCCGTCAGCCGGAAATCCCCGTCCTCGAGCACCGGCACAAGCCGGTTGGGGTTCAGCGCGGCGAACTCCGGCCCCTGATGCTCTCCCTGCAAGAGATCGACGAGCTGCACCTCGACCGGCGCGCCCGTCTCGGCGATGAACAGAAGGACCGGGCGGCTGGTCGTCGAGATCGGGTGACAGTAGAGCTTCATCTCGGTTCATCCATTCGCTTTCCGTCAGGCTAGCGCCGCAGGGTCCGGCCCGTCGAGGGGCGCGGCCGCAATCGCCCGTTGCGCCTTTGCGGGGGACTTCCTGCAAGCGGCCCTTGCAAAGATGCAGGGAAGGGACTTCTCCTGAAGCCAGCGGGCGTTTGGGGCGTTTGTCTTGACGGAACCGGACTGGGACGGCTTCAAGGTGATCCGCGCGCTCGGCCGCGCCGGATCGGTGGCGGGCGCGGCGCGCAGCCTCGGCGTCGACAGTTCGACCGTGAGCCGCCGGCTCGCCGCCATCGAGGAGGCGCTCGGCGCCGTCCTGATCGTCCGGGGTGGCCGCGGCTTTGCCTTCACCACCGAGGGTCACCTCGCCCTCGAGGTCGCCGAGACGGTCGAGGCCCGGATCACCGCCGCCTGCACCGCCATCCGCGCCGCCAAGACGAGGGTCGAGGGCAAGGTGCATCTTTCGGTCGTCCCCGGCCTCCTCCACATCATGTTTCCGTTCCATGCCGCCGTGATGCAGCGCCATCCCGACCTGACGCTCGAGATCAGCGCCGACATCCGGACGCTCGACATCGCCAGGGGCGAGACCGACATCGCGATGCGGATGCGCCGTCCGACCGAACCGGACCTGATCACCGGCCGCTCCTTCGTGATGGGCATGGGCCTCTACGCCTCGAAGGACTACATCGCCCGCCACGGCCTGCCCGCCGGCCGGCAGGAGCTGAAGAACCACCGCCTGCTGCTGTTCTCGCAGGAGTTCGCACACCTGCCGCACTTCAACTGGCTCGAGCCGCTCGCCAACCCCGACGAGGCGCACCTGCGCGTCGACGGGGTGGACATGGCCTACAACCTCGCGCTGGCCGGGGTCGGGATCGGGCTCTGCGACTGCTATCGGGGCGATGCCTCGCCGGATCTTGTCCGCGTGCTGCCGGAAGCCGCGTCCGTGACCCCCGGCTGGATCGTCTACCACGAATCCGCCCGCGACACACCGCGCGTGAAGGCGGTGGTTGGAATGCTCGGCGACTACCTCGACGGGCAGCGGGGGCGGCTGAGCGGGGCGCTCGCCGGCTGATCGGTCCGCTTGCGGGCGGGTCGCCTGTCTCGCGACAAGACCGGAGCCTGCTCGTGTCGGACAGGCTCTAGAGACGCATCGCCTGATAGACCGGCTCGAGCGTGCCGCCCCAGTCGCCCGCATGGGCCGCGAGCATCCGGTCCGCCTGCACCCTGCCGCTGATGACGCTCGCTTCGAGCACGTCGAGGAACCCCTCCTCGCCCAGGTCCCGCGCCTTCAGCCCGGCACGCGACAACCGCACCGCTTCCCGCGCCAGGTCGTTCAGCTTCACGCCCCCTGCCTCGCCCTGCAGCGCGGCGACGGACGCGGCCACGCGCAGCCCCTGACGGGTTTCGGCATCGAACCGCTTCACGAGGTCCCACGCCGCGTCCAAGGCCGAGCCGTCGTACATCAGCCCCACCCAGAAGGCGGGCAGCGCGTTCAGGTGCGGCACGTCACCGGCATCGGCCCCGCGCATCTCGATGTACCTCTTCACCCGTGCCTCGGGGAACACCGTCGTCATGTGGTCCGCCCAGTCGGACAGCGTCGGCCTTTCCCCCGGCAGCGCGGGCAGTTCGCCCTTCAGGAAATCGCGGAAGGACTGGCCGAGGGCGTCGATGTACCTGCCGTCGCGGTAGACGAAGTACATCGGCACGTCGAGCACCCAGTCCACGTAAGCCTGGAACCCCATGCCGTCCTCGAAGACGAAGGGCAGCATTCCGGTGCGCGCCTCGTCGAGGCTCCGCCAGATGCGGCTTCGCCAGCTCTTGTGGCCGGTCGTCCTTCCCTCGAAGAACGGCGAGGCGGCAAAGAGCGCCGTCGCGACCGGCTGAAGCGCCAGCGCCACGCGCAGCTTCTTCACCATGTCCGCTTCCGACCCGTAGTCGAGGTTCACCTGCACCGTGCAGGTCCGGTACATCATCTGCGTCCCGTGCGTGCCCACGCGGCCCATGTATTCGGTCATCAGCCGGTAGCGGCCCTTCGGCATCACCGGCATCTGGTCATGCGTCCATTCCGGCGCAGCCCCGATCCCCAGAAAGCCGATCCCCAGAGGCTCGGCTACGGCATGAACCTCGGCCAGATGCCGGTCCAGTTCGGCCGCCGTTGCGTGGATGTCGGCAAGGGGCGCCCCCGAGAGCTCGACCTGCCCGCCCGGCTCGAGGCTGACATTGGCGCCGTCCCTGGTCAGCCCGATGATGTTCCCGCCCTCGAGGAGCGGCGCCCAGCCGAAGCGGTCGCGCAGGCCTTCGAGCATCGCCCGCACCGACCGCGGCCCGTCATAGGGTATCGGCAGACGGGTATCGGTCAGGAAGCCGAACTTCTCGTGCTCGGTTCCGATGCGCCACCCGGACGCCGGCTTGCAGCCGGCCTCCACATACTCGACAAGCTGCTCGAAACGTTCGATCGGTCCGCCGCCGGACTGCGGTATCGACATTCGTGACCTCGGCAAGACCTCGGGATTCGGAGGGCTAGAGGTGCAGCGGCGGGCCGGGGTTCGTCAAGCCCGCCCCGCACGCACCGGCCTGCCGCGCTCATGACAAATCGTGATGCGGATCGTCGCCCCCGCGTGCCGGCGGCGCCAGCGCGGGAGGCCGGGCAAGACCGGGCCTGACCCACAGCAGGCGCGAGACGCCCTCGCGCGGCGGATCGTCGAGCGCCCGGCCGAGCGCGGCGATGTCGATCCCCGGCAGCGGCGCGAAGGCATCGTAGAGCCGGTCGGCCCCCATCGACAGGGCGGGGATCCGCAGCATCTGGCCGTCACGCGACCGCATCCGCCATTCCAGCGCGCCGTCGCGCCAGCCCAGGCGCAGCTCGACCAGATCCGCGATCGCAAGGACGCCGCCGTAGACCGGGCCGAAGTAGCCGAGCTGGCCCTCGTCGAGCACCACGACGCCGGGGGCCTCGACGCGCCTGAGAAAACGCATCCGGCGCAGCGCCGCCACCGCCCAGGCCGCGCCGCCGAGGACAAACGCCAGGCCGACGGGCCAGAGGACGAAGCCGCCGAGACCGGTCATCCACAGGCCCAGGGCGACGGCGAGCGTGGCGGCCGCGACCTCGCGCCAGCGCCGGATCGCGGCCATCGCCTCGGGTCGGATCGCGCTCACCGCCAGTCCCCCGCCGCGGCCTGCCACAGAACGAGCGCCGCCAGCGCCGCGGTCTCGGCCC
>JBMOOH010000034.1:0-104223 GCA_049323795.1 Pseudomonadota bacterium
TCGGATCCACCCGCGTGACCGCAATTCCCGCCATGCCGTCCTCCATGCCCTCAAGCAGTATTGAGTCAGAACTCGATGGACTTGGAAATCCCCCTTCGTGAGTCATCCAGAAGGGCCGATGGTATAAGACCCGGCCGCGGCTGCCGGGGCCATCCTGTCGGGCGAGCCGCGCCCCCAGTCGGTCGGCGAGGTCAACGGCCAGGCGTTCCTGAACAACGCGAGCATCGGGCTCTATCCCTATATCCTTCGACGGCGCGAGGACACCTATCGGCGGTTCGGGCGCAGCCGCGCCGCCGCCTGCTGGTCGGTGATCCGGACCTTGCTCGACATGCGCCGTCCGCGGCCGAGAACCATCACCATCGACGGCACCGCCCGGGTGCTGCGCACCCCGCTCATCTTCGCCGCCCGCTCCGCCTACCAGCTCCGCGAGTTCGGCCTGACTGGGGAGCGCACGGTCGGGCGCGACAGGCTCGTGCTGTTCGTGCTGCACGAAACCCCGCGTCTCGGCATGTTCCGCATGGGCTGGCGGCTTCTCCGGCGCGGGTCCGGGATGGCGAGGATGTGGGCATCCGCATCGCCGACGACGTGCGCGTCGATGCGTCCCACCGGTCGGATCTGGCCGCGCTCCGACGGGGAAAGGGCGGCGCTCGCCCTGCCGGTCACCTTCCGGCTCCGCAGGGACGCGCTGAACGTCATCATGCCGAGGTCAGAGGACAGGGCGCAGATCGCGGCAGGGGAAGGGGGCGGGGGCAAGGGCGGATGGGGCGTGTCCTTCACCTGTCCGACCTGCATTTCGGCCGGACCTCGCCGCATCTGCCCGGGCCGCTGAAGGCCCTGGCAGGCAGACTGCGGCCCGATCTCACGGTGCTCTCCGGCGATCTGACGCAGCGGGCGCGGAACCGTCAGTTCGCCGCGGCGGCGGCCTTCATCCGGCGCTCCCCGGCCCGGTTCTCTGTGTGCCCGGCAACCACGACGTGCCGCTCGACGACCCGTTCCTCCGCGTCCTCGCCCCCTTCTCGCGCTACCGCCGCCACATCGCCACCGATCTCGAGCCCGTACACGAGGACGAGGCGATGATCGTCGCGGGGGTGAACACCGTGACCCGATGGGTCTGGCGGCAGGGACGGCTCGGCGCGGCGATGGTGGAACGCCTTGCCCGTCTGTTTTCGCGCGCGGACGGCCGCACCTGCATCGCGGTGATGCACCACCCGGTCGAGCAGCTTCCCGAAGGGGCGAAGACCCCGATGCGCGGCGCGGCGACAGCCATCGGCCCGCTCCGGGCGGCGGGGGCGCTTGTCGTCCTGTCCGGCCACGTCCACCTCGTCCACGCCGCTCCGGCCACCGCCGAGCCGGGCATCCTGCTCGTGCAGGCCGGAACGGGCATCTCGGGCCGGCCCGGGGCGCTCAGTCTCGACGGCCCCTGCCCCCCGACCCCTGCCCGCGCTCCGGGCGTTCGTGGCTGACAAGGTTCCGCCAGAGCCGTTTCGCGCCGCCGCTTGCCCCGGCCCTCCGCTTGCGCTCCGGGTGTTCGGACCTGCAAACGCTCCATTGGAGCGTTTGCGGATGGTCCTCACCCCTTCTTCAGCACCCGGTTGCCGAGCGTCTCGGCGATCTGGACCGCGTTCAGCGCGGCGCCCTTGCGGAGGTTGTCGCTGACGATCCACATCGAGAGGCCGTTCTCGATGGTCGAATCCTGACGGATTCGGCTGACATAGGTAGCGTAGTCGCCCACGCATTCGATGGGCGTGATGTAGCCGCCGGCCTCGCGCTTGTCGACGACCATGACCCCCGGCGCCTCGCGCAGGATATCGGTCGCCTCCTCCCAGTCGAGGGACTCCTCGAACTCGACGTTCACCGCCTCGGAGTGCCCGACGAAGACCGGGACACGCACGCAGGTCGCGGTGACCCTGATCGAGGGGTCGAGGATCTTCTTCGTCTCGGCCACCATCTTCCACTCTTCCCTGGTGGATCCGTCGTCCATGAAGACGTCGATGTGCGGGATCACGTTGAAGGCGATCTGCTTGGTGAACTTCTTCGGCGGCACCTCGGAAACCGGGTTGTAGATGGATTTCGTCTGGTCCCAGAGTTCGTCCATCCCGGCCTTTCCCGCGCCGGAAACCGACTGGTAGGTCGCCACCACGACGCGCCTGATCCGGGCGCGGTCGTGCAAGGGCTTCAGCGCCACCACCATCTGCGCGGTCGAGCAGTTGGGGTTGGCGATGATGTTCCTTGCCTTGTAGCCCATCACCGCGTCGGGGTTCACCTCGGGGACCACCAGCGGGATCTGCGGGTCGTAGCGGTAGAGCGAGGAGTTGTCGATCACGATGCAGCCCGCGGCGGCGGCCCTGGGCGCATGGATCCTCGTCGCCTCGGACCCGACCGCGAACAAGGCAATGTCCCAGCCGGTGAAGTCGAAGGTGTCGAGATCCTTGGTCCTGAGTGTCCTGTCCCCGAAGCTGACTTCCGTACCGAGGGACCTGCGCGAGGCAAGCGCCACGATCTCGTCGACCGGGAATTCCCGTTCGGCGAGGATGTTCAGCATCTCACGGCCCACGTTGCCCGTGGCACCGGCGACGACGACACGATAGCCCATCTGGCTTCACTCCGGTCTGCAACGGGCGGCGCTTAACCCATGTGGGCGCGCTGGGAAAGACCCGCGCGTGCGGTATCACCGAAAGTGATGCGCCTCAGCCAAGCCGCAGGCGCGGGTCGCTGGCTGCACGCTCCGTCACCCAGCGTTTCTCGGCCGCGAAGTCGTGGGGCACCTGATCGGCCCTGCGGCTGCCCGTGAGCGACAGCGAGGCGAAGAAGTCGAAGCCGTAGAGCGTCAGCGAGGCAGGCCCGAGCGACAGGATCAGGTCGATCGCCATGAGGCCGGTGGTCGGCGGCGCGCCGAGCGCCTCGCACAGGCGCGCATGGTCGGCAAGGTCGTGCAGGTAGAACCCCGGCGACCGGGCCACCGCCCAGGACAGGCGCTTCCGCTTCGGCGACATCCAGAGGATGCGGCGGGGCCGGAGACGGTCGAGGTCCTCGGTTCCGATCGACGTGGCGAGCACCAGCCAGTCGGTCCGTGTGCCGTGCGTCCGCGACGATGGCATGGGCGCGCGGTTGATGCGGGCCACCAGATCGGCTCTGTCGATGGCAGGCCCGCTGTTGCCTTCCGACAGGGATCGGGCGTTGCCGACCAGCGCGACGGATCGGTCGCGCAGCTCGGACGCAAGCCCTTCGCGGGCGGACGACAGGCGCTTCAGGGCCCGTTCGTTGCGCAGGGTCCGGGTGAGGAGGAAGGCGAAAGCGCTGGACATCGGACAAGCGATAGCACTTGCATCCGGTTGGCACAGTAGCGCCTTGTCCCGATGAGCGGATTTTCGACGGCAGGACAACCGTGCACGGACCGGAACTGATCATCACGAACTTCAACCCGCGCCATACCGGCGTCTCGTCCACCGCCGCCGCGGTGGCGCGTGTGCAGATGGGCCGGTTCGACCTCGCCCTGGCCGGCCATCCGTTGCCGGGCCTGCCCAAACCGCTTGGCAGGCTTCAGGCGGTGCGCCTGTCGCGGATGCCTCCGGCGGCGCGGCCCTTCGTGATCTGGCATGTGCGGCGAAACAGCGAGATGCAGACGGCAATCGTCTTGCGCGACCTGTTCCGATTTCCGGTCAGGATCGTGTTCACGTCGGCCGCGCAACGCCGGCATTCGGCCTGGCCGCACTGGCTCATCTCGCGGATGGATGCCGTGATTGCCACCACGCAAGAGGCCGCATCCTTTGTCCCGAACGTCGCCGCGATCGTGCCGCACGGGGTGGACACCGGCTCCTTCAGGCCGGCCCCCGACCGCATGGCGGCCTGGGCGGCGACCGGATTTCCCGGGCGCGGCGGAATTGCGAGCGTTGGCCGGATCCGTCCCGAGAAGGGCACGGACCTTTTCGTGCGCGCGATGATCGCGGCCTTGCCGGATCTGCCGGGGATGACCGCCCTGGTGATCGGGCGGGCGAAGCCCGAGCACAGGCGCTTCCTCGAGCGATTGAAAGGCGAAGTCGGCGCGGCGGGGCTGTCCGGGCGTATCCTCTTCCCCGGAGAGATTGATGCCGCGCGCATGACGTCCCTCGTGCCGGCGCTCAGTCTCCTCGTCGCACTTCCGCGGTACGAAGGATATGGCCTGACCCCGCTCGAAGCCATGGCAAGCGGGGTACCGGTCGTGGCCAGCGATGCGGGGCATTTCCGGGCCTTCATCGGCCGGAACGAAGCCGGGCGGATCGTCGCGCAAGAGGACGTGACGGCCGCGGAAATGGCCGTTCGCGAGATTCTCTCTGACCCGGCGTGCCATCAGGGGCTTTCGGACGCCGCACGCCGCAGGGTCGAGCAGGGCTTTTCCGTGAAGACGGAAGCCGACGCGATCGCCCGTGTGTACGAAATGCTCTGGCGGGCGTGAGATGTACCGGGAATTTGGTCGGAGCGAGAGGATTCGAACCTCCGACCCCCTGCTCCCGAAGCAGGTGCGCTACCAGACTGCGCTACGCTCCGACCGTGGGCGCGGGGTTAAACCGTCGGGCTGCGCTTTGCAAGGGTCTCGCGCCCCGTCTCATGACCGGTCGCGCGGCATGATCCGGCTGAGAAGGCGGGGAAAGATGCCCGTCTCGGCCCGGGTCGGCGAGGCGAGCACGGGGCGGTTCCGCGAGACGTCGGGGTTGCCTTCGCGCAGGACGATATAGACGCCGCTTGCGACGATGACGCCCGTTCCGGCAAGCGTCCAGGCGTCGATCCCTTCCCGGAAGAACAGCGTTCCGTAGAGGGCGGCCCAGACGATCTGCGAATACTGCATCGGCGCAACGATCACCGCGGGTGCCCTGCGGTAGGCGGCGATGATGAAGAGGCCCCCCGAGAACCCGAGCGCCGACATGAGCCCGAGCAGCCCGATGTGCTCGATCGGCATCGGGCGGTAGACGAAGGGCAGGATCGCCCCGGCGAAGATGAAGTTCGCCACCATCGGGTAGAGCATCAGCACCGCCGACCGCTCTTCCTGCCCGATCTTCCGCACGACGATCGACACGAAGGCACCCGAAGTCGCGGCGACAAGGGCGGCAAGCTGGCCTGTTCCGACCGACGCGGTCCCCGGCCGAAGGACGAGCATCACGCCGAGAAGGCCGACCGCGACGGCGACCCCCCTTCGCAATCCCACCCTCTCGCCGAGAAGCGGGATGGCGAGGAGCGTGATCATGATCGGCATCGCGAAGAAGATCGCGTAGGCCTGCGCAAGCGGCAGCACCGAGAAGGCATAGAACCCCGAGACGATGTTGACGATCGCGGCCCCGGTCCGCGCGGCGACCCACCACGGGTGGCGCGGTCGCAGGTTGCCGTCGGTCGGGTCGCGCATCAGCATGAGCGTGGCCAGCGGGAAGCTCATCAGCGTGCTGAAGAAGATGATCTGAATCGGCGAGTAGCTTGCGCCGAGGAACTTCACCGCCGCGTCGTGCGAGGCATAAAGACCGAAGGCGGCGAGTGAGAGAAGCGCCCCGCGAAGATGGCTGCCCGCAACCATGACATGAGTCCGGCCGTGAAAGGGATGGCCCGCTTCTGGATCGCCCCGGCGCCGCGCGCAAGCCCCGACCGCACACAAATCGACCTCATCGGCAGGGATTTCCGGCCGGGATCCGGCGCGCTTCGCCGGGCCCGCGGCTTGCCGGACTCCTCCGGCCTGCATAGGTGTGTGATCGAGACGGGCATCGAGCGGGGGGAGGTCATGTCCGGCGACGTTCTGACGGCCATCGGCGGGATCGGGCTGTTCCTGTTCGGGATGCAGACGATGACCGACGCACTGCGGAAGCTCGGCAGCCACAGGCTTCGCAAGGTTCTGGCCAGGTTCACCCGAACGCCCGTCACAGGTGCCGTCGTCGGCGCCGTTTCAACCGCCATCCTGCAGTCCTCGAGCGCCACGATCCTGACTGTCATCGGCTTTGTGGGGGCAGGTCTCATGACCTTCCCGCAGGCCCTCGGCGTCGTGATGGGGGCGAATGTCGGGACCACGACGACAAGCTGGCTGGTCGCGGTTATCGGGATCAAGCTGCATCTCGGCATGCTGGCGCTTCCGCTCCTCTTCGTCTCGAGCCTGGCGATGCTCTTGGGCCGGGTCTCGGTCGGTCGGGTGGGCGAGGCGCTGGCGGGCTTTTCGCTCGTCTTCATCGGGCTCGACATGATGCAGGCGGGCGTCGCCGGCATCGAGCCCGCGCTGAAAGCCGTCCTCGTCCCTGCGGACACGCTTGCCGGGCGTCTTGCGCTTGTGGCGGCGGGGACGGTCTTCACCGCCGTCATCCAGTCCTCGAGCGCCGGGGTAGCGGCCGTGCTCGTCCTGTTTTCGGGGGGTGCGATCGGCCTTCTGCAGGCCGGTGCGCTGGTGATCGGCATGGACATCGGAACGACCGCAAAGTCGGTCATCGTGGCGGCGGGCAAATCCGTCGATGCCCGCCGGACCGCCTATGCCCATGTCGGCTTCAATCTCGCCACGGCCGTCTTCGCCTTTGCCATACTCGACGCGCTGCCGATGATCGAACGCCTGACCGGGCAGGGCCCCACCGCGCTCACCCTGTTCTACACGCTGTTCAACCTGTCCGGCGCGGTGCTGGTCCTGCCGTTCGCCGGGGGATTTGCGCGGCTCGTCACATGGCTCGTCCCGGCGCCGCAAAGCCGCCTGCCGGAACCGCCGGATCCCGCCCTTCTGGAGGCGCCGGATTCCGCCATCGACACGGCCCGGGCGAACACCGACCGGATCGCGTCGGCCGTGGCGGAGGAGATCGTTCAGAGGCTGGAGGGCGGGCCGTCCCTGCTCGACCGCGATCTCGCCCGCCGCGCGGTGGACGAGACCGAAGCCTTCGTGGCGCGGATCGACGTTCCCCCCGGCCAGGAGGGCACGCTGGCGCGGCGGACCGCGATGATGCACCGGATCGACCACCTGCACCGGGCGATCTCGCGCCTCGGACAGGACGAACGGATCGGCCTGATCGCCCGGAGGGCGCAGTTCGGCCCCGTGCGGGCCGCGGTCGTCCTGGCGGCACGGTCGGTTGCCCGCCGCCCCTCCGACAGGTCGGTGGCGGCCCGGCTGCCGCGCCTGACACGCAAGGTCGAACGGCACGTCCGGCGCCTCAGGACAGACCTGCTCCTGTCGCGGGATGCGGGCGGAGAAGGTCCGGCGGAGGTGTTCGCCCTGACCGACGCGCTGCGCTGGAGCGCGCGCGTCGCCGCACATCTGGACCGCATCGCACGCTACGGCGCGGTCGCGGCCTCGGAATCGCCGGACCGTTCCGAAGCCCGGCAGGATCGCGGCGAGGACTGAACCGTCAGAGCGAGGCGTCCATTGCGGCCACAACCGCGTCCCCCATCGCCGAGGTCGATACGGGCGTGCCGCCCGCAGGGCCCATCAGGTCGGCGGTACGGACGCCGTCGGCGAGCACCTTCTCGACCGCCTTCTCGACACGCTCGGCCTCGGCCCCCTGATCGAAGGAATAGCGGAGCGCCATAGCGAAGGAGAGGATGCAGGCGATCGGGTTCGCCCTACCCTGCCCGGCGATGTCGGGGGCCGAGCCGTGCACGGGCTCGTAGAGCGCCTTCGGCCGTCCGTTCTTCATCGGCGCGCCGAGGCTGGCCGAGGGCAGCATCCCGAGCGAGCCGGTGAGCATCGCGGCGAGGTCCGAAAGAAGGTCGCCGAACAGGTTGTCGGTGACGATCACGTCGAACTGCTTGGGCCAGCGGGTAAGCTGCATGGCACCGGCGTCGGCGTACATGTGCGACAGCTCGACGTCGGGATACTCCCTGTCGTGGACTTCCTGCACGACCTGCCGCCACAGGACGCCCGATTCCATGACGTTGGCCTTCTCCATCGAGCAGACCCTGTTGCCGCGACGGCGGGCGAGTTCGAAGGCCGACCGCGCCACGCGCGCGATCTCGCTTTCGGTGTAGCGCTGGGTGTTGATCCCCACCCGCTCGCCGCCTTCGGTGAAGATGCCGCGCGGCTGGCCGAAATAGACGCCGCTCGTCAGTTCCCGGACGATCATGATGTCGAGGCCCGCGACGACCTCCTTCTTCAGCGACGAGAAGTCGGCGAGCGCATCGAAGCACTGTGCGGGGCGGAGGTTGGCGTAGAGGTCCATCTCCTTCCGGAGCCGGAGGAGGCCGCGTTCCGGTTTCAGGCCGAAGTCGAGGGTGTCGTATTTCGGCCCGCCGACCGCGCCGAGAAGGACGGCATCGGCCGCCTGCGCCTTCGCCATGGTTTCCTCCGTGAGCGGGACGCCGTGGGCGTCGTAGGCGCAGCCGCCCACGAGGTCTTCCGACACGTCGAACGCGAGGCCCCGCTTCGCGCCCATCCAGGCGATGATCTTCTTCACCTCGGCCATGACTTCCGGGCCGATGCCGTCGCCGGCGAGGATGAGGAGCGAGGGGTTGGCCACAGGCGTTTCTCCGGGATGCGGGGTCGGCAGGCGGGGTAGCCGACGGGGGGCAGGCGGTCAAGCGCGGGGCGCGGCCGTTCCTGCGGGGGGCCGCGCTGCGGGCGGGGCGCGCGGGACATCGCAGGCCGGCCGGTCACGGTGTTCGGGGAACCGAGATGTCCACCCAGACGAGCCGGTGGCGCGATGCCGCCGCGGCGTCCTCGGCGCCCCGCTCTCCGGGCGCCGGCCACCAGATGCCCGCCCTGGCGACGGTGAGGCCGGCCGAGGGCAGCACATAGTCCACCCGCAGGTTGCCCGGCCCCGGCGGCTCGTCGCCCGGTTCGGGCCAGTCGGCGGTGTCGAGCGCGGGATCCCCCCGCTGGCCCGGTGTCGCCGAGGCAAGGCCGCCCGCACTCGCCGGACGGGGATCGGCCAGGCGCGGATCGCTGAGGAGGGCATCGAGCGCGCCGGACATTCCGGCCCCGTCCGCCGGGTCGAGATTCGCGTCGCCCAGAATGACGAAGGGCGCGTCCGGCGGCGGGAAGGGAAGGGCACCGTCCAGCAGGAGCCGCCAGAACGCCGCCTCGTCATGGTTGCGCCGCGCATTCTCGTCGCCCCGGCCGAAGACGGGGGGCGTCGCGTACCAGGCCAGAAGACTGAGTCGCCCGCCCTCCGGCAGGAACACGGGAACGTCCCAGTGGCCGGTCGTCGAAAGGCGGCGGATGGCGAGATCGCTCTGGGGAACGCCGCCGGCCAGCGCGCCGGGCAGATCCGCCCAGAGGAGGCCCGAGAAGTCGCGCGCGCCCCCGGTGTCGATCGGCAGCCGCGACAGCAGCGCCATTCCGCCCGCTCCGGCGAACCTGCCCCAGCCCTGCGCGTCGCCGGGGCCGCGCAGGCGCCCGTCCCCGTCGAGGTCGAGGGCGGTCATCGACCCGGTGTTCGGGCGGAACGCGAAGAGGTAGGGGTAGTCCGCCCCTTCGGCGCGAAGCACCGCGGCAAAGGCCGAGAGCGCCGCAAGCCGCCGGTCGTAGTCGACCCCCGTCAGCAGCAGGATGTCGGGATCCGCGGCGGCGATCACCCGCGCGGCGGCGGCAACCTGCGGGTCGCTGCCCGAGAGGATGTCACGCAGGAGAAGTCCCGGGCCCTCCCGGGTCAGCCCCGCGTTCCAGGTGGCTACGCGCAGCGTCTCCGCCGCGGCGTCGCGTGCCGCGGCCGGTCCGGCAGGGGCAAGACCCGCCCCCGCAAGCCCCGCCCCCGCAAGCGCGGCAAGGCGGCAAAGGGCAGGGATCAGGCCGGAAGCAGGTCGGCGTCCGCGGCCATGGTGTTGGACCTGCGCTTCTCGGCGATCATCCCGGCGATGCGGCCCATCGCGATGCCGCGCATGAACAGCGAGGCGGGAAGGAAGGCCCATGCGGTCATCGTCCAGATCAGGGTCTGCGGGCTTTCCAGTGTCACCGGCTCGAACGCCAGGCTCGCCAGCTTCACCGCCGCCGGGATCAGGAATGGCAGCAGAAACCCTAATGCAATGTTAAAGCGCGCATCGCGCTGGAGCCGCTCGACCACGTCGCCGCCCGTCGTCGGATCGAAGGTCGGCAGGTTGATCCAGACGTTGAACGACCCCATCCGCGCAGGCCAGCCGATCAGCCGCATGGACAGCACGAAGATCACCAGGGTGAGCATCGAGATCATGTAGCTGATTCCGGCCGAGGTGCGCACGAGGATCAGGCGATCGAGGCTCATGTCCGGCGGCAGCATGAGGACGACGAGCCGCACCGGCGAATAGGGAACGTCGATCGCCTCGCCCAGCTTGTTGCCCAGCACCTCGATGAAGCTCGACAGCGTCGTCGGCTCGGTCCTGCCGCGCACGATCGCCGAAAGCAGCAGGACCGTGGCAAAGAGCGACAGGAACCGCAGCCGGTTGAAGGGCGGGGCGTCGCGGAACTCGACGAGGCCCGGGTAGGTGGAGGCATATTCGAAGAACGTCAGCGCCGCCGCGAACAGCGCCACCAGCGCGACGATCTGGGTGGTGTCGCTCGGCACGCCCGGCAGCATCAGCGACGGCGTGGCGATCAGCACCATCACCAGCACCGCGCGCACCAGGGCGCCTGTGAACTGCGAGATCACCGCTGTCCGTCCCTCAACCTGGCCGCGGCCGGTGCGATGCCGGTCCGCTGTTCCGCGTTGATCCCGCCGATTGTGGCAGGCTGCCTCATTCGTGCCATGTTTTTGCCCACATCCGTCTCCCCGAGGCAACGCGCGGTTAACCCTAACCAGTGCATTCGGGCGATTTCGTGGAATTACTGGTGCGGCAATGCATCATTTTCCGCGCCGCTTTCGGGCCTAAGCGCCGGAAAACAAAGGGCCGCCCGAGGGCGGCCCAACATGTTGTATGGCGCGCTCGGTCAGACCCAAGGGCGGGCCTGCGCCGCCGCCTTTTCGAATGTGTCGATCGCCGACACTTTCTCGAGCGTCAGCCCGATGTCGTCGAGACCGTTCAGAAGGCAGTGCTTCCTGAACGGGTCCACGTCAAAATGGAAGTCCTGCCCGTCCGAGGACGTCACCGTCTGCGACGGCAGATCGACGGTGATCCGCGCGTTCGCGCCCTTGCGGGCGTCGTCCATCAGGACGTCCACGGCCGCCTGGGGAAGGACCACGGGCAGGATCCCGTTCTTGAAGCAGTTGTTGTAGAAGATGTCGGCGAAACTGGTGGAGATCACGGCGCGGATGCCGAAATCGAGGAGCGCCCAGGGCGCATGCTCGCGCGAGGAGCCGCAGCCGAAGTTGTCGCCGGCGACAAGGATCTCGGCCTTGCGGTATGCGGGCTGGTTCAGAACGAAACCGGGAATCTCGGCGCCGTCGGGCGTGTAGCGCATCTCGTCGAACAGGTTCCTGCCCAGCCCCGACCGCTTGATCGTCTTGAGGAACTGCTTGGGGATGATCATGTCGGTGTCGATGTTCACGAGCGGCATCGGCGCCGCGATCCCTGTCAGGGTGGTGAACTTGTCCATGGTGGCCTCTCCTTCGACGATGCGCCATATCCGGCCCGCCGGACCCATACATCGCGGCCGGCGGCGAATCCAGACAGAGACAGAAGGCCCGCCCGGCGGGCCCCGGGGTTGACGGCCTGCCCCCGCGTCAGGGAACGCGGCGGCGGATCATCGAGATTGCGCCGACCGCGCCAAGAAGCAGCAGCCCCGCCCCCGGCAGCGGCACCGGCGAAGGCGTAACCTGCGAAACCGTCACCGTCCCCTGCAGGACATGGGCCCTGGTGTCGTCCCGGCCGGCCGGCGTGACGAACGCGGCCATGTTCTGGCCGAGGGCCTGCACGAAACCGTCTATGGCGATCGTGTAGAGCAGATTGCCGCTGGTGACGGTCAGCGGCGCGACCAGAAGCGGCGTGATCGCGATGGCCCGCGCGCAGCGATTGCCGGGCATGCTGCATCCGGGCACGCCTCCGCGCGTGAAATCGTAGATGAGGCTGAGCAGGAAGGGCGTCGTGCCCGCCATCCCGCTGATCGAGAGGTCGAGCGTCGTGCGCTTGTCCGCGAACGTCCTCGTGGTCTGGACCAGGGTCCCGAGCGCGATCTGGCCCGGGCCCGAGATGGTCAGGCCGCTTGCGGGGATGAAGGGCGATGGCGACACCGTCGCCGCATCGACGGTCGCGGCCTGTGCGAAGGGCAGGACTGCAGACAGGGCCGAAGGCACGGTCGAAGACAGGGCCATCGTAATGCTTGCGGCAAGGGCCGCCAGGGAAACGCGCATTGTCACCACCCTTCTCGACTGCCCGAGCCGTACGAACTCCACTCTTCTACCGCACGAAAGCCGCAATTCAAAGCGCGGTTCCCGGCGCCCTGGAATACCACCGCAAGAATCGCCGGATTGTTTCTGGTGGGCCGATGCATTGCCCAAAATCCGTGCGTCCGTCGCATCCGGGGAAACGAAGTCCGGCGGACCGTTGCCAATGGCGGGAAATCGGCCGGCCGGCCTCAGCCCGCCGCCGCAGCCAGCCGCCGCACGTCCGTCAGCCGTCCGGTCACGGCCGCCGCCGCCGCCATCGCCGGGCTCATCAGATGCGTCCGGCCGCCGCGGCCCTGCCTGCCTTCGAAGTTCCGGTTCGACGTTGCCGCGCAGCGTTCGCCGGGGGACAACTGGTCGGGGTTCATGGCCAGACACATCGAGCAGCCGGCGAGCCGCCATTCGAAACCGGCGTCGATGAAGATCTGCGCGAGACCTTCCTCTTCCGCCTGTCTGCGCACCAGCCCGGATCCTGGCACGACCATCGCGCGCACACCGTCCTTCTTGCGCCGGCCCTTCAGGATCGCCGCGGCGGCGCGCAGGTCCTCGATCCGGCCGTTCGTGCACGAGCCGATGAAGACGGTGTCGATCTGAATGTCTTCGAGGCGGGTGCCGGGCTTCAGCCCCATGTAGTCGAGCGACCGCCGCGCCGCCTCGGCCTTGCCGCCCGCGAAGCTCTCCGGGTCGGGTACCACGCCGGTGATCGGCAGCACGTCCTCGGGCGAGGTGCCCCAGGTGACGACCGGGGCGATGTCTTCGCCTCTCAGCGTGACGACCTTGTCGAAATGCGCGCCCGCGTCGGTGTGGAGCGTCTTCCACCAGGCCAGCGCGGCCTCCCAGAGCGCGCCCTTCGGGGCGTGCGGGCGGCCCATGACATAGGCGAAGGTCTTTTCGTCGGGCGCGATCAGGCCGGCGCGCGCGCCGCCCTCGATCGCCATGTTGCAGACGGTCATCCGGCCTTCCATGCTGAGTTCGCGGATCGCCTGGCCGCAGTATTCGATGACATGGCCGTTGCCGCCCGCCGTGCCGGTCACGCCGATGACAGAGAGGGTGATGTCCTTGGCGGTGACGCCGGGGCGCAGCGATCCGGTGATCTCGACCTTCATGTTCTTCGACTTCTTCTGGATCAGCGTCTGGGTGGCGAGCACATGCTCGACCTCCGACGTGCCGATCCCGTGCGCGAGCGCCCCGAAGGCGCCGTGCGTCGCGGTGTGGCTGTCGCCGCAGACCACGGTCATGCCCGGCAGCGTCCAGCCCTGTTCGGGGCCGACGATGTGGACGATGCCCTGACGGATGTCGGAGACGGGGTAGTAGTGGATGCCGAAGTCGCGGGCGTTCCTGTCCAGCGCCTCGACCTGGATGCGGCTTTCCTCGTTGTCGATGCGGGTCTCGCGGCCCGCGGTCGTCGGCACGTTGTGATCGGGCACCGCGATCGTCTTGTCGGGCGCGCGAACCTTGCGGCCGGTCATCCGCAGCCCCTCGAAGGCCTGCGGGCTCGTCACCTCATGGACGAGGTGTCGGTCGATGTAGAGCAGACACGTGCCGTCCCCGGCCTCATGGACGACGTGCGCGTCCCAGATTTTGTCGTAGAGCGTGCGGGGTGCGGTCATGGCAGTCTCGATCTTCGGGATGGGGTTTCGGACTGGACGGGACGCCGCAGAGGTGCAGCGGCCAGCACCTCAGAGGCGCGCGAGGATGCCGCGCTCGGCGCCGTAGAAGCGCCAGGGAAGGCGGGCCCGGTCGTCGATGTCGAAGAAGCGTCGCATGGGGCGCGATATACGCAAGGGACGGGTTTCAGGCAAGGGATCAGGCCGTGATCGCCGCGCTTCCCGGGCCGCGCGGCCGGCCGTTCGCTTCAGGCGCGGCCCGGGAACCCGAAACGCCAGGCCGGGCCGCGCGGCCTGACGAACGTCGCGGGACCGCAGTTGCGGGTTCGCCGGCATGCGGATGACCCTGTCCCGGAACCGCCGGACCAAGGGTGTCCGCATCATCGCCGCATCATCGCCGGATCGTCGCCCGGAACCCTCGCGGGGGGCACTGCCATTGAGATGACACAGTGGCGATGCTATCTTTGCCCCATGCCCTGCGCCGGGGCCTTTCGGCGCGCAGACCCCGGAGGACGATGTCCTGTCTCAACAGATGCTGGCAGCCGGCACGACGGCTGCGCGGGCGGTGCCGATGACGGCCGTGTCCCAAGACGTGACGAGCGACGTGCTGCTCGACCACATCCTGAAATCGCTGGACGACGACAAGGCCGAGGACGTGGTCTCGATCGACCTGCGCGGACGGTCGTCGATCGCGGACTACATGGTGATCTGCCAGGGCCGGTCCTCGCGCCAGGTCGCGGCCATCGCCGAGAAGCTGGTCGAGCGGCTGAAGCACGACCTCGGCCGCGCCTCCAAGATCGAGGGCAAGGAACAGGGCGACTGGGTGCTGATCGACACGGGCGACGTGATCGTCCATGTCTTCCGCCCCGAGGTGCGCGAGTTCTACCAGCTCGAGAAGATGTGGATGCCGTCGGGCGCCGGCCTGCCCCAGCGGGCGGCGCGGGTCTGAGACGGCGCGCCCGAGATGAAGCTCCACCTCTGCGCCGTCGGCCGCCTCCGGGCGGGGCCCGAGCGTGCGCTGGTGGACGACTGGCTGGCCCGCTTCGACAGGACCGGGCGGGCGCTGGGCCTCGGCCCCGTCATGGAGCATGAGGTTGAGGCGAAGTCGGGCGGCATGCCCGCCGAGGCGGCGCTCCTCTCCCGCGCGATCCCGGACGGCGCCGTCCTCGTGACGCTCGACGAACGGGGCGCGCAGCTCACCTCGCCCGAATTCGCCGCAATGCTCGCCGACTGGCGCGACCGGGGGCGGCAGGATCTGGCCATGGTGATCGGCGGGGCGGACGGGATCGACCCGTCGCTCCGGGCACGGGCGGACGTGTCGGTGGCATTCGGCCGGATGGTCTGGCCGCACCTGCTGGTGCGGGCGATGGCGGCGGAGCAGCTCTACCGGGCCGTGCAGATCCTGGCGGGGACACCGTATCACAGGGGGTAGGGGGCGCTTCCCGCCTGGCCGACTTCCAGCGGAAGGGCGTCCGCACCGGGTGTCCGGAGGGTGACGGGCGCCCGGACATCGTGCCGGCGGCACGATGTCGGCGAAGAACGCCGCGCCCCTGGCGCGGCTGGGCGGGCGGGCGCGACGACCGCCCGTTGCCCCCACCCCCGCCCCGGCGTAGAACCCTCCCGCATCACCGAAGGAGCCGCCGCCGATGCCCGCACCCAAGCCCGTCGTCCTGACCATCCTCGACGGCTGGGGCCTGCGGGCCGAGACGTTCGCGAACGCGGTCGCCCTGGCCGATACCCCCACCTACGACCGCCTGATGGCGACCTGCCCGCATGCCCGGCTTGTCACCCACGGCCCGGACGTGGGGCTGCCGACGGGACAGATGGGCAATTCGGAAGTCGGGCACACCAATATCGGCGCGGGGCGCGTGGTGGCGATGGACCTCGGGCAGATCGACCTCGCCATCGAGGACCGCTCGTTCTTCTCCAACGAGGCGATCCTTGCCTTCACCCAGACGCTGAAGGCGTCGGGCGGCACGGCGCATCTGATGGGCGTGATTTCGGACGGGGGCGTGCACGGGCATATCGAGCATGTGCTCGCCGCCTGTCAGGCCATCGCCGGGGCGGGTGTGCCGGTGGCGCTTCATGCGGTGACGGACGGGCGCGACGTGGCGCCGTCCTCGGCCCCGCAGTTCGTCGAGACGCTGCTGGCCCGTCTTCCCCCCGGTGCCCGCGTTGCGACCGTCACGGGCCGCTACTGGGCGATGGACCGCGACAACCGCTGGGAGCGGGTGGAAAAAGCCTACGACGCCTTCGTGAAGGGGCAGGGTGTCCACCGCGAGCCCGACGCGCGGGCGGCGGTGGCGGCGGCCTACGCGCGGGGCGAGACGGACGAGTTCATCGGGGCGACGGTGATCGGCGACTATGCGGGCGCGAAGGACGGCGACGGGTTCTTCTGCCTCAACTTCCGCGCCGACCGCGCGCGCGAGATCCTGCTCGCCATCGGCGAGGACGCCTTCGCGGGCTTCGACCGGGGCCGCCGCCCGCACTGGGCGGCGATCCTCGGGATGGTGGACTACTCGACGACCCACGACGCCTTCATGGCCGCAGCCTACCCCAAGCGCCCGGTGGTCAACACGATCGGTGCCTGGGTCGCCTCGAAGGGCCTCCGCCAGTTCCGCCTTGCCGAGACCGAGAAATACCCGCACGTCACCTTCTTCCTGAGCGGCGGCAGGGAAGCCCCCGAACCGGGCGAGGACCGCTACATGGCCCCGTCCCCCAGGGTCGCGACCTACGACCTGAAGCCCGAGATGTCGGCCGACGAGGTGGGCGACCAACTCGTCAGGGCCATCGGGGCGGGCTACGACCTGATCGTGGTCAACTTCGCCAACCCCGACATGGTGGGCCATACCGGCGTTCTGGAAGCGGCGATCAGGGCGGTGGAGGCGGTGGACCGCAACCTCGGCCGCGCCGTCGCCGCGCTGGAAAGGGCGGGCGGCGCGATGATCGTCACCGCCGACCACGGCAACTGCGAGACGATGGTGGACCCGGTGACGGGTGGCCCGCATACGGCCCACACGACGAACCCGGTGCCGGTGATCCTTGTCGGAGGGCCGGCGGGCGTGGCGCTCAGGAACGGCCGGCTGGCCGACCTTGCGCCCACGCTGCTCGACCTGATGGGCCTGCCCCTTCCGCCCGAGATGACGGGCACGACGCTGATCCTGCGGTGATGCGGGCCGCTCGCCGCGCCGCGCTGCTGGCGCTCCTCGCCGCCATGCCGCCCCGCGCCGCGCCCGCCGAGGACGCGGCCGGAGCGGCCAAAGCCCCCGCCGATGCCTCCGCCGGTCCTTCCTCGGCCGCCTCCCGTCCGGCCGGGTCCGCACGCCGGGACGCCGCGGCCGCGGCCGAGGCGCTCCGCGCTGCAATCGCGGCGCTCGACGCGGCGCGCGGCGAGAGTGACCGCATCGCGGCCCTCACGCGCACGATCGGCGCCTACGAGGACGGCCTTGCCATCCTGCGGGAAAGCCTCCGCCGGTCGGCCCTGCGCGAAGCGCGCATCCGGTCCGACTGGGAAGCCCGGAGGGCGAGGATTGGGCAGGTTCTCGGCGCGCTTGCGGCGATGGAGGATCTGCCCGTCCCGTTCCTTCTTGCGCATCCCGACGGGCCGCAGGCGGCGGTAAGGTCGGGGCTTCTGCTGTCGGCCGCCGCGCCGGCGCTGCGCGACGAGGCGGCTGCGCTGGCGCGGGATCTCGACGTGGTTCGGGCGCTGCGCGCCGAGCGGTCCGGGGCGATGGATGTCCTCCAGCGCGGCCTCGTGGCGGCGCAAGAGGCGCGGACGGCGCTGTCGCAGGCCATGCAGGACCGGACCGACCTGCCGAAACGCTTCCTCGAGGACCCCGAGGAACTCCGGCTTCTGGTGGCCGGGGTGGCGACGCTCGACGAATTCGCGTCGGGCCTGGCGAAGATGGAGTCGGACATCGGGCCGCCGATGGAGGACTTCGCAGGAGCGAAGGGCCGCCTGCCGCTTCCGGTCCGCGGCTCGGTGCTCCGCCGCGCGGGCGAAGCCGACGCGGCCGGGATCCGCCGCCCCGGGCTGGTCATCGCCACCCGTCCGGCGGCGCTGGTCACCGCGCCATGGGCCGCCACCATCCGCTACCGCGGGCCGCTGCTCGACTACGGAAATGTGATGGTGCTCGAACCCGCCCAGGGATATCTGATGGTGCTTGCCGGCCTCGGGACCGTATATGGGGAGACCGGGGACGTGCTGTCGGCCGGCGCGCCCGTGGGTCTGATGCCCGGCGCCGAGACGGAAGGGGCCCAACTTCTCGCACCCGTCGTGCCCGGCGATGCGGAACGAAGCGAAACACTGTATCTAGAACTGAGAATGGGTTCCGACCCCCTCGATCCATCGGACTGGTTCGTCGGAGCGAAGAGCGAGTGAAGGAAGACGCGACGATGAGAAAATACGTGATCGCAGCGCTGTGCGGCTCGGTGGCGAGCGTGCTCCTGACGACCCAGGTGGCCGGACCTCTGCTGGCCCAGGAGACGAGCCAGCCCTCGTCGGTCTACGAGCAGCTCGACCTTTTCGGCGACATCTTCGAACGCATCCGGTCGCAGTACGTCGAGCCGGTGGACGAAAAGAAGCTGATCGAGGCGGCGATCAACGGGATGCTGACCTCGCTCGACCCGCATTCGAGCTATCTGGCGGCGAAGGACTTCGAGGACATGCGCGTCCAGACCCGCGGCGAGTTCGGCGGGCTGGGGATCGAGGTCACGCAGCAAGAGGGCTTCGTCAAGGTCGTGTCCCCCATCGACGGGACGCCCGCGGCCGAAGCCGGGATCAAGGCGGGCGACTTCATCACCCAGGTGAACGGCCAAAGCGTGCTCGGGCTCACGCTGGACCAGGCCGTCGAACTCATGCGCGGACCGGTCGGGTCGGAAATCGTCGTGACCATCGCGCGCGAAGGCATCGAGCAGCCCTTCGACGTGACCATCGTGCGCGACACCATCAAGCTGACGGCGGTGCGCGCGCGGCTCGAAGGACAGACGGTGGTCCTGCGCGTCACGACCTTCAACGACCAGACCTATCCCAATCTCGAGGAAGGCCTGAAGAAGACGATCGCCGACGCGGGCGGGCCCGACAAGATCAACGGCATCGTGCTTGACCTCAGGAACAACCCCGGCGGCCTTCTCACCCAGGCGATCGCGGTCTCGGACGCCTTCCTTGAGAAGGGCGAGATCGTCTCGACCCGCGGGCGCAACCCGCAGGATACCGAGCGCTGGAACGCCCAGCCCGGGGACCTCGCGGGCGGCAAGCCGATCGTAGTGCTCATCAACGGGGGGTCTGCCTCGGCCTCGGAGATCGTCACCGGGGCGCTCCAGGACCAGCGGCGCGCGATCGTCGTCGGCACCAAGAGCTTCGGGAAGGGATCGGTGCAGACCGTCATCCCGCTCAAGTCGAACGGGGCGATGCGGCTGACGACGGCGCGCTACTACACGCCGTCGGGCCGGTCGATCCAGTCGCTCGGCATCTCGCCGGACATCTGGGTGGATCAGCCGCCGCCGCCGCCGGCCTCGGACAAACCGGCCGAGACACCCGCCGCGTCGAAGATGCGGTCCGAGGGTGATCTGCGGGGGGCCCTTTCGAACGACTCGATGACCGAGGACGAAAAGAAGACGCTTCTCGAAGAGCAGAAGAAGGCCGAGGAATCGGCAAAGCTTCGGGTCGAAGACTATCAGCTCGCCTATGCCATCGACATCCTGAAGGGCCTGTCGGCGGTCAAGCCGGTCGAGTGACGGTCGCGTGCTGACGGCCGATCGGATCGCGGCGCTGCCCTACCGTCCCTGCGTCGGGGTGATGCTGACCGACGCGCGCGGACTGGTGTTCGCCGGCCTTCGGCGCGACGGGGACGGGCGGGCGTGGCAGATGCCGCAGGGCGGGATCGATGCGGGCGAGAAGCCGCGCGCGGCGGCGCTGCGCGAGCTTCGGGAAGAGACGGGCGTGACCGCCGACAAGGTCGAACTTGTCGCCAGGATGCACAACCGGGTGGCTTACGACCTGCCCCCCGAGCTTGTGGGCAGGGTCTGGGGCGGACGGTACAGGGGCCAGTCGCAGCGCTGGTTCCTGTTCCGCTTCACCGGACAGGATGCGGACATCGACATCGCAACCGGGCACCCCGAGTTCTCGGAGTGGCGGTGGATGAAGGCGGACGATCTTCTTGCGACCATCGTGCCGTTCAAGCGCGCGGTCTACGCGCAGGTCATCGCCGCTTTCCGGGCCTATCTGGCGTGATTTCGCGGACCTGACCGGCAGGGGCCCGCAATGAGAACGGGGCGGGAGCAAGTTCCGCCATGCGCGCTGCCACGCCCCATGGCCCGGCCGTCCGGGCGGCCGGAAGGGGGCTCTGCCCCCGCCCCCGGCAGGATCGGAGGCTCCCCCGGGATACTTGGACAAGGTGAAGGGGCGGGTTCCTGAGCGAGGTGCCGTTCTCGACGCGCCCGACGCCCGCACCCGGATCGCCACCTGGAAGGAAGACGACAACCGCCACGGACCATCCCGCCGGCGGAGTTTGCCGAGGCGGGGAGACCGGAGACAATCGCCGCACAGGCCCGGAAATCGGCCAAGGGACTCTCCCCCTGCCCCGCAAGGGAGACGGGGCTCAGGTCAACCCTTTTCCCTGCAATCCCTTTCGGCTATGCCCCGCTCTGCAAGAACCTGCGCGAGCGGTCCAAGATGAAGTTCACCCTGTCCTGGCTGAAGGATCACCTCGACACCGGGGCCTCTCCTGACGCCATCGCCGAGGCGCTGACCGATCTCGGGCTCGAGGTCGAGGGCGTCGAGAACCCCGAGGCCAGGCTGGGGGCGTTCCGCATCTGCAGGGTGATCGAGGCGGTCCGGCACCCCAACGCCGACAAGCTCCGGGTCTGCCGTGTGGCGACCTATCCCGACGGGCCGGGCGGGCCGATGCAGGAGGTGCAGGTCGTCTGCGGCGCGCCGAACGCACGGACGGGTCTGGTGGGCGTGTTCGCGCCGCCGGGGACGCATGTGCCGGGCACGGGCGTCGACCTGAAGCCGGGCGTGATCCGCGGCATCGAATCGAACGGGATGCTGTGCTCCGAGCGCGAACTCGAACTGTCGGACAACCATGACGGCATCATCGAACTGCCCGGGGATGCGCCGCTCGGGGCGCGGTTCATCGACTGGCGCGGGCTGAACGACCCGGTGATCCACATCAAGATCACGCCGAACCGCCCCGATGCGCTGGCGGTGCGGGGCGTGGCGCGCGATCTGGCGGCGCGGGGGCTGGGCAAGCTGAAGCCGCAGGTCATCAGGCCGGTCGCGGGGCGGTTCCCGAGCCCGATCGGCGTCAGGATCGATCCGGCGCTGAGGGACAGGGGATGCCCGCTGTTCGCGGGGCGCGTGATCCGGGGCGTCAGGAACGGGCCGTCGCCCGCCTGGCTTCAGGCGCGGCTTCGCGCGATCGGGCTCAGGCCGATCTCGGCGCTCGTCGACATCACCAACTTCTTCACCTTCGACATGGCGCGGCCGCTGCATGTCTTCGACGCCGGCAAGGTGAAGGGCGACCTGCGCATCCATCCGGCACGGGGCGGCGAGATGCTTCCGGCGCTCGACGGCAGGGCCTACGCGCTGCTGCCGGGGCAGATGGTCATTTCCGACGACCGCGGCCCGGAAAGCCTTGCCGGGATCATGGGCGGCGCGCTGTCGGGATGCACCGAGGCGACCACCGAGGTGTTCCTGGAAAGCGCCTGCTGGGACCCGACCACCATCGCGGCGACAGGCCGGGCGCTGAAGATCAGCTCGGACGCGCGCTACCGCTTCGAGAGGGGGATCGACCCGGCCTTCACCCTGCCGGGCCTGGAGGCAGCGACGCGCATGATCCTCGACCTCTGCGGGGGCGAGCCGTCGGAGGTCGTGATGGACGGGGCGGTGCCCGACACCTTGCGCGCCTACCGGCTCGACCCGGAGCGGGTGGTCGGCCTCGTCGGCATGGAGATCACCGAGGACGAGCAGCGGCGCACGCTCGAGGCGCTGGGCTTCACCCTGAACGGCGACATGGCAAGCCCGCCGTCGTGGCGGCCCGACGTGCAGGGCGAGGCCGATCTGGTGGAAGAGGTGGCGCGGATCGCGTCGCTGGCGAAATTGCAGGGGCGGCCCCTGTCGCGCGCCGTGCCGGGCGTGGCGAAGCCCGTCCTGACGCCGATGCAGCTTCGGGAGCGGACGGCGCGGCGGACGACCGCGGCGCTCGGCTACAACGAATGCGTGACCTACAGCTTCATCGACCGCGACGCGGCCGTCCTGTTCGGCGGCGGGGAAGCGCCGACACGGATCGACAACCCGATCTCGTCCGAGATGACGCATCTTCGGCCGGAGCTGCTGCCGGGGTTGCTGGCCGCTGCCGCGCGCAACCAGGCCAGGGGCTTCATGGATCTTGCCCTGTTCGAGGTCGGCCCCGCCTTCCACGGCGGGGAACCCGGCGATCAGCACCTGCTGGCAACCGGGCTTCTGGTCGGACAGGCAGGCCCCCGCGATCCGCACGGCTCGTGGCGGCCCGTCGATGTCTATGATGCCAGGGCGGATGCCGAGGCGGTGCTGTCCGCCATCGGCGCGCCGTCGCGGGCGCAGATCGGCCGCGGCACCCGGTCCTGGTGGCATCCGGGCCGGTCGGGCGCGATCCTGCTCGGCAGGACGGTCCTTGCGGTGTTCGGAGAGGTCCATCCGGGAGTGCTGTCGGCCATGGACGTGAAGGGCCCCGCGGTGGGCTTCACCCTGTTCCTCGAGGACGTGCCCTTCCCCAAGACGAAGACGACGACGCGGCCGGCGCTGAGGCTCTCGGACCTTCAGGCGGTGGAGCGCGACTTTGCCTTTGTCGTCGATGCGGGCGTCGAGGCGCTGACGGCGGTGAACGCCGCGCAGGGCGCCGACAGGACGCTGATCGAGAGCGTGCGGGTCTTCGACGAGTTCGCCGGTCCCAGGGCCGAGGCCCAGATGGGTGCCGGGAAGAAGTCGCTCGCGCTGACCGTTCGGCTTCAGCCGGTCGAAAGGACCCTGACCGACGACGAGATCGAAGCGGTGTCGGCCAGGGTCGTCGAGAAGGTGACGAAGGCGACGGGCGGCGTCCTGCGGTCCTGACCTAGTCGCCCTCGCGGACCGGGGGACGGCCCAGAAGCTCGCTTCCCGCGCCCGCCGGGATGCGGACATAGGCCAAGACCGAGGCGAGCGCTATCGCCGCCATCAGCCCGAAGACCCAGGGAAAGTCGTCCGCCCCGAGGAGCGGACCGCCGGTCAGCCACGCCACGGCTTCGAGGCCGAAGGCGGCGACGGTGATCCCGAAGGATGCCGAAAGCTGCTGCACGACGCTGGAAAAGGACGTGGCCGAACTGAGCTTTCCGGTGGGCACGTCGGCATAGGCCATCGCGTTCAGGGCGGTGAACTGGAGCGATCTGGTGAATCCGCCGATCAGAAGCACCAGGACCATCACGAAGGCCGGGGTCGCGGCAGTGAAGAAGGCGGGCGACAGGATGAACAGCGCGGCGAGGATCCCGTTGCCGATCAGCGTGCTCCGGAAGCCGTAGCGCCTGAGGACGGGCTGGGCCGCGAACTTCATCAGAAGCGCGCCCGCGCCGCTGGCGAAGGTCAGCATCCCCGACTGGAAGGCGGAAATCCCGAAGCCGACCTGAAGCATCAGCGGCAGAAGGAATGGCAGCGCCCCCGATCCGATGCGGAAGAGTGTGCCGCCGCCGACCGAGATGCGGAAGGTGGGCAGGCGGACGAGGCGCAGGTCGATCAGCGGGTCGTCGGAACGGAACGCGTGTCGGGCGTAGAGCGCGACAAGCGCGAAGCCCGCGAGCGTCATCGACCAGATCACCAGCCCCGGCGCGAGGCCGAGGCCCGACACGGTCAGCCCGGTCAGCGCCGCGACAAGGCCGGGGCCGAGCAGCAGGAAGCCCCTGCCGTCGAAGGCGCGCGCGCGGTCCATGCGGATGTCGGGGATGTAGATGGTGGCGAGGGTCAGCCCCAGCACCGCGATGGGAACGTTGATCCAGAAGATCCAGCGCCACTGGAAATAGGTGGTGACGAACCCGCCGAGCGGCGGGCCGATGACGGGGCCGATCAGGGCCGGTACCGTCAGCCATGCCAGCGCCCCGACGAGGCCGGCCTTGGGCGAGGAGCGCAGGACGACGAGGCGGCCGACCGGAACCATCAACGCACCGCCCATTCCCTGAAGCACCCGCGCCGCGACAAGCTCGGGCAGGGTCGAGGACAGGCCGCAGGCGATGGACCCGGCGGCGAATATCACGATGGCGAGGCGGAAGATCAGCCGCGCGCCGAAGCGGTCGGCGGCCCAGCCCGAGGCGGGAATGAAGATCGCGAGCGCCAGAAGGTAGGAGGTGAGCGCGAGCTTCAGATGGATCGGGTTCGCGCCGAGATCGACCGCGATCTGCGGAAGCGAGGTGGACAGGACGCTCGAATCGAGGTTCTCCATCAGAAGCGCCGTCGCCACGATCAGCGCGATCAGACGCGGATTGCGGGGCGGCGGGCCGGTCCGGCCGTCATCGGACGGGTCCGATACCCCGGTGGTGGCACGTGTCGTTCCCACGCGTCAGGCGTTCGGCGGCGCGGGGACGTCCAGCCCGCACCGAACAGCGGGGCGGGCGAGGAAGCGGTCGAGCCATGCCAGGATGCGCGGCTGGTCGTTGAGACCCGTCTCGGCCCCCGCGCCGCAGGTGTCCCTGAGCGACCGAAGCCACGGGCAGATCGCCATGTCCAGGATGGAGTAGTCCCCAGGCAGCCAGTCCTTGTCGGCAGGCTGTCCGTCGAGCACGCCGAGAAGGCGCCTTGCCTCGTCGCAATAGCGCTGGCGCGGCCGCGGGTCCGCGATCTCATTCCCGGCCCAGCGGTGGACCCACCCGACCTGCCCGAACATCGGGCCGATGCCGCCCATCCGGAACATCAACCACCGGATCGCCTGCCACCGCCCTGCGGGGTCGGAGGGGATGAAGCGGCCGGTCTTGTCGGCGAGGTAGAGAAGGATCGCGCCGCTTTCCCAGAGCGGCAGCGGCGTGCCGCCCGGCCCGTGCGGGTCGATGATGGCCGGTATCTTGCTGCTGGGGTTGAGCGACAGGAATTCGGGGCTCATCCGCTCGGTCTTCTGGAACGAGACGCAATGGGCGTCATGGGGCAGCCCCGTCCCTTCCAGCATCGTCGAGACCCTGATTCCGTTCGGGGTGTCGAGCGAGCAGAACTGGATCGCATCGGGGTGCTTCGGCGGCCAGCGTTTCGCGATCGGAAACCGGGAAGCGAAAGTCATTTTTGCCCCTGCCGCTGCTCCTTTGCCTCTGGCCCTGCGTAAGCCATTGGCAACGCGAAAAGAAGCTGCCCGGAACATGACAATTCGTGATAAGGAGATACCGCATGGTCGGAGACGATCGGTGCGGCAAGAACGACAAACGCATCCTGCGGATCTAGTGAGGGAACCACGCAATGATCAGGGAATTCAGGGACTTCATCGCCAAGGGCAACGTCATGGACCTTGCCGTCGGCATCATCATCGGCGCGGCGTTCACGGCGATCGTGAACTCGCTCGTCGCCGATCTCATCAACCCCATCATCGGCCTCGTCACGGGGGGGATCGACTTCTCGAACCTCTTCGTGAACCTCGGCAGCGGCGAGTTCCCGAGCCTCAAGGCCGCGCGCGATGCCGGCGCCCCGGTCTTTGCCTACGGGGCGTTCCTGACGGCCGTCATCAACTTCGTGATCATCGCCTTCGTCGTGTTTCTGCTCGTGAAGGCGGTGAACAGGATCAAGGAGTCGGCCGTGAAGAAAGAGCCGGCGCCGGCACCGGCCGGGCCGACCGAACTCGACGTGCTGCTCCAGATCCGCGACCAGTTGAAGTCGCGGGCCTGACAGGACGCCGGAAAGACCGAGGGCGCGGGATGGTTCCCGCGCCCCTTTGCATTTCGAATCCCGGCTGTCAGGCCTTGAGCGCCAGATGCGGCGCGAGGACATCGATGCCGAGCGCCTTGCCGACCGCGTAGTAGGTGAGCTTGCCTGCGTGGACATTGAGGCCGTTGAGCAGATTCTCGTCCTCTTCGCAGGCCTTGCGCCAGCCCTTGTCGGCGATGGCGAGCATGAAGGGGAGCGTCGCGTTGCCGAGCGCAAGCGTCGAGGTGCGGGCGACGGCGCCTGGCATGTTGGCCACGCAATAGTGCATGATCCCGTCCACTTCGTAGATCGGGTCCTGGTGCGTGGTCGGGCGCGAGGTCTCGAAGCAGCCGCCCTGGTCGATGGCGACGTCCACGATCGCCGCGCCGGGCTTCATGCCGGACAGTTGCGCCTTCGTCACCAGCTTCGGGGCCGCCGCGCCGGGGATGAGGACTGCGCCGATGACCATGTCGGCCTCGGCCACCAGGTCGGCGGTGTTGCCCGCGGTCGCGTAGATTGTCTTGAAGTCGCGCCCGAAGACGTCGTCGAGATAGCGCAGCCGCGGCAGCGAGCGGTCGAGGACGGTCACGTCCGCGCCCATGCCGGCGGCGATCTTGGCCGCGTGGGTGCCGACGACGCCGCCGCCGATCACGACGACCCTGGCCGGGGCCACGCCCGGAACGCCGCCGAGCAGCACGCCGCGCCCGCCGTTCGCCTTCTGGAGCGTCCAGGCGCCCACCTGCGGCGCGAGACGGCCCGCGACCTCGGACATCGGCGCGAGAAGCGGCAGGCCGCCGTTGCGGTCGGTGACGGTTTCGTAGGCGATGGCGGTGACGCCGCTGGCGAGCAGGTCACGCGTCTGTTCCGGATCGGGTGCGAGGTGGAGGTAGGTGAAGAGCACCTGCCCTTCGCGGAGGCGCTTGCGTTCCACCGCCTGCGGTTCCTTGACCTTCACGATCATGTCCGCGGCCGCAAAGACCTCTTCGGCCGTGCCGACGATGCGGGCGCCGGCGCCCACGTAGTCGGCATCGGTAAAGCCCGCGCCCATCCCGGCCCTGGTCTCGACGATGACCTCATGGCCGTGGACGACGGCCTCGCGCGCGGCGGTCGGCGTCATGCCGACGCGAAACTCCTGCGGCTTGATTTCCTTCGGGCAACCGATCTTCATGTGAGAACCTCCCTCTTTGGCGGTCAGTATGCGCCGGCATGCAGGAAATTGCTTTGAAAGATCCGCTGCATTTCCGATATAGGGTCGAAGGTTCTTCGAAAGTTTGTATGAAGCGCGCAAGAAAGTTCGGCGATGTTTCAACTTGACGCGACGGATCGCCGGATACTTTCTGCATTGCAGCGCGACGGTCGCCTGACCAATGCCGACCTCGCCGAGCGGGTGAACCTGTCGCCCTCGGCCTGTCATCGCCGCGTGCAGCGGCTGGAAGCCGAGGGCTTCATCGCCGCCTACGTGGCGCTGCTCGATGCCCGCAAGCTCGACCGGGCCACGACCGTCTTCGTCGAGATCACGCTCCAGGGGCAGGCCGACGATCTGCTCGACGCCTTCGAGCGCGAGGTGCGGAGGATCCCGGATGTGCTCGAATGCCACCTGATGGCGGGGACGGCGGACTATCTGCTGAAGGTGGTGGCGCGCGATACCGAGGATTTCGCCCGGATCCACCGCCAGCACCTGTCGCGCCTGCCGGGCGTCGCGCAGATGCAGTCGTCCTTCGCGCTGAGGCGCGTGGTGCAGACGACAGCGATCCCGGTGTGACCGGTGCACGGAGGGGGCACAGGGGGGGGATGTCAGCCCCTCAGCCCTGTCTCTTCCAGCAGACCGCGGCGCCTGGCTTCGTAGTAATAGCCCCGTGAATACCACATGACCGCCCGGTCAGGGTTCCGGTTTCCGACAATCCACGCTCCACGCAGGTATTTCACGCCATAGCGCAGGTTGGTGCTGGCATCGAGCAGGTCACGCGGTTCGCCGCGGAAGCCCATGGTCCGTGCCGTATCCGGCAGGATCTGCATGAGGCCGTAATAGGGTCCGTTGCGGGCCAGCGGGTTGTATCCGCTTTCCCGCCTCACCACCCTGTGGACAAGCGCCTCGGGCACGCCGTAGCGGTCGGCATAGATCGCGATGAGGCGGTTCACCTCGGCCGATCCGGCGGGCCGGGGCGCTTCCGCTTCGCGACGGCCGCAGGCGGCCAGCCCGAGGACGGGAAGGGCGAGGAGGGTGCGGCGGGACAGGTCGGTCATCTGGAACTCCGTCATCCGGGCGAGCCTAGCAAGGAATTCCGCCCGGATTCCAGCCCGAAACCCCGCAAGACCCACCCCCCTCCGAAGGACCGACCCCGCAAAACCAAACCCCCGCGCTTTCGCGACGGGGGCGGTTCTTTGCGGGCGGATCGCTCTGCCCCAGCATTCACAGGCTGTCAGAGAGCGCCTTCGCGCTGGGCCTTCTTGCGTGCCAGTTTGCGGGCACGCCGGACGGCCTCGGCCTTTTCGCGGGCTTTCTTGACGGACGGTTTCTCGAAATGCTGCTTGAGCTTCATTTCGCGGAACACCCCTTCGCGCTGAAGCTTCTTCTTCAGAGCGCGAAGTGCCTGTTCGACGTTGTTGTCGCGAACGCTGACCTGCATGTGGTTGTCACCACCTTCCTGGGTTAGAGTTGCATCTGAGTGCAGGAGCCGGGCGTATAGCAAGGCGGCCGTCCCTTGTCCACACGGACAAGGGGCCGGATGTGAAGGAAGACGGCATGAACGACACTGCGATCGATGTGGGTGCGGCCCGGGCCAGCCTTCTCGATGCGATCCTGCCGCATGTCGTTTTCGACGGCTGGGGCGCGGCGTCGCTCCGGGCCGCCGCGCAGGATGCGGGCGTTCCCGTGCCGCTCCTGCGGGTGATCCTGCCGCGGGGCGCGGTCGATCTTGCGGCCGACTATCACCGGCTGGGCGATGCGCGGATGCTCGATCGGATGCGGTCAGGCGAGGTCGACGGGCTGCGCCACAGCGAGAAGGTTACAGCGGCGATCCGCTTCCGGCTGGAGGCGGCGGACCGCGAGATCGTCCGGCGCAGCGCCGCCTTGTTCGCGCTTCCGCAGAATGCGGCGCGGGGGGCGCAGCTTGTGTGGGGCACGGCCGACGCGATCTGGCGCGCGCTCGGCGACATGTCCGAGGATGCGGCGTGGTATTCCAAACGCGCGATCCTGTCCGGGGTCTATTCGGCGACCGTGCTTTACTGGATAGCGGACGAGTCGCCGGGGCACGGGATGACCTGGGCCTTCGTCGATCGCCGCATCGCGGATGTGATGCGCTTCGAGAAGTTCAAGGCGCAGGTCCGCGACAACCGACTGCTCGCGCCGTTCCTGAAGGGCCCGCTGTCGATCCTGTCGCGCATCCGGGCGCCGCACGGCGTACCGGACGACATGCCCCATCCGGCACCGCGATAGCCGCCTTTACCCGCTGTCCGCTCTCTGGCACGACGGAAGCGTCGATTGCGACGGAAAGGAGGTGGCGGATGTCCGTTCCGGAAACCATGCGGGTTGTCGAGATTTCGCGCCCCGGCGGACCCGAGGTGCTGGTTCCCGCCCTGCGCCCGGTTCCCGTGCCGGCGCAGGGCCAGATCCTGATCGAGGTGCACTGGTCCGGGGTGAACCGCCCGGATGCATTGCAGCGGGCAGGGTCGTATGCGCCCCCGCCTTCGGCCTCGCCCCTGCCGGGCCTCGAGGCGTCGGGCCGGGTCGCGGCCGTCGGTCCGGGCGTGTCGGACTGGGCGGAGGGGGACGCGGTGTGCGCCCTGCTGCCGGGCGGGGGCTATGCGGAATATGTCGTGACACCCGCGGCCCATGCCCTGCCGATCCCGGCGGGTGCGGGTCTGCGCGAGGCGGCCTGCCTGCCCGAAACCTGCTTCACCGTGTGGTCGAACGTGGTCATGCGCGGCGGCCTGAAGGGGGGCGAGCGGTTCCTCGTCCACGGGGGCACCTCGGGCATCGGCACGACCGCCATCCAGATCGCCGCTGCCCTTGGTGCGCGGGTCTTTGCGACCGCGGGGTCCGACGAGAAATGCGCGGTGTGCCTGGGTCTCGGGGCCGAGCGGGCGATCAACTACCGGACCGAGGACTTCCTCGACATCCTGAAGGGCGAAGGCGGCGCGAACCTGATCCTCGACATGGTCGGCGGAAGCTACATCCAGCGGAACGTGCGGGCGCTTGCCGACGAGGGGCGGCTGGTGCAGATCGCCTTCCTCGAGGGGCCGAAGGCAGAGATCAGCTTCGCCGAGATCATGATGCGGCGTCTGACGGTGACGGGGTCGACGCTGCGGCCGCAGTCGGACCTCGCGAAGGCCGGGATCGCGGCGGAACTCCGGGCGCATGTCTGGCCGATGGTGGAAGGCGGCCGGCTGAAGGTGGTCATGGACTCCGAGTTCGGGCTGGACGAGGCGGCCGAGGCGCATCGCAGGATCGAAAGCCCGGGCCACATCGGCAAGATCGTCCTGAAGGTCCGGTAGGGCACCGTCCGGCGAAACGCAAAGGCTTCCCTGTTTTCGGAACATGCGGCAGTTCTGCGCGAATGGCCGCTCGTCGGCTCACCTGCAAATGGTCGTCCGGAGGTAGACCCGGTCGGCCCCGGGGCGGAGCGCGCGGATGCGCGCCCGGGTCACTCCCGATCGCGGATCGGGGGCCGGGCCACCATGGCGTCAGGAGGCATCCGCCGCCTGCAGGGCCGTCGCCCGCGCCGCCCCGACCGGTGCACGGCGCGGGCCGGCAGGGCAGGCCGGCGCATTTTCTCTTTCCTTGGCCGGCCGGCCCGACTATAAACCGCGCTGTCTTCCCCGAAAACGTGGAATGGCGGCCCCGGCCGCAGCCGTTTTCCCGGCGAAGAGAGATATTGTCCGCGCCCTTCCGCGCAGCGCCCGATGGAGACGAGAGATGACCAAACCCCTGATGGCCAAGGCGACCGCCGTCTGGCTCGTCGACAACACGACCCTGAGCTTCGCCCAGATCGCCGACTTCTGCGGGATGCACGAGCTCGAGGTGCAGGGAATCGCCGACGGCGACGTCGCGGCGGGGGTGAAGGGGTTCGATCCGATCGCCAACAACCAGCTCGAACAGGCCGAGATCGACAGGGCCGAGACGGATCCGTCCTATCGCATGAAGCTGAAGTTCAACCCCGCTTCGGTGGGCGAGGAAAAGCGTCGCGGTCCCCGCTATACGCCCCTGTCGAAGCGGCAGGATCGGCCCGCGGCCATCCTGTGGCTGGTGAAGTTCCACCCGGAACTCACCGATGCGCAGATCGGCAAGCTCGTCGGCACCACGAAACCCACGATCCAGTCGATCCGCGACCGGAGCCACTGGAACATCAGCCAGATCACCCCGATCGATCCGGTCGCTCTCGGCCTCTGCCGGCAGTCCGAACTCGACAGCGCGGTGCAGAAGGCGGCGCGAAAGAAGGCCGGCGAGGGAACCCTGATGACCGACGAGGAACGGCGCAAGCTCGTCTCGACGTCGCAGTCGCTGGGAATGCCGGCCGAGCCGCGCGCCGATGCGCTCCCGGACTTCGGCCGGCACGACGATGCGCCCGCAAAGGACTATTCCGACGCGGAGAGCTTCTTCAAGCGTCCCCAGCCCGACGACGAGGACGACGCGGACGACCGGCGCTGACGGCGGCCGGCGGCGTCCCCCGGGATCAGTCCGCGGCGAGGAAGGCCGCCAGGTCGGGGTGCATGTAGCTTCCACAGCACCGGACCTGCTCGGGTCGATCGTCGAGGTCGTCCGGCCGGAAGTTGAGCGCGATCCGCATGTCTGGAGCGACCGGAAGGCCGTCTGACGCAGCGGGCGCGAGGATCGGACTCTCATTCATCGCGCTGAAGCGGTTGCGCTTCATGCCCGCACTCCCGGAGGTTGACGCTAGGTAAAGTGACGCGTCCGCCTTATACCCCCATGCACTCGGATGTCGCAAACTTTCTGCACGGAACTTTGCGGATTTTCGCATGGACAGAAAATCCCGGACGTCAGAAGCGGCCCCTCGCGCGGAGGGCTGCCTGGATCGTTCCGTCGTCCATGTAGTCGAGGGCGCCGCCGATCGGCATTCCCTGGGCAAGGCGGGTGACTGCCGCCCCGCTTCCTTCGAGCGCCTCGGCGATGTAGTGGGCCGTGGTCTGGCCGTCCACCGTGGCATCCAGGGCGAGGATCACCTCGGCAATCCCTTCCGTCCGCACCCGGTCGGCGAGAGCGGGGATGCGGAGATCCTCGGGGCCCACCGACCCGAGTGCCGACAGGGTGCCGCCGAGAACGTGATAGCGCCCGCGGAACGAGGCCCCGCGCTCGATCGCCCAGAGGTCGGCAACGTCCTCGACGACGCAGATCTCCGCCCCCGACCGGCGTTCGTCCCGGCAGACCGCACAGCGGTCGGACGTGCCGAGGTTTCCGCAGACGACGCATTCCCTGACGCTGGCTGCGACCCTGCCCATCGCCTCGGCAAGCGGGGCCATGACCGGGCCGCGCCGCTTCACGAGGAACAGGACGGCACGGCGCGCCGATCGCGGCCCGAGGCCCGGCAGCCGGGACATCATCTCGATGAGCGCCTCGATGTCTCGCGTCTCGTCGGGCACGGCCGGCCTGTCAGAAGGGCAGCTTCATGTCGGCGGGCAGGCCCATCGACTGCGCGAGCCGCCCCATCTCTTCCCGGCTTCGCTCGCCGGCACGCTTCTGCGCATCCTTGATGGCCGCGAGGATCAGATCCTCGACGACCTCCTTCTCGGCCGGGTTGAAGATCGACGGATCGATGGAAAGGGCCCTCAGCTCGCCCTTCGCGGTGCAGGTGGCCCGGACGAGTCCGGCACCGCTTTCGCCCGTGACGGTCATCTCGTTCAGCTCCTCGGTCAGCTGGGCCATCTTGCCCTGCATCTCCTGTGCCGCCTTCAGCATCTTCGACATGTCGCCCAGAGCGCCCAGTCCGCCCAGTCCCTTCAGCATCTCTCGCCAGTCTCCTCAGTTGTCCTCGAACGGATCCCAGTCCTCGGGTTCCAAGCTTCCGTCATCCGTGCCCGGCGACAGGTCGGCGACGTCGGGGCGGCTGGCCGCCACGGCCGCGCCGATCCGGCGGACAGCACTGATGCGGGCCCGGGGGAAGGCCTCCAGCACCGTCGCCACAAGGGGATAACCGCGTGCTTCCTGCCGCAAGCCTTCCTCGGACGCCGCCCGCGCCTCGGAAATCGTGCGGCCGCCGCCGGCGGCCACCACCGACACCCCCCAGCGCTGCCCGGTCCAGAGCTGAAGCCGCTGGCCCAGCATCGAGGCGAGTTCGCGCGGGGCGTCCGGGGCGGGCTCGAACTCGATCCGGCCAGGGGCATAGGATGCAAGCCGCAGATGGGTCTCCACCTCGAACAGAAGCTTCATGTCGCGCCGGTCGCGGATCAGGCCGACCACTTCGGCGAAGCTCGGAAAGGCAGCGGCAAGGGCTTCGGCGACGGGGGCCGCCTGCGCCATCGGGCCGCCGGGCAGGGCCTGTCCCCCCGCAACCATCCGGACGCCGTCCCCTGGCCCGCCCCCCGCGCCGTCCCTGCCGGGGCCTTTCCGGGAAGGCCCGAGGCCCGGGGAACCCGGTCCCGGGGCAGCGTGTCCCGACGGGACGAATGCGAACGGCCCGTTTCCGCCCGCGCGGGCCCCAGGGGTATCCCCGGCGGGCCCGGCGCGGCCGGGCGAGGCATCGTGTGGCGTCTCCGAAAGACGCCGCATCAGGGTCTCCGGGTCGGGCAGGTCGGCCACATGGGTCAGCCGGATGACCGCCATTTCCGCCGCCATCATCGCGTTCGGCGCGACCGATACCTCCTCGATCGCCTTGAGCAGCATCTGCCACATTCGCGACAGCACGCGCAGCGGTATCTGCGACGCCATCGCGGCGCCGCGGCGCCGTTCGTCGGGCGGAACCGTCGGATCCTCGGCCGCGCCGGGTGTTATCCTGACGACCGAGACCCAGTGCGCCACCTCGGCCAGGTCGCGCAGGATGGCGAGAGGATCGCCACCGGCCGCGTATTGGGCCGAGAGTTCGGCAAGCGCCGCTGCGGCCTCGCCTCGCAGGATCAGATCGAAGAGGTCCATGATCCGTCCGCGGTCGGCGAGACCGAGCATCGCCCGGACCTGCTCGACCCCCGCCGACCCGGCACCGTGCGCGATCGCCTGATCGAGGAGCGACAGCGCATCGCGGACCGAGCCCTCGGCAGCCCGGACGATCAGCGCCAGCGCATCGGGCGCGACCTCGGCACCCTCGGCCGCAAGGATCGCCCGGAGGTGGGCCGACAGGGCCTCGGGCTCGATCCGGCGCAGGTCGAACCGCTGGCAGCGCGACAGGATCGTGACCGGAACCTTGCGGATTTCGGTGGTGGCGAAGATGAACTTCACATGCTCGGGCGGTTCCTCGAGTGTCTTGAGAAGCGCGTTGAAGGCGCCGGGCGACAGCATGTGCACTTCGTCGAAGATGATGACCTTGAAGCGCGCCTCGGTCGGACGGTAGGGCAGCGACGCGAGAATCTCCCGCATCTTGTCCACCTGCGTGTTGGATGCCGCATCGTATTCCACCACGTCGATGCTGCGGCCCTCGGCAATCGCCCGGCAGGACGGGCAGAGGCCGCAGGGGTCGATCGACATCGCGCCCCGCCCGTCCGGCCCGATGCAGTTGAGCCCCTTGGCAACGATCCGCGCCGTGGTGGTCTTGCCGACCCCGCGCACCCCGGTGAGCATGAAGGCATGGGCCACCCGCTCGGCGGCGAACGCGTTCCTGAGGGTTCGCACCATGACGTCCTGGCCGATCAGGTCGGCAAAGGTCTGCGGCCGGTATTTGCGGGCCAGAACCTGATAGGCGGCGGCGTCGGTCATGGGCGGGGACGGTCCTTTCGGCACCATCAATCTATGGGGTGCGGACGGGCTTCACAACCGCCACCTCCAGATGCCTTCCGAATGCCCGGGACGGGGTGAGAGGCTGGACAACGACCCATGCGGATCCCGTTGCGGCTGCTTCCTTCCGGACCTGACCGGGTTGGCGGGGCGCCTGCCCGTGCCAGCCTCTCAAGGGGTCGAGATAGGCGCTCGGGCACCGGTTGGCAAGCGCGGCGGGCGATTGCCCTAGCCACCCGCGATGCCCGCGATGCCCGCGTCGCACCAGAAGCGTCCGAAAGCGCCGAGGCAGCTTCCCCGGCGGTTCAGCCCCTCGAACTCCACCCGCGTGGTGAAGACCCCCCGGGTGACGCGGACAGTCATGGCCTCGCGCAGAAGCCGCACGCAGTCGTCCGGCCGCAGCTTGCAGCCGACAAGCGCCAGGGTGCCGACGGCAGTGCCGCCCGTCGCCCCGACCTCGGCCGCGGCGATCCTGTCCCGCAGGGCCCGCTCCACCATGACGTCGAAGTCGGCCCCGGTCGGGCGCGTCATCACCGCAGCCGCGGCAAGGACCGCGGCAAGGACCAGGAGGACTCCGACGATCGTCCGCACCGCCACCACCCGCCGCACCCCTTCGACACGGCCAGTCTGGCAGGCCGGGGGCCCGGCCACAAGCAGGGCCGGAACGGTCCGCTGGCGCGCGGCGGAAACCGGCGCTAGCGTCAGGGGCGCCACCCCACCCTCGCGGAGGCCCCCGCCTCGCTCAGCCCTGATCGAAAGGCGCCCCGGATGCCGCATCGCCTCGACCGCCTCGACTGGCCGGACTTCGGCGCGCCTGACGTTCCCGCGCCGGTCTCCGAATCCCGGATGCGGCACCGGCTCTTCGCCCTGCGCGACGCGGTCCGGGCGGCGGATCTCGACTGCCTCGTGATCTACGGCGACCGCGAACACGCCGCGAACATTCACTGGGCGACCGGCTTCGATCCGAGGTTCGAGGAGGCGCTCCTGATCCTTCCGTCCGAGGGCCGCCCGGTCCTGGCGGCCGGCAACGAGTGCCTGCCCTACACGCGCCTCGCCCCGCTGGTCGCGGCGGGCGAGATCGACGTCGCCCACTGCCCCGGCCTTTCGCTGATCTCGCAGCCGCGCGACGTCGGCGAGCGGATCGACGCCGTCCTGCGGCGGCATGTCCCTGCCGGAGCGCGCGTCGGAACCGCCGGGTGGAAATACTGGGAACCGGGCGAGGTCGATGACCCTGCCCACGCCGTCGAGATACCGGCGCTGCTCGCCGATGTCCTGCGCGGCCGGGCGCGCGGCGGCGTGGTGCGCAACGCGACCGACCTGCTGATGCATCCGGGTTACGGGCTTCGGTCGGTGGTCGCCGCGGACGACATCGCGAGGCTCGAATTCGCCAACGCGATGGCGGCGCGGGCCGTCCGCCGCATCCTGTCTTCCCTGCGCGTCGGGATGACCGACTTCGAGGCGGTCGAAGCAGGCCGGGTCGGTGGCTTGCCGCTTGGCTGCCACGTCACCTTCGCGACCGGGGCGATGGCGGCGCAGGGGCTGAGCGGTCCTTCCGGACAGCGCATCGCCCTGGGCAATCCCCTGTCGTTCAACATCTGCCACTGGGGGGCGAACGTCTGCCGTTCGGGCTGGCTGGCGCGGGACGAGGCCGACCTTCCGTCTGCCGCGCGCGGCTATGTGGCGTCTTTCGCCGGCCCCTATGTCGAGGCGATGTCGCTCTGGCTCTCGATGATGCGGCCCGGGGTGTCCGGGGGCGATGTCTGGGCGGCGATGGCGTCTGCGCTGCCCCGCGGGATCTTCGGGGTGACGCTGAATCCCGGCCACCTGATCGGGCTTGACGAATGGATCTCTTCCCCGATCTTCGAGGGATCGACGCTGCCGCTGCGATCCGGCATGGCGATGCAGTGCGACATCATTCCGGCGCACCCCGTCTTCGGGTCGGTCCGCATGGAGGACGGCTATGTCATCGCCGGCCCCGCGCTGCGGGCCGATCTGCACGACCGCTTCCCGGACGTCGCCGGACGGTGCGCCGCCCGCCGTTCGTTCATGCGCGAACGTCTGGGATTCGACGTGCCGGAATGCCTGCTGCCCCTCGCCGACACCTGCGGGATCGTGCCGCCCTTCCTGCTGGCGCCGGACCGCGTCGTCCTGCCCGCCTGACGCCGTCCGGCTTTCCCTCAGAGTGCCAGGCGGAACAGGTGGAACCCTTCCGCCGTGCTGCCGAAGGGCGTCGCCCCCGCCGGCGCGTCGGGGGCGTCGAGGAATGCCCTGGCACGCGGGCCCGAGGGGAAGACCACCGTGGTGCCGGGCATCGGGACGAACCGCCAGGTCCCTGGCCGTCCCGGCGCGATCCGGCCCTTGTGCTCGACGTAGCGCCGCAGGATTTCCCTGTTCGTCTCGGGGCCATCGAGGATCAGCCGCGGGATCCGGGTCGGCCCGGCTGCCGGCGGCGCGACGCCGAGCGAGACCGCGCGATGGCTGTTCGTGACGGCCACGAAACGGTCGTCGGGGTGGACGCGGCGCCCGTCGCGGCAAAGCTCGACGATGCGCGATGCGCCCGGCGGATCCCGCGCCGGGTCGCGCGCCGGGCGCGACAGATCGATGGCGTAGCTCAGTCCGTCGAGAACGTCGAAGCAATAGCCCGGGGTCCGCCAGTCGAAGAGCCTCTGCGCCGGCACTCCCGGCTCGACGGGATTGAAGACGGCTGCCGAACGGTCGAGCCAGTCACGCACCTCCGCACCGGACAGCTCGACCAGGACGACGGTGTTGAGGAAGGGATAGAGGTCGGCAATGTGCCGCAGTTCGATCTCCGGGCCCTCGACCTCGGTGTAGTTCTCCGGGCCGCCGAGGCCGCCGGCCCTGAAGGGCGACACCGCCGACAGGATCGGGACGCCCGCAAACCCGCTCCGCGCCAGAACCCCCTCTGCGTGCCAGATCTGTGCCTCGGACACGAGCCGGAGCGCTGCGCTTTCGTGCACGAGGCTGAAATACGTGTGCAGCCGGCAGTCGGTCCGGCCCACCCGCGTTCCGCTATGGGCCAGCGTCCGCGCGTGCGCGGCCGCGGCGAGGCGGGTGACCGCGTTGTCCTCGGGCACGGTCCGGGCCACGGCCCCGCGAGCGGTCCGCTGGTGGACGGCCCGCACCTCGACCCGGTGGCCCCTGACCGTCCAGCCCCGGCGGCGCCTTTCGAGCAGCAGGTCAAGAACCGCAAGATGCGAGCCGCCATATCCGGGCATCGCCGCAGGCTTGCCCGCGATCGTCCCCGAGCGGCCATCGACCTCTTGCAGCGGCACGGGAACGGTTTCGGGAAACACCCGGTGCGTATGGCCGAGGATGAGCGCGTCGATCCCCGCGATCCGCGCCAGCGGGACCGCGGCATTCTCTCCGTCGTGGCGGTCGCCGGTCCCGGCGATGCCGGTATGGGCGAGGGCCACGACGACATCGGCGCCCTCGTCCCGCAGCGCCCGCACGTGCTCTTCGGCGGCGGCGACCATGTCGCGGACTGCGGCGCGGCTGGCGAAATGCCTGCGGTCCCAGTCGGCGGTCTGCGGCGGAACAAGGCCGACCACCCCGACGCTGATCTCTGCGGGCCGTCCCGCGGTATCGCTGAACAGGCGTTTCAGGATCACCCGCGGACGGAACAGCGGCACGCCTTCCGCATCGGCGCCCCCCGGCGCCGCGACCACGTTCGATGCGACGACCGGAAAGGACGCCGCTGCGTAGACATCGAGCGCAAAATCGATCCCGAAGTCGAAGTCGTGGTTGCCGAGCGTCGCGGCATCGTAGCCGAGCAGGTCCATCGCGGCGATCATCGGGTGCCGCCCGCAGGGGGGGGCGGACGCCGCAAGCTCGCCGAGGAGCGAGCCCTGGATCGTGTCGCCGTTGTCGAAGAGCAGGACATTGGCCGCCTCGGCCCGCGCCGCGCGGATCAGGCTGGCTGTGCGCGCCAGCCCGAAGCCGTCGGCGCGGCGGCCGGCGGAATAGTCGTAGGCCATGAGGTGGGCGTGCAGGTCGCTCGTCGCGAGCAGCCGCAACTCGACGCAATCCCTGACATCACCCGGGGATCCCACCCTAGACCTCGACGACCCTGTCCGGGCCGGTCCCCGAAGGGGTCCGGCCCTTGTTCCCAAACTGGCGATAGGGCAAATGCGCCCGATCCCGCCTCCCCGGATGGCAACGTAGCGCTGCGGCGGGGGTGACGCCACCGTCAGGTGGAAACCAGTCGCATAATGCAACCAAAGGTTGATCTGCGCCGATGTTTGCCGTCGGGTTGCGGCCTTGTCGGGGCCGTGGCAGGTAGTGCCGCGGGGGCTGGGGGGCTGGTGCGATGGATATTGCCGAGACCGTCACGTTCGGAGGGGGAGGTCTCGACCGCACGGCCGCGCTTCGGACCGCGGCCGATGCAGGGCGTCTGCTCGTCCGGCCCGGCGCGCGGGTTCTTCCCCTCTGGCGGGGCAGGCCGATGCTGTCGGACGAGGGCCTTGGCCTTGTGCCGCCCGGTCATCCCGGTCTGTCCGGCCGGTCGCAGGATTTCCTTCTGATCGGTATCGACAACCACGGCCCCTGCTTTGCCGCCGACCTGTCGGACTGGGTCCCGGACCCCGGTCAGGACCCGCCCGGCGGGGGCTTCCACGACACCGCCGAACAGCGGCATCCCAAGTTCGGCGAACCGTTCCACTTCGCCGAACTCCGCATGGTGATGACCCGGCTGGACCCCGTCTCGGCCGAGATCGCCGTCATCGCCAAGGCACTGGCTGGCTGGCATGATACGCACGGTTTCTGCGCCGCCTGCGGCGCGGCGACCGACATGGCCGCGGCGGGCTGGCAGCGGCTCTGCCCGTCCTGCGGCCGCACGCATTTTCCGCGCACCGACCCGGTCGTCATCATGCTGGTGACGCATGGCAACCGGGTGCTCCTCGGCCGTTCGCCGGGCTGGCCCGGGGGGATGTATTCGCTCCTTGCAGGATTCATGGAACCCGGCGAGACGATCGAGGCCGCGGTCCGCCGCGAAGTCCTCGAGGAGGCGGGGATCCGCGTCGGTGCCGTCTCGTATCTGGCAAGCCAGCCCTGGCCCTATCCCTCGTCACTGATGATCGGCTGCCGCGGGATGGCGCTTTCGGACCGGATCACGCCCGACCCCACCGAGATCGAGGACGCGCGCTGGGTCACGCGCGAGGAGATGTCCGCGATCATGGCCGGGGCGCATCCCGGGATCCGCGCACCCCGCAAGGGCGCCATCGCCGCATTCCTTCTGGCCAACTGGGTTGCGAACCGCATCGAGTGACGCGAAGGTCGCCGGAAGGGAGCAGTCGGGGATGAAGTTCACCCTGAAGGAGGATGTCGCCCTTCCGGCAGGTGCGGTTTATGCGGCCGTCACCGACTTCGGGTCCTTCGAGCGCGCCGCTGCCCGGCATGGCGCCCGCGTCGTCCGCACCCGGCCCGACGGTCCGTCGGGCGGGCCGGCCTGGAGCGTGTGGTTCCGGTATCGCAGGCGCGAGCGGCGCATCGTGCTGTCGGTCGAAAGGGCCGACCCGCCGGGGGGCCTGTGGCTGGCGGGAAGCTCGCCGAACATCGAGCTTGCCGTCGAAGTCCGGGTGCTGGCGCTGTCGCGCGACCGCTCGCGGCTGTCGCTCGGCATCGAGGTAAGGCCGAAGACGCTTTCGGCGCGGTTCCTGATCCAGTCGGCCAGGCTGGCCAGAGGCAGGATCGAACGGCGGCTTGCCGCGCGCCTCGCCGCCTTCGCGCGCGGCTGCGAACGCGGCCCGTTGCAGCGGTGATCAGCCGCGACGCGGATCGGCCGGATAGACCCCGAGAAGCGACATGGAGCTTGTGAAATACGCCAGTTCCTCGAGCGCGAGCCGGACATTGCCGTCCTCGGGATGACCCTCGATGTCGGCATAGAACTGCGTCGCCGAGAACGAACCGTCCACCATGTAGCTTTCGAGCTTGGTCATGTTGACCCCGTTCGTCGCGAAGCCGCCGAGCGCCTTGTAGAGCGCGGCCGGGATGTTGCGGACGCGGAACACGAAGGTGGTCATCATCGGTCCGGCGCCCCGGCGCGACAGGTCCAGCTCGCGCGCCATGACGAGGAAGCGCGTCGTGTTGTTCGGGTGGTCCTCGATGTGCCGCGCCAGGATATCGAGGCCATGGATTTCGGCGGCGATCTCGGAGGCAAGCGCGGCTTCGGCAGGATCGCCAAGCCGCGCCACCTCGCGCGCGGCGGCGGCGTTGTCCGACCAGTTCATGGTCTGAAGCCCGTGCGACCGGATGAAGCCCCGGCACTGCCCGAGCAGGATCGACATGGACCGGACGCGGCGCACGCCGGCGAGCTTGGCGCCGCGCACGGCGAGGAGGTTGATGTGGACCCGCACGAAGGCCTCGTCCACGACGTGGAGCCCGCTTTCCGGCAGGAGGTGGTGGACATCGGCGACGCGCCCGTAGGTCGAATTCTCGACGGCGATCATGCCGAGATCCGCGTCTCCGCGCCGGACGGCGTCGATCGCGTCCTCGAAGGTGGCGCAGGGCAGCGGCTCCATGCCGGGCCGTGCTTCGCGGCAGGCCTGATGGCCATAGGCACCGAGTTCGCCCTGAAAGGCTATCCGACCAGGCATCTGCCCCCTCGTCTGCGGGCCCCGCGGCGTGGACCGGAGGGGCGATTTGGTCGCGGTAACTATACCTTGAAACCGCGCCGGGGAAGCGGATAGATACGCCGCAACCCGGGGTCAGGCACAGAGACGCGACATGTTCGACACGATGACACTCACCAAGGCCGGCGGCGCGCTCACCGGTTCGCTTCTGGTCCTGCTGCTCGTCAAGTGGGGCGCCGATGTGCTCTACAACACGCGGCCCTATGCGGCGGAAGGTGAAAAGGCCGCGCAGGCCTATTCGATCGACACCGGCGCGACCAACGCGGCGGCCGCGGCCGACAGCGGCGCAACCCAGGTCGCCTTCGCCGATCTCTATGCGTCGGCGGATCCGGCCGCCGGCGAGAAGGTGTTCGGCAAGTGCAAGGCCTGTCACAAGGTCGACGGAACGAACGGCACCGGGCCGAATCTCGACGGCGTGGTGGGCCGGCCTGTCGCGTCGGTTGCCGGCTTCGGCTATTCCGAGGCGATGAAGGCGCATGGCGGCAACTGGGATCCCGAGGTGCTCGACCTGTTCCTGGCGAACCCCAAGGGCGCCGTGCCCGGCACCAAGATGTCCTTCGCCGGCCTTCCCAAGGCCGAGGACCGGGCGAACGTCATCAAGTATCTCGCGTCGCTCGGCGGCTGAGACCGCCCGGCCGGCGGACCAGGGGGGCCACGCCGCGCAGGCGCGGCCCCCTTCGCTTCCGGACCGATGCCTCACGCATTCGAAACTTGAAGGCGCGCCCCCCGGCCCGCTAGCGTCAGGGCCGGACGCGCAGGGCGCAGAAGGGGAAGTCGCATGAAGGTTCAGCCCGCGGCAGGGCCGCTTGCCGCCACACTGGTGCTCGCCGCGCTTGCGTTCCATTCCGGCGCGGCCCGGGCCGCGGACCCCGCCGCCCAGACCATCGTGTCGCACGCGATCACCACCTTCGGCGATCCGCCGAAATACGGCCCGGACCTTGCGAACCTCGACTACGTGAACCCCGACGCCCCGAAGGGCGGAGAGATTGCCGTGTCCTGGTTCGGCACCTTCGACAGCATGAACCCCTACTCCGACAAGGGCCGGTCCGGCTACCTCGCCACGATGATGTACGAGGAGATGATGCAGGGCACCGCCGACGAGATCGGCACGCTCTACTGCGTCCTCTGCTCGACGGTGGAGTATCCCGCGGACAAGGCCTGGGCGATCTTCACCCTCCGGCCCGAGGCCAGGTTCTCGGACAACAGTCCGCTGACCGCAGAGGACGTGAAGTTCACCGCAGACCTCTTTGCCAGGGAGGGGCTGGTGTCGTTCCGGGCCATCCTGGGGCAGTTCGTCGAGAAGATCGAGGTCCTGGACCCTGCCCGCGTGAAATACACGTTCAAGGCCGGCTCGCCGAGGCGCGACCGCATCCAGATGGTCGCGGGGCTGCCGGTCATGTCGAAGGCGTGGTTCGAGCGTACGGGCGCGAGGCTGGACGAGAGCCGGCTCGAGGCGGGCATCGGGTCCGGGCCCTATGTGCTGGACAGCTACAAGGTGAACGAGCGGATCGTCTACAGGCGCAACCCGGACTGGTGGGGACGGGATCTTCCGATCCAGAAGGGCCGGTGGAACTTCGACACGATCCGGGTAGAGTATTTCGGCGACCCCACCTCGGCGCTCGAGGGCTTCAAGGCGGGCGCCTACACGTTCCGCAACGAGAACTCCTCCAAGCAGTGGGCGACCGCCTACGACTTCCCTGCCGTCCGGAACGGCACGATCGTCAAGGAGCTGATTCCGCACGGACTTATCGCCAACGGCCAGTCCTTTGTCTTCAACCTCCGGCGCGACAAGTTCAAGGCCCCCCGCGTGCGCGAGGCGATCGGGCTGATGTTCAACTTCGAATGGTCGAACGCGACGCTCTTCTACGGGCTCTACAGCCGCATCGACTCGTTCTGGGAGAACAGCAGCCTCGACGCGACCGGACTGCCCTCGCCCGGGGAACTGGCGCTGCTTGAGCCCCTGAAGGGCATCCTGCCGCCCGGCGTCATCGATTCCGAGCCGGTGATGGCGCCGGTCTCCGGCGACCGCCAGCTTGACCGCCGGAACCTGCGCCGGGCCGCCGCGCTGCTCGACGAGGCGGGCTGGCCCGCCGGCGGCGACGGGCTGAGGCGCAACGCTGCCGGAGAGAGGCTGCGCGTCGAGTTCCTGGAGGACGACCCCGCCTTCGACCGCATCGTGAATCCCTTCATCGAGAACCTGAGGGCACTCGGTGTCGATGCCGTCCTGACCCGTGTCGATCCGTCCGAATACGAATTCCGCACCAGGGGCAACCGCGAGGATCCCTCGAAGGCCTTCGATTTCGACATCGTGACGACGCAGCTTCCGACCGGCTACGAGCCCGGGGCGGGGCTGATCCAGTATTTCGGCACGGCGGGCAAGGACGACGTGTTCAACCTCATGGGCCTTTCCGATCCGGCGGTGGATGCGCTGATCGCCAAGGTCGTCGGCGCCGAGCGGAAGTCCGACATGGAGGTGGCCGCGCGGGCGCTCGACCGGGTGCTGCGCGCGCTTCGCTTCTGGGTGCCGCAATGGCACAAGGCCGCGCACACCGTGGCCTACTACAACATGTTCGAACATCCCGAGCCCTTGCCCCCATATGCGCTGGGCGAACTCGACTTCTGGTGGTACAACGCCGAAAAGGCCGCCGCGCTGAAGGCATCCGGCGCGCTCAGATAAGAACGGGCAGTACGACCACATGGGCGCCTATATCCTGCGACGCCTTCTTCTGGTGATCCCGACGCTGTTCGGGATCATGGTCATCAACTTCGCGCTGACGCAGTTCGTTCCGGGCGGGCCGATCGAACAGATCCTCGCCAATCTCGAAGGGCAGGGCGACGTCATCGGCAACCTGACGGGCGCCTCGACCGAAATCACCGCGGGCGGCAACGGCGGCTATGCAGGGGCGCGCGGTCTGCCGCCCGAGTTCATCGCCGAGCTTGAAAAGCAGTTCGGCTTCGACAAGCCGCCTCTCGAACGTTTCCTGACGATGATGTGGGACTACCTGCGCTTCGACTTCGGCGAAAGCTGGTTCCGGTCGATCGGGGTGATGGACCTCGTGATCGAGAAGCTTCCCGTCTCGATCACGCTCGGCCTCTGGTCGACGCTGATCGCCTACCTCGTCTCGATCCCGCTCGGCATCCGCAAGGCGGTGAAGGACGGAACACCCTTCGATACCTGGACGAGCGGCGCCATTATCGTCGGTTACGCGATCCCGAGCTTCCTCTTCGCGGTTCTGCTGATCGTCCTTTTCGCGGGCGGCAGCTACTGGCGCATCTTCCCGCTGCGCGGACTGACCAGCGACGACTGGGACCAGCTCAGCCTTGTCGGCAAGGCGCTCGACTACTTCTGGCACATCGCGCTTCCGGTGACCGCGTCCACGATTTCCAGTTTCGCCACCCTGACCCTTCTCACCAAGAACAGCTTCCTCGACGAGATCGGCAAGCAGTACGTGATGACCGCCCGCGCCAAGGGCCTGACCGAACGGCGGGTGCTCTACGGCCACGTGTTCCGCAACGCGATGCTGATCGTCATCGCGGGGTTTCCGGGGCTGTTCCTCGCGGTCCTCTTCGGCGGGGGGTTGCTGATCGAGACGATCTTCTCGCTCGACGGTCTGGGGCGGCTCGGGTTCGAGGCGGCGGTGCAGCGCGACTACCCGGTCGTGTTCGGCACGCTCTACGTGTTCGCCCTGCTGGGCCTGGTCGTCGGCATCCTGTCCGACCTCACCTATGTCCTCGTCGATCCGCGGATCGACTTCGGCACGCGGTCGGGCTGATGAAGCTCTCGCCGCTGAACCGGCGCCGCTGGCGCAACTTCAAGGCCAACCGCCGCGCCTTCTGGTCGCTGTGGATCTTCCTTGTCCTCTTCGGCCTGTCGCTGTTCGCCGAGGTACTGGCGAACGAAAAGCCGATCGTCGTCAGCTACAAGGGCGGGCTCTACTTCCCGATCTACCGCTTCTACCCCGAAACGGCCTTCGGCGGCGACTTCAAGACCGAGGCGATCTACCGCGATCCGGCGATCCAGTGCCTGATCGAGACCGGCGGCGTGCCGGACTGCTTCGACGACCCCGAAGCGGTCGCCGCCGATGCCGCGGACGGCGACTATCAGGGCGGGAAGGTCGAGGCGGGATGGATGATCTGGCCGCCGATCCCCTACAGCTACCAGACGATCAACGACGTCGGCACGGCGCCGTCTCCGCCCGACCGCGCCCACTGGCTCGGCACCGACGACACTGCCCGCGACGTGCTGGCGCGGATCATCTACGGGTTCCGCCTGTCGATCCTCTTCACCATCATCGTCACCATCGCCTCGAGCCTCATCGGCATCGCGGCGGGCGCGGTTCAGGGGTATTTCGGCGGCTGGGTCGATCTGACGTTCCAGCGGCTCCTCGAGATCTGGGGCGCCACACCGGGACTTTACGTCATCATCATCCTCTTCGCGATCCTCGGGCGAAGTTTCTGGCTGCTCGTCGGGGTCACGATCCTGTTCGGCTGGCCGGCGCTGGTCGCGGTGGTGCGCGCCGAGTTCCTGCGCGCCCGGAACTTCGAGTATGTGCGCGCGGCCAAGGCGCTGGGCGTCAGTGACCGCGTCATCATGTTCCGCCACATCCTGCCGAACGCCGTCGTCGCCACGATGACGCTTCTGCCCTTCATCATCACGGGCACAATCGGCGGCCTCGCCGCGCTCGACTACCTCGGCTACGGCCTGCCGTCGAACCTGCCCTCGCTCGGCGAACTGACCAATCAGGCCAAGTCGAACCTGCAGGCCCCGTGGCTCGGCTTTTCGGCCTTCTTCACCTTCGCGATCATGCTCTCGCTTCTCGTCTTCATCTTCGAGGGCGTGCGGGACGCCTTCGACCCGCGGAAGACCTTCCGGTGACGACGATCCTCGATGTCAGGAACCTGTCGGTCACCTTCCGGCAGGACGGGCGGACGATCCCGGCCGTGCGGAACGTCTCGTTCACCGTCGGCAAGGGCGAAACCGTGGCGCTCGTCGGCGAGAGCGGGTCGGGCAAGTCGGTCACGGCCCTGTCCACGGTGTCGCTGGTTGCCGGCCGGCCGGAAACGACCGGCTCGATCACCTATCTCGGCCGCGAACTGCGCGGCGCGCCGGATCACGAACTGCGCAAGGTCCGGGGCAACGACATCAGCTTCATCTTCCAGGAGCCGATGACCTCGCTGAACCCCCTGCACACGCTGGAACGTCAGCTTCTGGAAAGCCTTTCCCTGCATCAGGGCCTGACCGGCAGCGCGGCGCGCGCGCGGATCCTGAACCTTCTGACCGAGGTCGGGATCGACCAGCCCGAGACGCGGCTCGGCGCCTATCCCCACCAGCTGTCAGGCGGTCAGCGGCAGCGCGTAATGATCGCCATGGCGCTGGCGAACGGCCCCGAACTGCTGATCGCCGACGAACCGACGACCGCGCTCGACGTCACGATCCAGGCCCAGATCCTCGATCTGCTCGCCGACCTGAAGCGGCGCGAGAACCTGAGCCTTCTCTTCATCAGCCATGACCTCAACATCGTCCGCCGCATCGCCGACCGGGTCTGCGTCATGCAGGGCGGCGAGATCGTGGAGCAGGGCCCGGCCGCCGCAGTCTTTGCCGACCCGCAGCACCCCTACACGCGCAAGCTGCTCGCCGCCGAGCCGAAGGGCAGCCCGGACCCCTTGCCCGACGGCGCGCCCGGGATGGTGCGGACCGAGAACCTGAAGGTGTGGTTCCCCATCCAGCGCGGCTTCCTGCGCAAGACGGTCGGCCACGTCCGCGCGGTGAACGATGCGACGATCTCGGTCCGCGCGGGCGAGACGCTCGGGATCGTCGGCGAAAGCGGTTCGGGCAAGACGACGCTGGCGCTCGCCATCATGCGGCTCATCCCCTGCGAGGGGTCGGTCATCTACATGGGCGCGCGGGCCGGGGGCGAAGGCTTCCGGGACAGGGGGGCCCATGACGCCGGGACCGCCCCGCCGGATCCCGGGCAGGACATCACCCGCTGGGGCAAGCGCGACCTCCGCCGCCTGCGCCGCGACATGCAGATCGTGTTTCAGGACCCGTTCGGGTCGCTCAGCCCCCGGATGACGGCGGAACAGATCATCGCCGAGGGGCTTTCGGTCCATACGGTCGTTCCCGCGTCGGGCCGCCGCAAGGCCGTGGCGGAGATCATGGACGAGGTCGGCCTCGACCCCGCGACGATGGAACGCTACCCGCACGAATTCTCGGGCGGCCAGCGCCAGCGCATCGCCATCGCCCGCGCGATGGTCCTGCGCCCCAGGGTCGTCGTGCTCGACGAGCCGACCTCGGCGCTCGACATGACGGTGCAGGTCCAGATCGTCGATCTGCTCCGAAGGCTCCAGCGCAGCCACGGGCTGACGTATCTCTTCATCAGCCACGATCTTCGGGTGGTGCGGGCGATGTCGCACCGGATGATCGTGATGCGCAGGGGCGACGTGGTCGAGCAGGGCGACACCGCCGCCATCTTCGGCGCACCGCAGGCGCCCTACACGCGCGAACTCATCGCTGCCGCCTTCGGAACGCCGGTCCCGGCCTGATGAGGATACTCTTCGTCCACCAGAACTTCCCCGGCCAGTTCCTGAACCTCGCTCCGGCACTGGCGGCGCAGGGGCACGAGGTCACGGCCCTGACTGCCGAACGGAACCGGCGCGCCTCGCCGGTCCGGACGTTCCGGTATCGCGACCCTGCGCCGGTGGCGGCGACCGGCCCGGCCCGCACCTATGCCGAGGCGGTCGAGCGCGGGACCCGTGCTGCGCATGCGGCAGAGCAGATCCGTTCGCGGCACGGGCTGGACCCCGACGTGGTGTTCGGCCATGGCGGCTGGGGCGAGACCCTGTTCCTGCGCGAGGTTTTCCCGAGGGCCAGGCATCTCTGCTATGCCGAGTTCCATTACCGCCCGACCGGCGCCGACACCGGATTCGACCCCGAGTTCCAGCCGGACGGACTTGCGGCGCGGATCGCCGTCACGGCGCGCGCCGCTCACCTCCTCCAGTCGGTGATCCTTTCGGATGCCGCACTTTCCCCGACCGCCTGGCAGGCGTCGACCTTTCCGCCCGAGGCACGGGCGAAGATCGAGGTCATCCATGACGGGATCGACACCGTCCGCGTCCGGCCCGACCCTGCGGCGCGGGTCGCGCTGGCCGACGGAACGGTCCTGCGGGCGGGCGACGAGATCCTGACCTACGTCGCCCGTAACATCGAGCCCTACCGCGGCGCGCACATCTTCCTGCGCGCCCTTCCGGCCGTCCTTGCCGCCCGGCCCGGGGCACGGGTCGTCATCGTCGGCGGCACGGACACGAGCTACGGCCCGAAACCTGCCGGCGGAGGATCGTGGAAGGATCGACTCTGGCCCGGGATCGAGGGCAGGCTGGACGCTTCACGCGTCCACTTCCTCGGCCGGGTGCCATACCCGACCTTCCTGTCGCTGCTCCAGGTCACGCGCGTGCACGCCTACCTGACCTATCCGTTCGTCCTGAGCTGGTCGCTTCTCGAGGCGATGGCGGCCGGCGCCTCCGTGGTTGCCTCGCGCACGGCCCCGGTCGAAGAAGTGATCGAGGACGGCGTGACAGGGCGGCTCGTCGATTTCTTCGATGTCGGTGCCTGGTCCGACGCGCTCGCCAGCGCCCTTGCCGATCCTGTCCGGGACGATCCGCTCCGCGCCGCCGCGCGGGCGGCCGTGATCGCAGGCCACGACCTTTCGACCGTCTGCCTGCCGCGGCTTGTGCGCTTCACCGCCGGCGCGGCCTGAGGCCGCGGGCTGCGCGGGTCTGGCCTCAGACGGCGGGGCTGTGGCCGGCCTTCGACAGGCCGTAGGCGTCGAAGTGCCGCGCGATCACGCGGGTCAGGGGCCTCGCGTGCTTCGGGATGGCAAGCCCGCCGGGTGTCGCCGCCAGCATTCCGGGAAATGCCGCCAGCGCATCTGCAAAGACCTGCCCCGCATGTGCGGGAGGCAGGCCGCAGTCGCGGACGAGCTCGTCGCGCGACACTTCGAAATCACACATCAGCGCCTCGATGATGCGGGATCTCCAGCGGTCCTCGGGGGTGAAGACATGACCCCGCGCGGTCGCAGGACGGCCCTCCCTGACCGCCCGGATGTATTCCGAAGTGGAGGCCGCGTTCTGCGCATAACCCTGCGGAAAGCGCGAGATTGCGGACGCCCCGAGCCCCACGAGAACCGGGGCGGTATCGTCCGTGTAGCCCTGGAAGTTCCGTCGCAGCCGTCCGGAACGCGCGGCCACCTCGAGCCCGTCGCCGGGCCGTGCGAAATGGTCGATGCCGATCTCCTCGTAGCCGTCCCAGACGAGAAGGTGGCGCGCCGTGTCGAAAAGCCTCAGGCGCTCTTCCGGCGTGGGTATCGTGTCGGAGGGGATCATCGTCTGGCGCCGCGCCATCCAGGGCACATGCGCATAGCCATAGAGCGCCACCCGGTCCGGCGACAGCGACAGGAGCTTCTGTACGCTGTCGGCAATCCGCGCCGTGGTCTGGTTCGGCAGCCCGTAGAGGATGTCGGCGTTGAGCGACGAGACGCCGCGCGCCCGGATCATCTCGACAGCGCGCCGCGTGACCTCGTAGCTCTGGTCGCGCCCGATCAGCTTCTGGATCTCCGGGTCGAAGTCCTGCACCCCGATCGAGGCGCGCGTCATTCCCGCCGAGGCGAGCGCGTCGAGCCGCTCGTCATCGATCTCCTTCGGGTCGATCTCGACCGAGAATTCCGCCCCTTCGCCGAGCGGGACGACATCGAGAACGGCCCTCGCAAGCGAAGCGATCCGATTCGCCGGCAGCAGGGTGGGCGTCCCGCCGCCCCAGTGCAGCCTCGACAAGGTGACGCCGGGCGCGAGGGTGCGGGACAGAAGGGCAAGTTCCGCCCCGAGGACATCGGCATAGGACAGCACGGGCTCGTCAGTCCGAGTGCCCTGCGTGCGGCAGGCGCAGAACCAGCAGAGCCGCCGGCAGAAAGGCACATGCAAATAGAGCGATATCCGTGAGCCCGCGGGAATCGCGCGGAGCCAGGCCTCGAAGCTTTCTGCCCCGACCGACGCGCTGAACTGCGGCGCGGTGGGGTAGCTCGTGTAGCGGGGCACACGCGCATCGAACAGTCCGAACCGGGCAAGTTGCGTAGTCTGGTCCATCCTGTAGGGTTAGGGTAACGGGGGACAATCCTCCTTGACGCAGATCAACCGGCCAGATGATACGAATAGACGGTCATACCATCCTGCCGGATTGCGGCGACTGCCCGATTCGTCATCGTGCGGTCTGTGCCAGGTGCGAGACCGACGAACTGCTGCACCTCGAGCAGATCAAGTACTACCGCAGTTTCGAGGCGGGCCAGACGCTCATCTGGTCGGGCGACCGCATGGACTTCGTGGCCTCGGTCGTCAGCGGCGTCGCCACCCTCACCCAGATGATGGAAGACGGCCGCACCCAGATGGTCGGCCTTCTGCTGCCCTCCGATTTCGTGGGGAGGCCCGGCCGCGAACGTGCCGCCTACACCGTGACCGCCGTCAGCGATGTCCTGATGTGCTGCTTCCGCCGGAAGCCCTTCGAGGACCTTCTCGGCACGACCCCTCACATCGGCCAGCGCCTGCTCGAGATGACGCTGGACGAACTCGATGCGGCCCGCGAATGGATGCTGCTTCTCGGCCGCAAGACCGCGCGCGAAAAGATCGCGAGCCTGCTCTCGATCCTCGCGCGGCGCGACGCCTCGCTGGGGCTCAGGGCAGGGTCCAAGAAGATCGCGTTCGACCTTCCCCTCACACGGGAGGCGATGGCCGACTATCTCGGCCTGACGCTCGAAACCGTCAGCCGCCAGATGTCGTCGCTCAAGCGCGACGGGATCATCGAGCTTGACGGCAAGCGCCGCGTCCTCGTGCCCGACTTCGATCGCCTGACCGAGGAAGCCGGCGACGATGCGGACGGCGGTTTCCTCGTCTGACCGGCAGGCTAGTGCGCCATGAAGAGGGGCGTGTCCACCGCCTCGAGCATGTCGCGGGTCATCCCCCCGAGAATCGCCTCGCGGAACCGGGAGTGGCTGTAGGCCCCCATGACGACCATGCCGGCATCGATGTCCCGGCAGTGCCTCGCAAGGATCTCGGACAGGTGCGGCAGGGTCCGCGCCAGCACCGCGACCTCGGCCCGGACGCCGTGCCGGGCAAGCCACTGCGAGAGCGCTCCGCCGGGGTCCGACCGCTCGAGGCCGAGCGACGGCGGGTCGATCACCGCGATGCTGACGAGCGCCGCGCGGCGCAGGAAGGGCAGCGCCGCGCGCGCGGCATGCATCGCTTCCTCGCTGCGGTTCCAGCCGAGCACGATCCGGTCCGCGAAGCCGGCTGCCAGGCCCGTATCGGGTACGACGAGCACCGGCGCGCCGCCATTGAAGAGCGCGCCCTCGAGCGCTGCCTCGCGGTCGGCGCTGCTCTCGACGCCATAGGGGCGCGGCGCCACGGCCAGGTCGCAGAAGCGCGCGCGCTCGCCGACCACCGGGCCCACCACGCCCACGGAGGCGACGCCGGGTTCCGCGGCCCAGCGGATGTCTTCTGCGGCGAGGCGCGACCGGACCCACGTGTTCGCTGCCTCGGCCTCCGCCTTCGCCCGGGAGAGCATCTCCTGATGCACCACGACGGAAGTGCCCGCGAAGGAGTAGCCCATTTCGATGCGGTCGATGCCCAGCGACAGGACGTCGAGATGGGCATCCTCGGCACGGGCGATCGCGACGGCCGCGTCGATCTGCACCGCGGATGGTGAAGCGCCCGTCGTGACGGCAAGAACTGTCTTGTAGCTCATTGGAAGACTCCTTCCGGCGCCGAGTGTGCGCCACTGCCAGAGAATTAACACCGCCGCCCGGGACTGCCTTGATCCCGGTCAACTCCGCCACCTGCCTGGATTGACGCAGATCAAGGCGCGCGATTCCGCCACTGGCGAAAAACAGCCAAGGCCGGCCATGCCTGCGCGCCAGTCGAAGACTGCGGGAACGTCAGGCCGGGACCGGCAGAACGAGGGGACCGGACATGTGGGACTACATCAAGCTGATCGTCCTCGGCGCCGTCGCGGTACTGGCAGCGATCGCAGCGAACTATGCCCGCGACGTCGCATACATGGTCAACGCGCTCGAGGTCATGGCGGCCGCGGCCATCGCCTTCGTCTGGGTGCTCAGGCAGACGGACGAAACGCGGATCGCGCCGGTGAACGAATACAACGACGGCGTCATCCGGGCCGGGGTCATCGCGACATGCTTCTGGGGCATCGTCGGCTTCCTCGTCGGCGTGACGATCGCCTTCCAGCTTGCCTTTCCGTCGCTGAACCTGTCGGACCTGACGCAGGGCTACACCAATTTCGGCAAGCTGAGACCCCTTCACACATCGGCCGTCATCTTCGCCTTCGGCGGCAACGCCCTGATCATGTCCACCTTCTACATCGTGCAGCGCACCAGCGCGGCGCGGCTCTGGGGCGGCAACCTCGCCTGGTTCGTGTTCTGGGGGTATCAGCTCGTGATCGTCCTCGCCGCGACGGGCTACATCCTCGGTGCCACGCAGTCCAAGGAATATGCCGAACCGGAATGGTACGTGGACTGGTGGCTGACCATCGTCTGGCTCGCCTTCCTCGCGGTCTTCCTCGGAACCCTCATCAGGCGCAGGGAACCCCACATCTACGTGGCCAACTGGTTCCTGCTGTCGTTCATCGTCACCGTGGCGATGCTGCACGTCGTCAACAACCTGTCCATCCCCGTGTCCCTGCTCGGGTCGAAGTCGGTGCAGGTCTTCTCGGGCGTGCAGGACGCAATGGTGCAGTGGTGGTACGGCCACAACGCGGTGGGCTTCTTCCTGACCGCGGGCTTCCTGGGGATGATGTACTACTTCGTGCCGAAACAAGCCGAACGCCCTGTCTATTCCTACAAGCTCTCGATCATCCACTTCTGGGCGCTGATCTTCCTCTACATCTGGGCAGGCCCGCACCATCTGCACTACACCGCGCTGCCGGAATGGGCCTCGACCCTCGGGATGGTGTTCTCGATCATGCTCTGGATGCCCTCGTGGGGCGGCATGATCAACGGGCTGATGACGCTGTCGGGGGCCTGGGACAAGCTCCGCACCGACCCGGTGATCCGGATGATGGTCGTCTCGATCGGCTTTTACGGCATGTCGACCTTCGAAGGCCCGGTGATGTCGATCAAGGCGGTCAACAGCCTCAGCCACTACACCGACTGGACCATCGGACACGTCCACTCCGGTGCGCTCGGCTGGAACGGCATGATCACCTTCGGCGTCCTCTACTTCCTCGTGCCGCGCCTCTGGCACCGCGAGCGGCTCTACTCGCTCAGCCTGGTCAGCTGGCACTTCTGGCTCGCCACCATCGGGATCGTCCTCTACGCGGCCTCGATGTGGGTCACGGGGATCATGGAAGGGCTGATGTGGCGTGAGGTCGACGCGCAGGGCTTCCTCGTGAACGCCTTCGCCGACACCGTCGCCGCCAAGTTTCCGATGTACGTCGTCCGCGCCCTGGGCGGCACCCTCTACCTCGGGGGCGCCGTCATCATGGTCTACAACCTCTGGGCTACCGTAGCGAAACAGCCGGCGTCGTCCGCCGCTGTTTCCGCGGTCCCCGCCGAGTAAGGGAGCCTCCGATGGCCATTCTGGAAAAGCACAAGCTCCTCGAAACCAACGCGACGCTCCTTCTCGTCTTCTCGTTCCTCGTGGTGACGATCGGCGGGATCGTGGAAATCGCGCCCCTCTTCTACATCGACAACACGATCGAGAAGGTCGAAGGGGTGCGGCCCTATTCGCCCCTCGAGATGGCGGGGCGCGACGTCTACATCCGCGAGGGCTGCTACGTCTGCCACAGCCAGATGATCCGCCCCATGCGGGACGAGGTCGAGCGCTACGGCAACTACAGCCTCGCCGCCGAATCGATGTACGACCGCCCGTTCCAGTGGGGCTCGAAGCGGACGGGACCCGATCTTGCCCGCGTCGGCGGCCGTTACTCGGACGAATGGCAGGTCCAGCACCTGACCGATCCGCGTTCGGTCGTGCCCGAAAGCGTGATGCCGGGCTACGGCTTCCTTGCGAAACGGATCATCAACGGCAACGACATCGGGAACCGCCTGAGCGTGGACCGGATGCTCGGCACGCCCTACAGCGACGAGATGATGGCCGAGGCCAAGGCCGATTTCGCCGCGCAGGCCGATCCGAATGCCGACACGGCGGGGCTGCTCGCCCGCTATCCGAAGGCGCACGTCGCCAACCCCGACGGGCAGCCGGGCATATCCGAGATGGATGCGCTCGTCGCCTACCTCCAGGTTCTGGGCACCATGGTCGACTTCTCGACCTTCGAACCCGATCCGGCGCGCTGAGGGGCCTGCGATGACATATGAGGCCTTCCGCGAATTCGCCGACAGCTGGGCGCTTCTCGCGCTCGTCGCGATCTTCATCGGGACGATCCTCTGGGCCTTCAGGCCCGGATCGCGCCCGGCACACGAGGACAGCGCATCCATCCCGTTCCGCAACGAGGACCGCCCCGCGCCGCAGCCAGAGCCTGAGAGCGCGCCGCGGGCCAGGGAGACAAGGACATGAGCAAGAAACCCGCCGGCCGTCCGCCCGAGCCCGAGACCACGGGCCATAGCTGGGACGGCATCGAGGAATACAACAACCCCCTGCCGCGGTGGTGGCTCTGGACCTTCTACATCACGGTGATCTGGGGCCTCGCCTATACCATCGCCTACCCCGCCTGGCCGTTGCTGACACGGGCGACGCAGGGCCTGATCGGATCGTCGCAGAGGGCGGCGGTCGCGGCCGAGATAGAACGGTTCAACGCCGCCAACGCGCCGGTCGAGGCAAAGCTCGTCGCCGCGGACATGACGAAGATCAAGGACGACCCCGAGCTTGCCAACTACGTCCGCAATGCCGGCGCCTCCATCTTCCGCACCTACTGTGCCCAGTGTCACGGGGCCGGTGCCGCCGGGGCCAAGGGCTACCCGAACCTTCTCGACAACGACTGGCTCTGGGGCGGCGACATCCAGGCGATCCTCACCACGGTGACCAACGGCATCCGCAACACAACCGACCCCGATGCGCGCTTCTCGCAGATGCCGGCCTTCGGGACGGATGGCCTTCTCGAGCCGGCGCAGATCGACGAGGTCGTGCAGTACGTGCTCCGGATTTCCGGGCAGGACAACGATGCGGCGATGGCGGCGAAGGGTGCGGCGGTGTTCGCCGAGAACTGCGCGGCCTGCCACGGCGACACCGGCACCGGCAACCGGGACCTGGGGGCCCCGAATCTGACCGATGCGATCTGGCTCTATGGCGGGGATGCAGCGACGTTGACCGAGACGGTGACGAAGGCCCGCTTCGGCGTCATGCCAAACTGGTCCCCGCGCCTCTCCGAGGCGGACATCCGCGCGGTCGCGGCCTATGTCCACGGGCTTGGAGGCGGAGAATAGGACCCCCCGGGCGGCATCGCCGCCCGGGGGCGGCACCGGCGCCCGGATCTGTTCGCGCGTTTCCCTCGGGCGCCGGTGCCACCTTTTACCAGGGGCGGAAAAGACGGGGGCGGCCACGCGGGGCCCTCGGGGCTCCTCCGCGGCGATCTCTTCCGGAGGCTCTGGCCAGGGCCGCTGCGGCGCCGTAGCCTTTCCCCCGATCCAGGGGGATTGCGTCCATGACCACGGCCTTCTTCACCGACGAACGGACCTTCTGGCACCACGGCGGCAACTATGCCCTGACGCTTCCGGTGGGGGGCCTCGTCCAGCCCGGCGGCGGGCTGCCCGAATCGCCTGAAACGAAGCGGCGGCTGAAAAACCTGATCGAGGTGACGGGCCTTGCCCGGGATCTGGCCATCCTGTCGGCGCCCGAAGCCGGCCGCGAGGATCTCTTGCGCGTGCATCCGGCGTCCTATCTCGACGCGTTCAGGGCCGCGTCCGACGCCGGCGGCGGCGAACTTGGACTCCGAACGCCGTTCGGCCGCGGCGGGTACGAGATCGCCGCGCTGTCCGCCGGGCTTGCCGCCGCGGCGCTCGCCGGCGTTCTGGAGGGGCGGTTCGGCAATGCCTATGCCCTGTCCCGTCCGCCGGGCCACCATTGCCTGCCGGACTTTCCCAACGGCTTCTGTCTTCTGGCCAACATCGCCATCGCGATCCGCGCCGCGCAGGCAAGGGGGCTGTGCCGCCGCATCGCCGTGGTCGACTGGGACGTGCACCACGGCAACGGCACCGAAGCCATCTTCCTGTCAGACCCCGAGGTTCTGACGGTGTCGCTCCACCAGGAACGGAACTACCCTCTCGACACCGGCGACGCCTCGGAGCGCGGGCAGGGCAAGGGGCACGGCTACAACGTGAACATCCCGCTTCCGCCCGGGACGGGCCATGCCTCCTATCTCGACGTGGTGCAGCGCATCGTGATCCCGCTTCTCCACCGCTTCCGCCCCGAGGCGATCGTGGTCGCCTGCGGCTACGACGCCTCGGCGATGGATCCCCTCGGGCGGATGCTCTGCACGGCCGAGACCTTCCGGCTGATGACGCGCAGGGTGATGGCCGCGGCCCGGGAACTCTGCGGCGGCCGGCTCGTCATGGTCCACGAGGGCGGCTACTCCGAAGTCCATGTGCCCTTCTGCGGCCATGCGGTGCTCGAGGAGATGACCGGCAGCACCGCGCGCGCACCCGATCCGCTGGCCGAGACACTCGCGAAGCGCCAGCCGGGCGCCGCCTGGCAGGCCCATGCGGGCGCCCACATCGACGACCTGGCCCGCTACTTCCTGAACTGATCGCCCCCCCCACCGAAGCCGGTCCGCGCTTGCGGACCGGCCGCGATTGTCCGAAACCGGGTCCGCCCCAGAGAAGGTTCCCGCCATGCCCGTTCCCAACCCGGCCGTGCTCGAATTCCTGCTGACCCGCCGGTCGCGGCCGGCGCGGACGCTCTCTGCGCCGGTCCCGTCCGAAGACGAGCTGATGACGCTCCTGACCGCGGCCGCACGGGTGCCCGACCACGGCAAGCTCGAGCCCTGGCGCTTCGTCGTCCTTGCAAAGCCTGCGCTTGCCCGGCTCGCCGCGCTTGCAGAGGCGACCGGCCGCCGCCTCGGGCTCGAGGACGAGCGGCGTGCCAAGGGCGTGGCCCAGTTCGCCGACGCGGATCTGGTCGTGGCCGTCGTCAAGCGGCCGATGCCGACCGATCGCATCCCCGAGATCGAGCAGGTGCTGTCCGCCGGCGCCGCCTGCCTGACCCTGCTGCAGGCGGCCCTCGCCGCCGGGTGGGGCGCCTGCTGGCTGACGGGCTGGCATGTGGCCGACCCGACGTTCACGCGCGAGGGCCTCGGGCTCGCCCCGGGGGAATGGGTGGCCGGACTCATCCACATCGGGACGGAAACGGCCGCCACGCCGGACCGCCCGCGCCCCGACCTCTCGAAGATCGTGACCTGGGTGAGGGCGTGATCCTTGCCAGCATCCTCAGGGCGCTGTCGCAGTTCGGCGATCCCCGCTTCCTGCGCGTCACCGGACTGGGGATCGCCCTGTCGCTGGGGCTGCTCGCGGGACTCTACGCGCTGCTCGCCGGTCTCGTCGGACTTGTGGTGCCGGAAACCGTGACGCTGCCGTGGTGGGGCGAGGTGCAGATTCTCCGCCCGCTTCTCGACTGGGCGTCGCTGCTCCTCGTCCTCGTCCTCTCGGTATTCCTCATGGTGCCGGTGGCGGCGCTCTTCTCGGGCCTCTTTCTCGACCGCGTGGCCGATGCCGTCGAGGACCGGTACTATCCCGGCCTGCCGCCGGTACGGCCCCGGCCCTTCCTCGCGGCGCTCCGCGCGAACCTCGCCTTCACGGCCTTCCTTCTGGCCGCGAACGTCGTCGGCCTCGTGCTCTACATCCTGAGCGGACCGTTCGCGCCGCTCGTCTTCGTGGGTCTGAACGGCTGGCTGCTCGGGCGAGAGTATTTTGACCTGGCTGCCACCCGACGGATCGGGGCGGACGAGGCGCGTGATCTGCGCCGGCGGAATGCGCACCTGATCTGGCTGGCGGGAATTGTCATGGCCGCGCCGCTCGCCATACCGGTCGTCAACCTGTTCGTGCCGGTCCTCGGCGCGGCCGCCTTCACGCACCTGTTCCACGCACTCCGGCAGTCGGGGCGGTCCTAGAGCCAGTCCGACAGAAGCGGATTCCGGTTCTGACGAAAGACAGGCGACACTCAAGGCCCGAGAGCCCGTCGGACAGAGGGGGGACTGCGCCCTTGCCGCCAGGAAGCCGGAGCCTGTCCGACGCTTGCATCCGGGTCGGACAGGCTCTACTCGGTGCCCCCGGCCGGCTCCGGATTCATCCGGCCGAAGACGTCGAGGTCGCGGATCGTGATCGCACCCGACATGATCACACCCACGACCACGGCCCAGACGACGGTGGCCGCCACCGTTGCGGTCATGGCGCGGCGCCGGACCTTTTCCTCGGCCGGAGCGGACGCAGGCGTGCCCGGCACAACCTCGCCCCTGTCGCCCTGCGTGTGCGCGGTGAGCTGCAGGACGACGAAGAAGACGATGAACCAGATGACCGCATAGAGAACGATGGCTCCGGTGATGGACAAGGCCTCACACCTCCTCGAGTTCGATGAGGCACCCGCCGAAGTCCTTCGGGTGCAGGAACAGGACCGGCTTGCCATGCGCCCCCGTCTTCGGTTCGCCCCCGCCGAGAACCCGTGCCCCGGCCGCGACCAGCCGGTCGCGCGCGGCGCCTATGTCGGAAACCTCGTAGCACACGTGATGGATGCCGCCGGCAGGGTTCTTCTTCAGGAAGCCCTCGATCGGCGAGTTCGGTCCCAGCGGATGAAGAAGTTCCACCCGGGTGTTCGGCAGGTCGACGAAGACCACCGTGACGCCGTGTGCCGGCTCGTCCCGGGGCGGGCGCACCGATGCTCCGAGCAGGTCGGCGTATTGCGCCGCAGCCGCCGCGAGGTCGGGCACCGCGATGGCCACGTGATTGAGACGTCCGATCATGCTCGCCCCTCCCCGCCGGACCCCCGCCGGATCCCTCACCGGGTTATGGCGCCCGCCGCGCCTGCCCGCAAGCGGCGACCCGTACGGGATGCCGGATCCGCCCGGGGCGCATTTACCTGCCGTTAGCCGTTCCCTGCGCTAATCGGGGCGTCCCGCGCCGACAGCCTGGCCGAAGGTGCGTCCACAGCCGCGGAGGTGCCGGAATGCCCGACGACTTCACTGTCCCCGTCCTGCAGCGGCTTCCCGTTCCCGGACGCCCCCTCGGCGGCCTCACCATCCTCGTGGTCGAGGACAGCCGCCTCGCCTGTGACGCGATCCGGCACTACTGCGTCCGGGCGGGCGCCCGCATCCGGCGCGCGGACTGCATCCGCGCCGCACGTCGCCACATCCAGACCTACCGGCCCTCGGTCGTGCTGTGCGACGTCGGCCTGCCGGATGGCTCGGGACTCGAATTCCTGGCCGATCTCGCGCGGTCCCCGCATCGCCCTCCGGCGCTGATCTGCATGACAGGCGATCCCGACATCGCCGCCCGGTCGCTCGACGTCGGGGCCGACACCTTCCTGCTCAAGCCGATCGGGGGCCTCGGGGCCTTCAGCGCGGCGATTCTCGGGGCGCTTTCCCTGACCGGTACGGTTCCTCCGCCGGCCGGCCCCGCCGATGCGGCCACGAAGCCGGACCCTGCCGCCTTCCGGGACGATCTCAGCCATGCGGCGCGGGTTCTTGCCGAGGCGCCCGACGCGGCATCGGTCGGATACGTGGCCGGCTTCCTGCAGGGGGTCGCCCGGATCGCACGCGACGCCTCGCTCGAACGTGCCGCCGCCGATCTTGCGGCCCGGGACCGGGCGGGTGTCTCGACGCGCCAGGATGTCCGACGGCTCGCCGGGCTGGTCAGCGACCGGATCTCCACCGGCGGCATCCTGTGAGCGCTCCGGATGCGGACCGGGCCGTCACCGGCAGGCGCGACGGCCATCCGGCCCGTCCACGCCCGGGTCGGCCCGGTAGAGCAGCGGTCGCGTCAGGTCCGACAGGCGGCGCAGCTGGAGCCCGTCCGGACGGAAGTTCCCCGGATCGAGCCAGGCGACATGGGCGGCACGGAGGGCCGGCCAATCCCGGTCGATGATCGCGAACCACGCGGTGTCGCGGTTGCGCCCCTTCACCACCGCCGCCTGCCGGAACACGCCCTCGAAGCTGAAGCCGAGCCTCATCGCGGCACGGCGGGACGGGCGGTTCAGCGCATCGCATTTCCATTCGTAGCGTCTGTAGCCGGCCGCGAAGGCCCAGTCCGCCATCAGGAACATCGCCTCGGTCGCCGCGACGGTGCCCTGGAGCGCGGGCGAGAGGCAGATGTGGCCGACCTCGATGCTGCCGGCTTCCGGCGCGATCCGAAGATAGCTCGCCACCCCGGTGGCGACGCCCCGGTGCTTCGGGACGATCGCGAGGAAGAAGGGATCCTGCGCCTCGGCCATCCGCCGTGCCCAGGCGCGATAGTCGTCGGCTGCCGGGAACGGACCATAGGGAAGATAGTCCCATACCCTGTCGTCGGCGCTGCAGGCGGCGAAGAGGGAAGCGGCATGGCGGTCGGGATCGAGACGCTCGAGGCTGACCGTCGCACCCTCGATCCGGTCGAAATCCGGACGCCTCGGCGGAGTCCAGCCACCAAGCGGGTCGCCGAACTCGGGTGTCTCGTCCGGGCCTGCCATGCGGCGGCTCCCCCGCCATCTTCCGCGCCGAAAATGCCGGGAAAGGGGCCCGGCCTTTCCGCATTCGTGCCGCAATCGCCCGCGAATGTCGAGCCATCCGAACCGCCATACCGATTGGAGGACCGCGATGAAGGAAGCCGCCATGCGCATCGTCACCAACGAGAAGCTGACCCGCACCACCCACTGGGTCGTCTTTGCGATCGGCGCGCTGTCGCTGTCCTTCGCCATCGCGGCCACCGCCGCCAACGCCTTCTGAAGCTACGGACATTTCCCCCGCCTGACGGGCCCCGGATCCGCCTCCGGGGCCCGTTGCGCCTGCACAAGGCGCCTGTCTAGAACCTGAACCCCGGCGGATAGTCGTGCTGGCCGTCGAAGTCGGCCTTCCCGATCGCGACGCCGTTCGCCCGCAGGATCGCGAAGGCCATGCCGGTGTGGAAGAGGAAGTTCGGCATCCCGAAGAGGTGCAGGAAGGTCGCGCCGTCCTGTTCGAGCTCGGCGAACCCTGCAGCATGGCGGATCGTCCGCCCCTCGGCCCCCGCGAAGGCCGCCGGGTCGAGCGCATCGAGCGCCGATCGCGTCAGCGCGATCCGCTCCGCCAGCCCCGCCGCGTCGGTCCCGAGCGCGGGGTCGGGCGGCACCGGCTGTCCGGCAAGCGGAAAGCTGACACGGAGCGAGAGCCGCAGCGCGGTCGCCACCTGCTGCCCGAAGCCGAACATGTCCGGCGCGAGGCGCGCCTGCATCAGTCCCTCCCGCCCCCGCGCCCTGGCGGCGAGCCCCTCGATCCGGCCGATGTAGTGGCGGAAGACGGGGACGGAGGCCGAGTAGAGGGGCGGATGCGGGTTCATGGGTCTGCTCTTCCTCCGGTCGGCTCAGGCTGGACGAACAGACGGCAGAAGGCAACAAGTCGGGCATGGCCAGCGGGGCGACACAAGAGTTGATTCTCTTCCGCCGCGCGGGCAGCTCGGCGCAGCGAAACCGTCCGCATGACCGGGAGCGATCAGCCTCCGGCAGGCCCGGTGCGGTTCCGTTGCCCCGTCGTGCGGTCCCCCTGAGCCAGGGGGACCGCACGCGGCCGGTGGCGCGGGAATGGTGCCTCCGGGCAGGTGCCGGCAGCGGTTCCTTGCGCCCCGGCGCCGAAACGCGATAGTAGCCCGGACCACCGTGAAGGAAGCGGGTGCGCCATGACTTCGGCCAAGGACAGTCACCGTTCGCTGACACTGCGCGACGTGTCCGAGGCATCGGGCGTCAGCGAGATGACAGTCAGCCGCGTGCTGAGGAACCGCGGAGATGTCTCGGCAGAGACCCGCGACCGGGTGCTCGCCGCGGCCAAGCGGCTCGGCTACGTGCAGAACCGGATCGCGGGCGCGCTGGCGAGCCAGAGGGTGAACCTTGTGGCGGTGGTTATCCCCTCGCTTTCCAACCTCGTGTTTCCCGAGGTGCTGTCGGGCATTTCCGAGGGTCTCGACCGGACCGGCCTCCAGCCCGTCGTCGGCGTGACCGACTATTCGCCCGAGCGCGAGGAAGCGGTGCTGTACGAGATGCTGTCGTGGCGGCCGTCCGGGGTGATCGTGGCCGGGGTGGAGCATACCGACGCGGCCCGGGCGATGCTGTCGACCGCCGGGGTCCCGATCGTCGAGATCATGGATACCGACGGCGTGGCCATCGACTCGGTGGTCGGGATTTCGCACCGGCGCGCGGGACTCGCCATGGCGCTGGAGATCGCGCGGGCCGGGTACCGGCGGATCGGGTTTCTCGGGACGAACATGCCGAACGACCACCGCGCGCGCAAACGCATGGAGGGGTTCGAGGAGGGGCTCGCGGACGCCGGCCTGAGCCTTGTCGACCGGGAATACTACTCGGGCGGATCGGCGCTTCTGAAGGGGCGCGAGATGACGGAGGCGATCCTGAGGCGGACACCCGACCTCGATTTCCTGTATTACTCGAACGACATGATCGGGGCGGGCGGGCTGCTCTGGTGCCTCGAACACGGGATCGACGTGCCGGGCAGGGTCGGGCTGGCGGGGTTCAACGGCGTCGATCTGCTGGACGGACTGCCCCGGCGCCTGGCGACGATGGATGCAGGCCGGCGCGAGATCGGGATGCGCGCAGCAGGGATCATCCTGAGGCGGCGCGAGGATCCCACGGCGGGGCCGGAGCGGGTGGAGCTCACGCCGGTGCTGCAGAAGGGCGACACGATAAGGGCGTAGGCCCGGTGCGCGGCCGGTGCATGGCCGCTCCGCGACTCCGGAAAGAGCCGATGGCGCCCCCCCCTCACACCCCGCCGTCGTCAGCCACCCTTTGCAGGTACCGCCCGTACTGCGTCTTGAGGTAGGGCTTCGCCAGCGCCCGCAGCGCCGCGGCGTCGATCCAGCCGTTCAGAAAGGCGATTTCTTCCGGGCAGCCGACCTTCAGGTTCTGGCGTTCCTCGATGGTGCGGATGAACTCGGCCGCTTCCAGAAGGCTTTCGTGGGTGCCGGTGTCGAGCCAGGCGAAACCGCGGCCGAGGCGTTCGACCGACAGCGAGCCCTCGGCGTTGTAGATGTTGAGGAGGTCGGCGATCTCGAGCTCGCCACGGGCAGAGGGCGTGATGCCGCGCGCGCGGTGCGGGGCCTCGCCGTCGAGGAAGTAGATGCCGGTGACGGCATATGTGGATTTCGGCCTCTCGGGCTTCTCGACGATCGACAGGACCTTGCCGTCCGTGTCGAACTCCACGACGCCATAGCGTTCGGGGTCCTTCACGCGGTAGCCGAAGACGGTGCCGCCGCTGGCGCGGGCATCGGCGGCCTTCAGCTTCGAGGACAGGCCTTCGCCGAAGAACACGTTGTCGCCGAGGACCATCGCCGAAGGCGAGCCCGCGAGGAAATCCTCGGCCAGGATATACGCCTGGGCGAGGCCGTCGGGCGAGGGCTGGACGATGTAGTCGAACCGCATGCCCCAGTCTGATCCGTCGCCGAGAAGCGCCCTGAACTGCGGCAGGTCGCGCGGGGTGGAGATGATCGCGACCTCGCGGATGTGGCTGAGCATCAGGGCCGAGAGGGGGTAGTAGATCATCGGCTTGTCGTAGAGCGGCAGCATCTGCTTGGACACGGAATGCGTGATCGGGTAGAGCCGCGTGCCCGATCCCCCGGCCAGAACGATGCCCTTGCGGGGGGTGTCGGTCATCTCGTCGCCTCCAGTTCGGCAAGCACCTTGCGCAGCCCGTCCCGCCAGTCCGGCTGGGCGATGCCATAGGTCCGGGCGATCCTGCCGCAGTCAAGCACCGAGTTGGCCGGGCGGCGGGCCGGGGTGGGGAAGTCGGCGGTGCCGATGCGCGTCACCCTTGCCGACAGTCCCGCGCCGGCCAGGATCGCCTCGGCGAAATCGGCCCAGGTGGTGGCCGGGGCGCCGGCGTAGTGGAAGACGCCGGACGTGCCGCGGCCGTCGCGGAAGGCGCCGAGGATGGTGACCAGCGCGCCGGCGATGTCGGCTGCGGGGGTCGGGCCGCCATGCTGGTCGGCGACGACGCGAAGCTCGGGGCGTTCGGCCCCTAGGCGGAGCATGGTGCGGACGAAGTTCCTGCCGTGGGCCGCAAAGACCCAGGCCGTGCGCAGCACGACATGCGGGCCGCCCGCCCCGGCCACCTGCCGTTCGCCGTCGAGCTTCGTCCGGCCGTAGGCGCCGAGCGGGGTGACCGGATCGTCCTCGCGCCAGGCCCGGCCCATGCGCCCGTCGAAGACGTAATCGGTCGAGATGTGGAGGAACGGGATGCCGAGCCGGGCGGCGGCGCGCGCCATGCGGCCCGGCGCATCCGCATTGACGATGCGGGCGGCTGCCTCGTCCGTCTCGGCGAGGTCGACGGCGGTAAAGGCGGCGGCGTTGATCACCGCTTCGGGACGGGCGGCCAGTATCGCCTCGGCGCAGGACGCAGGATCGGAAAGGTCGGCCCGGTCGCGGCCGAGGAACGTCGCGTCCGGAAGCCGGCGCGCAAGCTCTGCCGCCACCTGGCCCGTGCGTCCGAAGACGATCACCGTCATGCCCGCCGTTCCGCCGCGAATCCTGCCACCGGCGCACCTAGCCACAGGTGCGCCCGGAAAGGCAAACGGTTCGGGCCCCGCAGGCTGGGCCCGCGGGTGGGCCCGGGGGTTCTGCCCGTCGCGGCCCGCACACGCGATGTAAATGGCCTGTTACTTCCGTTTCAGGCCTCTGGAAGAGTGCCGGGTCCGTCAGTTTATCAAGGACTGTCGAGACCGCCAGGGCAGGAGATCCCCCGGCGGCGCACGGGCACCGCGGCTGTCCCCGTGCCGGAAATCTCCGGGTCTTGAAGGATGCAGGACATGAAGCGGATTGAGTCATTGGGACGTACAAGGCGGCTGGCCCTCGCCGGCGTGTCGGCGCTTGCGATCTCGGTCGGGATGTTGTCGGGGGGGGCAGGCCTGATGGGGGCCTTCGCCGGCACCGACACCTCTGCAGCGGCCACCTCGGCGACCGTGTCGCAGGCCCCGTCGGTGGCCCCGTCGGTGGCCGACGTGGTCGCGCGCACGAAGCCGGGCGTGGTCACGGTGACGACGGTGCTTGCTCCGCAGGAGCAGGCACAGGCCGGGCCTTCCCCGCAAGAGGAATTCTTCCGCCGGTTCTTCGGCGAGAACGGACCGTTCCAGGGAATGCCGCAGATGCCCGGAGCGCCGGAGGGGAACGGGCCGCGGGAGCCGCGGCAGGGCGGCGTATCGCTCGGGTCGGGTTTCGTGATCTCGGCCGACGGCTACGTGGTCACGAACTACCATGTCATTGACAACGCCAAGTCGATCTCGGTGACGCTGGATGACGGGACCGAACTCGGGGCACAGCTCTTCGGCGGCGACAGGAAGAACGACATCGCGGTGCTGAAGGTGTCATCCGGCAAGCCGCTGACCGCCCTGCAATGGGGCGACAGCGACAAGATGCGGCTGGGCGACCAGATTATCGCCATTGGCGATCCCTTCGGCATCGGCACGACGGTGACGAGCGGGATCGTCTCGGCCCGCGGGCGCGACCTGAACAACGGCCCCTACGACGACTTCCTGCAGATCGACGCGGCGATCAACCGCGGCAACTCGGGCGGGCCGCTCCTGAACCTCGACGGCACGGTCATCGGGATCAACACGGCCATCTACTCGCCGAACGGGGGCAGCGTCGGTGTGGGCTTCGCGATCCCGTCCGCCCAGGCGCAGAGGGTGGTCGGGAAGATCATGGCAAACGGCGGCGGCGACATCGCCTATGGCTATATCGGCGTGATGATCCAGCCGGTTGACGAAGGCGTGGCGCAGGCGCTCGGGCTTGCAAGGCCCGAGGGCGCCATCGTGGCGTCCGTGGCCGACGGGTCGCCCGCCGCCCGCGCCGGCGTGCAGGCCGGAGACGTCATCGTTGCGGTCAACGGCACGACGACCGGGACGCCCAAGCTGGTGTCGCGGGCCATCGCCGACCTTGCGCCGGGCGAAAAGGCGACGCTGTCGCTCTGGCGGAACGGCAAGCCGCAGGATCTGTCCTTCGCCGTGGGCACCCTCGGCGATCAAATGGCCTCGGCCGATACCGGGGGGCAGGGCGCGGCGCCGGACACGGCAGGTGACGTGACGGTCGCCGACGTGGGCCTGACCGTTCATGCCCTCAACCCGGGGGACGCGCAGCAGGCCGGCCTTCCCGAGGGCACGCCCGGTCTGGTTGTGACGGCCGTGGACGGACCCGCCGCCGAGAAGGGGATCGAGCAGGGCGACGTGATCCTGAGCGTGAACCAGCAGCCGGTCAGGTCCGCCGGCGACCTCCAGAAGATCGTCGAGAGCGTCAAGGGGGATCGGTCCGCCGTCCTTCTGCTCATCCAGCGGAACGGCCGGCAGTCGTTCGTGGCGGTGCCGTTCAAGACGGCCTGACCCCGGCCGGCAGCGCGGGATGGAGAGGGCCGGGGTTTCCCCGGCCCTTCCTGATTGCGGGCTCAATTCCGGCCTCAGCCGCTCCCGAGCCGTCGCCCGACCCCGTCGCGGTCCTCGAGCGCGCGCCACCACTCCTCGTTCTCGAGATACCAGTCCACCGTCCGGGCAAGCCCCTCGTCGAGCGTGACCGAGGGGCGCCAGCCGAGTTCCTCCCTGATCCGGGACGGGTCGATCGCATAGCGCAGGTCGTGGCCGGGGCGATCGGCGACGAAGGTGATCTGCTCGGCGTAGGGCCGGTTGCCGGGGCGTTTCCCGTCGAGGATCGCGCAGATCTTCGTCACGAGGTCGAGGTTGGAGGATTCGTTCTCGCCCCCGATGTTGTAGCTCCGGCCGTTCGCGCCCTTCGTGAGCACGGTCAGAAGCGCATCGGCGTGATCCTCGACATAAAGCCAGTCGCGGACGTTGGCGCCCTGCCCGTAGACGGGGATCGGCGCGCCCGCGAGGGCCTTGAGGATCACGACCGGGATCAGCTTTTCGGGGAAGTGGTAGGGGCCGTAGTTGTTCGAGCAGTTGGTTAGCACCACGGGCAGGCCGTAGGTTTCGTGCCAGGCGCGGACGAGGTGGTCGGAGGCGGCCTTGGACGCGGAATAGGGGCTCCGCGGGTCGTAGGGGGTATCTTCGGTGAACCTGCCGGTGGGGCCGAGCGAGCCGAAGACCTCGTCGGTGGAGATGTGGTGGAAGCGGAACGATTCCGGGCGTTCCTGTGCGTTCCAGTAGGCGCGGGCGGCTTCGAGAAGGGTGTAGGTGCCGGTGACGTTGGTGCGGATGAAGGCGCCGGGACCGTCGATCGAGCGGTCCACGTGGCTTTCGGCAGCGAGGTGCATGATCGCGTCGGGGCGGTGCTGCGTCAGGATTCGGTCGAGCGCCGCACGGTCGCAGATGTCGGCGCGTTCGAAGGCATAGAGGGGCGAGTGAGCGGCCGGCGCCACGTTCGTCAGGCTGCCCGCGTAGGTCAGCTTGTCGAGGTTCACGACATGGCAACCGCGCGACACGGCCAGCCTTACCACGGCCGAGCCGATGAAGCCGGCGCCGCCTGTGACGAGGATCTTCATGGGGCGGGGTCGTAGGCGAAGGGTGTGGCGAAATTGCGGAACAGGGGCGCGGCGCGGTCCTTGTCCGAAAGGATGGCGGCGTCGGGCGCGATGCCCCAGTCGATGGCGAGGTCGGGGTCGTCGAACCGCACCGCGCCGTCGCAGTCGGGGGCATAGGTGTCGGAGCACTTGTAGAGGACTTCGGTGTCGGGCGCGCGGGTGACGAAGCCGTGGAGGAAGCCCACGGGGACGAGAAGCTGGCGGCCGTTCGCGGCGCTGAGTTCGGTGCCGAACCATTGCCCGAAGGTCGGCGAGCCCTGGCGCGCGTCCACCGCCACGTCGAAGATCGCCCCCCGCCCGCAGCGGACGAGCTTGGCCTGGGCACGCGGCGGGCGCTGGTAGTGGAGGCCCCGGACGGTGCCGCCCTGAGCCGAGAAGGAGTGGTTGTCCTGCACGAAATCCGTGTCGATTCCCGCCTGTCTCAGGGTCTCGCGGTTCCAGACCTCGGAAAACCAGCCGCGCGCGTCGCCGAAGCGGCGGGGGGTGAGGATGAGGCAGCCGGGAAGCGGGCTGGGTTCGATCTGCATGGCACTCGCACGGCGGATGGCGGGGCGAGTTGTAGCGGCAGGGGGCGGGGGGCGGAAGGGCGTTGTGGGGCGCGCGTTACCTGATCCGCGCCTCGGTCCGGGCGTCGAACACCAGCACCTTGCCCGGATCGAAGCTCACCCCGGTCCGGCCCGACTGCGGCACGGGCACGCCCTCGCGCGCCTCGACGATGATCCGTTCGCCCGTGTCCCCGACCAGATGGACGTAGCTCACCCCGCCGAGCTGCTCGGCGAGGTCCACCACGTGGCTTGCGCCTTCGGTCAGGGTCAGGTGCTGGGGGCGGAGGCCGACGAGGAGGTCGGTTCCCGGCGCCGGAAGCCGGAGGGAGGTGCGGAAGGTGGTGGCGAGACCCTTCGCCGACACCTGGCCTTCCTGACCAGCCGTCCCTTTCAGGAAGTTCATCGACGGGCTGCCGATGAAGCCTGCGACGAAGCGGTTGTCGGGGTCGCGGTAGAGGTCGAGCGGGCCGCCGACCTGTTCGATGTGGCCCGCGCGCAGCACCACGATCTTGTCGGCGAGCGTCATCGCCTCGACCTGGTCGTGGGTGACGTAGATCATCGTCGCGCCGATTTCCTTGTGCAGCCGCGCGATCTCGACCCGCATCTCGACGCGAAGCTCGGCGTCGAGGTTCGACAGGGGCTCGTCGAAGAGGAAGACCTCGGGGCCGCGGACGATGGCGCGGCCGATGGCGACGCGCTGGCGCTGGCCGCCCGAGAGCGCCTTGGGCTTGCGCGACAGATACGGGTCGAGCCGGAGGATCCTGGACGCCTCGGCAACCTTCCTGTCGATCTCGGCCCTCGGGTGGCCCGTCATCTTCAGGCCGAAGCCCATGTTCTCGGCCACCGTCATGTGGGGGTAGAGCGCGTAGGTCTGGAAGACCATCGCCACCCCGCGTTCCGACGGGTCGAGCCGCGTCACGTCGCGCGGTCCGATGCGGATCGTGCCGGCGCTGGTCTCTTCCAGCCCCGCGACCATCCTCAGAAGGGTCGACTTGCCGCATCCCGAGGGGCCGACGAACACGCAGAACTCGCCGTCCCGGACGTCAAGGTCGACGCCGTGGATGACCTGGACCTCGCCGTATTTCTTGACCACCCTGTTGAGCGTCACGCCCGCCATGTCCTACCCCGCTTTCCGCGCATGGATGTCCAGGTCCGGGAAACGCCAGCTTTCGGCATCTTCCGCGATCCTTCGTGCCGTGTCCTTGATCGTGCCCGACAGCCCGTCGAGCGCCGCGAGCGTGGTCCTCAGCGTCGAGGACGTGACGGAAAGCGCGCCCATCACCCGGCCCGTCGAGCTGAGGATCGGGGCGGCGACGCAGATGATGCCGGGCTCGTGCTCCTCGCGGTCGAAGGCGTGGCCGCGCCGGCGGGTCGCTTCGAGTTCGCAACGGAGCGCATCGGGTGTCGTGATCGTGTTCGGGGTGAAGGCGCGGAAGGACAGCAGCGGCACCAGCCGGTCAAGCTCGGCGGGCGGCAGGAAAGCGAGCATCGCCTTGCCGACACCGGTGCAATGCGCCGGGCCGACCTTTCCCGCCTGCGCGAACATCTCGATCGGGACGCGCGCGTTGCGCTTGTCCACGTAGAGGACATGCGCGCCGTCGAGTTGGGCAAGGTGGACGGTCTCGCCCACCTCGGCCGACAGCGCGTCGATATGGGGCCGGGCGTGCGGGGCCAGCGAGGACTGCGCCCAGGCCGCATGGGCCAGCCGGACCAGCCGCATCCCCAGGGAATAGGCGCCGGTGTCGGGGTCCTGCACCAACAGGGACTGGCTGGTCAGGGTCTGGAGAAAGCGGAACAGCGTGGCCTTCGGATAGCTGCTTTGCGCCAGAAGTTCGGAGAAACGCACCGGGCGCCCGAACGCCGCGACCTGGTCGAGCACGGCCAGCGCCTTGCCGACGGTGCCGTCGCCCGGCCCGTTCACGCACCCGTTCACGCGCCCGTCAAGCGCCCCTGCCATCGCCTTTTCCTCCCGCGTTTCACGGCCGCCTGCTTTGGGTGCGGTCCGATGAAACTGTTGACAAGCCTAACCGAGTCGCGATTATGGTTTCAATAAATAAAATCAAGTTTCACATTTTGGAACCAGACAGGAGGAAATCATGGTCCATAGAACGACGGGCGCGCTGGCCCTGGCGGCGGCGCTGCTCATCTCCGGCTCGGCCTTCGCGCAGCAGCGGGTGCTCCGTTTCACGACCGACAACAACGACCCGGCACCGAAGGCGGCCTGGGAACAGCTTGTCGCCGATTTCGAGGCCGAGAACCCCGATATCGACGTCCAGATGAACATCATGGACCGCGAAGGCTACAAGACCGCGATCCGCAACTTCCTGACCACCGATCCGCCGGATGTCGCGAACTGGTATCCGGCGAACCGGATGAAGCCCTTCGTCGATGCCGGGCTGTTCATGGACATCTCGGATGTCTACAAGAACAACGGGCTGGACACCCAGCTCGCCTCGACGCTGCCGATCGTCACGCAGGACGGCAAGCAGTACATGATCCCCTACACCTACTACCAGTGGGGAATCTACTACAACAAGACGGTCTACGACCAGGTCGGAGCGACCGTCCCCGCAACCTGGGACGAGTTCATCGCCAACTGCGAGAAGTTCAAGGCCGCGGGAATCGACTGCCTGACGACCGGCACCAGCCAGCTCTGGCCGGCCGCCGGCATCTTCGACTACCTGAACCTCAGGACCAACGGCTACGAGTTCCACAAGCAGCTCACCAACGGCGAGATCGCCTGGACCGACGACCGTGTCCGCGCGACCTTTGCCGAATGGGCGAAGGTCGTGCCCTACACCACCGCGAACCATGCCGCGATCGACTGGCAGGACGCGGTGCCGCTGGTCGTCCAGGGCAAGGCCGCCAACTACGTGATGGGCAACTTCGCGGTCGCGGCCTTCAAGGAAGGCGGGATGACCAACGAGACGCTCGGGTTCATGCCCTTCCCGACCATCAACCCGGATGTGCCGCGCGCCGAGGAGGCGCCGACCGATGCGGTGTTCATCCCGGCGGGCGCGAAGAACGTCGATGACGCCAAGAAGTTCATGGCCTTCGTGGCGCGCGCCGACGTGCAGACCAAGCTGAACGCGGCCCTGGGGCAGCTGCCGGTGAACGCAGGCTCGACGGTCGGTGACGACCCGTTCCTCAAGGCCGGCTTCGAGATGCTCTCGACCACGCCGGGCGGCATCGCCCAGTTCTTCGACCGTGACGCCCCGGCGGAAATGGCCAAGGCCGGCATGGAAGGCTTCCAGCAGTTCATGGTCCAGCCGGACCAGCTGGATGCGATCCTCGAGCGGCTCGAGCAGGTGCGCAAGCAGGTCTACAAGTGACCTGATCGCGGCGGCGGCCGGGACCACCGGCCGCCGCCATCCCGCAGGTTCCGCGCAAGGAATCTGCGCGAGTCTTCGAGAACTCTTGCCGGAGACCCCCGATGTCCAGCTTGTGGAAAGCGAACCAGCGCCGACTGGCCCCCTGGCTGTTCCTGGCCCCCGGCCTGCTGATGTTCGCGGTCTACGTGATCGTCCCGATCTTCCAGAGCATGTGGATCAGCTTCTACGACTGGGACGGCCTGGGCAAGGCGACCTGGATCGGCACCGCCAACTATGTCGAGATGCTGGGCGACCCGAACATGGCCACCAGCTTCAAGAACAACATCATCTGGCTGGTGCTCTACCTTCTGGCGGTCCCCGCGGGCCTGTTCATCGCGATCTTCCTCAATCAGACCGTGCGCGGCATCCGGCTTTACAAGTCGCTGTTCTTCTTTCCCTTCGTCATCAGCCAGGTCGTCGTAGGTCTGATGTTCGCCTGGTTCTACGCGCCGAATTTCGGGCTGTTCTACAAGATGATCGAGTTCTTCACCGGCCAGGGCGTCGCCATCCTCGCCGACCCCGATCTCGTCACCTACGGCATCATCGCCGCCGGCCTCTGGCCGCAGATCGCCTATGTGATGATCCTGTATCTGACCGGCCTGAACAACGTCGCCCCCGACCAGATCGAGGCGGCGCGGCTGGATGGGGCCAAGGGCTGGCGGATGCTGTGGTATGTCGTCCTGCCGCAACTGCGCCCCGCCACCTTCATCGCCGTGGTCGTCACCGTGATCGGCGCGCTCCGCTCCTTCGACCTGGTGTCGATCATGACCGCCGGCGGGCCGTTCGGCTCGTCCCGCGTGCTCAGTTACTACATGTACGAACAGGCGCTCAGCGAATACGGCTACCGCATGGGCTATGGCGCGGCCATCGCCGTGGTGCTCTTCGGGATCATGATGATCTTCATCTCGGGCTTCATCTGGAAGATGTGGCGCGACGAGACGGAGCGGTAGGCCCATGTTTCCGCGTCCCATCCAGCAACGTTCGCAAGCCGCGCAGTGGCTTTACAAGATCGCCCTGCCGCTGGCCCTGATCCTGTGGCTCTTCCCGCTTCTCGGCGTCGCCGTGACCTCGGTGCGCCCGGCCTCCGACCTGGCGCAGGGGAACTATTTCGGCATCCCCTCCTACCTCGCCTTCGAGAACTATGCCGACGTGTTCCGCAACACGCCGATGCTGCAATACATCAGGAACAGCTTCATCGTGACGATCCCGACCGTGATCGGCACGGTGGCGCTCAGCCTGATGACCGGTTTCGCGCTGGCGGTCTACAGGTTCCGCGCGAACCTGGTCCTGTTCTTCCTCTTCGTCGCCGGCAACTTCGTGCCCTTCCAGATCCTGATGGTGCCGGTCCGCGACATGACCCTGTCGCTTGGCCTCTACAACACCTACTCGGGGCTGGCGCTCTTCCACATCGCCTTCCAGACCGGGTTCTCGACGCTCTTCATGCGCAACTTCATCAAGGCGCTGCCGTTCGAGCTGATCGAGGCCGCGCGGGTCGAGGGCGTCGCCGAATGGCGCATCTTCTGGTTCATCGTCCTGCCGCTGATGCGGCCCGCGATCGCCGCCCTCAGCGTGCTGATCTTCACCTTCATCTGGAATGATTTCTTCTGGGCCACCGTCCTGACCACCACCCCCGAGAGGCAGCCGATCACCGCCGGCCTGTCGTCGCTGAACGGACAGTGGGTCGCGGCCTGGCAGCTCGTCTCGGCCGGCGCGATCCTCGCCGCCCTTCCCCCTGTCGCGATGTTCTTCCTGATGCAGAGGCACTTCATCGCCGGCCTTACCCTCGGAGCAGTCAAGTGACCAGGATCGCCTTCATCGGGGCCGGATCGACCGTCTTCATGAAGAACCTCATCGGCGATGCGTTGCAGATGCCGGCGCTGGCGGAGGCGACCGTTGCGCTGATGGACATCGACCGGAAACGGCTGGAGGAATCCGAGCTGGTGGCGCGGAAGATGGTCGCGTCTCTGGGCGTTCCGGCAAGGATAGAGACGCATTCCGACCAGAGGCGGGCCCTCGAAGGGGCCGATTTCGTGATCGTCGCCTTCCAGATCGGCGGCTACATCCCCTGCACCGTGACCGACTTCGAGGTGCCCAAGCGCTTCGGGCTCCGCCAGACAATCGCCGATACGCTCGGAATCGGCGGGATCATGCGGGGGCTGCGGACGGTGCCGCACCTGTGGAAGCTGGCCGAGGACATGGCTCAGGTCTGCCCCGATGCGCTGATGCTGCAATACGTGAACCCGATGGCGATCAACACCTGGGCGCTGGGGGCGAAATTCCCGCACGTGAAGCAGGTGGGCCTCTGCCATTCGGTGCAGGGCACGGCGGCCGAACTGGCGCGCGACCTGGACCTCCCGGTCGAAAGCCTCCGCTACCGCGCGGCGGGCATCAATCACATGGCCTTCTACCTGAACTTCGAGGCGAGGACCGCGGACGGGTCGTACCGCGATCTCTACCCGGCGCTTCTGGAAGGCTACCGCGCGGGCCGCATCCCGAAGCCCAGCCACTGGAACGACCGCTGCCCGAACCGGGTCCGCTACGAGGTGATGACACATCTCGGCTACTTCGTGACCGAGTCCTCCGAGCACTTCGCGGAATACGTGCCGTGGTTCATCAAGACCCACCGCCCCGACCTGATCGGGACCTTCGGCATCCCGCTCGACGAATATCCCCTGCGCTGCGAGGAGCAGATCGCGCGCTGGGAAAGGCAGGCCGAGGAGTATCGCAACGCGGAGCGGATCGAGGTGAAGCCGAGCCACGAATATGCGGCCACGATCATGAATTCCGTCGTCACCGGCACGCCTTCGGTCATCTACGGCAATGTCCCGAACCGGGGCTTCATCCCGCAGCTTCCCGCGGGGGCCGCCGTCGAGGTGCCGACGCTTGTCGATGCAAACGGGCTTCAGCCCACGACCGTGAACGACATCCCGCCACAGCTCGTCGCGCTGATGCGCACGAACGTGAACGTGCAGGAGCTTACCGTCGCGGCGCTTCTGGAAGAGAACCGCGAACACGTCTATCACGCGGCCATGCTGGATCCCCACACGGCGGCAGAACTCGACCTGCGGCAGATCCGGACGCTGGTTGACGAGCTGGTCGCCGCGCACGGGGACTGGATGCCCGCGTGGCTCCGGGGCCGGAAGGCCGCCTGAGCCGAACCGACCTGCTAGGCGCCGAGGACACGAAGATGCAGCCCCCCGTCACCTTTCACGACCTGAAGGGCAGGTCCGTGTTCATCACCGGCGGCGCGTCGGGCATGGGCGCCTCGGTGACGGAAGGGTTCCTGCGGCAAGGGGCGAAGGTCGCCTTCGCCGATATCCTCGACAGCGGCGACTTCGCGGTGCGGATGGAGCGCGGGACGGGCAACCGGCCGCTCGGCATCCGCTGCGACATCACCGACACGGCCGGGCTGCGCGCCGCGATGGACCGGGCGGCTGCAGCCCACGGGCCGATCACGGTTCTGGTGAACCTCGCCGCCAACGACGAGCGCCACAGGACCGAAGCCGTGACCGAGGACTACTGGGACTGGTGCATCGCCATCAATCTCAAGGCCTATTTCTTTGCGACCCAACACGTGATCCCGATGATGCGCGCGGCGGGCGGGGGCGCGATCATCAACTTCTCGTCGATCAGCTACATGATGGGCCTTGGCGACTACGCGATCTACACCGGCTCGAACGCGGCCATCACCGCGATGACCCGGGGACATGCGCGCGAGTTCGGCAGGGAAGGCATACGTGTCAACGCGGTCGCCCCGGGCTGGGTGCTGACCGAACGGCAGAAGCGGCTCTGGGTCACGCCCGAGGGGCTGGCGAAGTACCTCGAACGGCAGTGCCTTGCACCGGCGATGGAGCCTGACGACATCGTGGGGGGCGTGCTGTTCCTCGCCTCCGATGCCTCGCGGATGATGACGGGGCAGGCGCTGGTCATCGACGCGGGCGTGGTGGTGACGGGATGAGCGGGCTTCCCGGCCTCGCCTGGATCGCCGCCGACTGGGGCACGTCGAATCTCCGCGTCTGGGCGATGGGGGCGAGGGGAACCGAGCCGCTGGCCGAGGCACAGAGCGGCGAGGGGATGGGCACGCTCGACCCTGCGGGGTTCGAGGCAGCGCTTCTGCGGCTGGTCGGCGAATGGCTGGGCGAGGCGCGCGTTCCGGTCATCGCCTGCGGCATGGTCGGCAGCCGGCAGGGCTGGGCCGAGGCGCCCTATCGTGCGGTACCCTGCGCGCCGGTCGTGCCGGGTCGGCTGACGCAGGCGGCGGCGGCGGACAGGCGGCTCGACGTGCGGATCGTGCCGGGACTGAAGCAGGAGAGTCCCGCCGACGTGATGCGCGGCGAGGAAACGCAGATCGCGGGCTTCCTTGCCCGGCAGCCGCAGTTCGACGGCGTGCTCTGCCTGCCCGGCACGCACTCCAAATGGGCGCGGATCAGCGCGGGCGATGTCGTCAGCTTCCAGACCTTCATGACGGGCGAACTCTTCGGGCTGATCGCCGAGCGCTCGGTCCTGCGCTTCACGGTAGCCGGCGACGGGTGGGAGGACGGGGCCTTCGCGGAAGCCGTGAATACGGCTCTGTCCCGGCCGGAAAGGGCTCTGTCCCGGCTCTTTACCCTCCGCGCCGAAGGGCTGCTCCGGTCGCTTCCCGCCGGCGTCGCACGCGCGCGGCTGTCGGGGACGCTGATCGGGATCGAGCTTGCCGGCGCGCGGCCCTACTGGCTCGGCCAGAACGTCGCCCTCGTCGGGGCCGAGACGCTGGGCCGTGCCTATGCGGCAGCGCTGGCCGCACAGGGGGTCCGGGTCGAACGCGCCGACGCGGGGAGGATGACCCTTGCCGGGCTGACCGCTGCGCGGGCAGGTTCGAGGGAGGCGGTGCCATGAGCCGACACCTGATCGCGATCCTCCGGGGGATCACTCCGGGCGAAGCCGTGGACGTCTGCGACGCGCTGATCCGCGCCGGGATCGATCGGATCGAGGTTCCGCTCAACTCGCCCGACCCGTTCACCTCCATCGCCGAAATGGCCCTCGCCCACGGGAACGGTGCCCTGATCGGCGCCGGAACGGTGCTCACCCTGGACGAGGTGGACCGCGTGGCGCGGGCCGGCGGACGGCTCGTCGTGTCGCCGAACTGCGACCCTGCCGTCATCCGCGCCACAAAGGCCGCCGGGATGCAGAGCTGGCCGGGCGTGCTGACCCCGACCGAGTGCTTCGCGGCGCTGGCGGCCGGCGCGGACGGGCTGAAGCTCTTCCCGAGCTTCATGCCGGGCACCGAGGGGCTGAGGGCCATCCGCGCCGTGCTGCCGAAGGGCACGCAGGTCTACGCCGTGGGCGGCGCGGGGCCCGAGAACTTCGGCGACTGGCGCGCGGCGGGGGCGGACGGGTTCGGGATCGGTTCGGCGCTCTACAAGCCCGGCATGTCGGCAGACGAGATCGGGGCGCGTGCCGCGAGGATCGTCGCGGCCTATGACGCGGCGATGGGCTGACCCCCGGACTTCAAGGGAATGGACGAATGAAACCGGCGCTCGGCGTCTGCTACTACCCCGAACACTGGCCCGAGGAATGGTGGGCCGAGGACGCCAGGCGCATGACCGAGGCAGGCCTCGCCTGGGTCCGCATCGGCGAGTTCGCCTGGAGCCGGATGGAGCCCGAACCGGGCAGGCTGACGCTCGACTGGCTCGACCGCGCGGTCGAGACGCTGGGGAGGGCCGGCCTGAGGGTCGTCCTCGGCACACCCACCGCGACGCCGCCGCGCTGGATGGTCGATCGCCACCCCGACATGCTGGCCCTGGATGCAGAAGGTCGCCCGCGCAGGTTCGGCTCGCGCCGCCACTACTGCTTCAGCCATCGCGGCTACCGCCAGGAATGCGCGAGAATCGTGTCTGTCCTGGCCGAAAGATACGGGCGGAACCCGCATGTCGGCGCCTGGCAGACCGACAACGAATATGCCTGCCACGAGACCGTCCTCAGCTACTCCGACGCGGCCCGCCACGCCTTCCGCGACTGGCTGGCGCGGAAGTACCAGAGCCCGCAGGCCCTGAACCGCGCCTGGGGAAACGTGTTCTGGTCGATGGAGTATGCCGCCTTCGACGAGATCAACCTGCCGAACCTGACGGTGACGGAGCCGAACCCGTCGCATGTCATGGACTTCCGCCGCTTCGCCTCGGACGAGGTCGTCGCGTTCAACCGGCTTCAGACGGACATCATCCGGAAGCATTCCCCCTGTCCCATCTCCCACAACTACATGGGCCGGATCACCGGGTTCGATCACTGGGCGACGGGGGCCGACCTCGACATCGCCTCGTGGGACAGCTACCCGATCGGCTTCCTGTCGGACCGTCTCCGGGACGGCACGACCGAAGACCACCGCCGCGCCTTCCTCCGTCAGGGCGATCCGGATTTCCAGGCGTTCCACCACGACCTCTACCGCAGTGTCGGGCGCGGGCGCTGGTGGATCATGGAACAGCAGCCGGGGCCGGTGAACTGGGCCCCGTGGAACCCGGCGCCCCTGCCCGGCATGGCCCGGCTCTGGGCGTGGGAGGCGTTCGCGCACGGGGCCGAGGTCGTCAGCTACTTCCGCTGGCGGCAGGCCCCCTTCGCGCAGGAACAGCAGCATGCGGGTCTGCTCCGGCCCGATTCGGCCCCGGCACCGGCCTTACCGCAGGTCCGGCAGGTGGCGGACGAGATCGCGGCGCTCGGCGACATCGCCCCCGCAGCCGCCCCCGTTGCCATCGTCTTCGACTATGAAAGCGCCTGGGCCTGGGAGACGCAGCCCCAGGGGCGCGACTTCGACTATTTCCGGCTGGTCTTCTCGGCCTACCGCGCGCTGCGCCGCCTCGGGTTGTCCATCGACATCCTGCCGCCGGACGCGGGCGACCTGTCGGCCTACCGGCTGGTCCTCATTCCCGGCCTCGCCACGCTGTCCGCCCGGCTGAAGGGCGCGCTCGGCACGGTCGGCGGCCGCGTCATCCTCGGGCCGCGCACGAACGCCAAGACGCCGGGCTTCGCCATTCCCGTGCCGCTGCCCCCGAACCTGCCGGGGCTCGACTGCACGGTGTCGCTGGTGGAAAGCCTGCCCCCGGACATCGCCCACCCGATTCCGGGCGGGGGCGCGGTGCGGCACTGGCTCGAGCATCTCGAGGGCTCGGCACCCGCAACCCTTCGCACGACCGACGGCCGCGCCATCGCCCTGCGCTCGGGCAAGACGGAATACCTCGGCGCCTGGCTCGACGACGCGGCGATGGAGAGCTTCCTCGCCCGCGCCTGCGCGGATGCGGGCGTTCCCGCCCGCCCCGTCGCCGGCGGCCTTCGCCTGCGCGACACCGCGACCCACACCTTCGCCATCAACTATGGCGCCGACCCCGCGCGCTTCGCCGACCGGACGATCCCCGGGGCCGGGGTCGCCTGGTGGCCGAAGGGCGGGTAGCCGCGCATTTTCGGTCTGCAAGTATCCTCGGGGAGCGCGAGGGGCAGACGGCCCCTCGCCGTCCTCACGCCGTCAGATCGCCCGACCGCGCCGAGGCGGCCACCGGGTCCGGGCCAACGGCGGCGTCCTTGCGGCGGCGGAACCAGCGGCGGCGCCCGCGCGGTTCGCGCAGCGTCTCGCGTGTGACGAGCATCAGCATCGACGGTGTGACGATCAGCGTCAGGATCGTTGCGAAGGCCAGCCCGTAGACGATCGCGCTCGACAGCGAGATCCACCACTGCGTCGAGGGCGCGTTGATCGTGACCTCGTGGTTCAGGACCTCGACGTTCAGGCCGAAGGCGATCGGCAGGACGCCGAGGATCGCGGTCACGGCGGTCAGCACCACGGGCCGCGCACGCTCGCGGCAGGTCTCGATGATCGCGTCGATCTTCGACATCCCCTCGCGCCTGAGCGTGTCGTAGGTGTCGATGAGGACGATGTTGTTGTTCACGACGACACCTGCGAGCGCGATGATCCCGATGCCGGTCATCACCACGCCGAAGGGCTGCCCCATGATGAGCAGGCCGAGCAGGACCCCGATCGTGGACATCACCACCGCCGAGAGGACGAGTCCCACCGAGGTGAACTTGTTGAACTGCGCCAGAAGCACCGTGAAGATGAGCGCGATGGCCGCGCCGAAGGCCCGGCTCAGGAACGCCCCGGCCGCCGCCTGCTCCTCGTCCTCGCCCGCAAGGGTGAAGCGTATGCCCTTCCCGGCAAGGTTCATCTGGTCGAGCATCGCCACGACTTTCTGGCGGACCGGAGCGGCCTGAACCCCCTCGGTGATCCCCGCCTGGACCGTCACCGTGCGGGACCCGTCGATCCGGGTCAGGGTGCCGGTCGTCTCGGCGGCCTTGCGCGTGACGAAGTTCGAGATCGGAACCGGGCCCTTCGGCGTCTCGACCCTGAGCTGGTCGAGCGTCGCTATGGTGCGCTTGTCGGCGGGAAGCCGGGCAACGATGTCCACCGCGTCGTCAGAGTTCGCGGGGCGGAAATCGGACAGCTTCAGGCCGCCCGTCACCAGCTGCACGACGGCTCCGACCGCGGCGGGCGGGATGCCGTAGCGGGCCGCCGCGGCACGATCCACGTTCATCTCCCAGTCGACTCCGGGCGGCGGAAGGCCGTTGTTCACGTCGATCACGTCCGGCAGGCTGGACAGGCGGTCGCCGACGTCGCGGGCGACATCGTTCAGGTTCGACGGGTCGTCGGCCGACAGGCGGATCTGGATGGCCTTGCCGGTCGGCGGGCCGGCCTGCGGCACCGAGACCTCGACATCAACGCCCGGTATCCCGCGCATCGCCAGGCGCAGGTCGGCGAGGATCTCGTTCGCGCCCTTTCGTTCCCGCCAGTCCACGAATTCGTACTGGATGACGCCGATCACGTCCGGCGCCACCTCGCTGTTGACCGAGCCGGGGCTGCCCGAGCGGGTGTAGACCGTCTTGATGCCGGGCCAGCCCAGGATGCGTTCCTCGGCCTGCCGGACAAGCGCGTCCTTCTCGTCGATCGAAAGGTTGCCGCGCGCCTTGACGTAGAGCAGCCCGTAGTCAGGCTCGACATCGGGGAAGAACTCGACGCCCTTGCCGAACTGGCTGTAGGCGTAGGGGACCGCGACGAGCGAGCCGAGGCCGAGCATCAGCACGATCACCGGATGGCGGATCGCCTTGCCGACGACCCACATGTAGAGACCGTCGCGGTGCGGCCCCTGCTGCGGCTCCGCCCGCCCGAACATCGCCCCGAGCGTCGGGACGAAGATCAGCGCATAGACGAGACTGGCCGAAAGCGTCGCGATCAGGGTGATCGGCATGTATTTCATGAACTCGCCCACGATCCCCGGCCAGAACAGGAGCGGCGAGAAGGCGGCGATGCGGGTCATCGTGGCGGCGATGACCGGACCGGCCATCCTGTGGCTGGCCTGGGCAAAGGCCAGCCGCCGGTCCATGCCCTCGGACATCCTGCGTTCGGCGAATTCGGTCACGATGATGGCGTCGTCCACCAGCATCCCCACGGCGAGGATCAGGCTGAACAGGACCACGATGTTGACGGTCAGGCCCGCCAGCTGAAGGCCGAGGATGCCCATGAGGAACGAGGCCGGGATGGCAAGCCCGATCAGGACCGACGAGCGGCCCGACAGCGAATAGAGGATGACGATGAAGACCAGCACCACGGCCGTCAGAACGCTGTTCTGCAGGTCGGACAGAAGCTGGCGGATCGTCGTGGACTTGTCCTGGCTGAAGGAAATCTCGATCCCGGGGGGCATCGCCTTCTGCGCCTTCGCCGTCACCGCCTTCACCGCGTCCACGGTCTCGATCAGGTTCGAGCCAATGCGCTTGGACACCTCGATCGCCACGGCCGGCCGCCCGTCGAGCCGGGTGATGGTCTCGGCATCCTTGAAGGTCGGGCGGACCTCGGCCAGGTCCCGGGCCCGCACGACCGCCGTGCCGTTCGACAGGATGGGCAGGTTCTCGACATCGGCGATCGTCTCGAGAAGCGCGGGGACCTTGACCGCGAACCGGCCCTCGGCGCCTTCCATCGCCCCGGCCGCGATGAGCTGGTTGTTCGCGGCCACACCCGCGATCAGCGTGTCCGGCCGGAGTCCGTAGGACGACAGCTTGGCCGGATCGATGATGACCTCGACAAGATCGTCGCGGACGCCCTGGAGCGCCGCATCGAGAACGCCGGGCACCTCTTCGATGCGGTCGCGCAGCTCCTTGGCGGTGCGGGCGAGCAGACGCTCGGGAATGTCGCCCGACAGCGTGACGACGAGCACCGGGAACTCGGACAGGTTCACCTCGCGCACCACCGGCTGTTCGGTGTCGGCCGGCAGGTCGCGGCGGGCGTCGTCCACCTTGTTGCGAACATCGGTGAGCGCCTTGTCGAGGTTGGCGCCGGCCTGGAACTCGATGATGACGTTGCCGCCGCCCTGGTAGGCGTTCGCCGTCATCTGCTTGATGCCGGCGATGGTTTTGAGCTGCGTCTCCATCGGACGCAGGAGCAGCCGTTCGGAGTCTTCGGGCGAGATGCCCTGATACGTCATGCTGACGTAGATGATGGGGATCTGGATGTCCGGCTCGGCCTCCTTGGGAATCGCCCGGTATGCCAGCGCCCCGGCCACGATCAGGAAGACGAGGACCGAGATCGTCAGCCGCGCGTTGCGGATGGCGGCTTCGACCAGGTTCATGGTGTGGTTCCCGCAACGACCTCGCCGGGCTTCATCTCCTTCACGTCCACCTTCTCGCCGTCGCGCACCAGATCCTGCCCGAGAACGACGATGCGCATGCCCTCGGGGACGCCGGTGACGATCAGCCCGTCGGCGGTGTCGTCGAGGATCGTGACCGGAACGAAGCCCGTGATGTTCTGCGCATCGACCACCCGCAGGCCGATCACGCCCTCGCGCGAGAGGGTGATGACCGACCGCGGCACGGACACCGCCGGGACCGGCTTTGCAAAAAGGCTGACTTCGGCGGTCATGCCCGCGGGAATGGTCCCCTCGGGGTTGTCGACGACGATCTCGACCCGGAAGGTCCTGGTCTCTGCATTCGCCGCGCGCGCGATGTCGCGGACCCGGCCCGTCATCGCCATGCCGTTCACCAGCCGGACCTCGGCCCGGTCGTTCCTCGAGATGGCGCCCATGTCGCGTTCGCCGATCTCGGCCCTGACGACGATCGGGTCGAGCGAGAGCAGGGTGGCGATCGGGGCGCCGGCCTGCACCCATTCCCCGATCTCGACATCCACCGAGTCGAGGACGCCGGCGAACGGCGCGCGCAGGTAGAGCCGATCCACCGCGGTCGTCGCTTGGCTGAGTTGAGCCTTGGCCGCGGCCTCGGCGGCGCGGGCGCGGATCAACTGCAGCTCGGGCGTGTTGCCCCGGGCGAAGAGTTCCTCCTGGATCTTGAGCTCGCGACTCGCCTGGTCAAGGGCGGCCTCTGCGGTCTTCACGGCGGCGAGCGCGTCCAGTCCTTCGAGTTCGAGCACGACCTCGTCGGCCTGCACGCGGTCTCCCTTCTTGATGGGCAGTTTCAGGATCACCCCGTTCGTCCGCGCGGCCAGCACGGCGGACTTGTCCGCCGCGGTCGCGGCCGAGACGCGGATCTCGCGGGCGTGGTCGACAAAGACGGGCCGGACGGCGCCGATGGTACGGAGCGCACTTGCCGGCGGCGCCGCCCCGGCCTCGCGCGGCACGGGCTGGGCGGCCTGTGCCTGCTCGCTTCCCACCGACGCGAACTTGCCCGTGCCTATCCAGGCTGCGGCACCGATCAGGACGACGATCGCTGCGAGGCGGTGACCCTTGAAGAAGGACGACATAACGCGTTCCCGACTGCTTGTCCGCTTCGCCCGATGCAGAAACGGCGAATTGCGGCGGTATTAGGCCGATCGTTTGCCGGCCACATCATGAAAATGGTTGGCGTGGTGTAAATATCAACAACATCGACATTACAGCGTGACGTGACGTCATCCGTGGCGCTCAGAATGTGGGCGGTGTGCAGGCGCTGACGATCACGCAGTCCTCGGGTCCGGGGTTGCGGAACCTGTGGGACAGGCGGCTGCCGAAGAGGTAGGCATCGCCCGCCTCCAGAAGGCGCGTCTCGCCCCCCACCGTCAGAAGGACGCGGCCCGAAACCACGATTCCCGCCTCTTCCCCATCGTGGGAATAGGGCTCCGCGCCGGTGTCCGCTCCCGGCGCGTAACGTTCGTGCAGCATCTGGATGGCCGAGGCACCCGGGCCGCCGACCTGCCGGAAGCTCAGTCCGCTGCCACCCGGCGGCGAGATCGTCCGCAGGTCGCCCGGCTTGAAATGCCATCGGGCGGGCGACGCCTCGGCCTCGGAGAAGAAGGCGCCGAGCGACATGCCGAGCCCCCCGAGGATCTTCTTCAGGGTGGCGACCGAGGGGCTGGTACGGTTCTGCTCGACCATCGAGATCATCGCGCTGGTCACCCCCGCCGCCGCTGCAAGCTGGCGCTGCGACAGGCCGCGGGCCATCCGTTCGGCGCGAAGCCGGGCGCCCGTGTCGAAACCGACGCTGTCGAGGCTCATCGGACTCCTCTTGCGGCTTTCCTCGCCGCCCGATAAATTTATTGGGCACAAGTATAGGATATTGATCGCCGCCGGCAACCGCGCCCTCGCCGATCAAGCCGCGAGGAGGGCCAGCCATGCTGAACGCCGAGATCGAGACCCGCCGCAAGGCCGCCATGTCGCGCGGCGTCGGCGTGATGACCCAGATCTATGTGGATCGGGCGGAAAATGCCGAGATCTGGGACAAGGAAGGCACCCGTTACATCGACTTCGCCTCCGGTATCGCCGTTCTCAACACCGGTCACCGCCACCCGAAGGTGATCGCGGCGGTCAAGGACCAGATCGACCATTTCACCCATACCTGCCATCAGGTCGTGCCCTACGAGAACTATGTCCGCCTCGCCGAGCGGCTGAACGGCATGGTTCCCGGCAGGGGCGAGAAGAAGTCGATCTTCGTGACGACGGGCGCGGAGGCGGTCGAGAACGCGGTGAAGATCGCCCGCGCCGCGACCGGGCGTCAGGCGGTCGTCGCCTTTTCGGGCGCGTTCCACGGGCGGACCTTCATGGGCATGGCGCTGACCGGCAAGGTCGTGCCCTACAAGGTGGGCTTCGGCGCGATGCCGGGCGACGTGTTCCACGTGCCCTTCCCGGTGCCGCTGCATGGCGTGACGGTCGAGAATTCGATCGAGGCGCTGCATTACCTGTTCAAGGCGGACGTCGATCCGAAGCGCGTCGCCGCGATCATCCTCGAACCCGTGCAGGGCGAGGGCGGCTTCTACGAGGCGCCGCGCGAGTTCGTGAAGCGCATCCGCGAGATCTGCGACGAGCACGGCATCCTGATGATCGCCGACGAGGTGCAGACCGGCTTCGCGCGGACGGGCAAGATGTTCGCGATGGAGCATCACGAGGCCGCGCCCGACCTGACGACGATGGCGAAGTCGCTGGCGGGCGGGTTCCCGCTGGCAGCCGTCACCGGACGGGCCGAGGTCATGGACGCGCCCGCCCCCGGCGGCCTCGGCGGCACCTACGGCGGCTCGCCGCTCGGCATCGCCGCGGCGAACGCGGTTCTTGACGTGATCGCGGAAGAGGGCCTCTGCGAGCGGGCGAACCTTCTCGGCAACCGGCTGAAGCAGCATCTGGCGTCACTTCGCGACGACGTGCCCGAGATCGTGGACATCCGCGGCCCCGGCTTCATGAACGCGGTGGAGTTCAACGTGGGCGGCAAGCCCAGTGCCGACTTCGCCAACCGCGTCCGGGCCGAGGCGCTGAACCGCGGGCTGATCCTCTTGACCTGCGGCGTCTATGGCAACGTCATCCGCTTCCTGTCGCCGATCACGATCCAGGATGCGGTCTTCACCGAGGCGCTGGGCAAGCTGGAAGGGTCCATCCGGGCCGCGCGCGCCGCCTGAGCGGAGGGCCGGATTGCGGGGAAAGGGGCGGCCTCGGCCGCCCCGCTTCGGCTCCGCCGTGTCGCACGCGCGCCGGCTTTCGCGGATCCCGCCGGGATCAGTCCTTGGCGCGTTCCACGTAGGTGTTCTCGTCGGTGTTGATGACGATCCGCGTGCCCGGCCCGATATGCGGCGGAACCATCACGCGAAGACCGTTCGAGGTCATCGCCGGCTTGTAGGAGGACGAGGCCGTCTGGCCCTTCACCACCGGCTCGGTCTCGGTGATCTCGACGGTGATCTTCTGGGGATACTCGATCGCGATCGCCACGCCTTCGAAGGTCTTGAGATAGACCCGCATCCCGTCCTGCAGATAGACCTTGCCATCGCCCACCACGTCCGGCGTGACGGTGACCTGTTCGTAGCTTTCGGGGTTCATGAAGTGGAACCCTTCGCCGTCCTCGTAGAGGAAATCGTATTCGCGCTCGTCCACCGTGGCCTTCTCGACCTGGTCGGTGGTCTTCCAGCGTTCCGATACCTTCACGCCGTCCGAGATGCGGCGCATGTCGACCGAGGTGGTGGGCGTGCCCTTGCCGGGGTGGAAGTTCGTGGCCGACAGGACGACGTAGAGACGCCCATCCATCTCGACGACATTGCCCTTGCGGAGCGACGAGGCGATGACTTTCAACTGGCGGATCCTTGCAGTTCGGAAAAGGCGCGCGTAGGTCCGCGCCGGATTGGCCAAGGGCCCTAGCGCATCTGCGGCGGAATCTCAAACGGGAAAGGCGGGGCGAACATGGCGGGCAGCGGGCGCTGGTGGTCTCCCTCGCGGCATGCGGACCGCCGGCCGGTCCTTCTGGCGCGCAACCGCATCCAGGCCGGGCTGCGGATGTGGCTCGCTGCGGAGGGGTTCACCGAGGTGGACCCGGCGGCGCTCCAGGTCAGCCCCGGAAACGAGACGCATCTCCACGCCTTCGCGACGGAGGTCATCGGCAACGATGGCGTCGCGCGGCGGATGCATCTGCACACCAGTCCGGAATTCGCCATGAAGAAGCTGCTCGCCGCGGGCGAGACGCGCATCTTCGCCTTCGCGCATGTCTGGCGGAACCGCGAGAGGGGTGCGCTCCACAGCCCCGAGTTCACGATGCTCGAATGGTACCGCTCGGGCGAGCCCTACGACCGCCTGATCGACGACTGCGCCGCCTTCGTGCGGATCGCCGCCGAAGCTGCCGGAACCCGGGTGCTCCGCTTCCGCGACCGGACCTGCGATCCCTTCGCCCCGGCCGAGCGGCTGGGCGTCGCGGAGGCCTTTGCGCAGTTCGCCGGCGTGGACCTGCTGGCGACGATCGGCCCCGCGGGCGAGACCGACGCCGATGCCCTGCGTGCCGCCTGTTCCGCCGCGGGCCTGCGCACCGCCGCGGACGATACGTGGTCCGACATGTTCTCCCGCGTGCTGTCGGATCGTGTCGAACCCCGTCTGGGCGAGGGGCGGCTGACGGCTCTCGACCGCTATCCGGCGGCCGAGGCGGCGCTCGCCCGGCGACTTCCCGGCGACCCCCGCCTTTCGGAGCGGTTCGAACTCTATGCCTGCGGGGTCGAACTGGCGAACGGGTTCGGCGAACTGACCGACGCCGCCGAACAGCGCCGCCGCTTCCGGATCGAGATGGACGAGAAATCCCGCATCTACGGGGAACGCTACCCGATCGACGAGGATTTCCTCGCCGCGCTCGCCGCGATGCGGCCTGCGTCCGGGATGGCGCTGGGCTTCGACCGGCTGGTGATGCTCGCCACCGCCGTGCCCCGCATCGAGGAGGTACTCTGGGTGCCGCCCGGGGAACCGCCCGGGGAACCGCCCGGGGAACCGCCCGCCTGAACGGCAACCGCCGAAGGACCGGGGAGGGGTCCTTCGGCGGCCGGCCGGATGCAACGCCAAGCCTCCGACCATGTCACCGGCGCATCAGGGAATGGACAGGGAGTTAGCGCCGGATGCCGGGGGATAACGTGCCGCATCCGGCCCGGTTCCACAGGATCCGCGAAAATTTCAGATGAGCGGGCGCATCTCCGTTGCCGCGCTGTCCAGCAGCGCGAGTGTCGCCAGCCGTGCGGTATCGGGCACGCTCAGCCGCCCGGCCTGCCAGACTGCGACCTGCTGTTGCCTCAGTCGTCCGATGGTCTTGTTGGCATGGACGATCGACAGGCCGAGCGCGTCTGCGAGGTCCTGCTGCCGGAAGGGAAGCGGAACCGAGGTCTCGTCGCCCAGCCCCACCGCGCGGATGCGCTGGAACACCTTGAGGAATGCCCAGGCGATGCGCTGGGTCGCGGTCCGGCGGCCGAGCGTCGCGATGGTCTCGCCGAGGAAATGCTCCTCGACCGCCGCGATCCAGGTCACGTCATAGGCCCGGGCGGGGTGGCTGCGGAACATCGACCAGAGGTCGGACCTGTTGAAGACGCACAGCCGCATCTGCGTGGAGGCCACGACCGTATGCTTCATCTCGCCCATGATGGCGGCCTGCAGCCCGAGGAAGTCGCCTGGAAACAGGAAGCTGATGACCTGCCTGCCGCCGTTCTCGAGGTGCTTGGACCGTGTTCCCATGCCCTGCAGGACAGTGAACAGCTGCGGGCTGTTCGAGCCTTCCATGAGGATCGTCGCGCCCGGATCGACAAGAAGCTCGCCCGCCTTGAACCGGAGCATGAACTGCAGCTCTTCATCGGTGAACGGCGTGAAGAGCGGCATTTTCCGGAGCGGGCACCGGTCGCAGGGAAGGATCATGGCGTCTCCTCGGTCCGACATGTCGCAGTTTAATGCGCGGCGCGCCGGAGGGTGTCAGACGACACGGAGCCCGGACAGGAGACCCGAATGGCGCCCGACACCCTGAGCCCCCCCTGCGCAGCGCGCTATCTGGTGGTCCACCCCGAGACCGTGATCGCCCTGGATATCGCCGAGACGGTGCGCGAACTCGACCCCGGCGCCGAGATCGCCAGCGCGGCGACGCTCGACGCCGCGTTCCATGCCGCCGCCCGGATGCCGATGCCCCTGACCGCGATCGTGGGTTTCGACGAAGGGCGCTACTGCGGCAGCCGGCTCGCCGCGCTCTTGCGAGGCGCGTCCTGCCGTGTCGTCCTGGTCGGGGCGGACGATCCCGCCCCGGACCCCGATTGGGAGGCACTGCCACAGCCCTTCGGTTCCGACAGGCTCAAGGTGCTGCTCGCCTCGGCGGCGCGCTGCCCGGACAGGTGATGCGGACAGCGCGGGCGCGGCGCTGCGGGAGGGTGTACGCACCTATTTCTCGTAGTCGCGCACGACCGCATCGGCGAAGGCCGCCACGACCGCATCGTAGTATTCGCGGCTGTCCACGGCCAGCGTGGCGATGTCCATGCCCTGCGGCAGGAACACCTTGGCCTGCTCCATGGTCACGCTCAGGTCATAGACACTGCCCTCGGTCGCGTCGGTGTCGTCGCGCATCACCACCCGACCGGCAAGCTGCGAATCGGCGAGGGGGGCGGTCCAGGCGTTGGCCAGCCTGACGGTGTCGAGCTTGACGCGGATCTCAACGCTGCCCTTCTCGGGGTCGAGCCGGTCGGTCAGGCGCCCGACGATGGCGTTCTCGAGATCGTTCGATACGTCCGTCCAGTACTTCGCCGCCTCGGGGTTCTTGATGGCCGACAGGTCGGCCTCGACGTTGACATCCTTGACCTTGCCGGGATCGGCGAGTGCCGGCAGGGTCGCCAGGGCGAAGATGGCCGCAGCCAGGGTCGCTCGGAACATCTCGGGTCTCCGTTGCTGTGGAACGGCACGGCCCGATCGGGCCGCGCGCTCCGACAACGGGCAAGGGCGCCCGTCGGTTCCCGGGAGCGGAAGGCCCCGCGGGGTCGCCGGGGCCCGGTCGCCGGATGAGGTCAGGCCGCGAGCGTCTCGGTCGAGGCGAAGAACATCGCCTGGCTGACCGCCGACCGCACCTGATCCTCGGAATAGGGCTTGGTGATCAGAAAGGCCGGTTCGGGGCGTTCGCCGGTGAGAAGCCGTTCGGGGAAGGCGGTGATGAAGATCACCGGCATGTCCTCGAACTGCCCGAGAATGTCGTTGGCGGCATCGATGCCCGAGGAATTGTCGGCAAGCTGGATGTCCGTCAGGATCAGGTCCGGCCGCTCGCGCGCGGCGAGCGTCACGGCCTCGTTCCGCGTCCGCGCGACACCCGTGACGCGGTGGCCCATCTCGCGCACGATGGTTGCAAGATCCATGGCGATGATCGCCTCGTCCTCGATCACCATCACGTTGCCGGCCACCGACTGTTCCATCTCGCGCAGGGCGATGTCCACCAGTTCCGCTGCCTCGGCGGCAGGAACGCCCACGATCGCGCCGATGCCGTTCTCGTCGAAACCCTCGATCGCGTGCAGCAGGAGCGCCTCGCGGGTGTTGGGCGTCAGGCGCGCCATGTGGTCCTGCGCGCGCGCCGACAGGCGCGTGTCGGGCTCGCCCGCGGGCGCGCCGGCCGAGGCCCAGACCAGATGGAACGCGTGGAAAAGTCCGATCTTCGGGCCGTGCGACCGACTGAGCGCCGCGCGGTCCTCCAGCAGGGCCTCGAGCGTGGCGGCGGCGTAGCGGTCGCCGGTCGTCTGGCTGCCGGTCAGGGCGCGGGCGTAACGCCGCAGATACGGCAGGTTGGCCGCAATGGTCGCCGCGATGTCGGCCTGGTTGTCACGCATGCAATCACTCCCCGCGCATGTTCATGGCGGAACCCAACGCTTGTCTGCCGCGTTTGGTTCCGCAATGCTTGGGAACGGATCATCCATGCCGGACGACATGAGCTACGACAAGCAGAAGTCGCGGATCCGAGAGGAAATCGACGCGAACCTGAAGCGGGCCTACGAGCAGGTCCTGAACGAGGATGTGCCGGACCGCTTCAAGGAGCTTCTCGAGAAGCTGCGCAAGGCGGAGCGCGAGGGATGACGCAGCACCGGGAGGCGGTCTTGCAGGGCAGAGCGATCAGCGATCCCCGCGCGGAGCTGCCCCGCCATCTCGGGGCCCTGCGCGCCTTCGCGGTCAGCCTGACCCGTGATTCGTCGTCGGCGGACGATCTGGTGCAGGACACGGTGGTCAAGGCGTGGAGCAACATGGACAAGTTCCAGTGCGGCACGAACCTGCGGGCATGGTTGTTCACGATCCTGCGCAACACGTTCTACTCTGACCGCCGCAAGCGCCAGCGCGAGGTCGGCGACCCCGAGGGCCGGCACGCGGCCACGCTCTACGAAAAGCCGGCCCATGACGGCCGTCTCGCCATGGCCGAGTTCCTTGCGGCCTTCGACCGGCTGACGCCGGAACACCGCGAGGCGCTGACCCTGATCGGCGCGTCGGGTTTCTCGTACGAGGAGGCTGCGGCGATGATGGGCGTGCGTGTCGGGACGGTGAAGAGCCGGGCGAGCCGCGCCCGCGCCAGGCTGGCCGAGATCCTCGGTCTCGCCGAGGGCGAGGACGCCCTGATCGAGGTGCCGGGATCGACGCTGGCCGTCCTCGGGCGTTCTGGCGTCAAAGCCGCATGACCCGGCCGCGCAAGCGGCTCGGTGGGATCGCCGACAGACTGGGTTTCAGACTCGCGCTCTCGGTGGCGCTGGCGCTTGTGCCCGTCGCGGTTCTGGTCTTCGTGCAGTCGCTTGCCGCCCGGACCGAGATGCGCGCGCGCTCCGAAGCCGCGCTTGCGGGTGAAACCCTGCGCGCCGCCGCAGCCCAGATCCTGACCATCCGCAAGGCCGAGGGGGCGTCCGAGGCGCTGGCGCTGGTGATCGGGCAGATCCTGCCCGACAAGGAACGCTGCGACGCCATCATGGCGGCAACGGTCGGTCGCGGCGGAACCTATCTCTTTGCCGGCTACTATGCGCAGGACCGGAGCCTGATCTGCGCCTCGACGCCCCCGGGCCCGGGCGGCGGCGCTCTGGCGTCGGACGTTCCGGCAAGCCCCGGCGTGGACCTTGCGCCGGGCGATGTCGGCGCGGACCTCTGGATCCTGCGCGCGTCGAGCCCGGTTTACGGGCCGCGCGGCGAGCGCCGGGGCTTCGTGATTCTTGCGGTTCCGCACCGCCCCCTCGGAAACCGCGCCGAGGCGGGGTCGCCCGGGCCGCTCGGGCTCATCACCTTCGACCGGTCGGGGGCGATCTTGACCTCGTCGGCGGGGCCTGCCGAGGCGGCGCGGCAACTGCCTGCCAATGCGAACCTCGACGAACTTGCGCGGCGCGGGCCCCTGACCTTCTCGGGCTACGACCGGGCGGGACAGTGGCGGTCCTTCGCGGTGACGCCGGTCGTCGAGGGACGCCTCTATGCCATGGGAACCTGGGCGGTCGCCCCGATGGGCCTGCTGAGACTGACGGCCGGGCTTCCGCCGCTCCTCCTCGGGCTGCTGGTGGCGGGGGCCGGGCTGATCGCCTCCTGGATCGTCGCCGAGCGGCTGGTGGTCCGTCACATCCGGCAGCTCAGGAACGCGATGCGGTCCTTCGCGACCGGCGGGCGCGTGGTCGGCGACCTGGCCTTCGACGGGGCCCCGCTCGAGCTGCGCGACGTCGCCGAGTCCTACGCGCAGATGACCGACACGATCCTGCACGACGAGGCCGAGCTCGAGGACATGCTGCACCAGAAGGAAGTCCTGCTGCGCGAGGTGCACCACCGGGTGAAGAACAACCTCCAGCTCATCGCGTCGATCATGAACATGCAGATCCGCCAGGCCCGCAACCCCGAGGTCCGGCAGGTGATGCGCACCCTTCAGGACCGGGTGATGAGCCTTGCGACGATCCACCGCGGCCTCTACCAGACGACCGGGCTGACGGACATCCGGGCCGACGAGCTTCTGTCCGAAATCGTCCGCCAGATCATCGCCGACGGACGGCGCCCGTCGCGGCAGTTCAGGCTGGACACCCGGTTCGACGACATTCGCCTGACCCCGGATCAGGCCGTTCCCCTCGCGCTGCTTCTGACCGAGGCGCTGACCAATGCGGTCGCCCACGCGTCCTCGCCTGACGGCCTGCCCGCCCTGTCGGTCGCCCTGGAACGGTCCGGGCCGTTCCGCGCGCGGCTGACGGCGTCGAATTCCGCCGTCACCCCGCTCCGCGGCGGTGCCGCGGCCCCGCCAGAACCGGGGAGGGGACTCGGCCGCAGCCTCGTTTCGGCCTTTGCCCAGCAGCTCGATACCGTGCCCGAGATCACCGAAGGGGACGGACTCTACACGCTGTCGGTCACCTTCGACCTCATTCCCCTCGCCGATGCCGAGGAACGCGCCGCGGCGCTTCGGCAGGCTTCCGCCTGAAGCGGGGGCGGGACGGCGCCACCGGTGCCCGCCGGAAGGAACGGGGGGCGGGCGGAAGCGTTTTCCCCCGGTGAGGCGTGCGGCTGTTCCGCATGCCCGTATCAGGAGGACGTGCGATGAACTGGGATCAGGTGGAAGGTCAGTGGAAGCAGCTTCGCGGCAAGGCCCGTACCGCATGGGGCAAGCTCACCGACAGCGACTGGGATCAGATCGGCGGCCGACGCGACCAGCTGGTCGGCAAGATCCAGGAGCGCTACGGCCGCGCCCGGGCTCAGGCCGAGCGGGAGGCGGACGACTGGCTTTCGAGGCTGTGAATGTCGGCAAGGCGCCCCCTCGGGCGCCTTGCCCCTATCATCCGGGTCCGAGGCCGGTCCTGCCCGCGTCGCTGCCGTCGTTCCCGGCGCGGTTCCTGACCGGGCGCGGAATGCCGCGGTGCAGGCGCGCGCCGGCCAGCGACAGCAGGCCCTCGACCGCCTCGGCCTTCTGGTCCGACAGGAGCCGGACATCGGCGGGCATCCCGTCGAGTTCGCGGATCGCCGCCTCGTAGCATCGAACCAGCCGCCCCTCGGACGCCTCGAGCCCGCCGAAGCGCCGCGCGCCTGGGGGGCCGAAGAGAAGGGCGATCGCCGTCCCCGGGCCAAGTTCGGCCTTCAGCCGGGAAAGCGCACGCCTGCGCCGCGCCAGGACCGGCCGGACGGCAGTTGCCCCGTGCCCGGTCCGCGCGGCGTGTTCCAGTTCGGCCACGCTTTCGCCGAGCGCCTGTGCCAGCGCCGAGACGGCGGGAGTGATCTTCATCGGAACTGCCCCTGGGCCTTGACTGTTTCGGGCTGAACGCCCGCCGGCGCCGGGCGGTTCCCCTCCGGGCGGCGGGAACCCGTGCGGCGGGTGTGCGTTCCTCTGACGCAGCAGACACCGCCGCTGCGCTCGGAGGAGGAGCCAACGATGCTCGGATGGGCCGTTACCTTTCTGGTGATCGCGCTGATCGCCGCCGCGCTGGGGTTCACCGGCATTGCCGGAGCTTCCGCGGGCATCGCGCAGATCCTGTTCGTGGTCTTTATCGTGCTGTTCGTCATCGCCCTGATCGCGCGGGCGGTGCGTGGCGGCACGCCGCCGGTCTGAGAAGGGATGCGGAGGGGCGGAGCCCGCCCCCTTTCCCCGAAGGGCGCGCGGCAGCGTCGCCGGCGCGGGTTCTGACCGCTTCGTGACTGCGCCCGGGGTCGCGCCGGGCGGGGGTTCAGGCTAGACTGTCCGCATGTCGATGCGTGCCTTCCTGATCGTGGCAGCCCTTGCCGCGGCCCTTCCGGCCGCCGGACCTGCACGGGCCGAGAAGATCCCGCTCGAAACGCTGAGCGCCTACATCAACTCGATCGGGTCGGCCGAGACGAGCTTTCTGCAGACGAATTCCGACGGGACCGTCGCCGGGGGACGGCTGATCATCAAGCGGCCCTATCGGATGCGGTTCGAGTACGGGCCCCCGGACATGACGCTGGTTCTGGCCAGCGCGGCGACCGTGGCGGTATACGACAGCAAGTCGAACGAGCCTCCGGCCCAGTATCCGCTGCGCCAGACCCCGCTCAACCTGATCCTCGGCAGCGATATCGACCTGACACGCGCGCGCATGGTCGTGGCATACGGCGAGGAGGGCGACTACACCACCGTGACGGCCCAGGATCCCGACAACCCGGAATATGGCAGCATCAAGCTCTACTTCAGCAGCAATCCCGTCGCCCTGCGCGCGTGGGTGGTGACCGACGACACCGGCAACCAGACGCGCGTGGCGCTCGGCGCGCTGATCACCGGCAGGGACTATCCGGGCCGGCTCTTCGACATCGCCGCCGAGACGGCCCGCCGCATGGGCCGGTGAGTAAGCCAGTGAGCGGGCCTACTAGATCGCCCCGCACGAGATGAGCTGCATCTGGTACCGGTCGGCCCGCGCGGCCACCTCGTCTGCCACGCGCATGAGCCAGGCCTTTTCCCGGTAGCTTCCGGCGGCATAGCCGCGGCGGCCCTCGTGATAGGCCAGATACTGGTTGCGGGCATCGGACTTCGGGATGCCGAGCTGGCGTTCGGTCAGGTCCATGTACCAGCCCATGAAGTCTGTGGCGTCCTCGATCCGGTTGCGCCGGGCGCCCCAGCGGCCGGCGTCGGCCTGGTAGTCGTCCCAGGTCGAATCGATGGCCTGGCTGTAGCCGTAGGCCGAGCTCTGCCGTCCCATCGGGATGAAGCCCAGAACGAAGGTCCGCGAGGTCCTGGCGTTTCCGATGAACTTCGATTCCTGGTAGATCGTCGCCATCTGCACCGGGATCGGCACCCCCCAGCGCTGTTCGGTCTCCTGCATCGCGCGCAGGTACTGCGGCCGCTCGGACACGATGGCGCAGGCGTTGTCGAGGTCGCGGGGCGCCGAGTACCTGCCTGCGCAGGATACCAACAGCAAGAGGACCGCGAAGCGGGCCAGTCTGCTCATACTGCCTCTCGTTCGTCGTCTTTTCTTTTGCGGGAAGTCTATTGGAAACCGGGCGCGAGGGGAATCACAAACCTGCGGGACCGGCACGCGCGCTCTCGGGGCAGCAGCGCGAGCGTGAGGGGCAGTGCGACGGCCGAGACGGGGGTGGACATGACGATGGGTCCCGCGACGCTTTCGGCATCGGCCCGGTATTTCTCGGCGGTCGAGCCCGCCCTTCACCCGGACGACGCCGGCCGCGGCCGGCGGGAACGCCGGCGCGACGATGGAAAGCACTGTGGGAACAAGGTCCACAGACTGTTTCCCTGCACATCCGCCAGAGGAATGGACAGCTTCGGGTGAAGGGATTACTAACCTTCACTGGGGGCTGCGGCGTCATGCTTAAGACGAATGCGAAGTATCATCTCGGCCAGATCGTGCGCCACAGGAAGCATCCCTTCCGCGGCGTCGTATTCGATGTGGACGCGATGTTCTCGAACACGGACGAATGGTACGATGCCATTCCCGAGGAGAGCAGGCCGTCCAAGGACCAGCCGTTCTACCACCTGCTCGCCGAGAACGACCAGAGCTACTACGTGGCCTATGTGTCCGAGCAGAACCTGGTTCCCGACTACACGGGCGAGCCCGTCGATCACCCCGACCTGCCCGATCTGTTCGGCGATTTCGAGGACGGTCGCTATCCGCTCCATTTCCAGCTGAACTGAGCCGGACCGGCGGTCGCGGAGCGCTCGCGGGGCGGTCCCGGGGCGCGGGCGCGCGCCTCCGGACCCGCTCAGTAGCCCAGCGCACAGCCGTCCTTGCGGGGGTCGGACCCCGCGATCAGGATGCCCGAGGGGTCCATGAGGATCGCCTGCGCCCCTCCGATCGGGCCTTCGGGGTCGCGGACGTCATGGCCGCGAGACGCAAGCTCTGCCCGCACCCTGTCGGAATAGCCGCGCTCCACTGCCAGAATGCCGGCCTCGGGGAAGCAGCGCGGGCCGTCGATCGCCTCCTGCGGGTCCATCCCGTAGGTCAGGAGGTTCGCGACCAGCCGCGCATGTCCGTTTGCCTGATACTGGCCGCCCATCACGCCGAAAGGCATCACGACCCTGCCGTCGCGCCGCAGCATCGCCGGAATGATCGTGTGCATGGGCCGCTTGCCGCCCGCGGCCTCGTTCGGGTGGCCCTCGGCCAGCGTGAAGCCGGCCCCCCGGTTCTGAAGCGCGATGCCGAACCTCGGGCTGGCGATGCCCGATCCGAAGCTGTGGAAGACCGAATAGATCAGCGACACCGCCATGCGGTCGGCATCGACCACGGTGATGAGGACCGTGTCGCAGTGGACGGCCCCGGCGCCCGGCGGGGGCATGGGCATGGCCCGCTTCGGGTCGATCAGTGCCGCAAGGCGGTCGGCGGTGGATTGTGACAGCATGTGATCGAGGCGCGTCATGTGCGCGGGATCGGCGACTAGGCGGTTGCGGGCGTCGTAGGCAAGCTTCGCAGCCTCGGCCTCGACATGGGCGCGGTCGGCCCCGAACGGCTCCATCGCCGAGAGGTCGAAGTTCTTGAGGATGTTGAGCAGGAGGAGCGCGGTCACGCCCTGTCCGTTCGGCCCGTGTTCAAGCACCTCGTGGCCGCAGAAACCGGCGCCGACCGGCTCGCCCCAGGACGCCTCGGTCCGGGCAAAGTCGTCGGGCATGTGGGTCCCGCCGAGCGCGGTCAGGGCGGCCAGCATGTCTTCGGCCACCTCGCCCGTATAGAAGGCGTCGCGGCCATCTTTGGCGATCCGGCGCAGGACATCGGCCTGGCCGGGCGCGCGGAAGATGTCTCCCGCCACGAGGGGCTTGCCATCCCTCGCGAAGTGGCGGCGCGCGTCGGGCGTCATCCGCCCCACCTCGTCGGCCCAGTCGAAGGCAACGCGCGGCGCGACCGGAATGCCCTCGTCGGCATAGCGGATCGCCGGGGCGAGGCTGTCCGCCAGGCCCTGCCGGCCGAAGCGCTCCGACAGGCGGCAGAAGGCATCGACCGCGCCGGGAATGGTGACGGCATGGGCGGACTCGGTCGGGATCGCCGACAGGCCCCGGGCCCGGAGCGCGGCGGCGGACAGGCCCTGCGGCGCCCGTCCCGACCCGTTGAGCGAGACGACCCGCTCGTCTCCGGCCGGCTTCACCAGGGCGAACAGGTCGCCGCCGATGCCGGTGCTCTGCGGCTCGGCAAAGCCGAGGAGCACGGCCCCGGCGATGGCCGCATCCACGGCATTTCCCCCGTCCTCCAGGATGCGGAGCGCCGTGCGCGCCGCAAGGGGATGCGATGTCGCCACCATGCCCTTCGTTGCAAGCGTCGGCGAACGGCCGGGCAACTGGAAATCGCGCAAGGATCCCTCCTGATCAGCCGCGTGAGGATAGGTCGCGCGCCGGGGAAGGGAAAGGGGACGGGGGAACCGCCGCCGCGGCGCGTTCGTCGCCCCCTGCGGCCGGGTCGGTGCGCGGCGCCGCCCGCGACACCTGGACGGCAAGGATCCCGGCCATGACGATCGCCACCCCGGCGATGTCCGTCGCCCGCAGCGGTTCGCCGAGCAGCGCCCAGGCGATGCCAACTCCGAAGAAGGGATTCAGGAAATGGAAGGTTGCCGCGCGCACCGGCCCGATCCGGTTCACGAGACGGAACCAGACCCAGGTGGCGAAGAGGCCGGGCACCAGCGTCGTGTAGGCGAAGGCGGCGGCGAGTCGCGGCGTCCAGTTCACGCTCCAGGTCTCGGTGACGGCCGATACGGCCCCGAGGGCGGCGGCACCGACGAACATCTGGAGCCCGACGATCATCAGGACGTTTCCGCCTGCCCCGGTTCCCCCGACCGTCAGCGTGGCGATGGCCAGCGCCGTCGCGCCCAGCCCGCAGAGCAGAAGCCCCGGGATGTCCGGCCCGGCGTCCGCGCCGACCCTGCTGCCCGTGATGACCGCGACGCCCGCCAGACCCGCGGCCAGGCCGAGCCACCCGAGCGGGCGCATCCTGTCGCCCCGGAAGGCCCAGCCGAGCGCCGCCACGAGGATCGGCATCAGCGAGGCGATGATCGAGGCGAGCCCCGCCTCGACCCGCTGCATGGCCACGAAGTTCAGTCCGAGATAGAGCGCGTTCTGGCAGAACCCGAACACCGCGACGGCGCGCCACTGCCGGGCGGTGAGGATCCAGGACTGGCCGATGGCGCGGGCGATCCCGACGCCGATCAGCCCGGAAACCAGGAACCGGAGCGAGAGCGCGGCGAGCGGCGGCGCATCCGCGACGATCATCCGTGCCGAGGTGAAGGCCGAGGACCACATGAGCACGAAGCCAAGGCCCATGAACATGGCGCGGAGGTCCATAATCCGTCCTTCGAGAGGTGTGTCAGGGGCCCTTCATGCCCCGCGGCCGGCCGCGCCTCAAGGGCGGGGGCGACGACGGCGACGCCCCCCTGCCCTCCGGGACGCGGAAGGCCGCCCGCAGGGCGGCCCTCGAACATGTCGGGCATCCGGTCCGGTCGCGGCTCCGGTCAGCCGTTCACGCTTTCCTTGAGCGCCTTGGCCACGGACATCTTCACGACCTTGTCCGCCGGCTTCTTGATCAGTTCGTTGGTTGCGGGATTGCGGACCTGACGCTCGGGCCGCGACCGGCAGACGATCTTGCCGATCCCCGGCAGCGTCACCGCTCCGCCCGACCTGACGGTCGCGGCCACCACTTCGGCAATCCCGTCGAGCGCCTTGGCGGCGGCCTTCTTGTCGGAACCCATCGCCTCGGCAAGGGCGGACACCAGCTGGCTCTTCGTCATCGGTTTGGACATGTGGTCTCGTCTCCTCGTATGCCCCCGTCATTTTGATGGGCATTCCTGCCATTAAGCGCCATGTTGCCGAGAAACACAACCCATAGTGTTCGACGCCATGCCGAGCAAAACGGGCGGTGATGCGTCCTGCGGGGACTCACAGGAAGGCGGTTTCCTCGAAGCTGCGGAGCTTGCGGGAGTGGATGCGGTCGAGCGGCATCTCGCGGATGCGCTCCATGGCGCGGACGCCGATCAGGAGGTGGCGGCTCACCTGCGTGCGGTAGAACTCGGTCGCCATGCCGGGGAGCTTCAGTTCGCCGTGGAGGGGCTTGTCCGAGACGCAGAGGAGCGTGCCGTAGGGGACGCGGAAGCGGAAGCCGTTCGCCGCGATGGTGGCCGACTCCATGTCGAGCGCGACGGCGCGGGACTGGCTGAGGCGCTTGACCGGTCCGGTCTGGTCGCGAAGCTCCCAGTTGCGGTTGTCGACGGTCGCCACGGTGCCGGTGCGCATGATGCGCTTCAGCTCGAACCCGTCGAGCCGGGTGACTTCGGCCACCGCCTCCTGAAGGGCGATCTGGATTTCCGCGAGCGCGGGGATCGGCACCCAGACGGGAAGGTCGTCGTCGAGAACCTTGTCCTCGCGCAGGTAGGCATGCGCGAGGACGAAGTCGCCCAGGGACTGCGAGTTCCTGAGCCCCGCGCAGTGGCCGACCATGAGCCATGCATGGGGGCGCAGGACGGCGATGTGGTCGGTCGCGGTCTTCGCGTTCGACGGGCCGACCCCGATGTTGACGAGCGTGATCCCCGCCCCGCCCCGCCGCTTCAGGTGGTAGCTCGGCATCTGCGGCATCTTCGGCAGATGCGGGATGGCAGCGCCGGGGTCGGCGATCTCGATGTTCCCCGGCGCGACGAAGGCCGTGTAGCCGGACGACGGGTCGGCGAGCGCGGCCCGGGCGAGCGCCTCGAACTCGTCGACGTAGAACTGGTAGTTGGTGAAGAGGACGTGGTTCTGGAAATGGTCCGCGTTCGTCGCCGTGTAATGGGCGAGGCGGGCGAGCGAGTAGTCGATGCGCTGCGCGGTGAAGGGGGCGAGGTGCCAGGACCCGTCGGGGTTCGGGCCGGCGGTGCCGTTCACGATGTCGTCGTTGGTGGTGGCGAGGTCCGGCACGTCGAACACGTCGCGGAGGGGGAAGTCGAGCACGCCCTCCTGCGGGACCGAGATGCCGGGATTCGACTGCATCGCGAAGTGGATCGGGATCGGCGTGGCCGAGGGGCCGACGATGACGGGGACACCGTGGTTCTCGATCAGAAGGCCGAGCTGCTGGACGAGGTAGTTCCGGAAGAGGTCGGGCCGGGTGATGGTGGCCGTGTAGGTGCCCGGCACGGCGACGTGGCCGAAGCTGAGGCGGCTGTCGGTTTTCGCGTGGCTCGTCGTGGTGATGCGCACCTCGGGGTAGAAGGCGCGGATCGGGCGGGCCGGGCGGCCGTTCCGCAGGACATCGGTGAAGGCGTCGATGAGGAAGCGGGTCGCCTGGATATAGAGCGCCTCGAGCCGGGCGACGGCGGCCTCGGGGTCGGTGAAGGCCTGCGCGGCGGGGGCGGGGGGGCTCAGGACGACGAGCGAGGGATCGGGCGCGTTCATGCGAAGAGGTCCGTGAGTTCGAAGCGCGTGACATCGACGAGGCCAAGGTCGCTGATGCGCAGTTCGGGGATGACGACGAGCGCCAGCAGCGAATGCTGCATGAAGGCGTTGTTGAGGGTACAGCCGCAGCGGCCCATCGCGGCGACCATGCGGGTCGCTGCGGCGGCAACCTCGGCGGCCGGGCGGTCGGACATCAGGCCCGCGACGGGCAGGGGGACGCAGGCGATCTCGGCCCCGTCCTTCCAGACGGTGACGCCGCCGCCGACCTCGGTCAGGCGGTTGACGGCGCGGGCCATGTGGCCCCGGTCGGTGCCGACGGCGATGACGTGGTGGCTGTCATGCGCGACGGTCGAGGCGATGGCCATCCGGCCCCGGTAGCCGAAGCCGTGGACGAAGGCGTTGACGACCTTGCCGGTGCCCCGGTGACGTTCGACGAGCGCGATCTGGGCGATGCCCCGGGCCTCGTCGGGCCCGACGAGGCCGTCCGCCACGGTCAGCTCGGCGGTGAGGGCGCGGGTGGGCGCCTGGTTCTCGACCACGCCGATGACGCGCGCGCGGACCCTGGAGGCGCCCTTCGGGGCGGGGATCTCGAAGTCCTTCGCCGTGAGCGTCCGCCCGATGCGGACGGTCTGCCGAGCGCTGTCGGGCCAGTCGTAATGCGGGCAGGCAACGGTCAGCCTGCCGTCCTTCGCCACCGTCCGCCCCCGCGCGATCACCTGTTCGACGGGGAGTGTCACAAGGTCCGAGGTCAGGATCATGTCGGCCCGCCGCCCGGGCGCGATGGAGCCGAGCTCGCGCTCGAGCCCGAAATGCGTGGCGGTGTTGATCGTCGCCATCTGGAGCGCCACGACCGGGTCGCAGCCGCAGGCGATGGCATGGCGGACGACGCGGTTCATGTGGCCGTCGTTGACCAGGGTGCCGGAATGGCAGTCGTCGGTGCAGAGGACGAAGTTCCGCGGGTCGAGGCCCTTTTCGGTGATCGCGGTGATCTGCCGCTCGACATCGTGCCACGCCGACCCCAGCCGCAGCATCGCCCGCATGCCCATACGGACGCGGGCGACGGCGTCGGCCTCGGACGTGCCTTCGTGGTCGTCCGCCGGCCCGCCCGCGACATAGGCGCGGAACGGCGCGCCGAGGTCGGGGCTGGCGTAGTGGCCGCCGACCGTCCTGCCGGCGCGCTGGGTCGCCGCGATCTCCTCCAGCATCTGCTGGCTGCCCGCGACGACGCCGGGGAAGTTCATCATCTCGCCGAGACCGATGATGCCGGGCCAGCGCATCGCCTCCGCCACGTCGTCGGGTCCGATCTCGAACCCCGTCGTTTCCAGCCCCGGCGCGGAAGGCGCGCAGGAGGGCATCTGGGTGAAGATGTTCACCGGCTGAAGCGCGGCCTCGTCATGCATCATCCGCACGCCCGGCAGGCCGAGGACGTTCGCGATCTCGTGCGGGTCGTGGAACATCGTCGTGGTGCCGTGGGGGATCACGGCGGCGGCGAATTCGGCGGGGGTGAGCATCCCGCTTTCAATGTGCATGTGCCCGTCGCAGAGGCCGGGGATCATGTGCCGGCCCCGGGCCTCGATCACCTCGGTGTCGGGGCCGATGCTGGCCGAGAGGTCGGCCGCGATGGCGGCGAAGCGGCCTTCGGCGATGGCGATGTCGTGGTGGGGCAGGATCTCGCGGGTGTGGACGTTCACCCAGGTGCCGCCGCGGATGACGGTATCGGCGGGGGTGCGGCCCGCCGCGACGGAGACGAGGCGCGGGGCACTGTCGGCCCAGGAGCGGAAAGGAAGGGGCGGCTGCTTCATGCCGGATTCTCGCGCATCGGGGAACGGCGCGCAAGGTGGCATCCCCGACCCCGGCCTTCTACCGGCGGGAGAGGGAGCCACCCATCCGCGGCCCTTCCCTCGACCCGCCGGGGAAGGGTGAGGACGGAGGCCGGATCAGCCGAACTTGAGCTTCGAGCGTTCGAGCAGCCTGCCGAAGACCGCCTGCGCCTCGCGGGCGAGGCCGGGCTCGTGGGCGCGGGCGTCTTGGGAGCGGCCGGGATCGGCCTTCGCGGACCGGATCTCTTTCGGGGGGGCGGCCGGAATCTCCAGCCGCCGCGCGATCATCCGCCAGAGAACAGGGTCCGCCCGGATCGCCTCGGAAGGGACAAAGCGGATGTTGGCGAGCGTCTCCTCGACCGCGAGCATCGCCCGGTGCGCCTCGATCCATCGCGCGAGCCAGTAGTCGAGCGTGCGGGGATCGCCACGGACCTCGCCGGCCAGGCGGAACGGACGGTGGGCCGCGCCGAACCCGTGCCGGACGAGCCAGGTCATGCGGTTCCGCGTGAAGGCATCGGCATCGAGGAACCGGAGATGCGCGTCAAGAAGGCCCTGCGCGTGCTGCAGCGGATCGCGGACCGGGATCAGGATGTCCGACATCGGAAACGCCTTCGCAAGCGGCGCGAGGCGGAGGATGCTGTTGGTGTTCTCCGCAAGATACCGCGACGTGCCGGTGCGGCGGAGGACCAGACGGATGAAGTCCCGGTAGGCGGCCATGGCCGCCGCGTCGGGGCTGTGCGGGGCGAGGTGATCGCGCCGGATGTAGGCCCTTCCGTCGGCCATGCGCCAGAACACCTCCTCGAAGTCCCCGGGCAGGGACAGGTCCGGACCGGCCCCGCCACCTTGCGCGCCGGGGGCCCGCCCGTCGCGCCCGGCGCGCCGGAACGGCAGGCGCGCCCAGGTGTTCGGGGCCAGCACGAACGGCATGTCGGCACGGGTGAGCGAGCCGAACTGGCCGGTCGCGTGCAGCCCGCGCACCAGGCTCGCCGATCCGGCGCGGGCGAGGCCCGTCACGAACACGTTCCTGCCGCTTCCCGCGGGGGAGGTCTTCAGGAAGAGCGCGCGCTCGATGTCGTGCAGCATTCCGCCCGCACGGCCCAGGGCAAGGCGGTGAAGAAGCCTGTCGAGCGCGGAGGGATCGGGCACGGGGCACTTTCGGGCACAGCGGGATGCAGCCGATGGATACGACGCAAGGCACGAGGATTGCCAGAGGCCCGAGAAACCTCTCCGGCACTCCGCGAGGACCGCGGCGGCATTCCGCCGCCTGCGCCCGGCGGGATGTCGGGGCCGCCGGCGAAAATGCGTCCGGCAGGCCCCCCGGCCCCATTGCGGGCGCGGGGACGGCCGGGAATAGTCGGGGGATGGCGGACCGGACCCTGCTCTCCTTCGGACACGGATACTGCGCCCGGTTTCTCGCTGCGCGCCTGCGCGCCGAGGGCTGGGCGGTGATCGGCACGACGCGCGATCCCGGCCGCGCCGCGGCGATGGCCGGGGCGGGGGCCGGGGCGGGGGCCGGGGCGGGGGCCGGGGCGGGGGCCGAGCCCGCGGTCTGGCCGGGCA
>JBMOOH010000035.1:0-55617 GCA_049323795.1 Pseudomonadota bacterium
CGACGGAGCAATGCTCAACGCCTCCGCCACTGCCCGGACCGTCTCGCCCGCATCAAGCCGCGCCATCGCGCGTTCACGAATGTCCATCGAAAGGGGTTTCGTCATGAGGGCTGGCCTCCACACCCAGACCCCATCGTGAACCAGAAATCCCAACGCATGGGAATCCCCAAACGATTCACTCAAGCGTCATCACGCTCTATCTGGGCTACGTGGGCGGCCTGACGGTCCTCGTGACCCGGCCCGCGCTGCGGGAGGGCGCGCCGGGGCGGGCCGCTGCGACGGGCGCGGTGCTGGGGCTGACCGCCTATGGAACCTACGAATTCACCTCGCTTGCGATCATGAAGGACTGGGTCTGGAGCATGTCGGTCATCGACACGCTCTGGGGGGGCGTGCTGACGGCGGTGTCGGCCTGGGCCGCGGTTCGGGTGGCGGGGCGGATGGGATACGGGGGGAGGTGAGACGCCCTCCCTTCCTGCCCTGCGGCCAGCCGCGCCACGGGGCTCATCACCTTCCGGGCAGCCGGCAGGTCGTCCGGCCCTGCCGGAAGAGGGAGGGATCATACCCCCGCCGCCTCGGCCATCGCGGTCAGGAAGGCAGCGACCTCGGCCTCGGTGTTGTAGTGGCTGATCGAGACCCGGACGCAGTCTTCGAGCCCCAGGGGGCCGAGGACGTTGCCGCAGTAGTGGTCGTTCTTGCGGATATGCACCCGCACGCCCCGGTCGGCGAGGAACCGGACGAGGCCGGCCGAGGACAGGGTGGAGAGGGTCAGCGACACGACGCCCTCGCGCCCCTCCACGGACGGTCCCCCGATGAGGGTGACCCCCGGCAGTTCGGCCAATCCCCCGAGGTTTCCCGTCCCGTGGAGCGCCGCCCGCATCAGCCGCGCCTCGTGGTCTCTGATCGCGGCGGCTGCGGCCTCGATCTGGGTGCGGGGGTCGCCCGAGGCGGTGAACCTCGCGCCCAGCCACCGGAGGTAATCGACCACGTCCGACCAGGTCGCATAGCTCCCTGCGTCGCGGGTGCCCTGTTCCCAGACGGTGGGCGCGGCGCCGAGGACGGTTTCCTTGGGTAGCAGGGTCAGCCGGTCGGACGCCCAGCCGATGCCGTAGCCATGGCGCGAGAAGACCTTGTAGGGCGACAGCGCATAGCCATCCACTCCGGTCACGTCGCAGGCCCCGTGGCTCGCGTGCTGGATGCCGTCAACGATGATGAAGCAGTCGGGGGCGGCGGCACGGATCGCGGCGGCGATGGCGGCCACGTCGACCGCCATGCCGGTGACCGGCGAGGTGGCGACGATCGAGGCGACGCGGAGGTCGGGGCCGATATGCGGGGCGTAGCGGGCGAGCGTCACCACCCCGGTCGCGTCGTCATGGATCGCGGTGCGCAGGGGCCGGCCCGTGACTTCGGCCCAGCGGGTCATGGCCGAGCGCGAGGCGGGGTGTTCGAGCGAGGAGCAGAGCATCGCGCCGCCCGGCGCGGCCCCGAGCGCGGCGGTGCGGATCAGGCGGAAGAGCACCTCGGTGCCGGATTCCCCCACGAAGACCTGGCCGGCGGGGGCGTTGAGGAAGATCCGCATGTCGGCCTTGCCCCGGTCGATCGCGGCCATCAGCGCCTTCGAGGCCGGGTTGTCGCGGCCCTGGTTGTCGGGAAAGCCCGCGTATCTCGCCGACGTGTCGATCACGGTCCTGAGGTGCAGCGCGCCGCCCGCATTCTCGAAGAAGATGCGGGGGCCCTCGAAGGGGCAGGTCTCGACATGGGCAAAGCGGTCGCGGACCTGTTCGAGAAGGCCGGGAATGTCGGTGATCATGGAGGTCTTCCGTAAGGCTCAGGCGCGGAGGCGTGCGCCGGTGGGGTCGAAGGCGGGGTGGGGCAGGACGCGGGCGGTGTGCGGCCGCCCGAGGATCGCCACATGCACCGTCTCGCCGGGGCGCGCAATCCCGGCCTTGAGGTAGGCGATGGCGAGCGACTTGCCCACGGAATAGCCGTAGGCCCCGGAACTGACCTGCCCGGCAGGGGTGCCGTCGGGGAGGAAGATCGGTTCCGACCCGCTCGCGTCGGCGTCCACGGCGTCGATTTCGAGGTACGTCATCACCTCCCGCGGGGGCCTGTCGGCGATGGCGAGCCAGGCGGACTTGTTGAGGAAGTCCTTGTCGCGCTTCACGAGCCTGTCGAGCCCGCTTTCCTGCGGCCAGTATTCCGGGCTGTAGTCGCGGCTCCACGACCCGTAGCCCTTCTCGACGCGAAGCGACATGAGCGCGCGGCTGCCGACCGGGCCGGCGCCGACCTCCTTCCCGGCCCTGAGGAGGGCGGAATAGAGGGCGAGCTGGTCCTTCTCGGCGCAGTGGAGCTCCCACCCCAGATCGCCGGTGAAGCTGACGCGGATCGCGATGCAGTCCACACCGGCGACCGTGATGCGGGCCGAGCGCATGAAGGGGAAGGCAGCGTTCGACAGGTCGGCGTTCGTCAGGCGCGAAAGCAGATCGCGGGCGCGGGGGCCGGCGACGTTGAAGCCGCAGAGGGACTCGGTTTTCGACTCGAAGGTGGTGCCTTCGGGCAGGGGAACCTGCTTGAAGAACCGCCAGTGGAAGCGCTCGGCCATGCCCGAGCCGACGATCAGGAACTCCTCCTCGCCCAGCCGCGTGACGGTGAAATCGCCTGCTATCCCGCCCCGCGCGCCGATGAGGGGGGTGAGGCAGGACCGGCCCGTGGCGGTCGGCATGCGGTTGGCGAAGAGGGCGTTCAGCCAGTCCCCGGCCCCCGGGCCGGTGACCGAGTATTTGGCGAAGTTCGAGATGTCGATGATGCCTGCACGGTCGCGCAGCATCCGCGCCTCGCGCCCGACCGGGGCCCACCAGTTCTGGCGGGTGAAGCCGCAGGTCTCCTCTTTCGGCTCGCCCTCGGCCGAGAACCAGAGCGGGTGTTCCCAGCCGTAGTTAAGCCCGAAGACCGCGCCCATCGCGCGCTGGCGGTGATAGGTGGGGCGGGTGCGGACGGGTCGGCCGGCGGCGCGCTCCTCGTTCGGGAAGAGGATCTTGAAGCGGTGGGTGTAGACGTCGCGGACCCTGGCCTTGGTGAAGGCCCTCGACGCCCAGGGCCCGAAACGCGCGATGTCCCAGCCCCACAGGTCGAGCACGGGTTCGCCCTCGACGATCCACTCGGCGGCGAGCATGCCGAGCCCCCCCGACTGCGAGAAGCCGGGGATGAGGCCGGCGCAGGCGAAATAGCCGGTCAGTTCTGGGACCGGGCCGAAGAGGACGGCCGCGTCGGGGGACCAGATCATCGGCCCGTTGATGACGCGCTTGATCCCGGCGGTGCCGACGGCCGGCACGCGGGCGATCGCGCGCATCACGTTGGGTTCGAGGCGGTCGAGGTCGTCGGCGAAAAGCTCGTGCCCGAAGTCGGCGGGCGTGCCGTTCTCGGCCCAGAACTTCATCGCCTGTTCGTAGCCGCCGACGAGGAGGCCGAGGCCTTCCTGCCGCAGGTAGTATTCGCCGTCGCGGTCGGCGACGGACGGCAGGCGGCGGCCGGCACTGGCGATTTCGGGGATGGTTTCGGTGACGAAATACTGATGCTCGGTCGGTTGCAGAGGCAGGTCGAGGCCCGCGAGGCGGCCCACCTCGCGCGCCCAGAGACCGGCGGCGTTGATGACCCAGGGGGTGCGGATGTCGCCCTTTTCGGTGCGGACGATCCAGGTGCCGTCCGCCTGCGCCTCGGTCCCGGTGACGGGGGTGAAGCGGTGGATTTCCGCGCCCATCCGGCGGGCGCCCGCGGCATAGGCGTGGGTGACGCCCGAGGGGTCCACGTTGCCGCCGTCGGGTTCGTACATGATGCAGCGGATGCCCTCGAAGTTGACGAGCGGGTGGAGGCGTTCGGCCTCGTCCCGCGTCACCTCGTGAAAGTTCATCCCGTAGCGGCGGGCCTTGGCGGCCTGGATGCGGAGTTGGTGTTCGCGCGCCTCGGTCTGGGCGAGGTAGAGCGACCCCGGCTGGAAGATGCCGCAGCCCTGGCCCGTCTCGGCCTCGAGCCGCTTGTAGAGATTCATCGTGTAGTGCTGGAGGCGGCTGATGTTGGTGACGTCATGCAGGCCGTGGATGTTCGCCGCCGCGTGCCAGGTGGAGCCCGAGGTGAGTTCCGAGCGTTCGAGCAGGACGCTGTCGGTCCAGCCCTTCCTGGCGAGGTGGTAGAGGACCGAGCAGCCGGCGAGGCCGCCGCCGATGACGACGGCTGAGGCGTGAGTTTTCATGGGTGGGCCTTGAAAAGGTGCGGCGATGGATGGATTTGGGCGAAGTGCGCGACGCTTGTTGCCCGAATAGGCAGGTGACTATTCGGGCCGCAGCCGCCCTGCGGGGGGCGGCTGCGTCTCCGACGCATCCGCCGGTCGGTCGCGTCCCGAATACAAGCGGACGGCGAGGCGGATAGCCCCTTGCCCTGCGGTTTGCGCCTTCGGGCAACCGGCATGGACGACCTTCCACTGGAAGGTCGTCTGGTCATGCCGGGTAGGGAGGAGAGGGAGGGCGACTTCACGGCTCGCCCTTCCCGATCTCTTCCTTCCGCCTCGCCACATAGGCGTCGAGTTCCTCGCGGATGGCCGCGTCCAGCACCGGCTCCTCGTACTCCGCCAGCGCCCGCTGCCAGAGTCCGGTCGCCCGCTCGACAGCCTCTTTCGCCCCGGCCGCCTCCCAGCCGCCGTAGTTCGTCCAGTCCGACAGCATCGGACGGTAGAACGCGGTCTCGTAGCGGGCCATCGTGTGCGCGGCCCCGAAGAAATGCCCGCCCGCGGGGACCGACGCGATCGCGTCGAAGCCAAGCTCCTCCTCGGAGAAGTCCACCGGCTTCAGGATCTCGATCAGGTTCTGCAGGATCTCGACGTCGAGGATCAGCTTCTCGTAGCTGGCCGTCAGTCCGCCTTCGAGCCAGCCGGCGGCGTGATAGATCAGGTTCCCCCCGCCCATCACCGCGCCCCAGGTGGCATTGACCGTCTCGTAGGCCGCCTGGAGGTCCACCGCGTTCGAGGCGTTGGTGTTCGAGGTCCGGTAGGGCAGGCGGTAGCGGCGGGCGAGCTGGCCCGCGATCAGGTTCGCCTTGACGTTCTCTGGCGTGCCGAAGGCCGGCGCGCCCGAGCGCATGTCGACGTTCGAGGTGAAGGCGCCGTACATCACCGGGGCGCCGGGCCTGACGAGCTGCGTCAGGGTGATCCCGAACAGCGCCTCGGCGTTCTGCTGGGCGAGTGCTGCGGCGAGCGTCACCGGGGTCATTGCACCCATCAGCGTGAAGGGGGTGAGGGTGACGGGCTGGCCGTGTTCGGCCATGGCGATCAGCCCTTCGCCCATCTCCTTGTCGAAGAGGCGGGGGGAGTTGACCGAGATGATGGTGGTGACGCCGGGGTCCCTCGCCATCTCGTCCGGCGTGATGCCCCGGGCGATCGCCATCATGCGGATGCCGTCCATCGCCCGGCCGCCGCCGATGGCGGTGCAGTGGTAGGACAGGTCCGACAGGGTGAGGTTCGCGCGGTAGCAGTCGAGGTGGCGGGTGTTCGCCGGCAGTTCCTGCGGCGCCGTCACCTGGTTGCCGATCATGTGGATCGCGTTGAAGTGGTGGGCGAGGCGGATGAAGTTCCCGTAGTCGGCAAGGTTGCCGGAGCGGCGGCCGTTCACCCGGTCGTGGACGTTCGGCGGGCCGGCGACGAGGCCGAAGACGACATCGTTGCCGCCGAAGTACAGGCGCTTTCCGGGGTTGCGCGATGTGAGGGTGAAGGAGGGGGGCGTGGTGGCGAGCGCGGCCTCGATCACGTCCTCGCCGATGCGGACGGTGCCGTCGGAGCGGTCGACCCTCGCACCGGCCTTCTCGAAGAGGTCGAGCACGCGGTCGCCGATGACGCGGATGCCGAGGTCCTTCAGGATGCGCAGCGCGGTCCGGTGGATCTTGTCGATCTCGTCGGCGGAGGCGATCTCGATGGGGCGGATCGTGTTCCGCACGCGCATCCAGGGAAGCTGCAAAATGCCGCCGCTGCCACGGGAGGACTTCGCGCGGCGGCCCTGGCGGCGGTCGTCCGTCATGTCCCGCGCTCCATCAGTAGCCCCTCGCCGGATCGACGATGTTGAGGAGGGGCTCGCCGCGGCGCCAGCGGCCGAGGTTGTCCGAGAAGACGCGCGCCGATTTCTCGAACCAGCCGGGATAGACCGACGAACAGTGGGGGGTCAGGATGACGTTCTCCAGCGCCCAGAGCGGGCTTTCGGGGGGGAGGGGCTCGGTTTCGAACACGTCGAGGGCGGCACCCTTGAGGCGCCCCGAGGCGAGGGCACCGGCGAGCGCGGTCTGGTCCACGACGCCGCCGCGAGAGACGTCGATGAGGACGGCATGCGGCGGGAGGAGGGCGAGGGCATCCGCCCCGATCAGGCCGCGTGTCGCCCTGGTCAGGGGGACGCAGACGAGGAGGAAGTCGGCCCGGGGCAGGAGTGACGGCAGGGCGTCGATGCCGCGGATCTCGTCCACCTCCGCCGAGGGTGCGGGCCAGGCACGGACGGCGAGCACGGTCAGACCCATCGCCCGGGCGCGGCGGGCGGCGGCGAGGCCGGTATGGCCGAGGCCGACGATCAGAAGGGTGCGGCCCTCGATCGGCTGGACGAAGCCGTCGTGCTTCCAGCGGCGTTCGGCCCTGGCCCGATGGAAGCCCGCGTGGTCGAGCGAGAAGGCGAGCATCGCGCCGAGGGCGTATTCGGCCATCATGCCGGCGGCGACCCCGGCCGCGTTCGTGACGGTGACGCGCGAGGTGTCCCATGGCGACAGGTGGTCGGTGCCCGAGCCGCTGACGCCCACCCATCTCACTCCGCTTTCGACGAGCGCCGCGCGCGGGTAGGGGCCGGGGGCGAAGCGGTCGCAGAACACGACTTCGGCCCCTGTGTCCTCGATCAGCGCCGCAAGGCCGCCGTAGGTGGTGCAGGAATGGACGGCCAGGTCGGGATGGGCCGCGCGGATGAGCGCGACGGCCGCCCCGGGCCGGTCGGACGAGACGACGACGGCGGGGGGGCGGGCGGTCATGCGTAGAGATGCCGGGAGAGCTCGGCGAAGCGGCTGCCGGGTCTGGTGAGGGAGAGCGCGGCAGACTCGATGGCGGCGGCGCGGGGCTCGCCCAGGACGGGGGTGGCGAATTCGCGGAACTTCGCGGTGATCTCGGGGATGCCGAACGGATGTTCCGGTCCGCCCCGCGCGTGGGTGTCGCCCGAGGTGAGGGTGCGGCCGTCGGCGAGGTCGATGTCGATGTCGGCCCAGCGGCCGGCGGGGTAGCGGGCTTCGAGGCGCGGGTCGGTCGCGACCCTGGTGCGCGCGACGAGCGCGGCGACGGCCGGGTCGGAGATGCCCGCGCCCGAGATGTGGTCGAGGCCGATGCGGCCGTGGACGAGCATCACGGCGACCGGGAAGGGCAGGGCATACTGGGCCTTCGAGGTGGTGTCGGGCATCCCGGCGAAGAGGTCGGCGGCATAGGCGAAGCTGCGGATGCGGATTTCGCGGATGTCCGTGGCCGCGAAACGGTGGGCGCGTTGAAGCGCGCGCGCGGCGTCGATCGCGGCATGGGCCCAGCGGCAGGTCGGGTAGGGCTTCACGTAGGAATGCGCGACCTGCCAGAAGTGGCCCAGGTCGGCCCAGTGGGGCGCGGCCTCGGGTGCCTCGACGGTGATCGCGGGGGCGCCGGTGAAGCCGCCTTCGGCAAGGATCGCCGCGGTCATCCCGGCGAGCGCGCCCCAGCCCGAGCCGTCGTGGAGCATCGTGGGCGTCGCGATCTCGCGCATCATCTGGCTGCGGGGGCCGTGGTACTCGGCGATGCCGAGGGCCTGCCGGAACTGCCCGCGCGTCTGGCCGCGCAGGCGCGCGGCCATCGCGGCGACGCCGAGCGCGTTCCACGCGCCGGACGTGTGGTAGTCGCTGACGCTCGCATGAAGCGCGATCCCGGCGCGGCCCGCCACCTCGTAGCCGATGACGAGGGCGGTGAGCGCCTCGGGGCCGGTCAGGTCGGGCAGGGCGTCGGAAAGGGCGCAGAGGGCGGGCACGGTGACGACGCCGACATGGCCCTTCGTCGGGTTGTAGCCGTCGTGGCCGTCGAGGTTGTCGGTCTGGGTGGCGCCGGCATAGACCGCGCCCGCGAGGCTGACGCGGCGCCCGTCGAAGAGCATCGGCGCGCTGTCCTGCGGCGATCCGGCGGCGAAGAGGCGGGCGGCGGTCTCGCGGCCGATGCGGCCGGCCTCCATCGGGGCCGAGGCCGCACAGATGCCGAGCGTGTCGAGGAGGAGGAGCGCGGCGCGGTCGAGGACATCGCCGGGGATGTCCGCGGGGGCAAGGCCGAAGACGAAATCGGCGACGCGGGAGAGCGTCGTCGGGTGCGAGGCGGTGCCACTGTCGGGCATGGCGGTGGTCCCTGTCGGTCAAGGCCAAGATATTTCGCCGCACGGGTGGTGCACGAAAGAAATTCGTGGGCTATGGATAAGGAAATCCGGGTCATGGGATGATGGCGAATGAAGGGCCTTAGCCGAATGAGCGCTTGCACGAACAGGCAGGTGAGTGTTCGTGCCGCGGCCGCCCTGCGGAGGGCGGACGCGTCTGCGACGCATCCGCCGGGCGGCCGCGTCCCGAAAGCGGGCGTCGGCTTGGGTGTCACCCCCCTTGGCCGTCGCCGCCCCTGGCGGCTTTGGGTCAACCGGCATGGACGACCTTCCACTGGAAGGTCGTCTTTCACGCCAGAAGGAGGGGCGGAATGACCCGCCCGCCCCCCTCGCTCGACCACATCCGCTCGTTCGAGGCATCGGCCCGCCACCTGAGCTTCACGCGCGCAGCGGAGGAACTCGGCTTCACCCAGGCCGCCATCAGCGCCCATGTCCGGGCGCTCGAAGCCTACGTGGGCCGTGCCCTTTTCATCCGCCGCGCCCGCAGCCTCGAACTGACCGAGACGGGCGAGGCGTTCCTGCCGACGCTCCGGCCCGCGCTCACGCAGATCGACGCGGCGACGGATGCGATCGTCACCGGCGCGCGGGACCGGAGCGTCGTCGTCGCCTGCCCGATGAGCCTGGCTGAAAACTGGCTGCCGGGGGTGCTGGACGCCTTCCTTGGCGCGCATCCAGGGATCGAGGTCGTCGTTCATGGCACGATCTGGGACGGGCAGGGGGACGATCAGGCCGACCTCCAGATCGTCGTGACGCGCGAGGGCGAGGAGCCGGCGGCGGCCACGCGCCTCTGGCCCGAGACGCTGTCGCTGGTCTGCGCGCCCAGGCTGGCCGGGGCCGTGGGCAGGACAGGGCTTCTCGGACTGCGGCGGATCGTCGTGTCGGGACGGCAGGAATACTGGCCGATCTTCCGGCGCGCGCTCGGCGGGCCGGACGCCGGGGCGGGCCCGGCGCTCCGGACCAATTCGTCGAACGTCTCGCTCGAACTTGCGGCGGCGGGGCTTGGGGTGACGGTGGCGCTGACGTCGCTCGCCGAGACCTATGTGGGGCGCGGGCTGCTGGCGGAGCCCTTCGCGACACGGCCGCCCAGCCCCTGGGGCTACTACCTGACCCGCCGGGGCAGGCCCAAGGGGTCCGCGGCGGACCGGCTCGCGGCCTGTCTCGCCGCTGCGGCGGCAGCGCGGTCGATGTGACATGCCAGCGGCTGGCAGACGCCGGACGGGCCGTCTATAACGGTCGCGCGCCGGGAGGCACCGCGCGAAGCAGAGGATCGGAAAGATGACGTTCAAGCCCGCGAAATGGCCACGCAAACTTCGCAGCCAGGAGTGGTTCGGGGGCACGTCGAAGGACGCGATCTATCACCGCGCCTGGATGAAGAACCAGGGCTTTCCGGCGGATCTGTTCGACGGGCGGCCGGTGATCGGGATCCTCAACACCTTCAGCGAGCTCAATCCCTGCAACGCGCACCTCAATGACCTCGCCCAAAGGGTCAAGAACGGGGTCTGGGAGGCGGGCGGGTTCCCGGTCGACGTGCCGGTGTTCTCGGTCAGCGAGTCCGGGTTCCGCCCCACCGCGATGATGTTCCGCAACCTCGCCGCGATGGCGGTCGAGGAGACGATCCGGGGCCAGCAGATGGACGGGGTCGTCTGCCTGGTGGGCTGCGACAAGACCACGCCGTCGCTTCTGATGGGCGCGTCCTCGGTGGACCTGCCGACGATCATGGTGACGGGCGGGCCGATGCTGAACGGCTACTACAAGGGCGAGCGCGTCGGGTCGGGAACGCATCTGTGGAAGTTCTCGGAAGCCGTGCGCGCGGGCGAGATGACGGCGGCCGAGTTCGTCGAGGCCGAGAACTCGATGAGCCGCTCGCCCGGGTCGTGCAACACCATGGGCACGGCGAGCACGATGGCGAGCATGGCCGAGGCGCTGGGGATGACGCTCAGCGGCAACGCCGCGATCCCGGCGGTCGACTCGCGGCGGCGGATGATGGCGCAGCTGACCGGGCGGCGGATCGTGCAGATGGTGAAGGACGACCTGAAACCCTCGGACATCCTGACGAGGCAGGCGTTCGAGAACGCGATCCGCGTGAACGGCGCGATCGGAGGATCGACCAACGCGGTGATCCACCTCCTTGCCATCGCCGGGCGCGCGGGGATCGACCTGACGCTCGACGATTGGGACCGACTGGGTCGCGACGTGCCGACGATCGTGAACCTGATGCCCTCGGGCAAATACCTGATGGAAGAGTTCTTCTATGCGGGCGGCCTGCCGGTCGTCATCAGGCGGCTGGCCGAGGGGGGCTTTTTGCACAAGGATGCGCTGACCGTCTCGGGCCGCTCGCAGTGGGACGAGGTGAAGGACGTCACCAACCACAACGAGGACGTGATCCTGCCGACCGACAAGGCGCTGACGAAGTCGGGCGGGGTCGTGGTGCTGAAGGGCAACCTCGCGCCGGATGGCGCCGTGCTGAAACCCTCGGCCGCGACGCCTGCGCTCATGAAGCACCGCGGCCGCGCGGTCGTGTTCGAGGACATCGACGACTACAAGGCGCGGATCAACGACGAGGATCTCGACATCGACGAATCCTGCGTGATGGTCCTCAAGATGTGCGGGCCGAAGGGCTATCCGGGCATGGCCGAGGTGGGCAACATGGGCCTGCCGCCGAAGGTCCTGCGGAAGGGCATCACCGACATGGTGCGCATCTCGGACGCGCGCATGTCGGGGACGGCCTACGGGACGGTCGTGCTGCACACCTCGCCCGAGGCCGCGGCGGGCGGGCCGCTGGCGGTGGTGCGGACCGGCGACATGATCGAGCTCGACGTGGCCGCGCGACGGCTGCACCTCGACATCCCGGACGTGGACCTGAAGGCGCGGCTGGCCGCGTGGGAACCGGCGGCGGAGCCGCCGGGCGGCGGCTATGCGCGGCTCTTCCACGACCGCGTGCAGCAGGCCCACACCGGGGCGGACTTCGACTTCCTCACCGGCTGCCGCGGCAACGCCGTGGCGCGGGAGAGCCACTGATGGCGGCCCCGAAGTCCGGCCCGGTGAAGGTCGCGCCCGTCAAAGTGGCTCTCGTCGGGATCGGCAAGATCGCGCGCGACCAGCACATCCCGGCGATCAGCGCCTCGCCCGACTGGGAACTGGCCGCCACGGTCAGCCGCAACGCCGGGGTTGACGGCATCGACCGCTACGCCACCGTCGAAGAGATGCTGGCCGCGCGCCCCGACATCCCCGTCGTGTCGCTCGCCATTCCGCCGCAGCCGCGCTTCGACTACGCGGCGGCCTGCATCGCGGCCGGGCGGCACGTGATGCTCGAGAAGCCGCCCGGGCAGAGCCTCGCCGAGTGCTGCGACCTCGAGCGGATGGCGCGCGAGAAGGGGGTGAGCCTGATGGCGACGTGGCATTCGCGCCATGCGCACGGGGTGCAGGCGGCGAAGGCGTGGCTGGAGGGCAGGACGCTGAAATCGCTGAAGGTGACGTGGAAGGAAGACGTGCGCCGCTGGCACCCCGGCCAGGACTGGGTGTGGGAGCCGGGGGGCCTCGGCGTCTTCGACCCCGGCATCAACGCGCTGTCGATCGTGACCGCGATCCTGCCGCTGCCCATGCACCTGAAGGCGGCTGTTCTGGACTTCCCCGCCAACCGCGACACGCCCGTCGCCGCGCGGCTCGATTTCGCCTACCCGGGGGCCGAGGTGACGGCGGATCTCGACTGGCTTCAGACCGGGCCGCAGACCTGGGACATTGACGTCGTCTGCGCCGAAGGGGTGATGAAGCTGTCCTCGGGCGGGGCGAAGCTCGACATCGACGGCAGGCGGGCCGGCGAGGGGCCGGACCGGGAGTATCCGGGGCTCTACGCGCGGATGGCGGAACTGCTGCGCACAGGGTCGAGCGACGTGGACCTTGCGCCGATGATTCACGTCGCGGACAGCTTCACCCTCGGCAGGCGCCGGCAGGTCGCGGCCTTCGACTGGTAGCCCCGAAGGGCCGGGGCGCCGGCGGGGCGCCCCTGCCCGGACGACCGAAGCGCCGTCACTGGGCCGTCACTGGGCCGGCGGCGCAAGCGAGACGAGATAGGCCACCATGTCGCGGGCGTCTTGCTCCTTCTTGAGCTTGAAGGACATCTTGGCGCGTGCCGCCGGATCGCCCAGATACTCCTTGAGGTAGGCCGTCGGGTCGGCCAGGTACTTCACGAGCTGCTCCTCGTCCCAGACCAGCCCCTTCGCCCCGGCTGCAACGAGCGAGTCGCTATACTTGAAGTCGGGGTAGCTGCCGGCCGCGCGGCCGACGATGCCGTAGAGATTGGGACCGGCCTTGGCCGCCTTGCCGGCGAGCACGGTACCGTCCGGCGCCGCCACGAGGTGACAGCTCTGGCATTGCTTGAACACCGTCGCGCCGTTGGCGGCATCGCCGGCGGCATCGCTGGCGGCGAGGGTCGGGGTGGCGGCGAGACCGGCAAGGGCCGCGACCGCGAGGGAACGTATCATGTGGGAGCCTCCCAGTTTTCCGGACACACGGACGTTGACGACACCTGGGTCACCGGGCCGCACCGTCAAGCGACGGCATGTGCGAGGGTGCAGTGACGCCAGAGCGAAGAAAGCGCGTTTACAAGACGATCGATATCGCTGTTGCCGCGGAAAGGCGAGGCCGCAATGCTCAATTTTTCGGGACGTCTTGCCACGGCGGGATGGTCGATCGGCCGGATGCAGATTCCCCCCGGCCGCACCGTCGGGTGGCCGTGGTGCCGGCGATGCTCCGTGCGGCCACAAGACGGTCTGCCGGGTGTTGCGGCACATGCAGGACGCCCAGTACAAGTCCGGCGGACGCCGCCAACGCTTCGCCAGCCTGTGCCGGGACATCGCCGTTCGAAGGCTGACCTTCGGGACCTGCATGAACAAGAATCTGGTGCATGCGCGCCCGCGCGCCCATATCAAGACCGGACTGAAGAACCTTGCGCACCTTCTGCGCCTTGTGCCCGCTGCCCACACATGACCGAGATGATCCCTGCCTGGGTGAACGGCACCCTCACCCCCGTCGAGAAGCTGGAAGTCCACCGCGCGGGCCTGCGGCACCCTGCGGTTTCGGTCTTCGTGATGGCGGGGAGCGAGATTCTGCTCCAGCGCCGCGCGGCCGGGAAGTACCACACGCCGGGTCTCTGGACGAACACCTGCTGCACCCACCCCGCATGGGGCGAGCCGGCGCGCGACTGCGCGGTCCGGCGGCTGCGGGAGGAACTGGGGATCGTGGGACTCGGCCCCGTTCTGCGGGACCGGGTGGAATACCGCGCGGACGTGGGCGCCGGACTGACCGAGCACGAGGTCGTGGACATCTTCGTCGCCGACGCGCCGCGCGGGCTTGGGGTGGTCCTGAACCCCGCCGAGGTATGGCAGGTCCGCTGGATGCCGCTCGACCGGCTCGAGGCGGACGTGCGGGCGAACCCGTCTGCCTATACGCCGTGGGTGAGGATCTACCTCGAGGACCACATCGACCGGATCTTCGGGCCGGCCCGCGCCGGCTGATCCCGGCGGCTCTTGCGCCGCCGACCGCACGGACGCCCGTCACCGCCCGCGCTTCCGCGCCCGGTCGCGCCGCTCGCCGCGCCTCCCGCCGCGCCTGTCCCGGCAGTCGCCTTCCTCGTCGATGCAGCCGCCCGCCGGCCGGCGGTGCCGGGGCGAAGCCCTTCCCGCGCTTCCCGCGCGACCCGAAGCGCAGGACCGTGCGCGGCGGTCAGTGGATCATTGGCAGGTTTCGGGCTAAGTCCCAGCCTGTGAAGCCCCTGAAGGAGGTCCTTGCAATGGACTGGACCCTGTTCCTGACCTATCTCGCCGCCTGCATCGCTGCCGGATCGACCGGCGCGCTGTTCAGCCCCGGAACCTGGTACGACAGCCTGGACAAGCCGTCCTGGACCCCCCAGAACTGGGTTTTTCCAACGGTCTGGACCGCGCTCTACATCCTCATGTCCTACACGGCCATGCGGGTCGCGCTGGTTCCCGGAACAGGGCAGGCCCTCGCCTTCTGGTCGCTCCAGATCGCGCTCAACACGCTCTGGACGCCGGTTTTCTTCGGGTTGAGGAAGCTGGGCACGGGCATGTTCGTCCTGGCCTGCCTCTGGCTGGCGGTCGCCGCCACGACGGTGGCCTTCTTCCGCGCGGACTGGATCGCCGGCATCCTCTTCGCGCCCTATCTGGTCTGGGTGACGATCGCGGCGGCGCTCAACTTCTCGGTCTGGCGCCGCAATCCGGGCAGTGCGGCCGCTTGAAGGTCACGGCCTGCAGGGGACGCTCAGCGCGAACATCGCCCTGACGGCGGGCCGCGCATGGCGCGTCAGGTCCGGCGCCTCGCGAACGCCGGACATTTCCTCGCCGCCGATCCGGGTCAGGATCCGTTAGGAGGGATCGTCCGGCAGGTCCGGCGCGGCATGGCCGGTTCAGCCCATCATCAGTGCCTCGATCTCGGTCCGCGTCGGCATGGAGGACGCGGTGCCGGGGCGGGTGACGCTGATCGAGGCGGTCGCGCAGCCGAAGCGCACGGCCTCGACCGGGTCCTTGCCCTCGGCGAGGGCGACCGCGAAGCCACCGTTGAAGGCGTCGCCCGCGCCGGTCGTCTCGACGACCTTCCCGGCCTTGTAGGCGGGCACATGCACCGAACGCGAACGGTCGCGGTAGAGCGCGCCGCGTTCGCCGAGCGTGATGATCGCCGCGCCCACGCCCCGGTCCATCAGCGCGTCGGCGGCCTTTTCGGCCTCGGCCAGCGTGCCGACGGGACGGCCGGTGAGCGCTTCGGTCTCGGTCTCGTTCGGGGTGAGGAAGTCGCAGAGGGCGAGCATGTCGTCGGTGAGCGGGGCCGCCGGGGCGGGGTTCAGGATCGTCCGCGCGCCGCCTGCCCTGGCGATCTGGAGGAAGCGGAGCGCTGCGTCCATCGGCTGTTCGAGCTGGGTGATGGCGACCGAGGCGCCCCCGATCAGCGCGGCCTCTGCGTCCATGTCGGCGGGCGAGATGCGGGCGGCGGCGCCGGGGGCGATGATGATCGCGTTGTTGCCGGTCGCCTCCTCGACGAAGATGTAGGCCGCACCCGTGTAGCTTTCCGGGTCTTCGGTGATGACGGGGATGACACCGGCCCTGGCCCAGGTGGCGCGGGCCATGCCGGCGAAGTCGTCGCGCCCGAGGCGCGAGAGGAATAAGACCTCGGTTCCGGCCGCTCCCCCGGCCTTGCCCGCCGCGACAGCCTGGTTCGATCCCTTGCCGCCCGGCCCGAGCGCGAAGGAGCGGCCGAGGAGGGTTTCACCGATCCTGGGCTGGCGGTCGGCGCGGTAGGCGGTGTCGGCGACGAAGACGCCGAGGATGACGATCTTGGGCATGGGTCAGGGCTTTTCTTGGGTGACGGTTGGCACACCGGCGGCGGCCGGCCCGCACGGGGTGGGTGGGAAGCGCCCGCGCCCCCGTGGCGGGGCCGGGTCGGGCGCTGCCGGTGCTGGCGCACCGGCAGGACGGGCGGGTTCTGCGCTTACGCATCCGGCGGGATCACGCCCTTGCGGAACATGAAGCAGCCGTAGAAGCGGCGTTCGCCCGTCCGGATGACCGCGTAGGAGTCGCGCGCCATGTCGTAGAAGGCGAATCGCTCGATCCCGATCATCGGGCGGGGCTTGCCCTCGGCCGCGTCGATCTCGGCCTGGACCTCGGCCTGCACCTGCGGGATCTCGGAGGGCTTGCCGACCACCTCCATCCTTCCCGCGAAGTCATCGACGAAGGTGTCGAGCGGCATGACCGAGAGGATCGCCTGTACCGCCTCGGGCGCGGTCAGGTTGTCCATCCGCAGAAGCTCGCCCGTGACGGTGCGGCGCGCAACCGAATCCGAGGGGAAGTTCGTGTCGGCGATGACGAGCACGTCGCCGTGGCCCATCGCCCTGAGGCAGTGCAGGACCTCGGCGTTGAGGCGCGGGTCGAGTCCCTTGAGCATGTCTGTCCCTCCCTTGGCGCGGCCCGGTCAGCGGGCCCGCGCGCATGTTTCCGGCGCCGGTCTCAGGGCCAGCGCGTCGCGATCCCGGCGGCGATCGCCTCGCCCAGCCTGTGGTGCGCGGCGGCATCGTAATGGATGCCATCCGCCGGATCGACTGCGATGAGCGCGCCCGCGTCCACGAAGGCGGCCGTCAGGCGCCGGGCGACATGGGCGTATTCGGCGGCGAAGCGCGCGGACTTGGCCGCGCCGCCCGCGAACATGCCGGCAAGGCAGCCGGTTTCGAGGATCGGGGGCGGGGCGACCACCATCAGGGCGGGCGCCCCGCCGTCCGGCGCCGCGCCCGAGGCCTGGACCGCGAGCGCCAGTTTCTCGACGGACCGCGCGATGTCGTTCGCGGTGACCGAGAAGCGCGCCTTCAGGTCGTTGGTGCCGAGCTTCAGGATCACCAGGTCGATCGGGCGGTGGGTCTCGAGGATCGCGGGAAGGATGGCGAGGCCGTTCTTGTGGGCGCCCTCGAGCGGATCGTCGTGGAGGGTGGTGCGGCCGGGATGGCCTTCCTCGATCACCGTCCAGCCCGGCCCGAGTCGGCGCGCCGTGACGCCCGGCCAGCGGTTGGCGGGGCCGAAGCGGCGGATATCGTCGATGTGCGTCATCGGCACGGTGCCGTGGGTGTTGCTGTCGCCGTAGCAGAGGATCGTGCGCATGGCCGTCATCCGATCCGCACCCCTGTGGCCTTGTCGAAGAGATGCACCTTGGCCGGGTCGGGGGCCAGCGTGATCGCCTGGCCGGGCTGGAAGCCGTGGCGTTCGCGGAAGAGGCCGACGACCTCGTGTTCGCCGATGCGGACGACGATGTGGGTCTCGGACCCGGTCGGCTCGACGACGGCGATGGTGCCGGTCAGGCCCGTCTGCCCGAGGCTGAGGTGCTCGGGGCGGATGCCGTAGATCACCTCGCGCCCATCGGCGGCCTGCGCGTCGGCGGGCAGGGGAAGGAGCGCACCGCCGGCCGCGACCGCCGCTCCCCGGACGCGGCCCGAGAGCATGTTCATCGACGGACTGCCGATGAAGCTCGCCACGAAGGTGTTGGCCGGGCGGTCGTAGAGGTCGAGGGGCGCGCCCGTCTGCTCGATCCGCCCCGCCTGCATGACGACGATCTTGTCGGCCATGGTCATCGCCTCGATCTGGTCGTGGGTGACGTAGACGGTCGTCGTCTTCAGCCGCAGGTGCAGTTCCTTGATCTCGGCCCGCATCTGGACGCGGAGTTTCGCGTCGAGGTTCGAGAGCGGCTCGTCGAAGAGGAAGACCTGCGGGTCCCGCACGATGGCGCGGCCCATCGCGACGCGCTGGCGCTGGCCGCCCGAGAGCGCGCGGGGATAGCGGTCGAGATAGGGGGTGAGGCCGAGGATCTCGGCGGCGCGCTTCACCCGCGTCGCGATCTCGCCCTTGTCCATTCCGCGCATCCTCAGCGCGAAGCCCATGTTGGCGGCGACCGTCTTGTGGGGGTAGAGCGCGTAGTTCTGGAACACCATGGCGATGTCCCGCTCGGATGGCGGCAGGTTGTTCACCGCCCGCTCGCCGATGCGGATGACGCCGCCCGAGATCGCCTCGAGACCGGCGATCATCCTGAGCAGCGTCGACTTGCCGCAGCCCGAGGGTCCCACGAGCACCACGAACTGACCGTCGGCGATGTCGAGGTCGAGCCCGTGGATCACCGCCATCGCGCCGTAGGATTTGGTCAGACCGCGTATCGTGACTTCGGCCATCGCGCAGAACCTCTCCCGCTCCGCCAGAAGCAGTAGCGGAGGGTCGTAGGGCTGTCCATCCACTGACATGTTAGAAACTTGACAGAGTGCGGGGCCTGGTGGAAGCATCGCCGGCGCGAGGACCGGCGGGTCCGGTCCGGCGGGATGCGTTCCGGCGAACGGCGGCCGGCATGCGGCATCCGGATGCGGCGACCCGAAAGCTGGGACGGGCGGACGGCATGCACGCGCGTCCGAAACAAGGGAGGACTACCGTGAAAGTTGAACATTACGGGGCGATCGTCGCTGCGATGACGCGGCGGGGGCTCTTGAAGGGGGCCACAAGCCTCGGGGCGGCCGCGGCGCTGGCCGGTACCGGACTGATGCCGAGGGCTGCCAGGGCACAGGAGAACCTGCGCGCAGAAATCCTCAAGATTCCCGGCGTGGGCGCCGGGTCGCCCACCGACGCCGACTGGCAGAAGGTCGGCGAGCTGACGCTCGGGCCGACCAAGGCCAATGTCGCCGCGGGCGAATTCGCGGGCGTCGAGCTGACGTTCATGGGGCTGAACAACCAAAACCTCCACAACGTCCTGTTCCGCGGGTTCCTCAAGCCGTGGGAGGCCTATACCGGCGCCAAGATCAACTGGATCGACCTGGCCCAGGCCGACTACAACCCGCGCCTCCAGCAGGCGATCGCCACCGGAACCGTGGACTTCGACATCATCGAGATGGGCGCGCCCTTCGAGGGCGACACCGCCGGCAAGGGCCTCCTCGACCCGATGCCCGACTGGGTGGCCAAGCAGATCGAGGCCGACGACCTCGTGAACTACCTCAAGCCGCCGGTCGGCACATGGGGCGGCAAGACCTACCGCGTGACGATCGACGGCGACACCCACTCGCTCGCCTACCGCAAGGACTATTTCGGCGAGGGCTCGGTCACCGGGCTCGCCGACATGCCGAAGTACTGGGATGAGGTCAACGCGATGTCGGTCGCGCTCAAGGGTCAGAAGGACCCGCTGACCGACCAGCCGGCCTATGGCTTTCTCGACCCGCTGAAGGGCTGGGGCGGCTTCGGCTTCTACTTCCTCGAGGACCGCGCCTCGGCCTATGCCAAGCACCCCGACGACCCGGCCTGGCTCTTCGACCCCGATACAATGAAGCCGCGCGTCAACAACCCGGCCTGGGTGCAGGCGATCCAGGACGTGATGGACCTGATCAAGGCCAATGCCTATCCGCCGGATCAGATCAACGCCGACCCCGGCACCACCGCCTTCCAGCAGTTCCTTGCCGGCACCGGCGCGGCGCTGACCTGGTGGGGCGACGTCGGATCGAACGCCCGGACCTCGGACACGTCGGTCGTGGGCGACGTGGTGGGCTTCGACATCAACCCCGGCGCGAAGAAGGTCTACAACTCGAAGTCCGGCGCCTGGGAGGAGAAGGAGAACTTCGCCCCGAACCTCGCCTATCTCGGCTGGGGTGTCTATGTCACCAACCGCGTCTCCGGGGACGAGAAGAAGCGCAAGGCGGCGTGGAGCGCCGCGGCCCACCTCGGCGGCAAGGACATCTCGCTCTGGACGGCGGCCTATCCCTCGGGCTTCCAGCCCTACCGCAACTCGCATTTCAACTTCGACGAATGGGAGGCGGCGGGCTACGACCGGGCGTTCATCGAGGACTATCTCGCGTCGAACCGCGACAGCTACAACCACCCGAACGCGGCGATCGAGCCGCGCATCCCGGGCATCTTCCAGTACTACTCGGTCGCCGAGGACGAACTGGCGAAGGGCTACGCAGGCAAATACGCCTCGGCGCAGGAAACCGCCGACGCCATCGCCGCGGCCTGGGAGAAGATCACCGACCAGATCGGGCGCGACAGCCAGATCAAGCTCTACAAGGCGTCGCTCGGCATGTGAGCCCGCGCGCCCTGCCGGGGCGCGGATGCGACAAGGTGGAGGGGCGTCCCGGGGGGACCGGGGCGCCCCCCTGCATGCGGGACCATGCAGACCGGGCGTCCGGCGAGGACCGCCGAAAGGAACGCTGCCGGGCTGTCCGCGCCGCAGAGGGTCAGTCCTGCCGGGTTATCCGGGTGATCGGACTGTCCGCTTCGTCGGCGACGATCACGACCGACCCGTCCGCCGGGTCCACCGCCACGTCGCGGACGCGCAGACCGGTGCCGGCGAGGAACTCCTCCTCGCCCGCGACCTTCCCGTTCTCCATGTCGATCCGGACGAGCGCGCCGGGCGTCAGCGATCCGGCGAGGATGTCGCCCCGCCATTCGGGGAACATGGCGCCCTCGTAGAAGACCATCCCCGAGGGCGCGATCACCGGATCCCAGTAGTAGACCGGCTGTTCCATCCCGTCCTGCGCCGACCTGCCCGAGCCGACGGGGGTGCCGTCATAGTTCTCGCCGTAGGAGATCACCGGCCAGCCATAGTTCCTGCCGGCCTCGGGGCGGTTCAGTTCGTCCCCGCCCCGCGGGCCGTGCTCGAGCGTCCACAGCCGTCCGGTCGCCGGCTCGATGGCGGCGCCCTGGATGTTGCGGTGCCCGTAGCTCCAGATCCGGGGATCGGCGTCGCCGCGGCCGGCGAAGGGGTTGTCGCCGGGCGCGGTGCCGTCCGGATTGAGCCGCAGAACCTTTCCGTAGGTGTTCGTCAGGTCCTGCGCGAACCCCCGCTCTTGCTCGGTGAAGCGCTCGCCCACCGTGACGAACAGCCTGCCGTCGGGTGTGAACACGATGCGCGAGCCATACTGGAGCGTGCTGGCCGAGGGCGGCTCCTGGACGAAGATGTCCGCGACGCCCTCGAGCCTCCGCATGTCGTCCGACAGCCGCCCGCGGGCCGCGGCGGTCGCGGAAAGTCCGTCTCCCACCGGCTTCGAGTAGCTGAAGTAGACCATCCTGTCCGACGCGAAATCCGGGCCGAGCGTCACGTCGAGAAGCCCGCCCTGTCCTTCGGCCAGGACCGCCGGAACGCCCTCGATCGGATCGCCGAGCCTGCCGTCCGCCGATACCACGCGCATCCGGCCCGGCCTTTCGGTCACGAGGAAGTCACCCGTGGGCAGGATGGCGACGGCCCAGGGATTTTCCAGCGGGCCGCCGATCGCGGTGGCTGCGATCCCGACGCCCGACCTGCTTTCCGGCGCCCGGGTCTGCCCGGGCACCGCGGGCGTGAAGCCGGTGTTCTGCGCGCCACGGTCGAGATGGGATCCGGCGGGGGCCGGCGATCCCGAAAGAACCACCAGAACCGCGGCTGCGGCCAGTCGTGTCGATTCGGTCATGCACTCGCTCCCTTCCCCTGTCGCAGAACGTGGCGTACAGGCCGACGTCAGGCATGTCACGATCGCGCCAGCCTACCGCAGTTCGGACAGGGCGGCATCGCAGGCTTCGGCGCAGGCCATGCAGGCCTTGGCGCAGATGATGCAGGTCTGGGCGCAGTCGACGCTTTCGCCGATCGCACGAAGAAGCGTCTCCGAGGTCGAACCCTTGACGCCGGGATGGGTCGCGATGATTTCGCGGATGTGCATTGCGGGTCTCCTTGCTTTGGTTGTGGACCCGATCAACCGCCGGGGCCCGCGCCTGTTCCCGGCCCCCGGCCCCTTTTGCCGTTTCCCCTTCCCACTGCCGGCCCGCGCCACTAGCATGCCAGCCCGAACGGGGGGCACTGCATGAGCACGGGCGATCTTCTCCACGTCGTCACCGCAGACGACATCGGACCCGGACGAAGGCTGTTCGGCCGGGTGCTGGTCCGGGGGTCGGCCGCGGTCATGGCGGCGGTGGCGCTTCTGCAGATCCTGCAGGAGACGGGCACGCTCGATCTGGGCTTCCGGAGCTGGCGCCCGACGCTCTACGCCTACGTCCTCTGGGCCGTCTGCCTCTGCTGGAGCCGCGTCGTGATCGAGGGCGAGCACGGCAAGCGGGCGCTCTTCGTGCTGCCGGCGGCGCTGTTCGTCGTGTCGCTGACGGTGTTTCCCCTGATCTTCGGTCTCGTCATCGCGTTTTCGAGCTGGAACCTGTCGTCGCCCGACGGCCGGCAGTTCAACGGCATCGCCAACGTGGTGCAGATGTGGAACGACCCGTTCTACTGGAACGCGCTCGGCAACATGGTCTGGTACGTGCTCGCGATCCTGCCGGAATACGCGATCGCCTTTGCTCTCGCGCTGATCCTGAACGCCGAGATCCGCGCGCGGAAGTTCTGGCGGGTGGCGTTCCTGATGCCGCTCATGCTGTCGCCGGTGGCGGTGAGCTGGATGATCGGCAAGTCGATGCTGGAAATCCGCTTCGGCCCCCTCGCCCGGCTTGCCCGGCAGCTCGGCTGGGACAGTCCGTCCTTCTTCGGCTCGCCCGAGGTCGCGCGGGCCACGATCATGATCCTCGACGCCTGGACGTTCATTCCCTTCATGATGATCATGCTTCTGGCCGGGCTTCAGGCGATCCCGAAGGAGCTGACCGAAGCCGCCAGGGTGGACGGCGCCAGGGGCTGGCGTGCCTTCTGGGAGGTGACCTTCCCGCTGATGCTGCCGGTCAGCGTGACCGCGATCCTGATCCGCATCATCTTCAAGCTGAAGCTCGCCGACATCATCATCAACATCACCTCCGGCGGACCCGGAGGGGCGACCGACAGCGTGACGAGCTTCATCTTCCGCGAGTACCGCGACCGGTCGAACGTGGGCTACGGGACGCTTCTGGCGATGGTCTATCTCGTGCTCATCATCATCTTCATGACGATCCTGATGAAGGTCGCCGCCCGCTGGGCGCGGCCCCGGACCTGAGGGGGCGCGGATGACGGCGGCAGGCGAGCAGATCTTTCGCGACGGCCCGGCAGACGCGCGTTTCCGGGCGAAGTGGTGGGCGAGCCGCGTGGCGATCTACGGCGTCCTGGCCCTGTGGGCGCTCATCTGCCTCTTCCCGATCTACTGGACCATCACGACAAGCTTCAAGATGGCCCCGAACGTGATGCAGGGCCAACTCGTGCCCTGGCCGAAGGACTGGACCCCGGCCGGACCCTGGGCGAAATCCGTCTTCTTCGAGCCGAAATGGCTGGGATGGAGGTCGCTCGGCCTCTCGCCCGACACGATCGGCTCGGAAAGCACCGTCCGGGCCGAGTTCGTGAAGCGGTTCACCAACTCGGCGGTGATCGCGCTCGTCTCCTCGACGCTCGCCGTGATCCTCGGCGGGCTCGCCGCCTATGGTCTCAGCCGGTTCAGCTACAGGTTCCTCTGGATGAGGAACCCGGACATCCTGTTCTTCTTCCTCAGCCAGCTCATCCTGCCGCCCGTCGTCCTCGCCCTGCCGTTCCTCGTCCTCTACAAGTCGCTCGCGCTTCTCGACACGCAGGTGGGCCTCATCCTGCTCTACACGCTGTCGGTACTGCCGATCGTGATCTGGATCATGCGCGACCAGTTCGAATCGATTCCGACCGAACTCGAGGAGGCGGCTCTCGTGGACGGGCTGTCGATCTGGGGGGCGTTCCTGACGATCATCGTGCCGATCGCGCTGCCCGGGATGGTCGCCGCGTTCATCCTGTCGCTTGTCCTCACCTGGAACGAATACTTCTTCGCCGCGCTCCTGACCTCGACCTATGCGAACACCCTGCCGGTGATGGTGGCGTCCCAGACCGGGTCGCAGGGCATCTCGTGGTGGTCGATGGCGGCGCTTTCGACAGGGGCGATCCTGCCGCTGATCGTGATCGGGGTGATCCTGGAACGTTACATCATCAGGGGAATGGCCGCCGGGGCCGTGAAATGAGATCGCGCGCGCCCACCCCGGAGGACTTCGACATCCGGCCGGTGGCGCCATGCTGAAGGGACTGGACCGCCGCCTGTCGGCCGAGATCGTTCATGCGCTCATGCTGATGGGGCACGGGGACGATCTCGTGCTCTGCGACGTGAACCATCCCGCCGCCTCGATCGCCGGGGACACGGTCTACGGACGGCTGATCGACATGGCCGGCTGCGGGCTGGCCGAGGCGACCGAGGCGATCCTGACGCTCTTTCCGCTCGACACCTTCGTGCCGGCGCCGGTGACGCGGATGCTGGTCGTGGGCAGTCCCGAGGCGCAGATGCCGATCTTCGGAGCGATCCAGGATGTGGTGAACCGCGCCGAGGGCAGGGCGATCCGGATCGACGCGCTCGAGCGGTTCGACTTCTACGCGCGGGCGCGGCGCGCCTTCTGCATCATCCGAACCTCCGATCCGGGACCTTACGGATGCTTCATCCTGAAGAAGGGCGTGATCGCTGCCTGACCGGCCCGACCGGCCGGCAGGGCGGGCTCGTCGTCCGGCAGCCGGTCGCCGATCCGCGCCGCGATCCAGAGCAGGCCGAGCGAAAGCGGTCCCGCAGCGAGCAGTCCGGCGGCGAAGGCGAGCGTGATGGTCATGGCGGCTCCGGCACCCAGGCGTCCACGGAAACAAGACTGGAGGGTGATTGTGTCCCCTTTGTGGCCGGGCGGAGCCGGCTTCGGGCCGGCCGGCTGCCTTCCGCCGGACCGGTCCGGCCGGAGTGCGGGTCCCGGGGAGGGGCTGCGTGGCGGAGCCCGGTCGTCAGAGGCCGAGAAGCGCCCTCAGCCGCGCCTCGATCAGGGTGACGGCGTGCTCGCCCATCTCGCGCGTGGCCGCCTCGGCCCCCGCGACATACCAGTGCCCGCCCTCGGCCACCCGGCCCATGTCCACCGTCCCGGGCGCGAGGGCGAGCATCAGGGCCGTCTCGCCGGGGCCGGCATGGTCGAAGGGATGCTGCGCGATGATCGGGGCATCCATCAGCGGGTGGACCTGCACCCAGTTGAACGGGTTCTCGCCCTTCGCGTGGCCCGCGTAGTAGTCGGCCATGTCGGCCTTCCCCCACCAGCCTTCGCCGCGCGTCCGTTCGAGATGCGCGAAGATCGCCTTCCGCGCGCCGAGGCGGAACGACAGATCCGTCGGCATTCCCTGCAGGAAGTTCTCGGACTGGTGGTGGATGACGGCGTGGATGTTGCGGAACCCGATCCGCAGGAGGCCCGCGAAAAGGTGTTCGGCGAAGGGGACGAGCGCGTCGGGGCCGACCTGGAGCGTGCCGGTGCCCTCGGGTCCCGCGACGGCGAAGGAGGCGGCTCCATAGGGGAAGGCGGGGGCGAGGATCAGCCGCGAGGGCGTGGCGGCCTCGATCCGGTCGAGGATGCGGGCGACGGCCAGCGTGTCCATCCCGCAGGGCAGGTGTTCGCCGTGATACTCAAGGACGCCCAGGGGAAGCGCCAGCGGCAGGTTCGCGGCGATGGCGTCGCGGATCTGGCCGGGGCGCATCAGGTCGAGCTTCATGGCGCGCGCGTCTCCGGCACGATGCCGCGTTCGTCCATCACCCGGCGGAGGGCGTCCGGAATCGCGCGGCAGCCGCATTCGCGCGCATGGGCGAGGTGCCAGACCATCCGTTCGCGGTCGGTCGGGTTCTTCGGCATCGGGTGAAGCCGGTGCCAGTCGGCGTTGATCTTCGGCATGGGCTGGTCCTTCGGGGGTTCAGCTTGGCCCGAGGTCATGGGCAAGCTCTTTCGTGGCTTCGTAGAGCTTGCGGAACTGCACGTAGCGGCGGTCGAGCACCGGCGAGGGGCGCGGATCGACCCTGTCGGTGACGGGATTCCAGACGTGGATGTCATCGGGCTTTGCGGCCCCGATGGCAAGGGCCGCGAGGAAGGCATCGCCATAGCTTGCGCCCACGGTCTTCGCGCAGACCTCCTGCGGGACGCGGGCCGCGTCCGAGGTGGTCTGGAGCCAGAGGCGGTTCTTCGTCCCGCCGCCCACCGCGCGGATACGCGGCTTCGTCTGGCCCGTCTCGGCATAGGTCTCGATCACGTGGCGGGTGCCGAAGGCGATCCCCTCGATCGCCGCGCGGTAGAGGTCGCCGCGCGTGTGGGTGAGGTTCAGGCCGAAGACGGCGCCCTTGGCGAGCGGGTCGTGGATCGGCGTCCGTTCGCCCGAGAAGTAGGGCAGGAAGACGAGGCCGTTCGCGCCGGGGGCGGACGAGGCCGCCTCGGCGGCGAGCGTTTCCCACGCGGTTTCGGGCGCGACCTCGCGGGCGAGCTGGTCGCGGAACCAGTGGGTGAGGGTGCCGCTCGTCGCCAGCCCCGCCATGCTGGCGTCCTGGCCGGGGAACAGCCAGGGCGCGTACCAGAGGCGTGGGTCGCGGACGGGGCCGTCGGTCAGCGCGATGATGAAGATCGTGGATCCCATCATCATCATCATGTCGCCGGGTTGGGTTATGCCGACGCTGACGGCTTCCGCCGCCGCGTCGATCGTCCCGCAGGTGACGGGCGTGCCCTCGGCAAGGCCCGTCTCACGGGCCGCCGCCGCCGTCACGCGGCCGGCGATCCCGGACGACCACATGAGGCGCGGCAGGCGGTCGAGCGGCAGGATGTCGGGGGCGAGGGCGGCCGTCCAGTCGAGCCGGTTCACGTCGTAGAGCGGCGAGAAGTTGGCGGCGGTGTAGTGGTCGATCACGTACGCGCCGGTCAGCCGGAAGGTCAGGTAGCTGGTCGAGGTGAGGACGCGCGCCGTCCGGGCGTAGATGTCGGGGTGGTTGCGCTTCAGCCAGAGGATCTTCGGGCCGACCGACTGGCTGGTCAGCGCATTGCCGCAGGCCTCCATGATCCTGTCCGTGCCGATGGCGGCGTTCAGGATCGCGATTTCCTCGGTCGCGCGGGTGTCGACGCCGTAGAGGACGCCGTTCATCAGCGGCCGCCCCGCGGCATCGACCGGCAGCATGCAGGGGCCGATGGCCGAAGTCGCGACAGCCGCGATCTTCTCAGGCCGGACCTTCGCATCCGCGAGCAGCCGCTTGGTGACGAAGACGAAATCGCCCCACCAGTCCTCGTCCGCGCGGTGCTCGGCCCAGCCGGGGCGGGGGACCAGCATCCTGTGGGGGCGGGCGACCTGGGCGACGACCTTGCCCGAGCCGTCCACAAGAACGCCCTTCGTCTCGAAGGTCCCGATATCGACGCCGAGGGTGTGGCTCGCCATCAGCCGCGCTCCAGGACCATGCCCCTGGGAATCGCGCCGACGGCGCAGTCGATGAGCCGCGCCAGCGCCTCGAGATCGTTCAGGTCGCAGACCTCGTTGGCCGAGTGGGTGTAGCGGCAGGGAAAGCCCACATCGACGCAGGCCACTCCCTGGCCGACGAGCTGCACGTAGGCGGTGTCGGTCAGCACGCCCACCTGCGCCGAGCGTTGCAGGGGGATGCCCGCCGCCTGCGCGGCGTCCTCGAAGAGGGCGACCATTGCCGGGTGCGGGATGGTGCCGTTGAGCGTCCCCCGCCCGTGGAAGGAATAGAGGCTGATGCCGGGACCGCCGCCGAGCGTCATCTCGCCCCGGTCCTCCATTCCGGGCGTGTCGGTGGCGAGCATCAGATCGATCTGGATGGCGATGTCGGGTTGCAGCGCCTGCGCCGCGGTCAGGGCGCCGCGGAGGTTGAACTCCTCCTGCGTCGAAAAGACGATGTGGACCGTTGGCCCGTCACGCAGCGCGCCCTGCTGCCGCCCCGCGATCACCCGGGCGAGTTCCAGAAGCACCGCGCATCCCGCCCGGTCGTCGATGGATGTCCCCGCGATCCGGTCATGGGCCAGCGGCATCGCCTGCGGCGCATAGACGACCGGCGTTCCGATCCCGATCCCCGCCGCCTCGACCTCGGCCTTGCTGCGGTGGCCGGTGTCGATGGCGATCTCGGGGGTCCTGAGGACGTGATGCTTTTCCTCCGGTGCCGTCGCATGGTGGCTCTTGTTGCCGATCACCCCCGGCACGTCGCCCGTCCGTCCGCAGAGAACGACCGGCTGCGCGGCTGTGGCGCGTTCGGGGACGCCGCCCATCCGCTCGACCCGGATCAGGCCGTCGCCTTCGATCTTGCGCACGAAGAACCCGAGCTGGTCCATGTGGGCGAAGACCATGACCGAGGGGTAGCCTGCCGCGCCCGCGAGGCTCGCGATCACGTTCCCCGCCCGGTCGGTGCGGCTGCCGATCCCGGCAAGGGACAGCTTCGAGCGGACGACCCCCGCCACCCGCTCCTCGTGCCCCGACAGGCCGGGGGTCAGCATCAGGTCGATCAGGTCGGCCCTGAGACGCGCCTTCATCTGCCCCCCCGCGCCACGCGCACCCTGTCCATGAAGTCCTTCGCCCTCTCCGGGTCGACCGGGTTCCAGGTGTTTCCGTCCACCTTCAGCGCCGAGCCGACGATGCAGCCGTCCGAGATGCGGAAGACCTCGGCCACCGTCGCGTGCCTGACGCCGGTGTTGGCGAGGACCGGCGTGTCGGGCAGGACGCGTTTCACCGCCTCCAGATCCTCCATCCGCGCCGCCTCGCCCGTGATCTGGCCCGAGACGAGCACCGCGTCGGGGACCGACGAGAACACCGCCGAGCGCGCCCGGTCGGGCAGGGGGCGGCGGTCGAGGCTGTCGGCGAATTCGGCCGAGATGTTGTAGAGCATCGCCGCGTCCGACGCCCCGAGCCGCTCGCGGTAGCGCATCGCGGCCCCGGCATCGGGGTTCCATATCCCCATGTCGCTCGCATAGGTTCCGGTGAAGATCTCGCGCATGAACGAGGCCCCCGTCGCCGCCGCCAGGGCCACCGTCGCCATCGGGTCCCAGAGGACGTTGACGCCGAAGGGCACGGTGATTTCGGACCGCAGACGCCCGATCGCATAGGCCATCGTGGCGATGGAGGCGGTGTCCACCCTGAACTCGTAGGGCCTGTCGTTCTCGTTGCCGAACATCACCGCATCGAACCCCGCCACCTGAAGCGCGTGGAGGTCCTTCCGCGCGCCCTCGACGATGGCCTCGATCCCGCCCGCACGGTCGTGCAGCGGCGCACCCGGCAGGGCCCCGAAATGCACCATCGCGATGGCGGGCTTCCTCGCCCCGAACACCTTCCTGAACCGCATGACCTCTCCCTGAATTCGCTCCGAACCTAGACCCGGACATCTTGGCCGGGAAGGTCTTTCACACTAGCATGCCAGCTTGAAGGGGGAGAGTCATGCCGCTCGCGACACGCCACTGGGACCGCCGGAAGACCGGGGGTCTGACCTTCACCGAACTCGGCTTCGGCTGCGCGCCCGTGGGCAATCTCTTCCGCGCGGTCGCCGACGACGAGGCGGACGCGGCATTCGAAGCCGCCTGGGCGAGCGGCGTGCGCTACTTCGATACCGCGCCGCTTTACGGCCTGGGCCTCTCCGAGACGCGGCTGAACCGCTTCCTCAGGACGAAGCCGCGCGACGCATACGTCCTCTCCACCAAGGTCGGCCGCCTCCTCCGCGCCTGCCCGCCCGACCGCCGCGACACGCCCGGGAAATGGGTGGACGTGCCCGCCAGGAACGAGGTCTACGACTACAGCTATGACGGCGTGATGCGGAGCCTCGAGTTCTCGCTGGAACGGCTCGGCCTCTACCGGGTGGACATTCTCTACGCCCACGACCTCGACATGTTCACCCACGGCAGCAAGGAGGCGATGGACCGCCGCCTCGCCGAGTTCATGAGCGGGGGCTACAGGGCGCTTCTGAAGCTCCGCGACGAGGGCGTGATCGGGGCCTTCGGCGCGGGACTGAACGAATGGGAGCCCTGCCGGTGGCTCGCCGAGCGGGGGGACTTCGACATCTTCCTTCTGGCCGCGCGCTACACGCTGCTCGACCAGTCCTCGCTCGACAGCTTCCTCCCGCTCTGCGCGGAACGGGGGATCGGCGTCGTCATCGGCGCGCCCTACAACTCGGGCATCCTGGCCCTCGGCGCGACGCCCGGCGTGACCTTCAACTACGCCCCTGCGCCGCAATGGGCGATGGAGCGCACCGCGAAGATCGAGGCCGTCTGCGCCCGCCACGGCGTCCGCCTCGTCGATGCCGCCTTCCGCTTCCCGCTCCTTCACCCCGCGGTTGTCTCGGTCATCCCCGGCGGCAGGAACGCGGCCGAGGCCGAGGCCAACGCCCGCGCCGCCGCCGCGGCGATCCCGCCCGCCCTCTGGGCCGACCTCAAGGCCGGGGGACTGCTCAGGAAGGACGCGCCCACCGCCTGATTTTCGCCTTGGCCCAAATATCCCGGGGCGCGCGGGGCAGAGCTCCGCTCCCTGACCCAGAGAAGGCAGCCGCCCATGCAGATCGACGCCCACCAGCACTACTGGAACCCCGCGCGGGGGGACTACCTCTGGATGCCGAAGGGCGACCCGGTGCTCGACCGGGTCTATCTGCCGGCCGATCTGGCGCCGACGCTGGCGAGGCACGGGGTCGCGCGCACCGTCCTCGTGCAGGCGGCGGCGACGGTGGAAGAGACGGAGTACATGCTCGGCCTCGCGGACGCGACGCCCTCCGTCGCGGCGGTCGTGGGCTGGGTCGACTTCGAGAACCCCGCCCACCGCGCGCATCTCGAACGGCTGAAGGCGCATCCCAAGTTCCGGGGCGTCCGGCCGATGATCCAGGACATCCCGGACGTGGACTGGATGCTGCGCGGCGACGTGCAGTGGGGCTACCGGGCGCTGGCCGGGCTGGGCCTGACCTTCGATGCGCTGGGCTTCCCGAGGCACCTGAAGAACTTCCACACGATCCTGACGCGCTATCCGGGACTGCGGGCGGTGGTGGACCACTGCATGAAGCCGCAGATCCGGGAGGATTCCCCGGAGCAGCTGGCGATGTGGGCCGGGGGGATGCGGGCCATCGCACGCGATACGCAGGCCTGTGTCAAGTTCTCGGCGCTCATCACCGAGGACCACCCGCACTGGACGGTCGAGCGGCTGCGGCCCTATGTCGAGGTGGTGTTCGAGGCCTTCGGGCCGCACCGGATCATGTGGGGCTCGGACTGGCCCGTCTGCCGGCTCCGCGCGGAATACTCCGACTGGCGGGCGGCGGCGGAGCGGCTGACCGAGGGGCTGTCGGAGAGCGAGAGGGCGCGGGTCTTCGGCGGAACGGCGGCGGAGTTCTACGGGATCGGGTGAGGGCGTGGTTTCCGGCATGGACGGGCTGCCGCTGGCGGCCGTCCATCCGGTCGGCCCGAGCCGCGCGAGGGGGGCCCACGCAGTCCCGCCGCTGCCATCCGGGGCGCGCCTGCCCACCGGCAGGGTGAAGGGCGTCCGGAAAGGGTGCGGTGGACCGTTTCCGGCGAGGAACGCCGCGCCCGTCGCGAGGCGGGTCGCGCGGCCCGGACGGTCACCTGCCTATTCGGGCAGGAACCGGCGCACCGCGTGCTGGTCGATGCCCAGGCGTGCCTCGGGCGCTGCGGCCACTGTCAGCGCCGCCGCCCCCTGCGCGAAGCGCGCCGCGTCCGCAAGCCCCGCCCCGCGGACCAGCCCGGCCGCCAGCGCCCCGATGAAGGCGTCGCCCGCGCCGTGCGTCGACACGACCGTCACCGCGAAGGCCGGCGCCCGCTCGGTCCCTGCACCCTCCGCCAGAACCAGCCCGTCGCCGCCGAGCGTCACGATCACCGCCTTCGGCCCCAGCCTGCGCAGCGCCCGCGCCGCCGCCTCGGCCGCGAGTCCCTCCGCGTCCTGCCCGGTCAGGTCCGCCGCCTCGACCCGGTTGACGACGAGGATATCCGTGAGCCCGAGGAGCTCCGCCGGCACCGCCCGCGCCGGGGCCGCGTTGAGCACGACCCGCGCCCCCGTCTCCCGCGCCCTCCGTGCGAGCGACAGGTTCACCGTCTCCGCGATCTCGTTCTGGAGGAGGAGAAGCCTTGTGCCATGCTCCACCACGATCTCCCCCGCGTCGATCGTCCGGTTGACGCCCGGGACGATCACCGCGCCATACCCGCCGCCCTCGGTGACGATGGCGACGCTCATGCCGGATTCGCCCGCCACGGTCCGCACCTGCGTCCGGTCCACGCCGCCTTCGTCGAGCGCCGAGATGAGCCTCGGCCCCGCCGCGTCGGTGCCCACCCGACCGGCCAGCGCCACCCGCGCGCCCATCCGCGCGGCGGCCATCGCCTGGTTCCCGGCCTTGCCGCCGAGCGGGTAGGCGACCGACGTGCCCGGCAGGGTCTCGTCGAGCCGCGGCAGGCGCGGGGCCGTCACCACCACGTCGAGGTGGAGCGCCCCCGCGACGAGGATGTCCGCCGCGCCGCTCATGCGCCGTAAAGCGCCGACGCGACGATCCGCTGGCTCAGGCCTGCGTCCTGCCGCGCGATGGCGCCGGCGAGCGCGGCATCCCCAGCCAGCCCCGCCGCGATGGCACGGAGCCGTTCCGTCAGCCGCACGTTCGTCCGCGCCTCCTCGACCGGGTCGGTGCCGCCATGGTCGGGGAAGGTGTCGAAGTAGACGACCCCGTCCCAGCCGATCCGGGTGAGCGTCACGAAGAGTTCCACCGTCTGCACCGGGTGGATCGTCCCCGCCATCAGCCCGTCGTCGCGCTTGCCGTAGGCATCGTTCAGGTGCACGCCGAGAAGCCGCGAGCGCCGGTGGGCGAGCGTCGCCGCCGCAGCCGGCATCTCGCCCGCGTAGAGGACATGGGCGAAATCGACGGTGACGCCGAGGTTCGGGCGGTTCACGTCATGGATGGCGAGCAAGGTCGCCGCCATGTCCGGCAGCAGCGCATAGGCGCGGGGCTCGTTCGGCTTGTATTCGATGGCGATGTCCACGTCCCTGACATGGTCGCAGACCTCGGCCACCGCCGCGACGGTGTCGTCCCACATCCGGCCGTAATCGGCCTGGAACGGATAGTCGTAGCCGTCCTGCCCGAGCCAGAGCGTCATCAGGCGGCTGCCCATCTCGGCGCCTGCGTCGATCCCCCGCTTCGTCAGGTCGATGGCCGTGCGTCGGACCCCCGCGTCAGGGTGGGTGAAGGCCCCGAGGCGAAACCCCGGTTCGGTGTAGTAGCGCATGGCCAGGCCGTTCACCGCCATGCCGTTGTCGGCGAGCAGCCGCGAGAGGTCCCCGGGCCTGTGCCTTGCGAAGTGGTCGGGGTAGTTCAGGTCCGCCGCGTCGATCCCGCCGACACGGCCCGCGCCCGCGATCATGTCGGCGACGGTGCCGCCGCCCGCCGGCCTGAAGGCATTGAGACGCGCCGCGTAGCGGGGGCGGTTCGGGATGGGCATGGGATGTCCTTCAGGAGGGATCGAAGAGGTCGGGCCGGTCGCGCTCGAGCGGCTCGAGGTGCCGGAGAAGCTGGCGCAGATGCGTCTGGATCGCCGCGCGCGCGGCGGCGGGATCGTGGGCGGCAACCGCCGCCACGATGGCGCGGTGCTCGTCGAGCGTCTGGCCGACGCGGCCCGGCACGGGCAGGAGCAGCCGCCGCGCCCGGTTCACCTGGAGCCAGGCGGTTTCCGACACCCGCGAGAGGTTGCGGAACCCGGTCAGAGACAGAAGGAATTCGTGCATCGCGGCGTCTTCGCGGTGAAAGCCGGGCGTGTCGCCCGCCCGCGCCCGCTCGGCCTGCCGGTCGAGAAAGCCGTTCAGGGCCACGACGTCGCCGGCGGTTGCCCGCCCTGCCACGATCTCGATCGCCGCGGCCTCGATCGCCTCGCGCAGGAACGCGCCTTCGCGGAGGTCCGCCATCGAGAAGCGGGCGACATAGGTGCCCGCCTGCGGCACGACGCGGACGAGGCCCTCGTTCGCCAGTCGCACGACCGCATCCGCCACCGGCGAGCGCGACACGCCGAGCCTGTCGCAGACCTCGCCCTTGCGCAGGATCTCGCCCGGCCGGTAGGCGAGCGAGACGATCGCCTCCTTCAGGGACAGATAGACCCGCTGCCCGAGCGAGCCCTGGAACTGCGACAAAGGCGTGAGCCGCGACTTTGCCGCAGGGCTGGCAGGCTGGGAACGGGGCGTGGCGTCGGCCATTCTGGCATGCTAGCGGCGCGCGCCGGGTGCATCAAGCCGGGGGGAAGGGGCGGACCCGTGCCGCTTGCCGGGGCAGGACGTTCACGACAGTCCCGCCCGCCTCAGCGGCGGGGCCAGAGCCTTCGGGCGGCATCGGCGGAATAACGGCCGAGCCGGACGTCCTCGTCCACCAGCGCGGGGTCGCGCGCCGCCGGGGCGCCCCAGCCGCCGCCGCCGGGGGTCCTGACCCGCACCCGGTCGCCGGGCGACAGGGGTATGTCCTGTTCCTTGGACAGGTGCACCGGGGTGTAGGGCTTCCCGTCGCGCCAGACCGTCACCTCGTTCGGCGCGCCGTCCTGTCCGCCAAGGGCGCCCTGCGGCCCCGTCCGGCCGTGGTCCATGACGAAGGATGCCCGCGCCTGTCCGCGCCTCAGCTCGATCTCGTAGTCCAGCCCGAAGCCGCCCCGGTACCTGCCCGCTCCGCCCGACCCCTCGCGGAGGGCATAGTGGCGGTAGAGGACGGGGAACTGCTGTTCCATGATCTCGACGGGCGGTGCCTTCGAGATGCCGATGGTCGAGCAGCCGTTGGCGATGCCGTCGCCCAGTGCCGAGCCGCCGTAGCCGCCGCCCGAGATCTGGTACATCACGTAGTCGCGGCCCCGGGCGGGGTCGTGCCCGCCGAGGGCGAAGTTACCGGACGTGCCGGCGGGGGCGGCCGTGACGCGGTCGGGGAGGGCGGCGGCGAGCGCCGAGAACACCGCCTCGGCGATGCGCTGGCTCACCTCGGCCGCGCAGCCCGAGACGGGGCGCGGGTAGCGGGCATCGAGGAAGGTGCCGTCCGTGCCGGTGACGGTCAGCGGCTCGAACGCCCCGGCGCTCATCGGCACTTCGGGGAAGATGTGGCGCATGGCGAGGTAGACCGACGAGAGCGTCGTTGCCATGACCGAGTTCATCGGGCCCATGCAGGGAGGCGAGGAGCCGGCGAAGTCGAAGGTCAGCCGGTCGCCGTGCCGGGTGACGGCAAGGGCGATGGTCAGGGGTTCGTTCACCACGCCGTCCGAGTCGATATAGGCGCGCCCTTCGTGCCTGCCGTCGGGGATGAGGCCGGTCAGCCGGCGCATCTGCGTCGCCGCGCGGGCGCGAAGCTCGGCGATGGCGGCGCGCACGGTGCCGTCGCCGTAGCGGTCGAGGAGGGCGCCCAGGCGATCCTCGCCCACCATCAGCGCTGCCGCCTGCGCCTTGACGTCGCCGATGCGCTGGTCGGCGACGCGGATGTTCGAGGTGATGATCGCGTAGATCTCGGGGTCCATGACCCCTTCCTTGAAAAGCCGGACGGGGGGCAGGCGCAGGCCCTCCTGCTCCACGCTCGTGGCGCTGGCCGAGAAGCCGCCGGGAACGGCGCCCCCGGTATCGGGCCAGTGGCCGGTGTTCGACAGCCAGCAGAAGATCTCGCCCCTGCGGTAGAAGGGCCGGGCGAAGCGCACGTCCATCAGGTGCGTGCCGCCGAGGTAGGGGTCGTTGACGATGTAGATGTCGCCGGGGCGGGGGGCCTGGGCCGAGCCGTCCGCGATCATGCGGATGAGCGTGCGGGTCGAGGCCTGCATGACGCCGACGAAGACCGGCAGCCCCTGCGAGCCTTGCGCGATCAGCGCGCCGTCATGGGCGTCGTAGATGCCGTCCGAGCGGTCGTTGGCTTCCGCGATGACGGGCGAGAAGGCGGCGCGCGAGAAGGTCGCGTCCATCTCGTCGCAGACCTGCTGGAGGCCCGCCTGGATGACGGAAAGGGTGATCGGGTCGAGGGTCATGGGGTCGCTCCGCCGAACCGGGTTTCCCTGGCGCGCTTGGCCCGGCTCTCGGCGCCCGTGGTTCGCGAAAGTGCGTGCATGGGCCGCCTTGGCGCGCCGTGCGAATCTTCTCCGCGAAGGAGGCCGCGGATGAGCCGGGTAAGCCTGATGGGATCGTCGGACTGGCGCGCCGTCGAAAAGTGGGCCTGCCACTCGGGGTGCCCACGCTTGCGGCTGCTATCTGGGTTTGCGTTCCGGGACGGCGACGTCGATGCGTGGAACGCGCTTTTGCTGGAGTTTGACCGGACCGATACAACGCGGAGCCCCGCGCGGTGATTGCGCGAAGCGCGGACAGGAAGGCGCGTCCGTGCGTCAGCACGGGCAGCGCCCGCGCGTCCTTCGGGCTTTCGCCGCGCCACTGGCGCGACGGCCCCTTCGGACCCACACAGGGCGGGCGCTTCGCGCACCCTCCCCGCGCGATGCGGGCGCCGCCCGTGCTTCCGGCCGGGGGCAAGGCATGGCAGCCGCCTTGTCATCGCCCAAGCTCCACGACGATGTTCCCCACCGCATCCCCCCGCGCCGCGTCGCCCGGTTCGATCAGGATCGTCGTGTCCATCTGTTCGATGATCGCCGGACCCTTCAGCGTGAAGTCCAGGGGCAGGTGATCCCGCCAGTAGACCCGCGTCCCGACCGCCTTGCCCCCGAAGATCACGTTCCGCGCCCCGGTCTGCGCCGCCCCCAGGCTCGTCTTCCGCCCCGCCGGGTCGATCAGCCGCGACAGGTCCGGCGCGCGGCGGCGCCCGATGACCGAGGTGTTGGCGTTCACCACCCCCGCCCGGATCGTCGCCAGCTCCACCCGGAAGCGGGCGAAGTAAGCGGCCTCGAAGGCGGCCCTGAGCGCTTCGCGCGTCATCCGGGTCGAGGGGAGGGGGACCTTCAGGAGATGCGTCTGCCCGATGAACTGCATGTCCACCGAGAAGATGCGCCGCACCTCTTCGATCGCCACCGGCTCGGCCCGGATCAGGCGCTCGCCCTCCGCCGCCTGGCCCTCCAGCACCTCCGCAAGCCGCCCCATGTCGAGCGTGTCGAGGGGCGCGGTCAGCGTCGTCACGAAATCATGCCGGAGGTCGGCCACCACGCAGCCCAGCGCATTGGTGATCCCCGGCCGCGCGGGCACCAGCACCTTCGGCACGCCCAGCTCCTTCGCGATGGCGCTTGCGTGCAGCGGCCCCGCGCCGCCAAAGGCGAAGAGCGCGAAGTCGCGCGGGTCCTGGCCGAGCGAGACCGAGACCATCCGCACCGCCCCCGCCATCTTGACATTGGCGAGCGTCACGACCGCCTCCGCCGCCTCGACCGCCGAGAGGCCGAGCGGCTTCCCGAGCCTCTCCTCGAATGCGGCCTGCACCGCCGCCAGCGCGACGCCCCCTTCGACCGACTTCAGCTTCCCCGGATCGAGCCGCCCGAGCAGCAGGTTCGCGTCCGAGATCGTCGGCTCCGTGCCCCCCCGCCCGTAGCAGATCGGCCCCGGCCGCGCGCCCGCGCTTTCCGGGCCGACTTCCAGCAGACCGCCCGCGTTCACCCGCGCGATCGACCCGCCGCCTGCGCCCACCGTCCGCACGTCCACCATCGGCACGTGGATGGGCATCGCATATTCGATCTCGATCTCGTTCGAGACCGCCGGCTCCGCCCCCCGGATCAGCGCGACATCGGTGGAGGTGCCGCCCATGTCGTAGGTCAGAAGGTCCGGCATCCCCGCCGCGCGCCCCGTGAAGGCCGCCGCCATCACGCCCGAGGCCGGCCCCGACATCACCGTCTTGGCCGCCTCGCGCGCCACGGTCCGGGCGCTGACCATGCCGCCGTTGCCGTTCATGACGAGAACGTCGCCCGGGTATCCCCTGGCCGCAAGTTCGCCCGTCAGCCGCTGGAGATAGCGGTCGAGGATCGGCTGCACGCCCGCATTGACCGCCGCCGTCACGCCGCGCTCGAACTCGCGGCTTTCGGACAGGAGCTTGTGGCCGAGCGTGATGTGACCGTTCGGCCAGAGTTCGGCCAGAACCTCGCCCGCCCGCAACTCATGCGCGGGGTTCGCGTACGAGTGCAGGAAGTGGACGACGACCGACACGCAGCCCGCTGCGGTCAGCCGCTCCGCCGCCGCCCGCACGGCGTCCGCGTCGAGCGGCACCAGCACCGTGCCCGCGGCATCCATCCGCTCGGGCACTTCCAGCCGCAGGTCGCGCGGGATGATCGGCACGAAGCGCCCGGTCATCCCGTAGGCCTGCGGCCGCGTCCGCCGCCCGAGTTCCAGCACGTCGCGGAAGCCCTGCGTGGTGATGATCCCGGTCCGCGCGAGCTTGCGTTCCAGCACGGCGTTCGTCGTCGTGGTGGTCCCGTGGACGATCAGCCCCGTGCGCGCGAGATCCGCGCCCGCTTCCTCGAGCGCGGCGATCACCCCGAAGGCCTGGTTGTCGGGCGTCGAGGGAACCTTGGCGAGCCGGACGTCGCCCGTCGCGGGGTCGAGCAGGACGAGGTCGGTGAAGGTGCCGCCCACATCGACGCCGACGATCAGCCCGCCCTGTGTCGGCCCGCCCTGTGTCGGCCCGCCCTGTGTCGGCCCGCCCTGTGTCGGCTCCACGCCAATCCCCGCAATTTGTTGGTATGCAAATGATGCCCGGCCCGGTGCGAAAGTCAATCGTCCCGCGCGCCGCGGTCGTCCGGCGATCCGCCGCGCCCCCTTGCCCGCCGCGCCCCCATGCGCGACACACAAGGGGGCGCGGCGGGCGCAGGGGGCGGGTGGATGACCGAACGGATCACCGAACGGATCGGGGTGACGGAACTCAGGGATCGCCTTCTCGGCTGGGGGCCGGGCGCGCGCCGCATCGTCGCCATCGCCGGGCCGCCGGGGTCGGGCAAGTCCACCACCGCCGAAAAGATCGTCAGGGCGATCAACCGCGCGCGGCCCGGCGCGGCGGCGCTGCTGCCGATGGACGGCTTCCACTTCGACGATGCCGTCCTGCGCGAGATGAAGCGCCTGCCATGGAAGGGCGCGCCCGACACCTTCGACGTCGGCGGCCTGCGCGCCACGCTCGAACGCCTGCGCCGGAACGACGAGGACAAGGTGGCGGTCCCCGTCTTCGACCGCTCGATCGAGATCGCCCGGGCCGGGGGCCGGCTGATCGCCAGGTCCGCCGACATCATCGTCTGCGAGGGGAACTACCTGCTTCTGAACCGCGCGCCGTGGTCCTCGCTCGCCCCGTATTTCGACCTCAGGGTGCTGATCGAGGTGAGCGAGAAGATCCTCCGCGAGCGGCTCAGGCGCCGCTGGGAGGGGTTCGGGCTCGACGAGGCCGGCATCCGCCGCAAGCTCGACGAGAACGACCTGCCGAACGGGAGGGCGGTGATGCAGGACAGCGCCGGCGCCGACCTGATCCTGACGACATGACGGCACCCGCGCCGTCATCGACCACGGCAAGACCAGCGTCCGGGTCCTGATCCTCGACCGGGGCGGCCGCGCCACCGCGCGGAGGCCAGGCCGAATCCCGTGCGGCCCGGGACCGCCCGGGCGGCATCACGACCTCCGGGGCCTGACCGACCGGGCCTTCGCGGCGGTTGGCCGGCCGCGGCGCGGCACCCGCTGCGGGCGATCGTCCCGGCCGGCCACGGATCGGGCGGCGTGCTCGTCTCCTGCGATCCGGACGAGGGCGGCGACGGCGCAGCGCTGCCGATGCCCGGTTACGAGGAGCCGTTTTCCCCTGCACTCGATGCCGCCTGCCGCCCCCTGGCCGGCACCTTCCCCCGACCGGGGGAGCGCGGTGATGATGGGCCCGACCCGTCAGGCGCGCCAGTTCTACCGGATGCAGGCGGAAGCGCCCGCGGCAGTCGCGGCGGCGGCGCACTGCCTCTCCGTCCCGCAGGACTGGGCCTGGCGGCTCTCGGGAGTGGCGGTGTCCGAATTCTCGACCCTCGGCGCGCAGTCGCACTTCTGGAACGTCGCGACCGGCACATGGTCCCCCATCGTGGCGCGCATGGGGTGGGTCCGCCTGCTTGCGCGCCCGTCGCGTCGTTCACGCCCCTCGGCCCCGTCCGCCCGGCGCTCGCGCGGCGCTGCGGCCTGCCGGAGGGTGTGCCCGTCCTCGCCGGCGGCCACGACAGCAGCCTGAACTTCCACCGCTACGCCGCGACGGGGCTTTCGGACTTCACGCTCGTCTCGACCGGGACATGGATCGTCGCGATGTCGGGGGCGCGCTGACCATGGGCGGGCGGTCCTTCGCGGTCATCGCGGGCGCCGACGGACTGGCCCTGCCGGAGACCCCGGCGGAAGAGAACCGCCGCGCCGTCGCGTCGGGGATCATGGCGCTGCCGTCCTTCACCGACGACGACGGGCAGTTCCCCGGCAGCGGGGGCAGGGGGCGCATCGCCGGACCCGCCCCGGGTTCCCCCGCCGCCCGGCGCGCCGTGGCGGCGCTGCATGTGGCCCTCCTGACCGTCGCCGCGGCCGGGGCGCTGGGGCAGACCGGCCGCGTCGTGCCCGACGGCACGTTCCTCGCCGACCCCGTCCATCCCGCGCTCGTCGCCGCGCTGGCGCCCGACACGCCGGTCTTCGCCTCGCGCGAGGCGGCAGGCGTCGCCGCCGGGGCGGCGATGCTCGCGGCCCGGGCGGAGGACGGGGCAGAGGACGGGGCAGAGGACGGGACGGCGCCCCCCGTCCCGGTCCTCGAACGGGTCGCGGCCGCTTGCGATGCCCGGCCTGCGCGACTATGCCGGCGCGTGGCGGCGCCTTGCGGCGCAGGTGGACAGAGATGGACGGGACGATGACCGACGACGAGCGGCGGCTGCGCGAACAGATGGTCGAGACCTGCCGCAGGATGAATGCCCTCGGGATCAACCAGGGCACCTCGGGCAACCTGTCGGTCCGCCGCGGCGACGGCTTCCTGATCACGCCCTCGTCGCTTCCTTACGACAGGATGCAGCCCGAGGACCTCGTCGAGATGGATTTCGCCGGCATCTATTCTGGGCGGCGCCCGTCGTCGGAATGGCGCTTTCATCGCGACATCCTGAAGAACCGCGCCGACGTGAACGTCGTCCTCCATACCCATTCGCTCGCCGCCACCACGCTCGCCTGCCATCACCGCACGATCCCGGCGTTCCACTACATGGTCGCCGTCGCGGGCGGCACGACGATCCGCTGCGCGCGCTACGCCACCTTCGGCACACAGGAACTCTCGGACGCCGCGATCGAGGCGCTCGGGGGCCGCATGGCCTGCCTTCTCGGCCAGCACGGGCAGATCTCGCTCGGGACGACGCTCGAAGGCGCGCTGTGGCTCGCGGTCGAGGTCGAGACGATCTCGAAGATGTATCTGGGCGCGCTTTCGCTGGGCGAGCCGCCGGTCCTGACCGATGCCGAGATGGAGAAGGTCCTCGGCCAGATGAGGCGGATGAGCTACGGGCTGGGGCCGGAAGCGGACGGGGCGAACGCGGACGGGGCGGACGACCTGGCCCGGCCGCGCACCGCGACCTGAGGCGCGATACCGGGCCGTCCGCCACGTAAGGGTGCGGCGGGCAGCCGCGCGAAGCCCGCCTTGCCATGCCCGCCTTGCCATGTCGGCCACCCTATGCCACCGTCCGGCCCATGAACAGGCCCGTCCCCCCGCTCCGCCGGCCCTCTGCCTGCCCGCACGACTGCCCGTCCACCTGCGCGCTCGATGTCGAGATCGGCGCGGACGGCCGCATCGGGCGCCTCTACGGGGCCGACATGGACTACACGGCGGGGGTGATCTGCGCCAAGGTCGCGCGCTACGCCGAGCGGCTCTACCACCCCGACCGGCTTCTGAAGCCGCTCCTCCGCACCGGCCCCAAGGGCAGCCGCCAGTTCAGGGAAATCGGCTGGGACGAGGCGCTCGACCGCACGGCCGAGGCATTCGTCAGGGCCGAGGCCGCGCACGGCGCCGAGGCCGTCTGGCCCTACTTCTACGCCGGCACCATGGGCCTCGTGCAGCGGGACGGAATCGAGCGCCTGCGCCACGTCAAGCGCTACTCGCGCGAGTTCGACACGATCTGCGTGAACCCGGCCTGGACCGGCTTCATCGCCGGCACCGGCCGCCTCGCCGGCCCCGACCCCCGCGAGATGGCGCTCGCCGACTGCGTGGTGATCTGGGGCACGAACGCGGCCGCCACGCAGGTGAACGTGATGACCCATGCGATTCGCGCGCGAAAGACCCGGGGGGCGAAGATCGTCGTCATCGACATCTACGAGAACGAGACGGTGAAGCAGGCCGATCTCGGCCTCGTCCTGCGTCCCGGCACCGACGCCGCGCTCGCCTGCGCGGTCATGCACGTGGCCTTCCGCGACGGCCATGCCGACCGCGCCTACATGGCGCGCTTCGCCGACGACCCGGAGGGGCTGGAAGCGCACCTGCGGACGCGCACGCCGGATTGGGCCGCCGCGATCACCGGACTGTCCGTGGACGAGATCGAAGCCTTCGCCGCCATCGTCGGCACCACCAGGCGCAGCTACTTCCGCCTCGGCTACGGCTTCACCCGCAGCCGGAACGGGGCCGTGTCCATGCACGCCGCCTCCTGCATCGCCACGGTCCTCGGGTCGTGGGCCCACGAAGGCGGCGGGGCCTTCCACAACAACGGCGCGATCTACCGGCTGGACAGGACGATGATCAAGGGCACCGACGCGCTCGACCCGTCCGTCCGCCAGCTCGACCAGAGCCGGATCGGCGCGATCCTGACGAGCGAGGCGGAGGCATTGCACGGCGGGCCGCCGGTGACGGCCATGCTGATCCAGAACACCAACCCGATGAACGTGGCGCCCGAGCAGGCCAGGGTCCGGGCCGGGTTCGCGCGCGAGGACCTGTTCACGGTCGTGCACGAGCAGTTCCTGACCGACACGGCGGCGATGGCCGACATCGTGATCCCCGCGACGATGTTTCTGGAGCATGACGACATCTACAAGGGCGGCGGGCACCAGTACCTGATCTTCGGCCCGAAGGCCGTCGATCCGCAGGGCGAGGCGCGCGACAACCATTCCGTCATCGGCGAACTCGCGAAGCGCCTCGGGGCCGAGCACCCGGGCTTCGGCATGACGGCGCGCGAGCATATCGACTGGATGCTGACCCGGTCGGGCTACGGCACGCTGGCGGACCTCGAACGCGACCGCTGGCGCGACTGCCAGCCCGGCTTCGAGACGGCGCATTACACCCGGGGTTTCGCCACGCCCGACGGCCGCTTCCGGTTCCGCCCCGACTGGGCGCAGGTCGAGTTCGAGAACATGGGTCCCCTCGGCCCCTGGGCCGACATGCCGTCCTTCCCCGACTGGTGGCCGGTGACCGAGCTTCCCGACGCCGACCATCCCTTCCGCCTCGCCACCTCGCCCGCGCGGGGGTTCCTCAATTCGACCTTCGCCGAGACGCCGGGATCGCGCGCCCGCGAAGGCCGGCCCTCGGTGATGGTCCACGCCGATGACGCCGCCGCGCTCGGCATCGCCGCGGGCGACCGGGTGCGGCTCGGCAATCAGCGGGGCGACGTGATCCTCCACGCCCGCCTCGGCGGCGGCGCGCGGAGGGGCGTGCTGATCGCCGAGGGCCTCTGGGCGAACCGCGACCACGAAGGCGGGGCGGGGATCAACACGCTGACCGGCGCCGATGCGGTCGCCCCCTTCGGCGGCGCGGCCTTCCACGACACCAGGGTCTGGCTGCGGCGCGCCTGATCCGCCCAGGCACTGCGCTCGCCTCTCGTGGCCGCGGAACCGCTCCGCCCCGGTCTGGAGCCTGTCGGACAAGGATGGGCTCCGGTCTTGTCGAGCGACCGGCGATCGCCAGGAAGCCGGAGGATCCGACGCAGATGCAAGCGCCGGGCACGCCCCAGGAAAACGCTTGCCGAACTGTTTGTGGGCCCACAGACTGTCCGTCGAGGTGTCCCCGGAACCGTGTGCGCACGACGGCACCGGGCAGGAGGGCCGCCCGACTCCGACAACAGGGATGCATGTGATGGCCAAACTGCTTCGAGACGCTCCGAAGTCCCTTTCCCGCAGAAGCGCGCTCGGGGCGCTCGCCGCCGGCGGAGCCGCCGCCGCGACGGGCGCCGCGCTTCCCCTCTGGGCCCGCTACGCGCAGGCGCAGTCGTCCGGGCCGATCCGCATCGGCTTCCAGAAGCACGCGACCGGCATCGGCGCGGTCTACGGGCGCTGGTACGACACGACGAGCCAGGCCGCGGTGAAGGCGATCAACGCGGCGGGCGGCATCAACGGCCGCCCGGTGGAGCTCCTGACCGAGGACGACGCGACCGACCCGAACCAGGGCGCGCAGGTCGTCGAGAAGTTCGCCACCCAGCTCGGGGCCGATGTGGCCTTCGGGACGCTGTTCTCCAATGTGGTGATCGGTTCGGCCCCCCGCGCGGGCGAGCTGAAGATCCCCTACTTCGTCGTGTCGGAAGGCCACCACGTCGCCAGCGGTGCGCTCAACCGCTGGACGCTCCAGCCCGGCATCACCGACGTCAAGAGCCAGGTTCAGGCCATGGCGCCGTTCGTCGCGGCGAACCTCGGCAAGAAGGTCACGATGATCTACCCCGACTTCGCCTTCGGCCAGGACCACCGCGACTATTTCAGCGCGGCGATCCAGGCCCAGGGCGCGCCTGCGCCCACGCTGATCCCGATCGCGCCCACCGAGACGAGCTTCACCAAGTATTTCCCGCAGATCCCGCAGGATACCGAGGTGCTCTACCACGTCATGGTCGGTCCCGGCGTCCTGACCTTCGTCAAGGAGCTGGGCGAGTTCTTCGGCGGTTCGCGCCCGCAGCTCTTCGGCTTCATCGACAGCCTCGAAGCTGTCGATCTCGCCTCGCCCGGCCTCGAGTTCCTCGACGGCAGCTACTTCTGGGAAGCGAACCCGCGCTACGCCCAGAAGGACCAGACCGACTTCGACCGGAACTTCCGCGCCGCGGTGGGCGTGGACGACAGCGGCGCGAGCACGTCCGACCCCTCGGACGTCTCCACCTATTCCCACATGTTCGGGTGCTGGGAGACGCTCCACATCATCAAGGCGGGGATGGAGGCGGCGGGCTACGCCGGCACGGCCGATCGGGCCAGGCTGATCGAGGCGGTGGAGGCGATGACGACGATCGACGCGTCGAACGAGCATCCGCAGGGGGCGAAGCTCTTCAACGGCAAGACCCACCAGGTGTTCGGGCACCAGAACATCACCAGGGTCGAGGGCGGAAAGCTCGTGCTTGCCCACACCACCACGATCGAGGACACGCTCTACCCCGACGAGGTCGACTACACCACGCAGGCGCTGTGAACGGTCCCGGCAACACCCCCACCCTTGCCCTCCCCCGGCGGGGGAGGGCAGCGCGCCGTCCTGATGGATCTTGCGGCAGCGTCAGGGTGGGGGCCTTCCCCCGCGGCAGCGTCGGGATGGGGGCTGCCCGCCCTCCGCGCACCGCCTGAGATGCAGTTCGGCCCCCACCTCATGCTGGCGCTGATCGAGGGCGCCGTCCTGTCGGCCGTGCTCGCGCTCACGGCCTCGGGCCTCAGCCTCGTCTTCGGGGTCATGCGCGTGGTCAACGTCGCGCATGGCGAGTTCTACATGCTCGGCGCCGTCATGGCCTGGGCGGTCGCCTCGCTTGTCGGCGGCGGGCCGGCGGTCGCCTTCGTCGCGGCGCTGGTCCTCGCACCGCTCGCGGTCGGCCTCATCGCCGCGGTGGCCGATGCGGTGGTCCTCCGCCGGATCGCCTACGACCCCGAACGCACGATCGTCGCCACGATCGGCCTGCTCTACATCCTCCAGCAGACGACGCTGATGACCTTCGGGCCCGAGGCGCGTCCCGTCGCGCCGCCGTTCAACCTCCGCCTCGCGCTGCCCTGGCTCGGGCGGACCGACGGGGGCTGGGGCCTGATCTGGCCCTGGGGCCTCAGCGTCACCACCTACAAGCTCTTCGTCATCGCCGCCGCCGCGGCGGTGATCTGCCTCCTGCGCCTGCTCATGTCGCGCACCAGGGCGGGCCTCGTCATGCGGGCGACGCAGATCGACCGCGACATGGCGCAGGCCTTCGGCATCCCGGTCGAGCGCGTCTATGCGCTGACCTTCGGCCTCGGCGCCGCACTGGCCGCGCTCGCGGGGGTCCTGATCGTCCCGATCCAGCAGGCGCATTACCTGATGGGGGGCGACGCGCTTCTGCTCAGCTTCATCGTCGTCATCATCGGCGGGCTCGGCAGCCTTCCCGGCACGATCGCCGCCGCCGTCCTGATCGGGATGAGCGAAGGGGTGATCTCGGTCTTCTTCTCGGCGACGCTCGCCAAGATCCTCGCCACGCTGGTCGTGGCCTTCGTCCTCGTCTTCCGCCCGCAGGGCCTGTTCGGAGGGCGCGCAAGGTGACTGACGGGGCGAGGGCATTCCTCCTGCACGCGGGGTTTCTGGCCGTCCTGGCAGGGCTCGGGCTTGTCCTGCCCGAGTACCACCACGGCGTGATGGCGCGCGTGATGGTGCTGGCGGTCTATGCGACGGGCTACAACCTCGCCTTCGGCTATACCGGGCTTCTGAGCCTCGGCCACGCGATGTTCTTCGCGGCCGGCATGTACGGCCTCGCGCTGCCGATGCAGCTCGCGGGCCTCGGCCTCGTCCCGGCCTTCGCGGTCGCGATCCTCGCCGGGGCGGGTCTGGCCGCCGTGGCGGGCCTCCTTGCGCTTCGCACCACGGGCGTCGCCTTCATGATCGTGACCCTGATGTTCGCGCAGGCGGGCTACCTCGCCATCCTGCTCGCCGGCAGATGGACACGCGGCGACGAGGGGTTCACCATTCCCGGCGCGCTCCGCCGGATCGGGGGGCTCGACCTGACCTCGGCCGCGGACCGCTACGCCACGGCGCTGGCGCTCTTCGGTGCCGTCCTGCTCGGCACGCTCTGGCTCGTCCGCAGCCCGCTGGGGCGTACCTTCGTCGCGGTGCGCGAGAACGAGGAACGGGCGCGCCTTCTCGGCTACGACACCACCCGCACGAAGCTTCTGGCGGTGATCCTGTCGGGTACCGTCTCGGCCGCGGGAGGCGCCGCCTATGCCGCGCTCTTCGGCTATGCCGGGGCAGGCTTCGCCTCGGTCCAGTATTCGATCCTGCCGCTCCTCTGGGTGCTTCTCGGCGGGGCGGGGACGGTCATCGGTCCGTTCCTCGGCACGCTCTTCATGACGTACCTGATCGACTGGGCCTCGGGGCTCACCTCGGCCTACATGCTGATCGCCGGGGCCGCGCTGATCCTTCTGACCCTCTTCGCCCCCGGCGGCATCGCGGGCGAGATCCGCCGCCGGATCTGGAAGGGGCTGCCATGACCCCGCTCCTCTCCACGCGCGGCCTGACGCGGCGCTTTGCGGGCCTCGTCGCCGTCGCCCGCGTCGATTTCGACCTCGCCCCCGGCGAAATCCGCGCCCTGATCGGCCCGAACGGTGCGGGCAAGACCACCTTCGTCTCGATGCTGATCGGCCGGCTCCCCCCGAGCGAGGGACGGATCGACTTCGCGGGCGAGGATGTCACGGCCCTGCCCGCCCACGCCCGTGTCCGGCGCGGCATGGCCTACACGTTCCAGATCACCTCGGTCTTCGCGCGCCTGCCGGTGGCCGAGAACGTGGCGCTCGCCGCGCGCCGCGCGCTCGGGCGCGATGCGAAGGCGGTCGGGGCCGTCGTCGCGGACCGGCTCGCGCAGGTCGGCCTCGCCGGGTACGGCGGCCAGCTTGCAGGCGATCTCGCCTACGGCCATCAGCGCCTTCTGGAAATCGCGATGGGCCTCGCCCAGGGCCCGCGCCTCCTGATCCTCGACGAACCGACGCAAGGCCTGTCGGACGGCGAGGTGGCCGAATTCCGCACCCTGATCCGCAGCCTCGTGCCGAAGACGACGATCCTCCTCATCGAGCACAACATGCGCGTGGTCATGGAACTGGCCGACCGTGTGACGGTGATGGCCTCGGGCGGGATCCTCGCCGAAGGCACCCCGGCCGAGATGCGGGCCGACGCCGGCGTGCAGACCGCCTATCTGGGGGCGCGCTGATGCTTGCGGTGGAGGGGATCTGCGTCGCCTACGGCAGCGCCCCGGTTCTCGGGGACGTGTCCCTGACCGTCAGCACGGGCGAGATTGTCTGCCTCCTCGGCCGGAACGGCGCGGGCAAGACGACGACGATGAGGGCGATCATGGGCCTCCTGCCCGTGACGCGGGGACGGATCACGCTCGGCGGCCAGACCATCTCGGGCCTGCCCGCCTACAAGGTGCCACGGCGCGGCATCGGATATGTCCCGCAGGGGCGGCGGCTTTTCGGCGCGATGACCGTGGCCGAGAACCTGAGCGTGGGGATGATGGCCCGCAAGAGCCCGCCCATGGCCCTCACCCGCGCGCTCGAATGCTTCCCCCGCCTGCGCGAACGCTGGACCCAGCGCGCCGACACGCTCTCGGGGGGCGAGCAGCAGATGCTCGCAACCGCCCGCGCCCTCTGCCTCATGCCCAAGATCCTGCTTCTCGACGAGCCGACCGAGGGGCTCCAGCCCTCGATGGTCGCCACGATCCGCGATGTCGTGGCGCGCCTGAAGGGCGAGGGCGTCGGGGTGCTTCTGGTCGAGCAGCGGACCGAGGCGGTGCTGTCCGTCGCCGACAGGGTGGTGTTTCTCGAGCAGGGCCGCACCCGCGAGACGGTTGACGGCGCCGCGCTCCGCGCCGATCCGGGACTTCTGGTCGCGCGCCTCGGCCTCTGACCGTCAGCCGATCCTCTGAAGGATCGCGCAAAGCCGCCGGCGGTCCTCGGCCCCGAGCGGCGCGAGCGTCTCGTCGGTGATCTCGCGTGCAGCATCGAGCAGCGCGCCGAAGGCCGCGCGCCCCCCGCTGGTGGGGGTCAGCACGATGCGCCGGCGGTCGGCGGGCTCTTCGACGTTCTCGACCAGCCCCTTCTGGCGCAGCCGGTCCACGACGCCCTTGATCGTGGCGGCATCCATCGCGGTGGCCCGGCCGAGCGCATTCTGCGACGTGGGCCCCAGCTCGCAGAGCTTGGCGAGCGCCGCGAACTGGGTCGGCGTCAGCGACGGGATGCGCGCGGCGAAGATCGCCAGATGCCTCTGCGTCGCCTTGCGCAGCAGGAACCCGACCTGTTCGTCGAGCACGTAGGCCGGCGGTTTCTGCTTCCCGTCGCTCATCGCCTGCGCATCATTCTTGGGATCGTCGCATTCGGCAAGCGCCGAATTCGGCGTTGACAGGACGGACCGCGCGGCACACCATCCGTTTGCACTCAAACAATTCCGCCCGACGTCGAGGAAGCGGCCGATGGCCGAGGCATTCAGGCCGAAAGACCTGTCGGAAGCGGTGGCGATCGCCGCCGGCCGGAATGTCACGCTTGCCGCGGGCTGCACCGACCTGTTTGCGGCCACCCGGGCGCGGGCGATCGCGGCACCCGTTCTCGACCTGACCGCGCTGGACGGGCTGAAGGGGATCGGGGCGGGGGCCGACGGCTGCCGGATCGGGGCGCTGACGACCTGGACCGACATCGCAAGGGCGCACCTGCCCCCGGCCTTCGACGCCCTTCGCGCCGCGGCGCGCGAGGTGGGGGCGGTCCAGATCCAGAATGCCGGCACCATCGGCGGGAACCTCTGCAACGCCTCGCCGGCCGCCGACGGCGTGCCCTGCCTTCTGGCCCTCGATGCCTCGGTCGAGCTGGCTTCAGTCGCCGGTACGCGCGTGATGCGCCTGTCCGACTTCCTTACGGGGCCGCGCCGCACCGACCTCCGGCGCGGAGAGATCCTGACCGGCGTTCTCGTTCCGAAGGCCGCTCTGGGCGGGCGGTCGGCCTTCGGGAAGCTCGGCGCGCGCCGCTATCTCGTGATCTCGATCGCGATGGCCGCCGTGCGGATCGAGTCGGACGGCGACCGGATCACCGCCGCGGCGATCGCGGTCGGCGCCTGCGGCCCGGTCGCCGTCCGGCTGCGCGACCAGGAAGAGGCCCTTCTGGGGGTTCCGCCGGCCGAAGCCGCCGCACGGATCGAGCCCCGCCTGGTCGCGGGTGCTCTCTCGCCGATCGACGACATCAGGGCCGACGCGGACTATCGCCGCGTCGCCGCGACAGAAATCGTGCGCCGGGCCGTGGCGCGGGCGGTCGCGCCATGAACCGGCCCGCCCCGCTTTTCTCCTTCACCCTGAACGGCCGCCCCGTCGCGTCGGAAGCCGATCCGATGCGGCGCCTCTCCGACGTGCTGCGCGACGATTTCGGCCTGACCGGCACCAAGGTCGGCTGCGACGCGGGCGATTGCGGAGCGTGCACGGTGCTTCTCGACGGCGAGGCGGTCTGCGCCTGCCTCACCCCGGCGGGGCGCGTCGCCGGGCGCAGCGTCGAAACCGTCGAAGGCCCGGGCCTCGACAACCTCCGCGGCGCCTTCCTCCGCCACGGTGCGGCGCAGTGCGGCATCTGCACCCCCGGCATGCTGATGGCTGCGGCGGCCCGCCTGTCGCGGAACCCGTCCCCGACCCGTGCCGAGGCCGAGGACGCGATCGCGGGCGTCCTCTGCCGCTGCACGGGCTATCAGAAGATCATCGACGCGATCTGCGACGCGCGCGGCGACGCGGACCCCGACCCCGCACCGGATCCGGGCCACTCGGTCGGGTTCGGCATCGCGCGGGTGGACGGACTGCCCAAGGTGGACGGGAGCGAAAGCTACGGCGCCGACCACGTGATCCCCGGCGCATTGACCGTCATCGCTGTCCGCTCCCCCCACCACGCCGCCCGCTTCGCCATGGGCGACCTCACCCGCTGGGCGCGCCTGCGCGACGTTCATGTCTTCACCGCCAGGGACATCGGCGGCGACAACCGCTTCTCGGTCATCCCCTCCTTCGCCGACCAGCCCGCGCTCGCCGAGACCGAGGCGCGCTTCCGGGGCGAGGCGGTGGCCCTGATCGCGGGCGAGCCCGAGGTGATCGAGGCGCTCGACCTGGCGGATTTCCCCGTGGCATGGGATCCGCTCGACCCGGTCATGGACCCCGCCACGGCGGAAGGCGCGCGCCCCGTCTATCCCCCGCGCCCCGACAACATCCTGACGCGCGGGCGGGTGGTGCGGGGCGACGCCGAGGCGGGGCTGGCGCGGGCCGCCGCCGTCGCCGAGGTCGAGGTCGAAACCGCCTTCGTCGAACATGCCTATATCGAGCCCGAGGCGGGCATCGCCTGGATCGAGGGCAACACGCTCGTCATCCGCGCCTGCACGCAGGCCCCGGTGATGGACCGCGACGACACCGCCAGGGTTCTCGGCCTGCCCCCCGAGCGTGTCCGCATCATCCCCTCCGCCGTGGGCGGCGGCTTCGGGTCGAAGCTCGACATGTCGCTGCAGCCCCTGATCGGCCTCGTGGCGCTGAAGACCGGGCGACCGGCCCGCATGGTCTATTCGCGGCCTGAGTCGATGCAGTCCACGACCAAGCGCCACCCCGCCCGCATGACCGCCCGCATCGGCGCGGACAGGCAGGGCCGGGTCACGGGCATGACCTTCGACGGGACCTTCAATACCGGCCCCTATTCGAGTTGGGGACCGACCGTCGCGAACCGCGTGCCCGTCCACGCCTCGGGGCCCTACTTCACCCCGGCCTACCGGGCGCTCACCAGGGCCGTGCATACGAACGGCCCCGTCGCCGGCGCCTTCCGGGGCTTCGGCGTGCCGCAGGCGGCGGTAGTGCAGGAGATCGCCTACGACGACCTCGCGCTCGCCCTCGGCATCGACCGGCTGGAGTTCCGCCGCCGGAACGCGCTGAGGGACGGGCAGGCCACCGTCTGCGGACAGGTCCTTTCGGGCGTCGGGATCGGCCGCTGCCTCGACGCGCTCGTTCCCCGCTGGGACCGCGCCAGGGCCGAGGCCGCCGCCTTCAACGCCACCTCCGGGACCCTGAAGCGCGGCGTCGGCGTCGCCTCGTGCTGGTACGGCTGCGGCAACACCGCGCTTCCGAACCCCTCGACCGTCCGCGCCGGGATCACGCGCGCCGGCCGCGTCGTCCTCCACCAAGGCGCGACGGACATCGGGCAGGGGTCGAACACGGTCGTCACCCAGATCTTCGCCGACGCCCTCGGCGTGCCCGTCCACGCCATCGAGCGCGTCGGCCCCGACACCGCCCTCACCCCCGACTGCGGCAAGACCTCGGCCTCGCGCCAGACGGTCGTGACCGGGAAGGCCGCGATGATGGCGGGGCAGGCCCTCCGGCGGGAAATCCTGCGGCTCACCAACAAGGGCGAGGGCGGGCGGATCGCCGTCACCGGCGACCGGATCGCCGTGACCGACGCGGCAGGAGAGGCGGCGATCGCCCTCGCCGGTCTGGCCGAAGGCCCGTTCGGCTACGTCCTCATGGCCGAGGAAACCTACGACCCCCCCACGACCAGGTTGGATGCGGACGGGCAGGGTGCCCCCTACGCCGTCTACGGCTACGGCGCGCAGGTCGCCGAAGTCGAGGTGGACCTCGCCCTCGGCACCGTGAAGGTCCGCCGCATCACCGCCGCCCACGATCTCGGGCGCATCATCAACCCGATCCTCGCCGAGGGCCAGATCCAGGGCGGCATCGCGCAAGGGCTGGGGATGGCGCTCATGGAGGAGTACCTCCCCGGCCGGACCGAGAACCTGCACGACTACCTGATCCCCACGGCGGGCGACATGCCCGAGGTCCATTCGATCCTGATCGAGGTGCCCGACCCCGAGGGGCCGATGGGCGCGAAGGGTCTGGGCGAGCACGTCCTGATCCCGACCGCCCCCGCGATCCTGAACGCGATCCGCCATGCGAGCGGGGCGCGGGTGACACGGCTGCCGGCGCTGCCGCACCGGGTGCTGCGGGCGATCCGGGAGGCGCGGTGATGACAGTCGCATCACACGTCGCGCGCCGCTCCTCCGCCCTGTCGGGCGTCCTCGCCATTGCCCGGCGAAGAGGCCCGTCAGGGCCGATGAGCGCTTTCGGAGGCGCGCCATGACCGCGCCCGGCGACGACATCCGCGCCGACACCTCGGACGGCGCCCCGCCGCCCCCCGGGCGCGTCCGGCCCGGGAAGATCCGCTGCGATGCCTGCCCGGTCATGTGCTACATCGCCGAAGGCCAGTCGGGTGCCTGCGACCGCTACGCCAACGAAGCCGGCCGCATCGTCCGCTCGGATCCGCTCACCGTCCTCGACCGCCGCATCGCGAGCGGCGGCGAGATCCGTCCCTTCCTCAAGGACCACTGGGACGGCACGCTGATCGGCGACGCGGACGTTTTCGTCAGCGCCATCGGCGCCGGCACGACCTACCCCGACTACAAGCCCGCCCCCTTCATCGTCAGCCGCGAGATCGAGGGCGTCGACACCGTCACCGTCGTGACCGAGGCGATCTATTCCTACTGCGGCGTCAAGGTGAAGATCGACACCGACCGCCACCTCGGGTCCGAAGGCTCGGTCGTCCGCTCGCAGGGCGAACCCGTGGGCCTCGTCATCACCTCGGAATACGGAAGCCGGATGCTGTCCCTGGGCGGCGTCGATCACCTGACGGGCGGCACGAAGCAGGAAGGCCGCGTCACCTGCGACACCCTCATGCGGCTCGCCAACCGCGAGGCGGTGGACCTGTCGGTGGACGGCGGGGCATCCGTCACCGTGCAGGCAGGGCGGCCCCCGGTCGTGGACGGCCGGCCCGAGGACCGGATGCGCGTCGGTTGCGGCTCGGCCACCATCGGGATGTTTGCCTCGCAATGGCAGGGCCTCGTGGACGAAGTGGTGGTGGTCGACGACCACATCACCGGCGTCGTCTCCGAGCATCAGGCGGGCAAGGTGATCGGCTGGCCCGACACCGGCATCCGCATCCGGGGCCGACGCTCCACGCCGGGCCGCTACTTCCGCGTGGCGAATCCCGGCCTCGGCTGGGGCGGGACCGACATCACCGACCCCCTGTCGATCCTGAACCCCTGGGACGGCAAGCGCGGCGCGCGCCCCGGCCTCACCCTGCTCATGGTCTCGACGACCGGCGAACACGCCGCCTTCTATGTCCTGAACGAGGCGCTGGAAGCCGTCGAGCAGCCGATGCCACCGGACCTCGCCCCGACCGTCGCGCTTATTGCCGAGAACTGCGAACCGGCGTTCTGCACCGTCCTCTTCATGGGCGGGGCGGGGGGGTCGCTCCGCGCCGGCGTGACGAAGAACCCCGTCCGGCTCACCCGCGCCGTGCAGGAAGGCCGGGCGCGCGTCACCTGCGGCGGCGCGCCGGTCTATGTCTGGCCGGGCGGGGGGATCACGCTCATGGTGGACGTGATGCGGATGCCGGGGCGGTCCTTCGGCCACGTGCCCACCCCGGCGCTGGTCGCGCCGCTCGAATTCACCATGCCGCGCGAGACCTACCGCGCGCTCGGCGGCCATGACGAGGCGGTGCGGTCCCTTCGCGACATTCTCGAGAATGGCGGCGAATACGGCAGCGCCGTCCGCGCGCTCGGGCCGATCGGCTGATGCGGGGATCGGGTCCGCAGGCCGCCATGCTGCCCGACGGCGAACGGCTGCACCTCAACCACGGGCCGATCGATCTGATCCTGTGGTGCGACCCGCCCGCCCGCGCGATGGCCTATGCCTGCGCGGCGGAGCGGTTCCGGACGGTGCTTGACGAACTGGTCGCCGAACTCCCGTTCCTCCGCAGCCCCGCGCCGGTCGCCGTGGCCGGCCCGGTCGCCCGGCGGATGGCCGCGGCGGTGGAGCCTTTCGCGCTGTCCCCGGCTCTGACCCGTCCCTCCCCCGCCGGGGGAGGATCAGGGCGGGGGCAGCGCCCGCCCGCCTTCATCACCCCCATGGCCGCCGTCGCCGGCGCCGTCGCCGACGAGATCGCCGCCGTGATGACCGCGGGCACCGGGGCCCGCAAGGTCTGGGTGAACAACGGCGGCGACATCGCCCTCTACCTCATGGCCGGCGAAACCATGACCGCCCTCATGGCCGGCGGCCGCGTCACCCTCCGCGCCGCCGACCCCATCCGCGGCATCGCCACCTCGGGCTGGCGCGGGCGGTCGCAGTCGCTCGGCATCGCCGACGCGGTGACCGTTCTCGGCCCGACCGGCGCGATGGCCGATGCCGCCGCCACCATGCTCGCCAACGCCGTCGACCTTCCCGGCCACCCCGCCGTCAGCCGCCGTCCCGCGGCCGAGGTGAAGGCCGACAGCGATCTCGGGCACCGCCCCGTCACCGTAGCCGTCGCCCCCCTGCCATCGGACCAGCGCGCCCGCGCCCTCGACCGCGGCCTCGCCGCCGCCGAGGCCTGCCGCGCGGCGGGCCTCATCCATGCGGCCTTCCTCCTCCTTCAGGGCGAGACGCGCGCGACCGCCTCCGCCCCCTCCCTCATGCCGGAGCCCATCCATGCCTGACTTCGCCCTGCGCAAGACGATGATCTTCATCGAGGACATCTGCCACGAAGGCGGCCCGCCTCCCGCGCTGCCCCGCCGCCGCGCGGCCATCGTCGCCGTGGTGAGGAACCCCTTCGCCGGGCGCCACGAGCCGGACCTCCAGCCCGCGATGGAGGATCTGAAGCCCCTCGGCCTGATGATGACCGACCGCCTGATCGAGGCGATGGGCGGCATCGAGGGCATCGACGCCTACGGCAAGGCGGGTCTGGCGGGCGAGGGGGGGGAACTCGAGCATACCGCCCTCTGGCACGTCCCGGGCGGTTACGCGATGCGGGAGCGCCTCGGGCAGGCGCTCGCCATCGTGCCCTCGTCGATGAAGGTCGGCGGGCCGGGGACGCGCGTGGACATTCCTCTCGGCCACATCAACGCCGCCTATGTCCGCAGCCACTTCGACGCGATGGAGGTCGGCCTGCCCGACGCCCCGCGCGCCGGAGAGCTGATGTTCGCGCTCGCCATGGCGCGGGGGCCGCGCGTGCATGACCGGATGGGCGGACTCGCGGTCAAGGACATCGCGAGGCTGGACGGGCTGCGGTAGGGCGGACCCGTCCGGGCGGTCCGCAGGCCGTCCCGGGCCGGTCGCACCCTGGCATTTCCGGTCCG
>JBMOOH010000035.1:55627-100929 GCA_049323795.1 Pseudomonadota bacterium
AGACAGCCCCCCGCGTTCTCCGCCGGGTCCGCGGCTCAGGGACTTTCGACCTCGATCCCGGCCGCCTTCGCCTTGGCGATCAGGAAGGGTATCCCGACCTCGATCACGTCCTCTCCCCGCTCGGCCACCGGGCGCCAGACCGCAAGCCCGCCCGACAGCTCGGGCGCCACGTGGACGAAGCTCTCGACCGTGAGCGGCCCGGTGAATCCCACCGCCTTCAGTCCTGCGAAGGTGTCGTCCCAGTTCACCGTCCCGCGCCCCGGCACGCCCCGGTTCGACTCCGACAGGTGCACATAGCCGAGGAAGGGCATCGCATCGGCGAAGCCCTGCGCCATCGACACCTCCTCGATGTTCATGTGGTAGGTGTCGAGATGGACGAAGACGTTGTCCGCCCCGGCCCGCTCGGCGAACCACGCCCCGTCGCGGCCGGTGTTCATCAGATGCGTCTCGTAGCGGTTGCAGGGTTCGATCCCGAGCCGCATCCCGAGCCGCTTGGCCTCTTTCGCCACGCGCTCCACCAGCCGGGTGACGGCGTCCGTTTCCGCTTTCGTCCGCGGCCGTCCGCTCTTCTTGCCGATGGTGCCGTAGGTCACGCCCGAAACCTCGCCCGACCCGGCGTCCCGGGCGGACCTGAGCACCGCGTGGAGGAAGCTCGTCACGGTATCGGGATCCTTCACCAGATCGAACTCCCACGGCAGACCGAGCGAGCAGGTGACGCGCATCCCGTTCCGCTCGGCCGCCCTGCGCGTCCCGACGCTGTCGAAGGTTCGGGGGTCGAGCAGCGGTATCTCAATCAGCCCTACGCCCTGCGCCCGGACCGGCGGCAGGATGCGGTCGGCATCCGCGGGGTTCCAGAGGGGCGAGATGGCGAGGGTGTGAATTCCGATGACGGACATGGGGTATCCTCAGGTATGCGCGCCGACGATGTAGGAAACGACCTCGGCCATGTCGGTCTTCTGGCGGTCGAGATCGGCGATGACGTTGCCGCGCCGCAGGACGACGATGCGCGAGCAGGCCTGGAACACGTCGTTCAGGCGGTGGCTGATGAGGATGACGCCGATCCCCTCCTTCGCCATCTGGGCGATGAGGGCGAGGACCGAGTTCACCTCGCGCACGGCGAGCGCGGCGGTGGGCTCGTCCATGATGACGAGCTTCGGCTGGAAGGTGAGCGCCCGGGCGATGGCGATGGTCTGCTGCTGGCCGCCCGAGAGCATGCCGACGGGGATGTGCACGGTCGGCACCTTCACCCCCAGCCGGTCGATCATCTTCTGCGCCTCGGCGTCGATCCTGGCCTTGTCCACCATGCCGGGGAAAAGGCCCCAGAGCCGCTTCGTGGGCTCGCGCCCGAGGAAGATGTTGTTCGCCACGTCCTGCTGCGGGGCGAGGGCCAGGTCCTGGTAGATCATCTCGATCCCGCGCCGCCGGCGTTCACCGGGGGGCACCTCGGTCACGTCCTGCCCGTCGAAGCGGATCGTTCCCCTGTCGACCGGATAGACGCCGGTGATCGACTTCATCAGCGTCGACTTGCCCGCGCCGTTGTCGCCGACGAGGCCCACGACCTCGCCCGCCGCGACGCTCAGGTTCACCCCGTGCAGCACCTGCACCGCGCCGAAGCTCTTCTCGACGCCCCTGAGTTCCAGAAGGCTCACAGCACCCGCCCCCTTGCCCGGATCTGGTCCAGCCAGACGGCGGCGACCAGCACCGTTCCGATCGCCATCTGCTGCCAGTAGGATTGCACCGCCATCAGGTTCAGGCCGTTCTGCAGGACGCCCATGATGAGCGCGCCGATCATCGTCCCGAGGATCGATCCGCGTCCGCCGAAAAGGTTCGTGCCCCCGATGATCGCCGCGGTGATCGCGGCCAGTTCGGCGTTGAGGCCGGCGGTGGGATCGCCCGTGTTCACCCGCGCGGTGAAGACGAGACCCGCCGTCCCGGCCATGAAGCCCGACAGCGTGTAGAGCTGGAGCCGGAGCCTGCGCACGTTGATGCCGGTCGCCCGCGCCGCCGTCTCGTTGTCGCCCAAGGCCAGCGTGTGGTGGCCGAAGCGGGTATGGGCGAGCACGAAGTGCGAGACGACCGCGACGATGACGAGGATGTAGGCGGGGGTCGGCACGCCCAGGGGGCGCGCCTGGCCGAGGAACAGGATCTCGGGCGGAAGGCCGTAGATGCCCTGCCCGTTCGAGATGATGAGGGCGAGGCCGCGCGCGATGCCCATCATGCCGAGGGTGACGATGAAGGCCGGGACACGGGCGATGGCGACCGTCAGGCCGTTCACGAAGCCCGCGAGCGACCCGGCCACGAGGCAGCCGAGGATCACGAAGGGCCAGGGCAGGCCGAGATAGACGGCCATCGCGGCGCCCGCGACGGACGAGAGCCCGAGGACCGACCCGAGCGACAGGTCGATCCCGGCGGCCGAGATCACGAAGGTCGCGCCGATGGCGAGGATGCCGACCGTCGCCGTCGCCAGAAGGATGTTGAAGATGTTCGAGAAGGACAGAAACACGGGGCTGATGAAGGACATCGCCACGACGAGTGCCATAAGCACGATCAGGGATTCCACGCGGACATGCGCGCGTTCGAAGAAGGCGGTCAGGGTCATGGGGACGGCCCGGCTGGGGGCGCGGGCAGGTCATCCCGCCCGCGCCGGAGGCATTACTTCACGTAGGCGAGCATCGGTTCGGTGCCGGCTTCGAGCACGTCCCTGGTTAGGACGAGCGTTGGCACATAGACGTATTTGTCCACGGCCTCGCCCGCCTTGACCTTCTTGGCCATCTCGACCGCCTGCTTGCCGACGAGGTAGGGAAGCTGCGCGACCGAGGCCGACAGACGCCCTTCCTTGATCGACTTCACGGCGTCGGAGTTGCCGTCGACGCCGATCACCGTCACCTGGCCCTGCTTGCCGGCGGCGAACACGGTTTCCACCGCGCCGAGCGCCATGCCGTCGTTCGCGGCGAAGATGGCGACCAGATCGGGATGGGCGGTCAGGGTGTCGTTGGTGATGTTGGCGGCCTTGCCGCGATCCCAGTCGCCCGGCAGCGAGGCGACGACTTCCAGCCCCGGCGCCAGTTCCTTCAGCTTGTTCCTGAAGCCGTCGGCGCGCCTGGCCCCGGTGATGTTGCCCGAGAGCCCTTCGATCACGAGAACCGGGCCCTTGGCATCGGCACCGAGCTTCGAGACGAGCCATTCGGCCCCCTGCTCGCCCGCCTTGACGTTGTCCGAGCCGATCGAGAAGGCGATCTTCACGCCCGCATCGGCCGCGATCTTCTGGTCGAGGTTGCCGTCGAGGTCCACGACGGGAATGTTCTTCTCGTTCGCGGTCTTGAGGCACGGGAGCAGGATCGTCGAGTTGATGGCGGCCGTGATGAAGGCGTCCATGGGCGATTCAAGCATCGCGTTGCAGGCGTTGAGCTGCGGTTCCGCCGCCTGGTCGCTTTCGACCGCCTGCACCACCACATCGACGCCCGCCGCCGCCGCACCGTCGCGGATGCCAAGCTCCATCGCACCCCAGAACGGGTTCGACAGGGTCTTCATCAGCACGCCGTAGGTCTCGGCCTGGGCCGGCAGCGCGAGAAGCCCGGCCGCGGCGGCCCCGAGCAACAGTTTCTTCAGCATGATTGTCGTTCCTCCCTTCAGGTTCAGCTTCCGGTCCGGGCGCGGGGCTGGTCCCCCGCCTGCCCAAGGGCCGAGGGGGGAAGCGCACCCCCGGGCCCGGTCCTGGCACGCGACGCAGGCGGCACGAGCGTTTCCCTCTCCTCGATGCGGCAGGGGATGCGGACCGGGGCCTCCGGTCCTGCCCTCCCCTCGATCCGCGCGATCAGCCTGCCCCAGGCCGCACGGGCGATCTCTTCGACCGGCTGCACCACGGCGGCGACGGCCGGGTGCATGTGCGCCATCCAGGCGCTGTCGTCGAAGCTCACGAGCGCGAGGTCCTTCCCTGGTGTCAGCCCCTGCCGCCGGACCGCGCCGAAGGCGGCGAGCGTGGCGAGGTTGTTGAGCGCGAAGATCGCACCGGGCACCGGGGCCCTGGCGAAATGCTCGGCGAAGGCGAGGTCGGCGGTGGCGAGGCTCGGCCCGCATTCGAGAAGCCGGATCTCGACGCCCACGCCGCGCGCCCGCGCCGCATCGGCGGCGGTCCGCACGCCGTGCAGGCGCTCGGCCACGTTGAGGAGCGCGGGGTCGGAATGGGCGATCAGGATCGCCCGGTGCCCGAGCGCGACGAGCCGTCCCGTCACCTCCTGCGCGGCGGCGATGTTGTCGGCCGCGACCTCGTCGGCGCCGGGCCTGGCGGAGATCCGGTCGACGACCACGATGGGCACGCCTCCCGCCTCCGGGTCCGGTCCCTTCGAGCGGACCGTCGGCGCGACCAGGAGGCCCGCGACGCGCCAGCCCAGAAACTCGGACACCTCGCGCGCCTCGATGTCCGGGTCTTCCCGGCTGGAGGCGGCGGTCAGGCGGTAGCCGGTTTCCTCGGCGCAGCGCTCGAGCGCTGCGAGGAGCGCACCGAAGAAGGGGTTCTCGAAATCGGGCAGGACGATGCCCACGAATCGGCTGTTCGTCCGCCGCAGGTTCGCCGCGATGGCATTGGCGCGGTAGCCGAGACGTTCGACCGCACTCATCACCGCCCGCCCGATCGGGTCGTCCTGCGGGCGGCGGCGGTTGATGACGTTCGACGCGCAGGCGGCCGACACGCCCGCCGCCCGCGCCACGTCGCGGAGCGATGCGCGCCCGGTGTCGCAAGGCGACGGACGGGCCACGGTTTCGCGATCCTGCGGCTTCGCGCGGCTGGACATGATTCCCCCCTTGCGGGATGCTACGGAAAAACGTTTCACTCTGTAAAACGTTTTTTATCCCGTGCCCGAGGGAGGGCGGCGCCCATGAAGATCCTGTTCGATCCCGATCCCCGCACGCGCAAGGACATCTTCTCCGACGCCGACTGGGCCGCCTTCACCGCCGCGCATCAGGTCGTCGTGGTGACCGAGGCCGCCCGGGACGCCGACTATGTCCGGTACCTGCCCGACACCGAGATCCTCGTCAGCCAGCAGCCGATGCCGCGCGGACGGCTCGACGCAGCGCCGAGGCTGAAGGCGATCTTCAACGTCGAGACGAACTTCCTGCCGAACATCGACTACGAGGAATGCTTCCGCCGCGGCATCCACGTGCTGGCACCGTCCGGCGTCTTCGCGCTGCCGGTGGCCGAGATGGCGCTCGGGATGGCGCTGTCGCTGGCGCGGAACATCCACGGCCAGCACGACGCATTCCGCCGGGGCGAGGAGCTCTGGCTTTTCGACGGGAACCGGGAGTCGGAGCTCCTGACCGGGTCCACCGTCGGCTTCGTCGGCTTCGGCGACCTCGGCCGCGCGCTCTTCGCGCTCCTCGCCCCGTTCCGGGTGCGGGTTCAGGTCTACGACCCCTGGCTGCCCGAAGGGCTGCTCCGGCGCATGGGCGTCGAGCCCGCCGGGTTCGACCGCGTGATGGCCGAGAACCGCTTCGTCTTCGTCATGGCCACGATCACCACCGAGAACCGCCACCTGATCGACGGCCCGGCGCTCGCCCGGATGCAGAAGGGCGCGAACCTGCTCCTCATGTCGCGCGCCGCCGTCGCGGACTTCGACGCGCTGGCCAAGGCGGCGGGCGCGGGGCGCATCCGGGTCGGGACCGACGTGTTCCCGGTCGAGCCCGCGCCCAGGGACGACCCGATCCGGGGCGTGCCGAACATCCTCTTCTCGCCGCACCGGGCGGGCGCGCTGACCTTTGCCCTGCAAGAGATCGGACAGAGGGTCGCTGAGGACATTTCTCTTATGGAAAAATGCCTTGCACCCGTTTCCTCACGCCGCGCCGAACGAGAGACAGTGGCGCGGATGCGGTCGATGCCGGTGAAGCGGAACTGAGCCCCCCGCCCCGAACGGGTGCGAGAGCGGGTCGTGCGGGAGCCTCCGGCGGGAGTATTTCGGATCAATGCGAGGGGCAGGGCCGGCGCCCCGCTTCAGGCCGACCTGCGGAAGAAACGGGGCGCCCTTCGCACTGAGCGGTCATCGGCGCTCCCGCCTGTACCGCGCCCCGATCTTCGGCCGGGCGTGGTTAACATTTCCCGAATGCCCCTTCGCATTGAGCGAAATACTCCGGGGGCACGGGGGCAGAGCCCCCGCCGCGCCACCCCTCACACCGTGTGCAGGTAGAGATCGTAGTCCACATCCGCGATCGTGCGCGCCACGCGCGCGTATTCCGCCGCCTTGATCGCGCAGAAGGTGCGGTGCATGTCGGCCCCGAGCGCGCCCTTCAGGAACTCCGACCGCGTCGCCGCCCGGATCGCCTCGTGCCAGTCGGTCGGCATCGCCGCCGCATCCTCGGCCTCATAGGCGTTGCCCGTGGTCTCGGGGCCGGGGTCCAGCCGCTCTTCCAGGCCCTTCCGCAGCGCCGCCAGAACCGTCGCGCCCACCAGATAGGGGTTCGCATCCACCCCCGCCGGGCGATGCTCGATCCGCCGCGCCGCCACCGGCCCCGCCGGTATGCGCAGGGCGACCGAGCGGTTGTTCACCCCCCAGGACAGGTTCACCGGCGCATAGGACTGGTTGGCGAAGCGCCGCCACGAATTCGCATGCGGCGCGAAGACGAGCATCGACTCCGCCATCGTCGCCCGCATGCCCCCGAGCGCATGCAGAAGCTCCGGCTGCCACTGCCCCTCGACCGGCTCGGCGAACACGTTCCGCCCCGCGCCGTCCATCAGCGAGACGTGGAAGTGCATGCCCGAGCCCGCATACTTCTCGATCGGCTTCGCCATGAAGCAGGCCGTCACGCCCATCGCGCGGGCCTGCGACCGCACGATCCGCTTCAGCCGCGCAAGGTCGTCCGCCGCCCGCATCACGTCGGTCCGGTAGTGCAGCGTCAGCTCGTACTGCCCCGGCGCGTATTCGGAAATCACCGTCTCGGCCCTGATGTCCGCCGCCGCCGCCGCCGCGTAGATGCGGCTGAAGAGGGGCTCCATCCCGTGCAGGTGATCGACCGAATAGACCTCGGTCCAGCCCGAAACCCGCCCGTCCAGAACCGCCGCTGCGGGCTTCACATAGCCCTGCTCGTCGCGCGCGTTCGACAGAAGGAAGAACTCGAGCTCGAAGGCCCCCGCCGGGTGCAGCCCCTTTTCGGCGAGCCGCGCGATCTGGCCCGAGAGCGCATGGCGCGGATCCGAGGTCATGGGCCGGCCGTCGAGGTGGTAGAGCGACAGGAATACCTCGGCCCGCGCCGGGCTCGTGCCCGCCAGCGGCTTCAGCGTCCCCGGCACCGGCCAGGCCCGCATGTCGCCGTCGCCCTGGTCCCAGATGAGGCCGGTCTCGTGCACGTCCTCGCCCACGATGTCGAGGCCGAGGATCGACACCGGCATGTGCCGCCCGTTCGTGTAGATCGACACGAGTTCATGCCGCCGGACGATCTTGCCCCGCGCGATCCCGTTCGCGTCGAAAAGGACAAGGTCGATCGCCTCGACCTCGGGGTGGCGGGCGAGGAACTCCTCGGCCTCCCCGACGAGGGAGCCGGAGGGGCTGGCCGGGGAGGCAGCGGTCTTGAGGTGGTCTTTCATGGGTCCGGGCCGGGGGTAGTGATGCTTCGGTGATCCGGGGGCTTCTAGCAGAGGGGCGATGCGGGCGGTAGGGTGAGCGATACCGCCCGATGCCTCTGACGTTCCCCTGCGCCCCGGCGGGGCCCGGGCCCCGATCAGACGGTCGCCTGATCTATTGCCGGCCGCAGATCCGCCTCAGCACGCCCTCCAGCGCCCCCGCCAGCGCTTCGGCGCCGCCATGGCGGACGAATTCCGCAGCCGCCTGTTCGTTCAGGCCGCCTGCGGTGGAGTGTTCGGACCGCAGCTCGGACAACGAGCGGGGGCTCTTGCGCGCGACCCTTCCCAGATTGTCGAACAGCCCGGTGAGGTAAGCCCGTGCATCGCCGGGAGGCAGCCCATGCGCCTCGGCCCAGGCAGACGCCGTCTCCAGCACCTGGAAATAGCTGCCCATGAGGGCGCTCAACGCCGCGTAGAGGTCGAAGCTCGCCTGGTCCTCGACGGGAAGCGCGGTGCCGAGCGCATCGAACAGCCGCATTGCGGGCGGGTGCGGCGGGAAGACCGGGGTGACGTCGCGCCGCGCTTCGACGAAGGGCAGGGGGATCGCCCGGCAGACCTGCCGCGCCCCGGTCCATTCGGAGATGAGGCGCGCCGGCGTTGCGGCGATCAGGCTGACGACCTGTTGCTCGTGGCGTATCCGCAAGGGGCGCAGCACCGCCTCGGCCACCTGCGGGCGCACGGCGAGGACGACAGTCTCGGCCCCCTCGATCGCGGCCTCGTTGCTCTCGGCCACGGCGACCCCGGGGAGTGCGGCGAGGCTCCGCGCGATGTCCGCACTGCGCGGCGACAGCACGACCGGCCAGTCCCGCGCGTCCGACGCCTTCAGGCCCCGCACGATCGCCGCGGTGATGGTTCCGGTTCCGATGAAGCCCAGCCGCATGCGTCCGCTCCCCTGGTCTGTCCCAAGACTAGGCGGGGGCGGCGGAAGCGGCAATCGTGTCCGCTTCCGCGGCGGCAAGCGGGGCGGCGACACCGCGCTTTCAGGTACCCTTTCCGGACCTGGTCACTGCCCGGTGGGCATCGCCGTGTCCGGACGGGTGCCATAGGCATGCCCTGCGCAGGCCGCAGGGATGCCGGCACCTGCCGAACGCCGCGAAAGAAACCAGTTGCCCGGGCGGTCGCAAGCCGTCACCCCGCCCCGAAGAGCTCCCCCGCCACCTCGCGGAACGCCGCCGCCAGCCGGTCGATCTGGGCGTCCGTGGTGACGGGCGAGACGAGCATCATGTTGTGGAAGGGCGCGATCAGGACGCCCCGGTTCACGAGCCCCGCATGGATCGCGGCTTCCAGTTCCGGCGCATGGGCCAGTTCCGCCTCGGCCCCGTTCCTGAGCGGCGTCGGCCAGCAGATGAACTCGACCCGCGCGCCGACGCGGACGACGTGCCAGGGGGCCTTCAGGTCCGCGATGGCGCGGGCGAGCCCGCTTTCGAGCCGCGCGGCGCCGGCCTCCATCCGGGCGTGGTTTTCGGGGGTCATGACCTCGGACAAGGTCGCCTTCAGGCAGGCGAACTGCATCGGATTGGCGGACAGCGTCGTCCCCATCCCCGTCCGGCCCGCAAGGCGCCTGTCGTTGACTTCCTTCAGTCTTTCCTCGACCGCCCGGGTCATCCCCCAGACCGCCGCGGGCATCCCGCCCGCCACGCACTTGCCCACCACGAACATGTCGGGGTCGAGCCCGTGTACCCGGGTATAGCCCCCGAGCCCCGAGGACTGGGTATGCGTCTCGTCGATGACGAGGAGCGCGCCGTGGCGGGTGCAGAGGTCGCGCAAGGCTTCGTGGAAGCCGGGGGCGGGAAGGACCATGCAGGAATTGGTCATCACCGGCTCGGTCAGCACCGCCGCGACCGTGCCCGTCGCGAGCGCCGCCCCGATCGCGGGCAGGTCGTTGAACTCGACGCAGGTTGCCGCCTCCGCCGCATCGAAGGGCGCGCCGAGGAGGCCGGGCTGCGCGGCGGTCCGGCCGTTCTCCAGCGTCACCATCGTCTCGTCCACGGACCCGTGGTAGGCGCCCCGGAAGACCAGCACCTTGCCGCGCCCCGTCACCGCCCGCGCGACCCGCAGGGCATAGCGGTTGGCATCCGTCGCGGTGGTCGCGATCTGCCAGAGGAAGGGTCCGAACCGGTCGGTCAGGAGGCGGCCGGCCGCAAGCGCGGTCTCGGTCGGAAGCATGTAGGTCAGGCCGCGGCCGGCCTGCTCGCGGATCGCGGCGGCGACGGGGGCGGGGGAATGGCCGTACATGCTCCCGGTGTCGCCGAGGCAGAAATCGTCGAGGGTGTGGCCGTCGGCGTCGGTGATTCTCGCCCCCTCGGCCTTCGCGACCAGCATCGGGAAGGGCTGGGGCCAGTCCTTCATCCAGTGCAGCGGCACGCCGTCGAGGAAATGGGCCGCGCCGGCCTCGAGGGCGGCCCTTGTCCGGGGCCGGGCGGCGGCGTAGGCGGCGGCTTCACGGGTCCGGAAGGCGGCGATGCGGGCGGCGGGGACGCCGGCGATGAGGGTCTCGGTCATGATGGGACCCCGGATAGCGCGGCGGGCAGGGAGGGGTCAACGGGGGCGTCGGCGGGCGTCCCGGCTGGGACGGGGAAGGTATCCCACGCGTGGAGCAAGTTAACGGACGTGTAATCGCAAGGGGTTAGCGGCGCGCGTTTACCGAAAATTCAGGATCGGACGGGTGCGCGCCTTCACCTCCGGAGGGGGGCAGGGGGCACGCGTTCCACGGGAGTGCGGAGCCTTGGAAGGGCTGCCGATCCCCACCCTGACCCTCCCCCGCGCTTCGGGGGAGAGGAGGCGCGGGGGGGGGGTGATGTCACCTGGCGGGGGCCGGAACAGGATGGGTGCGAGCACCCATCCCATACCCTCCGGGCCGGAGTTCCTTGAGGGCCCCAGTCTTGCCGCCCCTACCGCCCCAGCGCTGCGATCACCAGTTCGGCCGCCGCCGTGCCGGAATACTGCTGCTGGCCGGTGACGAGGTTCCCGTCGCGCAGGGCGAAGGGCTTGAAGCGGGACTGGACGGTGAAGTTGGTGCCGGGGATCTTCCGCGCCTCCTCCTCGATGCGGAAGGGCTGGATGCGGCGGCCGACGAAGCTGTCGGCGAAATCCTCTTCGCTGTCGGCAAAGCCCGTCCAGGTCAGGCCGTCGACGAGGAGCTTGCCGTCCGGTTTGCGCACTTTGAGGAGGATGCAGGTACCGTGGCAGATGGCCGCGACGATCTTGCCCATCGACCAGAACCGGGCGACGACGGCCTGGAAATCGGCATCGTCGATCATCGTGACCATCGGGCCCTGCCCGCCGGCGACGAAGACCGCGTCGAACCCGGCCGGGTCGAAGGAGGCGGCGGGCTTCGTGCCGGTCAGCAGCGCGGCATGGGCAGGGGATTTCTTGAAGCCGAGCGACAGGATGTCATGGGCGGAATAGCCGCTCGCATCCTCGGGGTCGGAATAGCCGTCGCCCTGCAGGTCGCCGCCCCCGGGCGAGGCGATGGTCACCTCGTAGCCGGCTTCGGTGAAGGCCCACCAGGGGTGCACGACCTCGGACCACCAGAATCCCACGGGCCAGCCGGTCGTGGGCGAGGTCGCGGGGTTCGCGGCGACCATCAGGATCTTCTTGGGACGATGGATGTCGATGGCGGCGGTCATGGGCGGGTCCTTTCGGCAATGGCGGGATGAGGTCCCGGCCTGCGCCGGGACGCGAGTGGAAGATGCGAGTGTGTCGGTCAGGCGGTGGGGTGCAGGTCAGACCAGTCGCCCTTCGAGCCTTCCCAGAGGTTGCGGATGATGTGCTTGCCGGTCGCCCCGTCGATGACGCCCGCCGAGACCATCAGCCGGTCGGACCCGAGGTTGTCCTTGAAGAGGCGCGAGCCGCAGGGGGTGCAGAAGCCGCGCCGCGCCTTCTCGGAGGAGGCGTACCAGTGGAGCGTGGCGTTCCGTTCGATGCGCACCGCGTCGCGCGGGGCGGCGAGCTTGGCGTTGCAGGTGCCGTGCATCTTGCGGCAATCGCTGCAGTGGCAGGCGACGACGCCCGCGCTGCTCTCTGGAATCGTGAAGGCGACGGACCCGCAGTGGGCCGGAGCCGTGGAGCGTTGCGGTCATGGGGTTGGTCCCCTGGTGACGGCGGCGAAGGCCCAGTCGCGGCCCTTGCCCCGGAAGATCGCCTGGTTGATCCAGACCATCGCGAAGGGTTCGAGGTAGCGGGCCTGAACGATGCCGCCCGCGTCGAGCGGGTCGAAGCCGATGTCCTGCAGCAGGGTGGCGACGGTGGCCTTGGCCCGGTCATCCTCGCCCGCCATCAGCATCGCGGGTGGGTGGGGCAGGGCGCGGGCGCTGTCCATGACCTCGGCCCCCACGGTGTTCAGGGTCTTGACCACACGCGCCTTCGGCAGCCAGCCCGCGACGATCTCTCCGCCCGAGGTCGTGTGCCCGATGGTCAGGCCGAGGCCCTGCGGCGTGGGGCCGAGCGGGTTCATGCAATCGATGACGATCTTGCCCTGAAGGTCTCCGAGTGCCCGGATCGCCGGTTCGGCGGCGGACCACGGCAGGGCGAGGATCACAACATCGGCTCGTGCCGCGGCCCCGGGCGGCGTCGTTTCGCCCAGACCGTCGGCGCGGGCCTGCGGGTGGCGGCTGCCGAGCGTGACGCTGTGGCCCGCCCTGGCGAAGGCGCGGGCCAGCGCCTCGCCCACGTTGCCGGTGCCGATGATGCCGATATGCATGGGGCCGTCCTTGCTGTGCGGTGCCCCCGTGATATTGACGGACCGACTGCAATGGTAATGAATTCGGTGCATGACCGAGTTAAGAAACACGAAACTGCGGGCGCTGGACCTGACGCTGCTGCTGGTCTTCCTCGGCCTCTTGCGGCACGGCAAGGCGGCGCGGGTGGCCGAGGACATGGGCCTGACCCAGCCCGCGATCAGCCATGCCCTGAAGCGGCTGCGCGCGGTCTTCGGCGACCCCCTGTTCCTGCGGCGGCCGCAGGGAATGGAGCCCACGTCCGTCGCGCTGGCCTTGCAGCCGCAGGTGGCGGCGGCGGTCGAGGCGCTGCGGGGGGCGGTCGCGGGGGCGGCGCCCTTCGTGCCGGGCGAGGCGACAGGCGAAGTCAGGATATCGGCCTGGGATTCGGCACAAGGACTGATCGCACCGGGACTGGTGCGGCTGTTTGCGGCCAGGGCGCCGGGGCTGCGGCTGGTGTTCCGGATGCTCGACCGCGAGGCGGCGGCCGAGGCGCTGGCGTCGGGCGCGGTCGATCTCGCGGTGGGGTATTTCCCGAAGCCCCTGCCGCAGGGGATCGCCGTGCCGCTGTATTCCGAGGGCTATGCCGTCGTCGGGCGGCCCGAAGTGCTGGCGGGGCCGCTGACGCTGGAGCGGTATCTGGAGCTGCCGCACCTCTTGGTGTCGCCGCGCGGGGACACGACCGGCATCGTGGACACGACGCTGGCCGCGATGGGGCGGGAGCGGCGGGTGGTGGCGGCGATCCCGCAGTTCCTGCCGGCCCTTGCGACGGCGGCCGAGACGGGGGCGATCGCGACGATCCCCGCGCGGACGGCGCGGCGGTTCGCGGGGGTGATGGGACTGAGGGTGGCGGAGCCGCCGCTTCCGCTCCGGTCGTTCCGGGTGTCGGCGGTGCGGCACGCGCGAAACGAACGGGACGGGCGCTTGGTGTGGGTGCTGGAGGGGATGCGGGGGGTTGTGGGGGCCACGGGTGCGGAGAAGCCCCCACCCTGACCCTGCCCCGGCGGGGGAGGGGAGGGCATGAATGGGCGAGTTACTCCCCCCGCGGGAAGCGCTTGCTCTCTTCCAGCACGTTCAGGTCCATGTGGTTGCGCATGTAGCGTTCCGAGGCGTCGCGGAGCGGCTGGTAGTCCCAGGGAAAGTAGGCGCCGTTCCGGAGCGCTTCGTAGACGACCCAGCGGCGGGCCTGGCTGGCGCGGACCTCGGCGTCGTAGGCGGCCAGGTCCCAGCGGGCATCGGCGAGGGCGCGGAGGCAGGCGAGGGTGGGGGCGTGGGCCGGGTCGGGGGCGAGGTTCCTGCGTTCCTGCGGGTCGGTGGACAGGTCGAAGAGCAGGTCGGGATCGGCGGTGCAGCGGATGTATTTCCAGCGGCCGTCGCGCAGGGCGGCCATCGGGGTGATCGTGCCTTCGGCGGCGTATTCCATCGGCACCGGGCCGCGGTCCGCGCCGCCCGCGACGGGGACGAGCGAGGTGCCGTCGGTCCAGGGCATCACCTCGGCCAGCGAGACTCCGGCGAGGTCGGCGAGGGTGGGGGTCAGGTCGATGGTCGTGACGGGGGTGTCGATGCGGGCCGGGACGAGGCCCGGGGCCGCGATCATCAGGGGGACGCGGGCGGAGCCTTCGAAGAAGCTCATCTTGAACCACAGTCCCCGCTCGCCCAGCATGTCGCCGTGGTCCGAGACGAAGACGATGACCGCCTCCTGCCGCGTGTCATCGAGGACCTGGAGGATCTCGCCGATCTTGTCGTCGATATAGCTGATGTTGCTGAAATATCCGCGACGGGCACGGGCAATCCGTCCGGGAGACAGGTCGAACTTCCGCCAGTCGCAGGCGTCCATCAGGCGCCTCGAGTGCGGGTCCTGATCCGCATAGGGGATCGCCTCGGGCGCGGCGAGCCGATCGCAGGTCCCGTAGAGATCCCAGTACTTCCGCCGGGCGACGTAGGGATCGTGCGGGTGGGTGAAGCTGACGGTCAGGCACCACGGGCGCGGGTCGGCGCCGCGGCTCAGGTCGTAGAGCTTCTGCACCGCCTGGAAGGCCACGTCGTCGTCGTATTCGTACTGGTTGGTGATCTCGGCCACGCCCGCGCCGGTGACCGAGCCGAGGTTGTGATACCACCAGTCGATGCGCTCGCCGGGCTTCCTGTAGTCGGGCGTCCAGCCGAAGTCGGCGGGGTAGATGTCGGTCGTGAGCCGTTCCTCGAAGCCGTGGAGTTGGTCGGGGCCGACGAAGTGCATCTTTCCGGAAAGGCTGGTGCGGTAGCCCGCGCGGCGGAGGTGGTGGGCGTAGGTGGGGATGTCGGACGCGAACTCGGCGGCGTTGTCGTAGACGCGGGTGCGGCGGGGAAGCTGGCCGGACATGAAGCTCGCCCGCGCCGGCGCGCAGAGGGGCGAGCCGGTATAGGCATTCGCGAAGCGCACCGACCGCGCGGCGAGGGCCTTCAGGTTCGGGGTGTGGAGGAAGTCCGCCGGCCCGTCGGGGAACAGCGTCCCGTTCAGCTGGTCCACCATCAGGATCAGGATGTTCGGTTTCGTCATTCTGCGACCTCGGTGCGGCGGAAACGGTGGAGCCTCCGGCGGGGATATTTGCGCCAAGATGAAGCCGCAAGTGCGCGGAGGCTTTCATGGACGGGATCGTTACCGAGTTTCCGAGGCGGGTGGTCGACGATCCCGACCTGAGGATCACGCTTTCCGACGGCTGCGTCCTGTCGGCCCGTATCTGGATGCCCGAGGACGCAGTCGGCAGGCCGGTGCCGGCGGTGCTGGAATACATCCCCTACCGCAAGCGCGACGGCACCCTGCCGCGGGACGAACTGATGCACCCCTACCTGGCAGGCCATGGCTATGCCGCGGTGCGGGTGGACATGCGCGGCAACGGCGACAGCCACGGCCTGATGCTCGACGAATACACCGAGCAGGAGCTGACGGACGCCTGCGAGGTGATCGCCTGGCTGGCGCGCCAGCCCTGGTGCACGGGCGCCGTGGGGATGATGGGCAAGAGCTGGGGGGGCTTCAACTCGCTTCAGACGGCGTTCCTGCGGCCGCCGTCGCTGAAGGCCGTCATCAGCGTCTATTCGACCGTGGACCGCTTCGCGGACGATATCCACTTCAAGGGCGGGGCGCTCCTGAACGAGAACCTGGCCTGGGGGACGGTGATGCTGTCCTACTCCTCGCGCCCGGCCGATCCGATGCTCCGGCAGGACTGGCGCGAGGACTGGCTGGAGCGGCTGGCGAACCAGCCGTTCCTCGCCTCGCGCTGGGCCGGCCACCAGACGCGCGACGCCTACTGGAGGCACGGGTCGGTCTGCGAGGACTGGGGGGCGATCGGGGTGCCGGTCCTGTCCTTCGGCGGCTGGGCCGACAACTACATGAACACCGTCGCGCATCTGGTGGCGAACCTGAAGGCGGCCGGGCCGGGAACCGTGAAGGGGATCGTGGGGCCGTGGGTGCACCAGTATCCTCACACGGCGGTGCCGGGTCCGCGGATCGGCTTTCTGCAACTCGCCATCCGCTGGTGGGACCGGTGGCTGAAGGGCATCGACAACGGCGCGGAGCGGGACCCGGCCTGGCGCGCGTACATGCTCCACTCGCAGCCGCCCGACGCCTGCGCGGCGTTCCGCCGCGGGCACTGGGTCGCGGAAGACCGATTGCCGTCTCCGCGTGTGCGGACCGAGGGTCTCGCCCTGTCGCCGGGTGCGCTCGGCCGGGCAGCGGGGGCGCTCGACATCGCGGTGAGCACGCCGCAGGACCTCGGGATGCGGGCGGGCGAGTTCTTCCCGATGGGACGCAACGCCGAACTGCCGGGCGACCAGCGCCGGGACGATGCGCGCTCGGTCTGCTTCGACGGACCGGTGCTCGACGCGCCGCTCGACCTGATGGGGGCGGCGGTGCTGCGTGCGACCGTTTCGTCGGACAGGCCGATGGCGGTTCTGGTCGCGCGGCTGTGCGACGTGGCGCCGGACGGCTCGTCGGTCAGGATCGCGCATGGCATCCTGAACCTCTGCCACCGCGAGGACCGCGCGCATCCGTCGCGGCTCGAACCGGGACGGCGCTACGGCATCGCGCTGACGCTCGACCAGATGGCCTACCGGCTGGCGGCCGGACACCGGCTGCGGCTGGCGCTCTCGACGACCTACTGGCCGTGGATCTGGCCGTCGCCCGAGGCGGCGGCGGTGACGCTGCACGGAGGCAGGCTGGACCTGCCGGTGCACGGGGGATCGGAGAACGAATGGGACCCGCCCCCGGCTGCCTCGGCGGCGCCGTGGAAGCACCGGATCCTGCGCGAGGGGCGCGCGGCGCGGCGGATCGAGACGGACCTGATCGGGGGCACCTCGGCCCTGGTGATCGAGGAGGACGGGGGGGATGTGGAGAACCTCGGCCACGGGCTCTGCACCGGCGAGACGATGACCGAGCGGTGGGAGATCAGGCCCGACGATCCGCTGTCCGCGAAAGGCACGATCCGGTGGGAACAGCGCCTGTCGCGCGGCGACTGGCGGGTGCGGACGGTGGCCGAGACCGAGATGACCTCGACCGCCGCGGGTCTGCGGATGGTCGCGCGCCTGACCGCGTGGGAGGGCGAGGACGTGGCATTCGAACGGACGTGGGACGAAACGGTCGCCCGGGATTTCGTCTGAGCGCAACAAACTTGCGAGATTCTGTCCGGGTCCGGAGCATTTCCGTTTGCCGGAACCCGGACACAGGGGTTATTGATTCCGCAATCAACAAAAATGCCAACAGGGAGTGGGCACGATGAACGACGATCTGAGACATCTCAGGACGCTTGCGATTGACGCGGCCAAGGGCAGGATCAGCCGGCGGTCCTTCATGCAGCGGACCGCGGCGATGGGCATCTCGGCCGGGCTTGCGGGGGCGCTGGTCGCCTCGGCCGCGCGGGCGCAGGAGCCCAAGAAGGGCGGGACCATCGCCGTCGGGATGCAGGGCGGCGAGTCGACGAACTCGCTCGATCCCGCGCTCGCCGCGTCGGAAGTGCCCTTCCAGGTGAACATGACCTGGGGCGAGCTGCTGACCGACGTGCGGCCGGACAGTTCGATCGACTGGCGGGTCGCCGAAGAGGCCAGCGCCTCGGCCGATGCGAGCGAATGGACCTTCAAGATCCGCAAGGGCGTCGAATTCCACAACGGCGCCACCCTGACTGCGGATGACGTCATCGCGACGCTGAAGCGCCACACCGACGAGAAGTCGAAGTCGGGCGCGCTCGGGATCGTCAAGGGCATCACCGACATGAAGGCCGAGGGCGACAAGGTGACGCTCAAGCTTTCCGGTCCGAACGCCGACCTGCCCTACCTGATGGCGGACTACCACCTCGTCATCCAGCCGGGCGGCGGCGTGGACAACCCGGCGGCCGGGATCGGCGCGGGGCCCTACAAGGTGGTCGCGAACGAGCCGGGCGTGCGCCACACCTTCGAGAAGTTCGCGAACTACTTCGACAGCACGATCGGACATGCCGACAATGTCGAGCTCTACGTGATCAACGACAACACGGCCCGCACCGCCGCCCTGCAGTCCGGTCAGGTCCACATGATCAACCGGGTGGACCCGAAGATCGTGGATCTGCTCAAGGGCGTGCCGGGCGTGCAGATCAAGGCGGTCGCCGGCCGCGGCCACTACGTCTTCATCATGCACGTGAACAAGGCGCCCTTCGACAACAACGACATGCGGATGGCCCTGAAGCTCGCCATCAACCGCGAGGAGATGGTCGAGAAGATCCTCGGCGGCCTCGGGTCGGTCGGCAACGACTTCCCGATCAACGCGGCCTATCCCCTCTTCGACAACACGATCGAGCAGCGCAAGTACGATCCCGTGAAGGCGGCGGAATACTACAAGAAGACCGGCCACGACGGATCGCCGATCATCCTGCGCACCGCCCCCGGCGCCTTCCCCGGCGCGGTGGACGCGGCGAACCTCTTCGCGGCCTCGGCCAAGGTGGCGGGCATCCCGCTCGAGGTGAAGCTCGAGCCCGACGACGGTTACTGGACGAACGTCTGGAACGTCCAGCCCTTCGTGGCGTCCTACTGGGGTGGGCGCCCGGTGCAGGACCAGATGTATTCGACGGCCTACCTGTCGACGGCCGACTGGAACGACACGAAGTTCAAGAACGCCGAGTTCGACGCGCTGCTGATCGCGGCGCGGGGCGAGCTCGACCAGGCCAAGCGCAAGGAGGAGTACAGCAAGATGGCCCGCATCCTGCGCGACGAGGGCGGTCTGATCCTGCCGATGTTCAACGACTTCGTGTCCGGCGTCAGCGACAAGATCGCGGGCTGGGTCGATGATCCGAACGGCGAACTGATGAACGGGCGCGCGCAGGTGAAGACCTGGCTGGCCTGAGGCCCGCGCGGTGCATCCTGTCCTGAAACTGGTGGTCCAGCGCGTCGCGCTGGGCCTGCTTCTGCTGCTGGCGGTGTCGGCCGTCATCTTCCTCGGCGTCGAGGCGCTGCCGGGCGACACCGCACAGGCGATCCTCGGCCAGCAGGCCACGCCCGCGGCGCTCGCCAATCTGCGTGCCCAGATGGGCCTCGACCAGCCGCCGCTGACCCGCTACCTGACCTGGCTCGGCAGCGTGCTGACGGGGGATTTCGGCAAGTCGCTGACGAACGGGGCCGACATCGGCCAGTCGATCAGGCAGCGGCTGGGGAACACGCTCTTCCTTGCGGGCAGTGCGGCCGCCATCGCGGTGCCCCTTGCCATCATCCTCGGCCTTGCCGCGGCGCGCCATGTGGGCCGCTGGCCCGACAAGGTGATCTCGGGGATAACGCTTTCGACGATCAGCCTGCCGGAATTCGTGGCGGGCTATTTCGTGATCTACGTGCTGACGCAACTCGTGCCGATCTTCCAGCCGGTCGCGATGGTCTTTCCCGGCATGAGCTTCTGGGCCAGGCTGCAGGCCATCGCGCTGCCGGTCATCGTCCTCGTCCTGGTGGTCCTTGCGCACATGATGCGGATGACGCGGGCGGCGATCCTGAACGTCATGCAGTCGGCCTATATCGAGACGGCCGAGCTCAAGGGCCTCACGCCGATGACGGTGATCTGGCGCCACGCCTTTCCGAACGCCATCGCGCCGGTCGTGCAGGTGGTGATGCTGAACCTCGCCTATCTGGTCGTGGGCGTCGTGGTGGTCGAGGTGGTGTTCGGCTACAACGCGCTGGGGCAGTATCTGGTCGACCATGTGAGCAAGCGCGACCTGCCCGTCGTGCAGGCGGTCGGGCTGATCTTTGCCGCGGTCTATATCGGGCTCAACATCCTTGCCGACGTCATCGGCATCCTCGCCAACCCGCGGCTGAGGCATCCGAAATGAGGCTTCCGCTTTCTGCGGCCGTCGGACTCGCGCTGACGTTCCTCTTCCTCTTCGTCGCGGTCTTCGCGCAGTGGATCGCGCCCTATCCGATCGATTCCGCGGTCGGCGGCGTCTGGGATCCGCCCTCGGCCACGAACTGGCTCGGGACCGACACGATCGGCCGGGACATCCTGTCACGGCTGATCTACGGGGCGCAGGTGACCATCTTCGTCGCGCTGGCCGCATCGGTGCTGTCGTTTTCTCTGGGGGCTTTCCTCGGGTTCCTCGCGGCGGTGCGGGGCGGCTGGGTGGACCAGGTGCTGTCGCGTCTCGTCGATCTGGTCATGGCCGTGCCGTCGCTGATCGTCGCGCTCGTCATGCTGTCGGTGCTGCCGCTCAACCTGACGGTGCTGATCCTCGTGATGGGCATTCTCGATTCGACGCGCGTGTTCCGCCTGAGCCGCGCAGTCGCGGTGGACATCACGGTGATGGACTACGTGGAAGCGGCCCGGCTGAGGGGCGAGAGACAGGCCTGGATCATCTTCCGCGAGATCCTGCCGAACGCGCTCTCGCCTCTGGTCGCCGAGTTCGGACTGCGGTTCATCTTCGCCGTCCTCTTCATCTCGACGCTGTCGTTCCTCGGCCTCGGCGTGCAGCCGCCGCTCGCCGACTGGGGCGGGATGGTGAAGGAGAACAAGGACGGCCTCGTCTACGGCAAGTCCGCTGCGCTCATGCCCGCGCTCTCCATCGCGGCGCTGGCGATTTCGGTGAATCTCGTCGCCGACTGGATCCTGTCGCGGACCACGAGCCTGAAAGGGGGCCGCGGTGGCTGATCTTCTGGACATCCGCAACCTCAGGATCGAGGCGACGGTCTATCCGCCGGGCGAGAAGCCGCGCGACGCCGTGCTGGTCGACGGGGTGTCGCTGTCGCTGAAGACGGGCCGCGTGCTGGGGCTGATCGGGGAATCCGGCGCGGGCAAGTCCACGATCGGGCTGTCGTCCATGGCATACGGACGCGGCGGGGTGCGGCTGACCGGGGGCGAGATCGTCCTCAACGGGCGGGACATCCGGAAACTCGGGCCTGCGGGACTGCGTGGGCTGCGTGGGAAGGAAGTCACCTATGTCGCCCAGTCGGCGGCGGCGGCCTTCAACCCGGCCAAGCGGCTGATGGAGCAGGTGATCGAGACCTCGCTCTCGCACGGCGTCATGGGCCGGGCCGAGGCCGAGGCGCGGGCGGTGGGGCTGTTCCGCAAGCTCGGCCTGCCGAATCCGGACACCTTCGGACGCCGGTATCCGCACCAGGTCTCGGGCGGGCAGCTCCAGCGGGCGATGACGGCGATGGCGCTCTGCCCGAGGCCCGATCTCGTCGTTTTCGACGAGCCGACCACCGCGCTCGACGTGACGACCCAGATCGACGTGCTTGCGGCGATCAAGGAGGCGATCCGGGATACCGGCGTCGCGGCCCTCTACATCACGCACGACCTTGCCGTCGTGGCGCAGGTGGCCGACGAGATCATGGTGCTCCGGCACGGCAAGATGGTCGAGCATGGCACGACCGGCCAGATCATCGACGCGCCGCGCATGGACTACACGCGCGCACTCGTCAGCGTCCGGTCGCGGGAGCACCCCGAGAAGCCGTCCTGCGGGACGCCGGTGCTGTCGGTCGAGGGTGTGACGGCGCGCTATCCGGGCGTGCCCTTCGATGTCCTGAGGAACGTGACCGTGTCGATCGAGCCGGGGCATACGCTGGCGGTCGTGGGCGAGAGCGGGTCGGGGAAATCGACGCTCGCCCGCGCGATCACCGGGCTTCTGCCGCCGGCGCGCGGGCGCATCCGCTTCGCCGGGCGCGAGCTGTCGCCGGCGCTGAACGGCCGGACGAAGGACGACCTGCGCGAGCTGCAGATGATCTACCAGATGGCCGACGTGGCGATGAACCCGCGCCAGACCATCGCGACGATCATCGGGCGGCCTCTGGAGTTCTACTTCGGGCTGAGGGGCGCGGAGCGCGACAGGCGGGTGGCGGAGCTGCTCGACGCGATCGAGATGGGCAAGGGCTTTGCCGAGCGTTACCCCGCGGAACTGTCGGGCGGGCAGAAGCAGCGCGTCTGCATCGCCCGGGCGCTCGCCGCGAAGCCGAAGCTCATCATCTGCGACGAGGTGACGAGCGCGCTCGACCCGCTGGTCGCGGAGGGGATCCTGAAGCTGCTTCTCGATCTTCAGGCGGCGGAGGGGGTCGCCTATCTGTTCATCACGCACGACCTCGCCACCGTGAGGGCCATCGCGGATTCGATCGCGGTCATGTACCGGGGCGAGGTCGTGCGCTACGGGCCGAAGTCGGACGTTCTGGAACCGCCCTTCGACGACTACACGGACCTTCTGCTGTCGTCGGTGCCGGAGATGCGGCCCGGCTGGCTGGAAGAGACGATCGCGCACCGGAAGATGGAGAGCGCGGGGAATTGACTGTCCTTTGAAGGTCGGGCCTCCGAAGGTCGGGCCTCCAGGACGGGGGATGTGGCTGGCCGTGGCTGTGCCACGGAGGAAAGGAAGATCGAATGTCCCGCAAACTCCTCCTCCTCATCATCGACGGGGTGCCCTGGCGCAACTGGCGGCGGCTCTTCGGGAACCTCGAGGGCTGGGTGCGGTCGGGCGAGGCGCGGGTGTGGCGGCACCGGTCGGTGCTGCCCTCGACCTCGGCCTCCTGCTACGCCTCGATCCACACGGGCGTGGCCCCTCAGGTGCACGGGGCCTGGGGCAACGAATACGTGTTCCGCCTGAGCCAGCCGGACGTCTTCTCGGAAGCCTCGAAGGCGGGTCTCAAGACCGGCGCGGTCGCGCATTCCTTCTGGTCGGAATTCTTCAACCGGGCGCCCTTCGACCCCCTGCGCGACCTCGAATACGACGAGCCCGGCGGGCCGATCGCGCACGGGCGGTTCCACACGATGACGGGCTACGGGGCCGCGAACCAGATGACCCCGTCCGACTTCGACCTCTTCTGGACGCTCACGATGCTGACCGAGCGCTTCGGCGTCGATTACGCGATGCTCCATACCTGCACGCTGGACAGCATGGGGCACCGGTTCTTCCACGATTGCGAGGAGATGGACCATGCCTGCTCTCACCTCGACGCGATGCTCGCCCCGCATGTCGCGCGGTGGCGGAAGAACGGTTACGAGGTGATCGTCACGGCCGACCACGGACAGGATGAGCGGGGGCACCACGGGGGGGCCGGCGAGGACCAGCAGGACGCGGCGCTCTACTGGTTCGGGGGCGGCGAGGGGCCGGATGAGGGGGCGGTGATCGACCAGTTGCAGCTCGCCCCGACGATCCTGACGCGGCTCGGGGTGCCGGTTCCCGCGGCGATGCGGGCGGGGTCGTTCCTGCGGTAGGGCGGGGGCGCTGCCCCCGTGCCCCCGGGATACTTGCGGACCGGAAACATGCCAGGCTAGCTGTTTGACCCCGCAGTTTGATGGTGCAATCCTTTCGGGAAACCGAAGGATGCCCATGGGGCAGGTCCGTCACCGCACCCCACCCGCCGTGTTCCATCGACGGAACATCAACGAAACCCAAGCCGATCAGCAGGTGCAAAAAGCAGCCCGCCCGACCCCGGAAACTGTCCGAGAGATGGGAAGGAGCCCAGTGGCCCGCCACCGGCCGGGGAAGCGCTCGGGTCGCCCGCGATCAGCCATCGGCGGGCGCGGGCGGACGCGCGGTCTCGTCGTCGGGCCGGGGCGGGGCCGGGGCGGGGCCGGGGCGGGGCCGGGGCGGGGTGGGGGCGGGGTGGGGGCCGGGTCAGTCGAACAGATCCCTGAGCCAGGACCGCCGCCCGTGCCTGCCATAGCCGCCGTGCCCCCCGCCATAGCCGCCGTGCCCGCCGCCGTGCCCGCCGCCATGCCCGCCGCCATGCCCGCCGCCATGCCCGCCGCCGTGCCCGCCGCCGTGCCCGCCGCCGTACCCGCCCCCGTACCCGCCCCCGTACCCGCCCTGAGGGGGCGGACTGGTCTCGCCGGGGCCCTGGTCGAAGCTCCGCTCGACGATCTTTTCGATCTCTCCCCGGTCGAGCCAGATGCCGCGGCAGTTCGGGCAGTAGTCGATCTCCACCCCCTGTCGTTCGGACATGACCAGCGGGACGCTGCAGACGGGACAGAGCATCCCCGCGCGCGTTCCGGAGGGCTGGGGATGGGCAGCGGCTGGGTCGGACATGGAACATCCTCGTGATTGCTCCGGCCCGTTCGCGGCCTGCGCGGATCCGGCCTGCCGGGCGGTTCGGTCTATCGCTATCACATGGTCGATCCCGCGCCGGTCGTGAAGCCGCCTCACGACAAGTTCAGGCACGGCGATGGGGCCGGCCCGCGGCTCGGGCCGCACATCCGCGTCGCCGGCCATGCCCATCCCCCGATGCTGCGCCTGCTCGGTATTCGGCCGCGGTATAACGGATATACGGAAAACGTATTTCCGGCTTTGCCGTTCCATGCCGGAATGTCGGGGCGTGCTCATCCAGAGCCGCCAAGCCGCACGCGATAGCGGCGCCAGGGAGGAAACATGAAACGCATGACCGCAACGATGTTGCGAACGGTTTCGCTTTGCGTTGGCCTCGCCGTCGCAGGGGCGGCCGCCGCCGGTACGGAGGAGCTGCCCAAGGAGATCCAGGACACGCTCTACAACCCGGCGATGCTTGATCCGAACCAGCCGGTCGGCGACAGCGCCTATCGCGATTTCGTCGCCAAGAACCCGCCGCCGTGGAAGATCGGCTACGCTTCGTCCTACGCGGGCAACACCTGGCGCGCGGCGGTCATGGACCGGCTTCAGAACGAGATCATCCCGAAGTGGCAGAAGCTCGGGCTGATCTCCGAGGTGATCGTCACCCAGTCGAACCTGAACGACAGCACGCAGATCCAGCAGATGCGCCAGCTCGTCGATCAGGGCGTGGATGCGATCATCGTCTGCTGCTCGAACCCGACCGCGCTGAACCAGACGGTCGAATACGCCTACTCCAAGGGCGTCCCGGTGTTCTCGGGCATCGGCTACCTGACCAGCCCCTATGCGATCAACTCATCGGCGAACTTCGTGGTCGGCGGCAAGATGATGGGCGACTGGATGGCCAACGAGATCGGCGGCAAGGGCAACGTGCTCGTCGTCGAGGGCATCCCCGGGACGTCGGCGTCGGACAGCCAGAACACCGGCATCCAGCAGGCGCTTGCCGGCTACCCGGACGTGAAGGTCGTGGGCCAGATCGCCGGCATGTGGACGGACCAGGTCGCGCAGGCCGAAATCCAGAAGTGGATGGCGACGAATCCCGGCCAGCTTGACGGCATCATCATCCAGTCGGCCTCGGAACTCGGCGCGCTTCGGGCGCTGAAGCAGTCGGGCCGGCCGATGATCCCGTTCACGATCGGCTCGGAACTCGGCGCGCTCTGCTACTGGCGCAAGAACCCCGACTTCGTGTCGGCGGCGATCCATGCCTGGCCGCCGGGCGACGACTTCGAGCTGATCTGGAACATCATGATGCGGACGCTCGAAGGGCAGGGGCCGAAGATCCAGTCCATCCTCGTCAAGCCCGTGACGATGACGAAGGACGAGATGCTGAAGGCCATCCCCGAGGATTGCTCGGAGGACAGCGACAAGTGGTACGAGCCCGGTGCCGAGGTCTGGGCGTCGAAGGCCTATCTCGACAATTTCTTCCTGCGCCCCGCCGACCCGGAAGCCTACGATCCGAAGTCGCATCCGGCCGCCAAGAACTGATCCTCGGACACAGCCGGCCGCCCCGCCTTTCCGGCAGGGGCGGCCATTCCCGCCCACGCCGGCCCTGGGGGAGCGCCATGCCCGCCGTCTCGGTCGAGATATCCGAGGTCAGAAAGACCTTCGGTCCGACGGTCGCCCTCGGCGGCGTCTCGCTCAGGGCCTACGGGGGCGAGGTCCACGCGATCATCGGTGGCAACGGGTCGGGAAAATCCACCCTCGCCAAGGTGATCTCGGGCGTGCTTCTGCCCGACAGCGGGCAGGTCTCGATCCTCGGCAAATCCGCGACGACCCCGCACGAGGCGCGCGAACTCGGGATTTCCAACGTCTTTCAGGAGGTTCTCGTCGCCGACGAATGTTCGGTCTACGACAACCTCTTCCTCGGGGCGGACGGGCTTCTGGGGTCATCCGAGACGCGCGAGGCGCGGACCGCCCGCGCCTCGGCCCTGATGGGCGAGCTTCTGGGGTTCGACCTCGGCCTCGACACGCGGACAGGCGAACTGCCGCTGTCGATCAAGCAGTCGATCACCATCGCGCGCGCCCTGCTGACCGACCCCAGGGTGCTCATCCTCGACGAATCCTCGGCCGCGCTCGACTTCGAGTCAACCGAGCGGCTCTTTCGCAAGATGCGCGAACTGAAAAAGCGCGGCGCGGCGATCCTGATCGTCACCCACCGCATCGCGGAACTGGTGCGGATCGCCGACCGGGCGACGGTGCTGCGGGACGGGCGGACGGTCGGGACGCTCGGGAAGGACGAGATCACCGAGCACAATATCCTCAGCCTGATTGCCGGCCCGGAGCGCGAAATGGCCGAGGCGAATGTCGTCCATGCCGCACGCAGCGCCACGCAGCCGCTTCTCCGCGTGACCGAGGCGCGGGTCTGGCACGACGCAGGCAGCATCGACTTCACGCTCCGCCCGGGCGAGATCGCCGGGATCACCGGCCTCGACGGGCAGGGGCAGGCGGACTTCGTGCGGGCGCTGGCCGGTGTGCAGCCCCTCGTCTCGGGGCGCATCGCCATCGTCCGCGACAGGGCGCAGACGCCGATCGCCGACCTTCGTTCGGCGCGCGACGCGAACGTGTCCTACGTTTCGGGCGACCGGAAGAAGGAAGGCATCTTCGCCAACCTCTCGATCTTCGAGAACCTCGCTTTGCCGGTCTACGAGGACTATCGCTTCGGCGGCTGGCTGCGGCTGATCGACCGGATCAAGCTCGGGCCGGTCTTCGAGTGGGAAACCGGCAAGCTCGCCGTCAGGATGGGGAGCGAGGACAACCTCATCACCTCGCTCTCGGGCGGCAACCAGCAGAAGGTGCTGATCGCGCGGGCCTTCGCCGAAAAACCCTCGGTCCTCGTGCTGAACGATCCGGCGCGCGGCATCGACGTGGGCGCGAAGCTCGACCTCTACCGCAACCTCCGCCACTTCGCCGCACGCGGGAACGCGGTCGTGTTCCTGTCCTCCGAGATCGAGGAGTTCCTGAACCTCTGTTCGTCGGTCCACGTCTTCCGGAACGGCGCGATCAGCGCGCATTTCGACCCGCCCTTCGACGGCCATGCCATCCTGAACGCGATGTTTGGGCGGAAGGCGACGGCGGCCCTGCCGGGCGAGGCGGTGGCCGAGGGAGAGCTTCACCCCCACCGCTTCGAGGAAGAGGGACACTGGACGCCGCCGCCGCCCTCGTTCCCGGGCCTGACCGACGACGGGCGGCCGGCCGTCCGCCTGACCCGCACCACCACCGAGGATGCCGCGATGAACCAGTCAGGGTTCCTGCTCACCTGCCCCGACATTCCGCAGGGCGCGATCGTCCCCGATCGCTTCGCGGAGGACAACAAGGTCTCGCCCGCGCTGCGCTGGACCGGGGTGCCCGAGGGTACGCAGAGCTTTGCACTGTCGATCACCGATCCCGACCTGCCGGCGGCGTTCAACTTCCCGCGCAGCTTCGCGCACTGGATGGTCTACGACATCCCGGCACAGGTCCGCGAGATCGTCGAGGGCGCGAGCGGTTCGACCGCCCTGCCAGCCGGCGCGAAGGAACTGAACAGCGACTACGTGACCTTTGGCATCCCGGGCTTCGGCCGCCACTATGGCGGGCCCTGGCCGCCCGACCGGCAGCACCGCTACGTCTTCACGCTCTACGCGCTGAAGACGCCGCGGCTGGCGATCGACCCTTCCGCCGATCTTTCCGCCTTCGCCGCCGCCGTCGTCCCGGTCGCCATCGACCAGGCCTCGTTCACGGCGCTCTACGGCCCCGCGCGGAAACCATTGCCCACCGCATGAGACATCTGCCGATGACAGGAGGACCCGCATGAGTAGGTACGGCAGCAGGAAAGGCTTCGATCTGGAGTGGATCGAACGCTGGGCGCGCTGCGTCAACGAGGACAGGATCCTGCCGGTGATCGGCAGGTTCTTCACCAACCGTTTCGTCCTTGGCGTGGACGAGACGGATTTCCTGGTCGAGGTGAGGGGCGGCAAGGTCGTCCGCATCTCGGAGGGGCTGACCCCGAACGACATGGGCTTCGACTTCGCGCTCCGCGCCTCGTCGTCGGCCTGGGGCAAGTTCGCGCAGGAAATCCCGCCGCCCTTGTTCAACGACATCTGGGCGATGTCGCACCCGCTGCACAAGAACATGACCATCGACGGCAACTGGCTTCCGTTCTGGCAGAACATCCGCGCGCTGACCCGGATGCTTTCGCTGATGCGGCAGGTCTGAGGGGAGAAGGACGATGAACCAGCACGATCCCATCGTCGGCCGCTACGTCTACGTGGCCTGCCAGGGCAAGACGTACCGGACCTATTACGAAGAGACCGGCGAGGGCATTCCCATGGTCTGCCTGCACACCGCCGGCACCGACGGGCGGCAGTATCGCCACCAGTTGTCGGACCCCGACATGGCGGCGAACTTCCGCATGATCGCCTTCGACATGCCGTGGCACGGCAAGTCGATCCCGCCGGACGACTTCCACCTGATGGAAGACGAGTACAAGCTCACGACCAGCTTCTACGGCGAGTTCATCGTGGCCTTCTGCCGGGCGCTCGACCTGAAGAAGCCGGTCATCATGGGCCAGTCGATGGGCGGCAACATCTGCCTGCATCTGGCCCTGAAATACGAGTCGGAATTCTCGGCGCTGATCGCGCTCGAGGCCTGCGACTACTCGCCCGGATGGTGGATCTACCCGCTGCACCACCCGCACATCCACGGCGGCGAGGCGGTGGCGACCTCGGTCTTCGGCCTGATGAGCCCCGAAAGCCCCGACAAGTACCGCTGGGAGACGTGGTGGTTCTACGCCCAGGGCGGCCCCGGCATCTTCAAGGGCGACCTCTACTTCTACTCGGTCGACAGCGACTTCCGCGATCAGGTCCACAAGATCTCGGGCCGCCTGCCGATCTACTTCCTGACCGGCGACTACGACTTCGCCTGCACGCCCGAGATGACCGAGCGGACGGCCGAGAAGGTGAAGGGATCGGAATGCATCATCTTCTCGGGCGGGCACTTCCCGACCTCGGAAGACCCGGCGAAGTTCAAGGACGTCATCACGCCGGTCCTGAAGAAGATCATCCAGAACGACCCCGAGCGTCGCGGCGCCGGTGGCGCGCGGCTGTCGGGCGGCGGCGAGGCGCGGGCCTCGTCCTCGGCCCGCCCATCCGGGCGCCGGGTGATCGAACTCGGCTGACGCCTGTCCGGGGCACGCGCGTCAGGCCCGTGCCCCGGTCCCACTCTTCACCGACCGAGACGAATGGCTGAACGGTCCTCATCGACAAGCACCTATCTTCTGGTGCCGATCCTCCTGGTCGCGGTGCTCCTCGGCACCGCGGCGATCCGGGGGCCGAGCCTCGTTTCGCTGTCGGGCTTCGGCAGCGCGATCATCGTGTCGGCGCCGCTGATCCTTGCGACCTATTCGCTGATGGCACTCGCCGTCGCGGGCCGGGGCACGGTCGATCTGGCCGTCGGGCCGCTGCTCGCGTTCATCAACGTCTCGGTCGTGAAGCTGAACATGCTCGGCGTCGTCACGGGGCCGTTCGGCGGCTTCCTCGTCGCGCTCGGGATCGGGGTCCTCTACCAGCTGCTCTTCGCACTCGTGATCATCTGGGTGCGCGTGCAGCCGATCATCGTGGCGCTGTCGGGGTTCCTTGCCCTTTCCGGCATCAACCTCGTCATCCTGCCGCGCCCCGGCGGCACCGCGCCCGAATGGCTCGGCGGCTGGGGCCTCGGCACGACGATCTTCTCGCCCGTCCTGCTTCTCATCCTGATCGCGACGGCGGGGTGGCTGCTGTTCACGCTGACGCCCTTCTACACGAACCTCCGGATGATGGGCTACGACGAGCGCGCGGCCTGGACGAGCGGCGTGCGCATCAACCTCGTCCGCATCGGCGCGCATGTGATCGCGGGGCTGTTCGTCGGCCTCGGCGCGATCTGCTACACCGCGCTGATCGCGTCCGGCGACCCGACGCAGGGCACGACGATGACGCTGACCGCCGTGACGGCGCTGGTGCTGGGCGGCGTCAGCCTGTCGGGCGGGCGGGGCGGCGTGACCGGGGCGCTGCTCGGCTCGGTGAGCCTGTTCCTGATCGGCTACGTGCTCTCGACCTTCAACTTCGGCGGCATCCAGGCCTTCGTGACGCAGATGAGCTACGGGGTGATCCTCGTCCTGTCGCTGCTGCTGACGCTGCTCGTCCCGGTCATCGGGCGGCACATCGCCTTCCTCTCGCCCTGGGGCCTGTTCGTCTGCCTTGCGGCGGTCGTGATCGGGATCATGCTTCAGGTGGCGACCTCGGCCACCTACCTGCCGGCCGAACCCGTCGCGGCGGCGGCGCAGGGCGAGCTTCTGACCCGCTATCTGCTCGTCGAGCCCGCCGGCGCGGCCGGGGGCGGGGCCTTCGCCATCTCGCCCGTCCAGAAGCTTGCCTTCGGTCTGGCCGCTGCCGCCGCGATCCTCGCCTTCTCGGCCCGCGCGATGACGGCCGAGGCCAAGGCCGTGCGGATGGGGCTCTTCCTCTACGTCTTCGTCGCCTCACTGATCGTGCTGCTCTTCATCGTCGTGGCCAGCCAGTCCGCAGCGGGGGGGGCGCCATGAGCGACCAGACCGCTCCCCCCGCCGCCGCCCCCGTCGAGAAGCCGACGCTGCTGCCGGTGCCGCGGTCGAAGTTCATGATCTGGGTGAACCTCGCCGCCGCGCTGATCGTGGCGGCGATCGGGTTCGGCGTTGGCTTCGGGCAGGGGCTGCGGGCGCAGGACGTGATCGTCTCGACCGTGATCTCGGTTGCGGTCCTCCTGATCCTGCTCAACTACGTCGCGGTGCTGTTCGAGGACCGGGCGCTCAGGGCCGCGACGCCGGAACAGTCCGGCGGCGCGCGGTCGGTCTGGCGGGCGAACCGCGTCCTCATCATCGCGATGGCGCTCCTCCTGCTCGTCTACCTGATCGTGACGGCGACGGTACCCGAGTTCCGGTCGGTCAGGAACCTGATCGCCTTCCTCGTGCTCGAGGCGATCCTGCTCTTCGCCTTCAAGGTCTCGGGCTATTTCGCGCACGGACGCAGCGCGTTCATCGGGCTGATCGTCCTCGTGGCGCTCGTCGTGATCTCGTCCTTCACCATCGAGGGGTTCCTCTCGGCCGCGAACATCCGCGCGATCCTGCTTTTCGCCGCGTTCCTCGGGATCGCCTGCATCGGTCAGACGCTCGTCGCGCTGATGGGGGGACTCGACCTGTCGATCCCCTTCCTGATCGGAGCGTCGAACATCGGGCTTCTCTTCCTCATCGGCCTCGGTGTGCCGTCCTTCGTGGCCTTCGGGTTCGTCCTGATCCTCGGCGGCGTCATCGGCCTCATCAACGGGCTTCTGTCCTTCAAGCTCCAGGGCCAGGCGCTGATCCTGACCCTCGGAACCGGGTTCGCGGTGTCGGGGCTCACGCAGATCCTGACCTCGATCGGCTCGGCCTTCGCCGGGAACGTCTTCGGCACGGTCCCGCCGTGGCTCACGAACCTTGCGGCCATGAACGGGACGTTCTTCGGCCTCGGCGTGCCGCCCACGATCCTGATCTGGATCGTGCTCGCCATCATCGTGATCGTCGGCCTGCGCTACTCGGCCTATGGCCGCTACATCTACGCGCTCGGCGGGAACCGGCGGGCGGCGAAGCTGATCGGGGTCTCCGAACTCAAGTACTGGACGCTCGCCTACGTGCTCTCCGGCGTCTTCGCCGCGCTGACCGGGTCGCTTCTTCTCGGCTGGTCGGGCGGCGGGTTCATCGGGGTGGGCGATCCCTACCTTTTCACCACGCTCGCCGCGGTCGTCATCGGGGGAACCTCGCTTCTCGGCGGCCTCGGCGGCTACGGTTTCACCGTCATCGGCGTGCTCGTCCTGCAGGTCCTGTCGTCGTTCCTGATCGGGATCGGGCTCAAATACGAATGGCAGCAATTCATCTTCGGTCTCCTGATCCTGCCGATGGTCGCGCTTTACGGCCGGTCGCCGCACATCAGGGCTCAGGTCTGAGAAAGGTCTAGGGGAAGGACATGTTCGGCACGCTCTACTCAACGCAGGATGTGGTCGCGAGCGCGCTCTCGGGCGCCTTGCTCATGACCTTCGCGACCGCGATCCTCTGCTTTCTCGGCCTTTCCTGGACGAACGAGAAGTGGCGCGTTCCGACCGCGATGGTCGGCGTGGCGGCGCTCGCCTCGGCCGCGTCCTATATGGGGATGACGCAGGTCTGGCTCGCGGGCGGCGGTGGCGGCACCGGCCCCCGCTTCTCGGGCTGGTTCACCGTGCACCCGCTCCAGGTGGCCGCGGTCTACTTCTACGCCCGCACCCTGGGGGAGATCCCCGTCGGCATCTTCTGGCGCATCTCGGCCGCCGCGCTCCTGATGGTGTTCTCGCGCTATCTGGGTGATGCGGGCTTCTTCAACCCGACGCTCGGCGCGCTCCTCTCCATCGGCTTCTGGCTCTACATCCTGGGCGAGATGTATTTCGGCGCCATGGCCGATGCCGTCCGCAGCGGCAGCCGGGCGGTGCGCCTCGGCTACTTCTGGCTAAGGCTCATTTTCACGATCGGCTGGGCGATCTACCCGATCCTGCATTTCGTCGATGTGGTCATCGGCGCAGGGCAGGCGAGCGGGGTCGTCGCCCTCTACAGCCTCCTCGACCTCGTCAACCTCATCGCGCCGTCGCTCATCGTGCTCGCCGTCGCGGGCCAGGAACGCTACTGAGCGCGGTTTCGAATTTCGCAAGGACTCCCCGGGCGCCAGCCTGACGAAAGGACCCGACCATGAACGCCGCCGACGCCATCGCAATCCTGATCCTTCTCACGATCCTGATCGCCATCGGGGTCTACCTTCTCCACTGGCTCTACCGGCATTCGTCGAAGGACCAGTCCTTCGTCCGCACCGGCTCGGGCGGCGAGCGGGTGGTGATGGGGGGCGGCGCGCTCGTCATCCCGATCATCCACGACATCACGGTCGTGAACATGAACGCCGTCCCGGTCGAGATCCGGCGGGTGGCCGAGCAGTCGCTGATCACCGGGAACAAGATGCGCGTCGATATCGTGGCCGAATTCTTCGTCCGCGTGATCCCGACGAAGGACGGGGTTTCCACCGCCGCCCGCACGCTCGGCGCCCGCACGCAGGACCCGATGCTGCTGAAGGAGATCATCCAGGGCCGCTTCATCGACGCGATGTCGGCGGTCGCGGCGGCGATGACGATGGAAGAGATGCACCAGAACCGCACCGGTTACATGGCCAAGGTCGCGGACCTGGCGGGCAAGACGCTGGGGGCGAACGGGCTGGAGCTGGAAAACGCCTCGCTCACCGCGCTCAACCAGTCCGACATCTCGGTCTTCAACCCGTCGAACGCCTTCGACGCCGAGGGCCTCACGCAGTTGACCGAGGAGATCGAGGCGCGGCGGAAGCTGAGGAACAAGATCGAGAACGAGGCCCGCATCGACATCAAGATGAAGGACTACGAGGCGGAGAGCCGGGCGCTCGAGATCGACCGCGATCTGGAATACGCCCGCATCGAGCAGGCCCGCGCCATCGAGGTGAGGAAGGCCGCGCAGGTCGCCGAGATCGAGGCCGAGCGGTCCACGTCGGCCATCGCCGTCACGCAGGCGAAGGTCAGGGCCGAGGAAGAGGCCGAGCGCAGCCGCATCGCTAGGGACCGTGCCGTCGAATCCGAGCGCATCCGGAAGGAGAACGACCTGAAGGCGCTCGAGATCGAGAGGAGCCGCGAGACGGAGGAGACCGAGATCGTCGCCCGGACGGCGATCGAGACGCAGCGAATCCAGACCCGCCAGCAGATCGAGGCCGAGCGCATCGAGCGCGAGCGGCTGGTGAAGGAGGCCGAGATCAAGGCGCGGCTCGATGTCGAGGTGTTCGACCAGAAGTCGGCGGCCGAGATCGAGCAGGCGCGCCTTGCCCGGGAGCGCGAGGTCGAGGCGCGGCGCATTGCCACCGCGAGGGAGATCGAGATTCTGTCGGTCGAGAAGGAAAAGGACGTCCGCGTCACCGGCGAGCAGGCCGAGGCCGAGCAGGAGCGCGCGGCCATCGCCAGGCGCCATGCGGTCGAGATCGAGCGCATCAAGCGCGACCAGGAAGTCGCCCAGCAGGCCATCGCCAAGGAGCAGGTCGTGAAGCTCGCCGAGACGCAGAGCTTCCGCAGGGTCGAGGATGCCCGCATCGTCGCCGGCCGCGAGATCGAGGAGCTTCAGATCGCCGCCAAGAAGTACATCGACCGCTTCGTGATCGAGCAGGAGATGGAGATCGCGATTGCCGACAAGCAGCGGCTGATCGCCGTCGTGAACAAGGCGATCGAGGAGGCCGTCGCCCGGACGAACGAGGCCGAGGCGCGCAAGGCACTTGCCGCGACCGAGGAGCAGATCGAGACCGCGCGCGCGGCCGAGGCGGCGGAACGCGCCAAGCGGATCGAGATCATCGGCGCCGAGAGCGCGGCCGAGCGCGATGCCCTGCGCGTGGTGAAGGCGGCCGAGGCCGAGAAGCAGGCCGTCGAGCAGAAGGCGCTCGCAGAGATCGCCGAGGCGAAGGCCGCCGGGGTGCGTTACGCGACCGACGCCGAGGGAAACCGCAAGCTCAACGATGCCGAGAACATGCGGTCGGACGAAAGCCGCCGGTCGGCGATCTACGAGCATCTGGTCAGGACGCTGCCGCAGATCATCCGCGAGACCGTCAAGCCGATGGAGAACATCGAGTCGATCAAGATCCTGCAGGTCGACGGCCTGCCGGGCCTCAACAGTCCGTCCGAGACCGGCGGAGCCGCGGCAGGCGGCGCCGGCGGCGGCGGGGGGGGCAACATCCCGGACCAGGTCGTGAACTCGGCCATGAAGTACCGCACGCAGGTCGCCTTCGTGGACGGGCTGATGGAAGAGATCGGCCTGCCGCTCAGGAACCTCGGCTCGGCCGGCGGCATGTCCTTCCGGAACTTTCCCGCCGTTCCCGGCGCGCCGAAGTCCGGCAAGGACGACGATTGAGACGATAGGCCCGGGGGGAGGGGATGGACGACGGCGACGCGACCCGGAGGCTCGACCGGCACGCGCTGGTCATGACGGTCTGGCTTTCGGCCGGGGCGGTCGCCGCCGTCCTCTTCCATCTGGGCTTTTCGGCCGGGGCCGGCGGGTGGGTTCTGGCCGGGTTCGGGGCGCTGCTGGCGGGCTTTGCCGCGCATGTCGTCGTGAACGCGGTCCAGGGGACGGAATTCTCGGTCCGCGAACTGGCGGTCGGGCTGGTCGTCACCGGGGGGGCGCTGCTGGCGTTCCTCTTCGCCACGCTCGGGGATGCCGCCTTCGCGGGGCTCTTCCTGCTGCCTGTCGCGGGCGGGTTCGCGGCGCTGCTGGCGGCCTTCGTCTTCCACCTTCTCACGCGGCACGGGGTGCGGGCCGCGTTCGACCGCTTCGACGTGATCCGCGATTTCAATCCGCGCAAGGCGTCGCGCCTGCCGCACCGCGGGGGCCGCCGGTGACCCCGCTTGTCGTCTCGGCGCTCGGCCTTCTGCTGGCCTATGCCCTCTATATCGCCACGCTTGCGGCGCGTTCCGGATCCCCTGCACGGGACTTCGCGGATGCGGGTGCCGGGATAGGTGCCGGGGTGGGCGGCGGCCTGCCCGGATGGGCAGTGATGTTCGCAGGCGCGGGGCTGATGGTGTCCGGCATGGGGCAGGGCCTGCCCGACTACCTGACGCTGACGGCCCGGTTCGGGCTTCAGCATTCCCATACGGGGCTCGGCCTGATCCTCGGCGCGATGGCCGGGGTGCTGATCCAGAAGCGGCTCTGGCTGGCGGCGCGCCTTGCGGGCCTCGGCTCGCCCGGTCAGGCGCTCGGCGACTACTACGGCAGCGTCACCCTCAGGCTTGCGGTGCTCTTGGTGGCGCTTCTCTTCGCGCTTCCGTTCGCGGCCACGCTGCTGTCGGGCCTCGGCCAGCTTGTCGAGGCCGTGACCGCCGGGGCCATTCCCCGGACGGCGACGGTCTGGGTGCTCGCGTTCTTCCTGTTCCTCGCCGCGTCGATCGGCGGCTGGCGGGGAACCGTGCTCGCCGCGGCGACGCTCGCCGGCCTTCTGGCGGTCCTGGCGCTGTTCCTGAGCGGCCTTGCCGAGGCGGTCCTGACGACCCCCGGCTTCCTGGGCGCGGGCATGCCCGTAGGCGGGGGCATCCTGCCCGACCGCATTCCGGGCGTGATCCAGTATTCGGCCGGGATCGGGAAAGAGACGGTGCAGGGCGGCATCTTCACCACCGTAGGCATCGCGTCGGCGGCGCTCGGCGGGGTGGGCGTCGCGCTCAGTCCGGCCATGCTCTGCCTTGCCATGACGGCGCGCGCGGGCCGGGCATTCCACCTCGGCCCGGTCTGGCTCACCGCAGGACTGGGCGGGGCGATGCTCGTCTTCGTGGCGCCGTTCCTTGCCGCGCGGACGGGGGGCGGGGGCGTTGCGGGACTGGTCGGGACACTCGCTCAGGCCGACATGCTGGCGGGGACGGGTGCGGTCGTCCTTCTGGCAGCGGCGACGCTTCTGGCCGTCTCGGTCTTCGCGACATCGGGCGCGCTGATCGCGGGGCGCGAGATCGTGCTCGCCTATGTCGCGCCGGGTCTGGCGCCCTCGGACCAGCGCCTTGCGCTCAGGGTCACGCTGGCCGTGGTCTGGGGGCTGATGGCGGCCATGGCGGGCTTCGCACCGCTCTCGAGCGCTGTTTTCGGCGCGCTGGCCGTGCCGCTGTCGGTCCAGCTTCTGCCGGCGTTCCTCGGCCTCGCCTTCGTGCCCTGGATCAGCCGCAGCGCGGTCCTGACGGGCCTCGTCATCGGGGCGCTTCTGGTGTTCTTCACCGAACCGCCCGGGCTGATCCTGTTCGAGGGGCTGTTTCTCGATCTGCCCTGGGGCCGCTGGCCGCTGACGATCCATTCGGCGGCTTGGGGGCTGGCGTTCAACGCGGGCTTCGTCCTTCTGTCGGCGATCTTCACCCGCAAGGGGGCCGAGCGCGCCCGCCGCGACCGCCTCCATGCCGAGTTCGCGGCGCGCTGGCGCACGGACTGGGGCGGGCGGGCGGGCCGCGCGGCGAAATGGTCGCTGACGCTGATCTGGGCGTTCCTCGCCATCGGACCCGGCGCGATTCTCGGGAACACGTTCTTCAGCCAGCCGATCTTCACCGAAGGCGAGGCTGCCCTCGGGCTGCCGTCGCTCTGGGTCTGGGCGCTGTTGTCCTGGCTGGTCGGCGTGATCCTCGTCTGGTGGATCGCCGTTCCGACCGGCCTCGGGTGCACGACCACCGAGGGCCTTCGCCGGGTGGACCTGTCGCGCCCGTCCGATCCCTTCGCCCGGGCAACGCCCGGCTGGATCGCCTCGGGCCTTGCGCGGGTGACGAACCGATGACCGGGGGGGCGTGACATGGGGCGCCACGACCGGCCCGGCATCGACATCCGGCGGCTGCGCTATTTCCTTGCGGTCTGCGAGCACGGGGGCTTCTCGCGCGCCGCATCGGCCATCGGTGTCGCGCAGCCCGCGCTGACCCGCCATGTGCAGCAGCTCGAGCAGGACCTGGGAATGGAACTCGTGGCGAGGAACGGCCGCGGCGCGTCGCCGACCGAGCCGGGGCGCTTCCTTGTGGAACACGCGCGCGCGCATATCGACGGCCTCGACCGGCTCTACGACCGGCTGATCGAGACATTCGGCCGGGATCCCGGCACGATCACGCTCGGCATCTGCCCGACCGTCACGCCGCTCTTCCTCGACGCGATCCAGAGCTTCGTCCGGAACCGCCTGCCGAACACGTCCCTGTCGGTGATCGAGGCCTATTCCGGCGACCTGGCCGCGCTGATGAAGCGCGGGCGGATTGATGTCGCCCTCACCTACCAGCCGGCCGAGCAGGGACTCGCGCGGCGCGTCGATCTCCTGTCGGAGCGGCTGGTCCTCGTGGCGCGGGCCGACCGGGGGTTGCCGCGGTCCGAGCCGTCTGTGGCCGACCTCGTCGGCCTGCCGCTGATCCTGCCGAGCCAGATCCACCAGCTTCGCAGGATCATCGACCGCGTATGCGAGGCGCGCGGCGTCCATCTCCTGCCGTCGCTCGAGCTCGACAGCCTGAGCGCCGTGAAGCAGACGCTCGACGACCCGCAATCAGACTACGTGACCATCCTTCCCTGCCATTCCGTCCTCGACGACGCGCGCGACGGCCGCTTCGTCGTGGCGCCGGTCGCGGACCCCGGCATGGTGCGGACCGTGTCGCTGATGACAGCGGCGGGGCCGGGCGGGCGCAAGGTCCCTGAAGCCTTCGTGACCCACATCCGGAACGAGGCCGACCGGCTCAGGCGGACGCTCGGTTCGGTGTTCTGACAGGGCGAGAGGATCGCCAGATAAGGCCCAGAGCCAAAACATATTTCACGATCCACGGGCCTCGTGGGAAGAACATCGCGACCAGAGGAGGAGGAGGAGGAGGACAGGATGACCACGGCATTCGACCCCACCGCCGACTACGCCGCCATCCGCGACGGCGTGGCGCAGGTCTGTGCGGGGTTCCCCGGCAGCTACTGGCGCGATCTCGACGCCCGCCGCGCCTATCCGACCGGGTTCGTGAACGCCCTGATCCGGTCCGGCTACCTCGCCGCGATGATCCCCGAGGAGTACGGCGGGTCGGGCCTGAACCTCCAGGCCGCTGCGGTCATCCTCGAAGAGATCCACCGCCAGGGCTGCAACGCCGCCGCCTGCCATGCGCAGATGTACACGATGGGCACCGTCCTGCGGCACGGGACGGACGAGCAGAAGCGCACCTACCTGCCGAAGATCGCGGACGGCTCGCTCCGGCTCCAGGCCTTCGGTGTGACCGAGCCGACGAGCGGCACCGACACGCTGGCGTTGAAGACGACCGCGCGGCGCGAGGGCGACGGCTATGTCGTGAACGGCCAGAAGATCTGGACCTCGCGCGCGGAACATTCCGACCTGATGGTGCTGCTCGCGCGGACCGCTCCGCGCGCCGAGGTGAAGTCGAAGACCGATGGGCTGTCGGTGTTCCTGATCGACCTCCGCGGGCATGTCGGCAAGTCGATCACCATCCGGCCGATCCGCACGATGATGAACCACGCGACGACCGAGGTGTTCTTCGACAACCTGCGCATCCCGGCCTCGTCCCTGGTTGGCGAGGAGGGGAAGGGGTTCCGCTACATCCTGTCGGGCATGAATGCCGAGCGCATCCTGATCGCCGCCGAGTGCATCGGCGATGCGAAGTGGTTCCTGAAGAAGGGCGCCGACTATGCCCGCGAACGCACCGTGTTCGGCAACCCGATCGGCAAGAACCAGGGTGTGCAGTTCCCGCTCGCCCGCGCCTACGCGCACATGCTGGCAGCGGAAGGGATCGTCTATCGCGCCGCGGCCATGTACGACGCCGGCCGGAATCCCGGCGTCGAGGCGAACAGCGCCAAGATGCTGGCGGCCGACGCAAGCTGGGAGGCGGCCGAGGCCTGCCTTCAGACCCACGGCGGTTTCGGATTCGCCGAGGAATACGACGTGGAGAGGAAGTTCCGCGAGGCGCGTCTCTATCAGGTCGCGCCGATCTCGACGAACCTCATCCTCTGCTTCATCGCCGAGCAGGTGCTGGGCCTGCCGAAGTCGTACTGAGGCCCGGGATGACCGACACGATGGCCGCCCTCGTCGATCTGTCGCAGCTTCCCGGCGACGCGCTTCCGGCATCCGCGCGCCGGATGGCGCGCTTCTCGCTCTTCGACTGGATGGTCGTGGGCCTTGCCGGGAAGGACGAACCCCTGGCGCGGATCGTCCGCGGCCTTGTGGCCGCCGAGGGGTCGCGCGGGCAGAGTTCGGTCATCGGCGGACAATCCGCCGCTCCGAGGGCCGCGGCGCTGGTCAACGGCGCGACGAGTCACGCCCTCGACTACGACGACACGCATTTCGCGCATGTCGGTCACCCGTCGGTCGGCATCCTGCCGGCGGCCCTTGCCCTTGCCGAAGACCGCGCCCGGACGACCGGAAGCCTCGTCGATGCCTTCCTCGTCGGCGCCGAGGCTTCGGTGCGGCTGGGAATGGTGCTCGGGGCGGTCCACTACAACCGTGGCTTCCACCAGACCGCGACGGCCGGCGCATTCGGCGCAGCGGTCGCCGCGGCGCGGATGATCGGCCTGCCGCCGGACCGGACGCGGGCTGCGCTGAGCCTCGTGGCGACCCGGGCCTCGGGGCTGAAATGCCAGTTCGGGACGATGGGCAAGCCCTATAATGCAGGTATCGCCGCGTCGAACGGGATCGAGGCGGCGCTGCTGGCCGAGATGGGCTTCACCTCGGCCGACGACGGGATCATGGGGCCGCAGGGTTTCGTGCCCACGCATTCCGACGCCCCCGACACGGTCGCCCCCTGGGCGGACCCGCCTCCGCGCAGGTTCCTTTTCGAGGATGTCAAGCACAAGCTCCATGCCTGCTGCCATGGCACGCATGCTATGATCGAGGCGCTCCGCCCGCTCCGGCAGTCGGGGATTGCGCCCGCCGGCGTGCGGGCGCTCGACCTTCGCGTCAATCCGCGCTGGCTGTCGGTCTGCGACATCAAGCGGCCGCGCACCGGGCTCGAGGTCAAGTTCAGCTACTGCTGGCTGTCGGGCATGGTCCTTGCCGGGATCGACACGGCCGCGGAAGCATCCTACAGCGACGCGCGGGCGGCGGATGCCGCCCTGGCGGACTTCGCGGCGCGGGTCACGGTGACCGGCGACCCTGCGGTCCCGGACACCGCCGCCACGGGTGAGGCCGTGCTTGCCGACGGCAGCCGTCGCAGCCTGTCTTCCGACCTTGCGGTCCGCCAGCCGCTGCAGGACCTGGCCGAGGGCCTGCGGGCCAAGGCGCGCGCCCTGATCGGTGCGGGACCGGCGGATCGGGTCTGGGCGGCTGTTCATGCCGACGAGGCGGCCCCCGCCGCGACGCTCGGCGCGCTCCTCGGAGCGGCGGACCCTTCGGCCGCGCCGGCCCGTGACCGACCCGTGACCGTCCCGTGACCGTCCCGCGGCAGGGACCTCGCACCGGGCAGCATCCCGCGGCGGCCCCGATGCCTGGCCAGACGACGGGCCAGACGGCGGGCCTATGGGTCGGGCGGCCTGTCCCGTGAAAGCTCGGGGCTGAGGCGCGCTTTCCAGATACCGCGGCCGACCAGCTCCCGCGCGACGTCGATGGCGATCCTGCGGACCGCCGAGCAGGCCGGCGACATCGCACGATCAGGGTTGTGTGCCAGATAGACCGGGCGCTGCATCACCGGGGCGACGATGGGCGAGGTCACCAGTTCGCCGCGCATCACGAAATCGTTCGACGCTGCCGGCGACAGGATCGTATGGCCGGACCCGCGGGCCACCAGTTCCTTGATCTGCGTCATCGCGTCCATCTCGATCACCACCGACAGGGCGATGCCCTGCGACTGAGCGTATCTGTCGATCGTCTTTCTCAGCCCATGCGTGGGCGAGGGAAGGATCATCTCGAGGTGGCGCAGGTCCGCAAGCCGGACCGGCTGGCCCGGTGGCGTGTCGAGCGGCCAGTTGTCGGGCGCGGAAAACAGGCACAGTTCCTCGTCGAGGATGTGGGCCGCACGAAAATGCGATTTATTATCAAGGTCGTAGAGGAAGCCGATCTCGACGGTGTGGTCCTCGATCCACGCCTTGATGAAGCCGCTCATGGCCTCGATGGCCTGAAGCCTGACCTGCGGCAGTTCCAGCCTTATGGTTTCGGCCAGAGGCACGGACATCACCATCGAGATCGACGGAGGAATCCCCAGGGCGACCGGCCCGCGAAGGATGCTTCCCGAATGCCGGACCTCCTCGACACACCGGTCCATCCCCGCGCAGATGCCCCGCGCGTGCCGGACGAGGAGCTCGCCCGCCTCGGTCAGCAGGATGCCGCGCGACGAGCGTTCGATCAGCGCCACGTTGAATTCGGATTCGAGCTTGATGACATGCTGCGACAGCGACGGCTGGGCCACCCCGAGCCGCTGGGATGCAGCGGACAGCGACCGCTCCTCGGAAATCGCGATGAAGTATCGAAGCTGACGAATGTCCATCGCGGGCGCCCGCCCCATGAGCCATGCCGGACAGGCTATTGAGACGGCGTCTAGCTTGTCAAGGAAACGCCTCTTTGCCCGAAGCTTGCGCCAGGGCCTAGTCTCGAGGGCATCCGAATGGGAGGCACCCGTCCATGCGCGATCTTGAAGGGGTTCTCGTCGTGTCGGTCGAACAGGCCGTCGCCGCACCCTATGCGACGTCGCTGCTTGCCGACGCAGGCGCCCGCGTGATCAAGGTCGAGCGGCCCGAGGGAGACTTCGCGCGCGGCTACGACCGCTTCGTCCACGGCGAAAGCACCTATTTCGTCTGGATCAACCGGGGCAAGGAGTCGATCTGCCTCGACCTGCGGCAGGACGGGGAAAGGGACATCCTGACGAACATGATCGCCCGCGCGGATGTCTTCGTGCAGAACCTGGCCCCCGGAGCGGCGGCCCGGCTGGGGGTCGGTCCGGGCGAGACCTGCCGCCGGCATCCGTCGCTGATCTACTGCTCGATCTCCGGCTACGGCGAGGACGGGCCCTACCGCGACCAGAAGGCCTACGACATGCTCGTCCAGGGCGAGGCCGGGCTTCTGTCGGTCAACGGAACGCCCGAAGGCGCGGCGCGCGTCGGCATCTCGGTCTGCGACATCGCGGCCGGGCAGTCGGCGCAGGGGGCGATCCTGCAGGCGCTCTTCGCCCGCCAGCGCACCGGCCGCGGCCGTGCCATCGACGTGTCGATGTTCCACACCATGGCGGACTGGATGAACGTGCCGTTCCTGCAGACCCTCTACAGCGGAACGGCCCCCCGGAGGGTCGGACTGCGCCACCCGTCGATCGCCCCCTACGGGGCCTTCGACTGCGCGGACGGACGCGAGGTGCTGCTGGCCGTTCAGAGCGACAGGGAGTGGCGCGCGCTCTGCGACAAGGTTCTCGGCCGGCCCGACCTGGGCGAGGATGTCCGGTTCGCCCGGAACGTGGACCGGGTGGCCAATTCCGGCGAGATCGACGCGATGATCGCCGCGGTCCTTTCACGGATGGATCGGGAGACGGCCATCAGGACGCTGACCGGCGCCGGGATCGCCAGCGGCAGGCTTTCCACCATGGAGGATCTGCTCGTCCATCCGCAGGCCCGGCGTCTCCGCGCGGACAGCCCGTCCGGGCCGGTCGAGATGATGGCGCGCGGAACCCGGGTCGCGGGCCGGCCCGAGCCCGGTGGCGGCAGGGTGCCGGCGCTCGACGAACACGGCGCCGCGCTCCGGGCCGAGTTCGCCCGCGCCACGCCGGGGGCGACCGGGACCCCGGCCTGACAGCAAACTTGCTGCCGGCCCTGCCGATCCGGACGCCCTGAGCCCGGCGAACGGCTGCCCCCGCAGGTATCCATTCCGTTGCCGCGGGGCGGGCTTGGACGTAGACTTGGCCCGGCCGCGACGTCTTCTGGCGAACACGGACGGAGGTGATGATGTATCGTACGCTTCTGCTTGCCTATGACGGCACCCTCGACGGGCGGCGGGCGCTCCGGGAAGGGGCGCTTGTTGCGCGCATGTGCGGCGCACGCGTGGTCCTGCTTGCGGTGGTCGAGTTCGACCCCGCGCTCGTCGGATTCTCGGGCGGGGTCTACATCCCCTCGTCCGATGGAACCGCCGAGGCGCGCGAAATCCTCGCCGAAGGGTCGGAACGGCTGACCCGGCTTGGACTCGCGCACGAGGTCAGGCTCGAGCGGGGCGCTCCGGTCGAGCGGATCACCGAGGTCGCGAAGGAAGTCGGGGCCGATCTGGTGGTCGTCGGGCACCACCGGCAGGGTGCGGTCTCGCGCTGGCTCCTCGGGTCGGTGACGTCGGCCCTGAGCGACACGCTGGAATGCAGCCTGCTTGTCGCCCGCCGCGAGGTTTCCGACATCGAACTCTACGGCCCCCCGGCCGGCAAAGCGGTGGGATAGGCCCGTTCCGGCTTCCGGAGGCAGGTCAGACCAGTTTCAGATCGCGCGCCCGCCGCAAAGCCTGATCCGGCGTGTCCACGAGAAGGCGGTCGCAGAGCGCCGCCATCCGCGCTTCCGCCTCGTCCGCCGGCAGCCCCGGCCCTGCCCGCGGGGCTTCGGTGCCGGTCGGGCTGCCGGTCGGGTCGAGGGTCGTGCCGACCGCAAGCAGCAGCGCCCTTTCGGACGGGTCGAGAGCTTCGGGCAACTCGCTCATCCCATGCACCGCGATGACGATGCGCTGTGCCTCGGCGATCTCGTCGTCCGTCAGTTCGCGGTCGGAGCGCGCGAGCGAGCAGAGGCTGAGCGACCGGACCGGCCCGTGCGCGATCGAGGCGCCGAACTTCAGACCGTGTTTCGCCGCCTCGCGGAAGATGCCGAACGGGTCGAACAGGAAGGGGGAACTCCACCGGATCGCGCCGCCGATCGTGAGGGCCCAGGTGGTGACCGGATCGCGCATCATGTATCCGTTTTCCATGTAGGCGTCGGTCCAGGCGACCGGAAAGGTCGAGAAGGTGAGGAGCGGCGAGGCACCGCGCAACCTCACCGCGAGGAAATACCCCGCCGGTGCGAGTCCGTCGAGCATCGCGACCGCGGACCTGATCTGTTCTGACCGGCGCATGGAACCTCGGCGCTGATGCGGGACCGGACGCGAGGAAAGGACACATCGGCCCGGAAGGCAACGCCAGACTGCAGGGCGGGCCGGCTCAGGCGGGCGCGTGCGCCGTTTGGGCCGGCCCGGTTGCGGGGTGCCCGGCGCTCCGGACAGGGTCCGCCCCGACCGCCGCAGATCCGTCCGCCAGGGGCCAGTCCACCAGGGGCCAGTCCGTCAGCGTCCAGCGTTCGACGACGGCGTCGTGCCGGCGCAGGATTTCCGGCAGATCGCGTTCGGCGGGCACAAGGAAGAGCGGCACACCCCCGGCCGGGCGCGATGTCCACGAGACCAGCACCGGCGCCGCGATCATCGGGACAAGGACCGGCAGAAGCCAGGGCAGCAGCCCCGGAACGGCCCAGGGGGCAGCAACCACCCCGGCCAGCCCGTGCGCCACCACGAACCGGGTTGCCATGAGTGACTCGGCCAGCCCGAGTTTGTCCGAACCGCGCCGGGTCGCGGGCCAGCCCCAGTCGACGCCGCGCAGAACCGCGATCACCGAGCGTGACTGGAACGCCATGAGAATCGGTGCGATCAGGCTGGAAAGGGCCAGATCGCCCGCGACCGATGCAAGCGCCCTCCTGACACCAACGGCCCCTTTGGATGACTCTATGAGGGGGATTCCCGAGTTTGCCGAACTCTGCCTGAATGCGGCCTCAAGAGGTGGAGGACGGCATGGCGGGAATTGCGGTCACGCGGGTGGATCCGGCCGATGCTGTCCCTGAGCGTGGTGTAGGTTCTGGGTGAGGCGGTCACCGGCGATGTTCCGGCAGGGTCTGGGTGCTGACACCGACCTGGACCGGAGATTCCACCGATGACCACCGACATGATGAACCTG
>JBMOOH010000036.1:0-11449 GCA_049323795.1 Pseudomonadota bacterium
CCATGGAGGCGCGGAACGTCGTGCCGGTTATCCCGATGCGGAAATCCCGCAAGCTGCGCGTGGCCGTCGACCGCACGCTCTACAAGCTGCGGAACCGCGTCGAACGGTGCTTCAGCAAGCTCAAGAAGGGGGCCGGATCCGTCGCGGCAGGCGTCAGGGAATGACGGGGATCCAGACGCCCTCGACCATCACCGAGGCGGGCTCGCCCAGATGGAAGAGGTAGTAGCTGACCGAGGTCCGGGGCCGCCGCAGGATGCCGGGGCGGGACAGGAAGTCCCGCGCCATGCGGAATTCCGGCCGGAAGCTGCTTTCCGAGGATGCGAGCTTCTGGTGCGGCGACACGAGGAGGTCCACCTGCGGCCGGCCGCGCCCGAGAGCGCCGGCCGGCACGCTGATCGGCTGGGCATCGGGAAAGCCCGAGAGGAAATCGTCGTCGAGGTGGACCGCATCCACCCAGCGCACGGGAAGGAAGCTGCCGCTCGCGGTGCGGACCGGGTCGAGCCGCCGCAACGCCTTCACCGGAAGCTCGCCGAACGCGGTCGTCACCCTGGCTTCGCCGCAGAGGCCCGGGAGGGTCCATGTCCCGGATTTCGACGCTGCGGGACCAGCAGGGGGCGTTGCCTTGGCAACGTCGGGGAAAGGATACATCTTCACCAAGTCTCACTCTTTACGGGCATGGCGGCATGTCGGGGCGAACTGCAACGCCCCGACATGCCCTCACCCACACCGAACACCACCGGCTAAGCCGGGACTTCGCAACCGCCTACACCAACACCACTCGTTACTCCGCGGCGGCGGCACCCTGTCCGTCGACCGCTACAGGGACCATAAGCCCCTGAAATCGGGCGGTCTTAAGACAATGTTTGCCTTCAAACAGAGCGAAGTCTTTATGGGGAGCCGGTCGGACGGTTAACGCTTTCCCTGCCTTGCGGGAAACAGTTCTGACGCTTCCGGCCATGAAACGCAGGGGCACCACGCGCCCGGCCGGGGTGGATTGTTGATGCACAGGGGGTGACACCACTAACCAAAGGACAGCAACGTTGCGGCGGTCAATTTGGGCAGGGACTGCCATCGCTTCGGAAACAAACAGTTTTTATGCAAGTTGAACCGCGCCGGCCGGACGCCCGATGCTGTCCTGATTTGGGAAAAACTTCCTCGCCTCGATCAGCGTCTCGAACGGCTCACCTTCCCGGCTGGCGCCGTTATGGCTGACGACCTCAAAACCCGGTTTGCCGCGTCGATATTCGACCCATGTAATCGGCACGCCCCACCTACTGCCGACCTCGGCCACGAAATCCAGCGTCTGCGGCATCTCGCGTCCGGTGTTGGCGAAAATGACGGCGACACGGCTGGGCAGGCCCCCGTTTGCTTCCATGATCTGATGCAACATGACCGCAGATGTTCGCCCGCCGCTGAATGCGATTTGGACGTTTCCATCTGGCAAAAGGTAATGGCTCATGGCGCGCCGGCGGTGAGCGTCAGGGCGTAGCCAAGAGCGCGGGTCATGGCTTGGGTTCCCGGGTGGGGGTAGCGACATGGGCAAATCTCTCGGCGCTGCGAGTGTATGAGCGGCGGTACGGTCTGATGTCTGCGGAACCACTGACAAGTATCATATTGAAAAATCCGCGCTAAAAGCGGAGTTTGACATACAATCCCATAAGTAGAATCATATTGAAAAATCCGCTCTGAAAGCGGATAATAGGATATGATTCGATCTGACCGCTCAGCGCTGTCCTCCTATGCTTCTGGCCTGCTTGCTGCAGGCCGGAGTGTCTTCTCTGCGGACGAAGCGCAGAAGGAGATCGGCATCAGCCGGGGCGCGTTCCTCGATGCTGCCGAGCGCTTGCAGCGGCGCGGCCAGCTGATCCGGCCCCGGCGCGGCTTCTACGTGGTCGTGCCGCCTCAGCATGCCACAATGGGGGCACCGCCGCCGGAGTGGTACATCGACGCCCTCATGCGCCACGAGAAGCGCCCATATTACGTCGGGCTGCTCTCGGCGGCGGCGGCGCATGGCGCGTCGCATCAGGCCGTGATGGAGTTTCAGGTCATCACGGACAAGCTCTTGCCGGGCATCGAGGCTGGCCGGACGCGCATTGCCTTCTCATTCCGCAAGGACATGGCGGCAGTGGCAAACGGAATCGAAGAGCGCAAGACGCCGTCAGGCTACATGAAACTCGCCTCACCGGAGCTGACGGCGCTCGACCTGGTGCGCTATCCGCATTCAGGCGCGGGTCTCGACAACATTGCGACGGTCCTGTCCGAGTTGGCCGAACGGCTGCAACCCGAAAAGCTTGCTTCCCTGTCGGGCGCATTCGAGAAGGCGGTCGTGCAGCGCCTCGGCCATCTGCTCGGAAGGCTCGGTCACGCGGATAGAGTGGAAGCGCTGTTCGCGGCGCTGGCGGCTCGCGGCACGCTGCCGTGGGTCGAACTCGATCCCAAACAGGCGGGCGATCCCGATCTTTCGCCGCCGCCCTCTGAACGCGATGATCGCTGGCGCGTAATCGTCCGACGCGCGCCGGAGATCGATGAATGATCCCGCAGGATTACATCACCGCATGGAATGGCGTGGTGCCGTGGGCAAGCCAGTATCAGGTCGAGCAGGACCTTATCATCAGCCGCGCGCTGGTCGTCATCTTCTCCGATCCTTTCCTGCGCTCCGAACTGCGCTTTCGCGGCGGCACAGCGCTCAACAAGCTGCACTTCCCCGCGCCAGTTCTCGGGCCAGTCGGCACCCCATCCCGCCATCCGCTTGACGTTGCCGGGCCGCTTCGTAAGCAGCAGCCAGTCTAGGTTTGGTGTGGCTTCGATCAGGGTCCAGAGCTTTGCCCGCCACGGGCCGAGTTCTTCGCGGTCTTCGAAAACGTCGGCCATAGACGCGCAGAACACGCGGGGGCGGGAAACCGCCCCGGCGGCGGCTGCATTCCAGCGCAGGGGCTGCTGCCAGTGGACGTCGCCAAAGGTCCGCCTTTCGGTCTTCGGCCCCCACACCTTCTGGCCGACGCGCTTTGCCCAGCTTTCGGCGTAGCAGTGCTTGCAGGCTTCCGAAACTTTGGTGCACCCCCACCACGGGTTGAAGGTGTGCGTCGTCCACTCGATCTTGGAATTCTCGCCCATCGCCACCCTCCTTTTCCGACCAGTTATGCACAGGTCGGCGAAAACACCAACGAGTTTCTCAAGGTTCGCGCCGCAAGTGCCTGATTTTGATTGCGGACTCGGGATGCGACGGCCAAATTGGACCGCTCCGCCACCTATCTGGGGTAACTTGGGGTAACACGCAGGATCGACCGCCGCTTCCGCCTATCTACCTGATTTTCTTGGGGAGGATGGTGCTGCCAGAGAGGATTGAACTCTCGACCTCTCCCTTACCAAGGGAGTGCTCTACCACTGAGCTACGGCAGCGAACCGTTTCGTCACGCCTCGTCCGAAGTTACCCCGCCCGTTACCCCGGCGGCGGCAGGTCTCGGGAACTCCCTGCCAGAACAACCACTTAACGCACCAGCGCCGCCCCTTACCAAGGGAGTGCTCTACCACTGAGCTACTGCAGCGCCGGGGCGCGACGGGATCGCGTGTGCGCGGGGTGTTAGTCGCAAACGCCAGACCGCGCAAGGGGCTTCTCCGCCCGTCCGACCCGGCCCAACTGGACCATCGGGGCCATCCGCGCTATGCACGTGGGCCATGGGCAAGTCACCGCGAAATCCGGGCAGGGACAAGGCCGAACCGCCGCGCTCCGAGCGGCTGAAATCGGCGCTGAAGGCCAACCTCGCGCGGCGGAAGGATCAGGCGAAGCGCCGCGCATCGGGGCAGCCCGGAGGCAGCGGCGGCGACGGGCAGGCAGCGAAGGACTGAGGGGCAGATGGATTCGATCATCGTCAGGGGCGGGGCCGAGCTTCGCGGGACCATACCGATCGCGGGGGCGAAGAACGCCTGCCTGGCGCTGATGCCGGCGACGATCCTCTCGGACGAGCCGCTGACGCTGATGAACGCGCCGCGGCTGTCCGACATCCGCACGATGACGCAGCTTCTCCAGTCGCTCGGCGCCGAGGTGACGGCGCTTCAGGGCGGCAAGGTGCTGGCGATGTCGAGCCATGCGCTCACCGGCGTCACCGCCGACTACGAGATCGTGCGGAAGATGCGCGCGTCGAACCTCGTCCTCGGGCCGCTTCTGGCGCGCGCCGGGCGGGCGGTCGTGTCGCTGCCGGGCGGCTGCGCCATCGGGGCGCGGCCGATGGACATCCACATCGCGGGGCTCGAGAAGCTCGGGGCCGAGATCGAGCTGAAGGACGGCTACCTGCACGCGGTCGCCCGGACCGGCCTGAAGGGCGCGGTGATCGAGCAGAGCTTCCCCTCGGTCGGCGCGACCGAGAACATCGTCATGGCCGCAACGCTCGCCAAGGGCACGACGGTCCTGAAGACCGCCGCGCGCGAGCCCGAGATCGTCGATCTGGTGCACTGCCTGCGGTCGATGGGCGCGCAGATCGAGGGCGAGGGGACGGACCGGATCGAGATCCAGGGCGTCGAGCGGCTCAGGGGCGCCACGCATTCCGTCATCATCGACCGGATCGAACTTGGCACCTACATGATCGCGCCGGCGATCGCCGGGGGCGAGGTCGAACTCCTGGGCGGGCGGCGCGACCTGCTGCCCACGTTCTGCGAGAAGATCGAGGAGGCGGGAATCGTCATCACCGCGACCAATGCCGGGCTCAGAGTCGCGCGGTCGAACGGGCGGGCGGCGGCGGTGGACGTGACGACCGGCGTCTTCCCCGGATTTCCGACCGACCTTCAGGCGCAGATGATGGCGCTCCTCTGCACCGCGAGGGGCAGGAGCAACCTGCACGAGACGATCTTCGAGAACCGTTTCATGCATGCGCCGGAACTCGTCCGGATGGGCGCGCGGATCGACGTGCATGGCGGGCACGCCACGGTGACGGGCGTGGAGCGGCTGAAGGGGGCGCCGGTGATGGCGACCGACCTCCGGGCGTCGGTGAGCCTGATCCTCGCCGGTCTCGCCGCCGAGGGCGAGACACGGGTGGCGCGGGTCTATCACCTCGACCGCGGCTATGAGAGGGTCGAGGAAAAGCTTTCGGCCGTCGGCGCACAGATCGAACGGATCAGGGGCGAGTGAGTTGACCCCGGCAGCATCAGCGGCAGGCGCATGACCGAAGACGCCCGTTTCGAGGACGCATCCGAACGCCCGCTGAGCCTTTCGGCGAGCGATGTCGAGGGGCTCGCCATCCTCTCGGCCCTGGTGCAGGACGCGGTCCTGCCCGTGACCGAGATGCACTGGGACCGCAAGGCGCGGCGCTTCGCCATGCTTCTGAACCGCTTCCGCTGGGAAGACCGCGAGGCGGCCGACCGTGCGGGCCGCGCCTACGAGCGCGCGCGCGCGGTTCTGGTCGTGGGCGACGTGACGGCTGTCGCCTCGCAGGGGGTCGACCGCGCGGACAAGGACCTCATCCTGTCGGTCCTGAGCCTTGCGTGGGAGGCCGGGCCGGACGGGTCGGGCGCGCTGATCGTGACGCTGGCGGGCGACGGGGCGATCCGGGTGGCGGCGGAATGTCTCGACGTGACGCTGAAGGACGTGACGCGGCCCTATGCGGCGCCGTCGCGCAGGGTACCGAAGCACCCGGAGTAAGGGCGGGCCATCCCCCCGGCCTTTGCGCTTGAGCGCCGCACCGAGCAGCGCTATGCGGGCAACGCTTGCAGGAGTGCGTGCGATGCCCCGTTTCCTCTCCACCCGCCACCCCGGCTTCGAGGCGGCCTTCGCCGACCTTCTTGCCGCCAAACGTGAGGTGTCGGCCGACGTGGACGAGGCCGTGGCCGGAATCATCGCGGACGTGCGGATGCGGGGCGATGTGGCGGTCGCGGACCTGACCGCGCGCTTCGACCGGATGGACCTGCCGCCGGACCGCTTCGCCTTTTCGGACTCCGAGATCGAGGCCGGGATCGCCCGCGTGCCCGAGGTCGAGCGTGCGGCGCTCGACCTCGCCGCCGCGCGGATCCGGGCCTATCACGAACGGCAGATGCCGCGCGACGAGATCTGGACCGACAGCTCGGGCGCGACGCTCGGCTGGCGCTGGACGCCGGTGGCGTCGGCGGGACTCTATGTGCCGGGAGGCCTCGCCTCCTACCCCTCGTCGGTCCTGATGAACGCGATGCCCGCGCGGGTCGCGGGGGTGAAGCGGCTCGTCATCGCCTGCCCGACGCCGGGCGGCGTGGTCAATCCGCTGGTCCTTTGCGCCGCGCGGCTCGCGGGGGTCGATACGATCTACCGCATCGGCGGGGCACAGGCGGTGGCGGCGCTGGCCTATGGCACGCGGTCCATCGCAGCGGTGGACAAGATCACCGGCCCCGGCAATGCCTATGTGGCCGAGGCCAAGCGCCAGGTCTTCGGGCAGGTCGGGATCGACATGATCGCGGGGCCCTCCGAGGTGCTGGTGATCGCGGATGCGGCGAACGACCCCGAGTGGGTGGCGCTCGACCTCATGGCGCAGGCCGAGCACGACGAAAGCGCGCAGTCGATCCTTTGCACCGACGACGCGGCCTTCGGGCAGGCGGTCGCGGCGGCGGTCGAACGGCGGCTCGGGACGCTCGACCGCCGCGCCATCGCCGGGGCGTCGTGGGCCGCGCACGGCGCGATCATCACCGTCCGCGACTGGGACGAGGCAGCGGCGCTGGCGGACCGGATCGCGCCCGAGCATCTGGAGCTTCTGGTCGCCGACCCCGAGGCGCTGGCGGCGAAGGTCATGCATGCCGGGGCGATCTTCCTCGGCCGCTGGACACCCGAGGCCATCGGCGACTACGTGGGGGGGCCCAACCACGTGCTGCCCACCGCCCGGTCGGCGCGGTTCTCGAGCGGCCTTTCCGTGATGGATTTCCTCAAGCGCACGACGATCGCGAAGATGACGCCCGGGGCGCTGAAGGCGATCGGCCCGGCGGCGGAGGTTCTGGCGCGGTCCGAGGGGCTGGAGGCGCATGGGCTGTCGGTGCGGGTGCGGCTCGACCGGCTGAAGGATTGACAGGCCGCGTGGCGCGGCAGAGGCTGCGGGTTTCCGGGAGGGGGAGGATCGCGGTGACCATCAAGGCGGAACTCCAGGCGCTGTGCGATGCCTATGTCGCCGCCTACCGGGCCGGGGATGCCGAAGGCTGCGCGGCGGTGTTCGCGGAGGACGGCGCGATGCATTCGGCCTTCGCCCCTCCCGCCATCGGGCGCGCGGCCATCGCGGCCACCCATGCGGAGTGGACGGCGGGCGGCGAGCGCAAGACCCTGACCGTCCGGCAGGCCGCGGGATCGGGTGACGTGGCCTGGTTCCTGGCCGACTTCGCCGAGGGCGAGGCGACCGGCGAGGGCGTCTCGCTCTGCGTCTGCGGCCGTGCTCCCGGGGGGCCGTGGCGGATCGCCGTCTGCAGCCTGACGGCCGCCTGAACCCTTGCCACCCCCGGCCGCCTCGGGCATCTCTTGCCCGACCCGACGGCGAGCGTCCATGTCCCGCATCGCAGAAATCCACATCGACGACCGCGGCCTGCCGCCGCCCACGCCCGAGATCGAGCAGGAGCGGCGGGTGGCGATCTTCGACCTGCTCGAGGACAACCGCTTCGCCCTGCCGCCGCGTGCGGGCCAGCCCGAGGCCCCCGGCCCCTACCGGCTCGGCATCGCGATCCGCGAGGGGCGGCTGGTGTTCGAGGTGGGCAGCGAGGCCGGCGCGCGGGTGGCGGCGTTTCATCTGTCGCTCGGACCGTTCCGGCAGGCGGTGAAGGACTACTTCCAGATCTGCGAAAGCTACTTCGAGGCGGTCAAGCGCCTGCCGCCCTCCCAGATCGAGGCGATCGACATGGCGCGCCGCGGCATCCACAACGAAGGCGCCCGCATCCTGATGGAGCGGCTGGACGGGAAGGCCGACCTCGACATGGACACGGCGCGGCGGCTCTTCACGCTCGTCTGCGTCCTGCACTGGGGCTGATCTTGGCCCGTTCCACCACCGCCGCGATCCCCGCCTCGGTCCTCTTCTGCTGCGACCACAACGCCGTGCGCTCGCCCATGGCCGAGGGGCTGATGAAGCGGATGTACGGCCGCGCGGCCTACGTCCAGTCGGCAGGCGTCAAGAACGACATGGAGATCGACAGCTTCGCCATCGCCGTCTGCAAGGAACTGGGGATCGAGTTGTCGCGCCACCGCAGCCGGAACTTCGACGAGATGAAGGAATGGGGGGACGACCTCGCGGGGTTCGACCTGATCGTGGCGCTGTCCCCCGCAAGCCAGCGGCAGGCGCTGGAACTGACCCGCTATGCGCATCTCGAGGTCGAATACTGGCCGATCCTCGACCCCACCGGCATCGGCGAGACGCGCGAGGCGAAGCTCGCGGCGTATAGGCAGGCGAGGGACCAGATAAGGGCGAAGATGGTCGAGCGGTTCGGGGCGCCGACGCAAGAGGGGGCGTGAGGGGCGTCCTGCGCCCGCCGGGGGGATCCGTCCCGCCATAGGCCGCAGACCTTGCCCACCGATTCGATCCGGCGTCCGGGCGGCCGGAAGAGCGCGGGTGATCGCCCCGGCCGAAGCCGCCCCACCCCCCGGGGACGCGTCGCAGGTCGCGCCCCGCGATACCGCACCCGCGGCCCTGGGCGGGGCCGTTCCTCTCGGGCGCCACGGGTTGCCCGGGCGGGTCCTGCATGGCAAGGTGACTGCGTCAGAAACTGACATGGTGATGCCCGTGTCCTTCCAGAAGGCGGCCGACCTCATCCGACTTGCCGAGATGGCCGCACGCTACGCAGGGGTCGGACTGCAGGAGATCGAGGCCGAATTCGCGGTCAACCGCCGCACCGCGCAGCGGATGACCCGGGTGCTGGAGGAGGTGTTCCAGACCTGCACGACCCATCTGGACGAGGAACGGCGCAAGCGCTGGAAGCTCGGAACCGCCGACCTCCGGATCGTGCACGCGCGGGGCATCCGGGAAAGCGAGTTGGCCGCGCTCGATATCGCCATAGCGAAGGCCGAACGCGAGGGTGCCGCCAACGAAGCGCGCGACCTCGGGTCGCTGCGCGACCGGATGCTGTCGATGATGCCCGGTGCGCATGCGCGGCGGGTCGAGGCCGATGCCGAGGCGATCCTCGAGGCCCATGGATTCGCATCCCGCCCCGGACCGAGGGCGCGTGGCGACGAAATGACGCTCAGGCTCCTGGCCGAGGCGCTGAAAGGCCCCTTCCAGCTTCTCGTCCAGTACCTTGGGGGGCGCGGGGCGGGGCGCAGGCGCGTTCTTGAGCCCTACGGCGTCCTGCTCGGAACGCGCCGCTATCTCGTCGCGCGCGAGGCCGGCAAGGCGGGGCCGGTGCAGCATTTCCGCGTTGACCGGATCGCGCAGGCATCGCTGCTGCCGGTGTCGTTCCGCCGCGACCCGGATTTCGACCTGGCGCGCCACGCCGCGCTCGCCTTCGGCTCGTTCCATGATCCCCGCGAGTATGGCGAGGTCGTCTGGCGCTTCCGGCCAGACGCCTCCGCCGTGGCGCGCGATTTCCTGTTCCATCCGGACCAGGAGATGACCGGGGAAGCGGACGGATCGCTCGTGGTCCGTTTCCGCGCGTCGGGCCATCTCGAGATGGCCTGGCACCTCTACACCTGGGGCGACAGTGTGGAGGTTATTGCCCCCGAACGCCTGAGGCGCATGGTTGACGCCCATCGCCGCAGCGACTTTCCCGCTCTCCCCTGACGGACGCATCGCTGACGGCGCCGCCGAGCGACCGAATCTGACACCCCCGGGCCCTACAACGGCCCTGACGGTCCGATCTTCGCGGCCGTCGCCGGAAGGGCCGGAACGGGGCGCGGAGACGGGCCGCCCCCGGCGACTCCCGGCCCCTGCACCAAGGGGGGACCGTCTGCATGACCGGAACAGCACAGGGGACGCGGATCGCGCGCCGGGATTTCATCGGGGGCGCTGCGGCCCTGTCGGCTGCCGCAGCCATCGGCGGGGCCGCGGGGGCCGCCCGGGACAGGCCGAACTTCCTGATCCTGCTGACCGACGACCAGAAGTGGAACGCACTCGGGTTCGAGGGCCACCCGCTCGCGGCGACCCCGAACATCGACGCCCTGGCCGCCCGGGGCGTGGCGTTCCGCAACGGCTTCGTCACCACGCCGATCTGCGCCACCTCGCGCGCGAGCATCCTGACAAGCACGTATTTCGCCCGCAACCGCTTCAACTTCGACAGGCCGGGCCTCGCCCCGGACCTTGTCGCCCAGTCCTTTCCGAAACTGTTGCGGGGTCAGGGCTATGTCACCGGGCTTGTCGGCAAGCTCGGGGTCTGGATGGACGACGGACTCACCGGGGCCGTGCTGCGCCGGGTGGGGCTTGCCAACGACCACGGCGGGATGTTCGACCGCTTCCAGCCGATCGACCTCAGCCCCGCCATGGCCGTCGGCGACGACGGGATCGCGCGGCACAGGATCGAGCGGGAAGAGGCGGCCGCTCTGGCCTTCCTGCGGGACCGGCCCGAGGGTCGGCCGTTCTGCCTAGTGGTCGGGTTCAACGAGCCGCACATCACCGACATGCCGTCCGGCCGGGGGCGGTTCGAGGTCTCCCCCTCGGATGCGCGCCTCATGCCGGATGCGGTCCTGCCGCCGCCCGAGGATGCGACCGAGGCGGTCTTTGCGGAACTGCCCTCCGTCGTGCGACAGAACGAGCTGATCGCGGGGGCCGAGGCGGAGCAATGGCTTCGCGCCGGGCGGGGCAACGAGTATGCGAACTACTTCCGGCTGATCGCCGCCGTCGACCGCGTCGTCGGAAACCTCCTGTCGGAGCTTGGCCGGCAGGGCCTCGACCGGAACACGGTGGTCATCCTCACCTCGGACAACGGCCTTTCCCTCGGCGACCACCGGATCTTCGGAAAATGGACCCATCTCGACGAGTCCATCCGCGTCCCGCTGGTGATCTTCGATCCGCGGGCGGGCGTTCCGGGCGCGCGCCCGGCGGAATTCGCCCTGAACGTGGACATCGCGCCCACGATCCTTGGTCTGGCCGGCATCGAGCCGCCCGCGGAGTACCAGGGCGAGAGCCTCGTGCCCTTCGTCGAGGGACGCTCGCCGCTTGGCTGGCGCGACGAGTTCCTGATCGAGCACCGGGCGGATGGCGGACCCGAGCTTCCCGACTGGGTCGGCATCCGGGCGACAACCTTTTCCTTCGCGGCCTACGACGCTCCGCAGGGTCCGGAGTTCTACCTGACCGACCTGCGAAGCGATCCGCGCGAGGCCGAGAACCTCGCCGGCGACCCCCTTCAGGCGGATCGGGTGCGGGCGCTCCACCGCCGGGCGCTCGATTGGCAGCGGGCGCTTTCCGGGACGGGCGCCTAGAGCGGGATGACTCTAGACGGAACCGTATCCGGCGTTTCGGATATAGTTTTCGCATTCTTGCGCTGTGAAGTGGTCGAGGATTGATCCGATCCTGCGCCAGACGGCTTCCTTCGTGCG
>JBMOOH010000037.1:0-98386 GCA_049323795.1 Pseudomonadota bacterium
GGCGGGAGCGCCGGACCGCGCCGCCGCCGACCGCGGCCCGGCGCGCCCGGCCGGCATGCGCCCGCCCCAGGCTGCTCCGTCCCCGGCCGCCCCGCCCTCGCGTGCCAGGCCCCCGGCCGACGAGGATGGATTCGGCGCGGAACCGTTTCCCACCGCAGAGCAGGACATGCTTCTCGGCCCCGGCGAGCGCCGCGTCGAGGACGAGATCACCCGCATCCGGGGCGAAGGGCTGACGGCGCGCCAGCTTCGCATGGCCCGCCGAGTTGCCGAGCGGCACGGGATCGAGGCGGCGAACGACTTCGATGCCGTCCGGCTGCTGCGCAAGCGCGGGATCGACCCCTTCGACCGCGCAAGCCTTCTGGAACTGGTCAGGGCACGGCCCGCCGAACAGGCCCCCGCCGGCGACCGTGCCAACCTGCCGCAGACCGTGAAGCCGGCGCAGGGCCTGCCGGGGCCTCGGGCCTACGACGACTCGCGGCGGGCCGCCGAAATCCTCAACATCCAGCGCGACATCGCCCGCCGCCGGCAGCGCAGGATGATCCTGCTCTTCGCGCGCCTGGCGGTGTTCGTGCTTCTGCCCACCCTGCTGGCCGGCATCTACTACTACCGCATCGCAACCCCGCTCTACGGCACGAAATCCGCCTTCGTGATCCAGCAGGCCGAGGCGCAGGCGACCGGCCTCGGCGCGATGTTCCGGGGCACGCAGTTCGCCACGTCGCAGGATTCCATCACTGTCCAGAGCTACCTGCAGTCGCGCGACGCGATGCTGCGGCTCGACGCCGACCTCGGGTTCAAGGCGCATTTCAGCCAGCCCTGGATCGACCCCGTCCAGCGGCTTTCCCCGGATGCGACGAACGAGGACGCCTATCGGGTCTACAAGCGCAACGTCAGGATCGGTTACGACCCCTCGGAGGGCCTCGTGAACCTCGAGGTCATCGCCGCCGATCCGGTCGTGAGCCAGAAGTTCTCGGAGGCGCTGATCGGTTATGCCGAGGAGCAGGTGGACCAGCTCACCCAGCGCCTGCGCGAGGACCAGATGAAGGGCGCGCGCGACAGCTACCAGGATGCCGAGCGCAAGGTCGCTGCCGCGCAGCAGAAGGTGCTCGCGCTTCAGGAAAAGCTCGGGGTGCTCGATCCCAAGACCGAGACGACGGTGATCATGAACCAGGTCTCGACCTTCGAGGTCCAGCTGCGCAAGAAGGAACTCGAGCTTCAGGCCCTGCTCGACAACAGCAATCCGAACCAGGCGCGGGTGGACGGCGCCAGGGCCGATATCGAGCGGCTCCGGATGACCATCGCGGACCTCCGGGCCGAGATGACGCAGGGCGGGGCCGGCACCGCCTCGCTCGCATCGGTGACAGGCCAGCTCCGCATCGCGGAGGCCGATCTCGAGACGCGTCAGCTCATGCTGAGCCAGGCCCTCCAGCAGCTCGAGACGGCGCGGATCGAGGCCAACCGGCAGGTGCGCTATCTCTCGCTCGGCGTGAGCCCCGTGGCACCCGACGAAGCCACCTATCCGCGCGCCTTCGAGAACACGCTCTTGGCCTTCCTCGTCTTCGGTGGCATCTACCTGATGATGTCCCTGACCGCATCGATCCTGCGCGAGCAGGTATCGGCCTGACGGGCCGGCCGACCGGAGGAAGGATGAGCCAGATGAAGACGGTGCAGATCGGCGGCCTTGCCGTCGGGAACGATGCGCCGCTGACCGTGATCGCCGGTCCGTGCCAGATCGAGAGCGCCGACCACACGCAGATGATGGCCGGCCGCCTGGCCGAGATCTGCGCCGCTGCCGGGGCGCAGTTCATCTTCAAGTCGAGCTACGACAAGGCGAACCGGACCTCGCTGAAGGGCAGGCGTGGCATCGGGATCGAGGCGGGACTTGCGATCCTGTCCGGCATCCGCGCCCGGACGGGCGTGCCGGTCCTGACCGACGTGCACGACCCTGCGCAGGCGAGGATGGCGGCCGCGGCGGTCGACGTGATCCAGATTCCGGCGTTCCTGTCGCGCCAGACCGACCTTCTGCTGGCGGCCGGGGAAACCGGCGCCGCCGTGAACATCAAGAAGGGCCAGTTCCTCGCCCCCTGGGACATGGAGAACGTGGCGGCCAAGGTGGAAAGCACCGGGAACCGGCGCATCCTGCTGACCGAGCGCGGAACGTCCTTCGGCTACAACACGCTCGTCGCGGACATGCGGTCGCTGCCGATCATGGCGCAGACGGGCTGGCCGGTCATCATGGACGCCACGCATTCGGTCCAGTCGCCCGGCGCGCAGGGCGGATCGACCGGCGGCGACCGGCGCTTTGCACCCGCGATGGCGCGGTCGGCGGTGGCCCTCGGCATAGCGGGGGTATTCATCGAGACGCACGACAACCCCGATGCCGCGCCGTCCGACGGCCCGAACATGGTCCGGCTGGAGGACATGCCCGCGCTGATCGACATGCTGATGCGGCTGGACCGGATCGCCAAGACCGCGCCCGTGCGCCTGTGACCCCGCCGAGGGCCGGATCCGGTCGGGCTCCGGTCCGGCCGGCACGATCCCGACCGGGTTCGGCGACCTGATCGAAGAGTAGCCCTGCTTGATGCAGTCGATGTCCGCCGTCTCGCGCACGCCCGGAACCGCGATCACCGAGCGGATCAGGCGCGTCAGTCCGGGATAGTCCGCGATGCGCCGCGCGGTGCACTTGAACAGGCCATGGTACGCCGCATCGAACCGGACAAGGGTGACGAAGGCGCGGATGTCGGTCTCCGTCATGTCCGGGCCAAAGAGGAAGGGCCGGCCGTCACCCATCCGTGCCTCAAGCTCGTCGAGCATCGCGAAGACACCGCGGCAGGCGTCCTCGTAGGCCACCTGGGTCGTCGCGAAGCCCGCCCGGTAGACGCCGTTGTTCAGCAACGGATACATCCGGTCGTTCAGGTCGTCGATCGCGGGGGCCAGAGCCGCCGGATAAAGGTCAGGGCCCGAGGCCAGCGCCCCGAAGCCCGAGTTCCGCATCCGCAGGATGTCGGCGGATTCGTTGTTCACGATGGTGCGGCTGGCCCTGTCCCAGAGCACCGGAACCGTGGCCCGGCCGGTGAACAGCGGCGCGGCCCGGGTGTAGATCTCGTGCATCCACGTGGCCCCGTTGACGCCGTCGGCCGTCGATCCCGGATAGCTGCCGAACCGCCAGCCTTCGGGCCCGAGCTTCGGCTCGACGACCGAAACCGGGATCGCGCCCTCAAGCCCCTTGATCTTCCGCGCGATCAGCGTGCGCGACGCCCAGGGACAGACCAGCGCCACGTAGAGGTGGTAGCGTCCGGCCTCGGCCGCGAACCCGCCCGTGCCCGTCGGCCCGGCGCTTCCGTCCGGCGTCACCCAGTTCCTGAACGTGGAGACCTGCCGGACGAACCCGCCCTTCGCGTCCGTCGCCTGAACGGGCTGCCAGTCGCCCGTCCATTTCCCGTTAATGAGCAACCGGCTTCTCCTTCGGCGTCAGCGTGACGGGCGTTCCCCAGGGATCCGAGAGGGTCCGACCGGCGCCCGCCCGCCCGGCGCCCGTCCGCGTGGCGCCCGTCCGCGTGGCGCCCGTCCGCGTGGCGATCCTCGCAAGCGCGTCCGCATCGGCGAGGATCTCGAGATCGGCGAGTCCGGTCGAGGGAAAAGCCCGCCGGCCCGCGCCCCGGCTGTTCCAGACGTTCGCGCCGAGATGATGGTGGTACCCGCCCGACCCGAGGAACGATGCGCCCGGATAGTGGGTCACGATGTCGAAGCCGAGCGTGCCGGCGTAGAACTCCTCTGCCTCCGGCACGTTCCCGACCTGCAGGTGGACATGCCCCACGACCATGCCGTCGGGCGCGCCGGTCCAGGCCGCGCTGGCCGACCGCGCGATGTCGTTCAGGTCCAGGGGGTCGGTCGCCATCCTCAGGTTCCCGTCGCGGTCCTTCGGCCAGGCGTCGCGCGGGCGGTCCGCGTAGACCTCGATGCCGTTCCCCTCGGGGTCGGCCAGATAGATCGCCTCGCTGACCAGATGGTCGGACGCCCCCTGAAGCGGGACACGGGTCTGCGCGGCATGGACGAGCCAGCGCCCGAGCTGGTCGCGCGACGGCATCAGGAAGGCCGTGTGGAACAGTCCGGCCTCGGCCTTGGTCCAGTGCCGGGCGGCACGGTCGGCGCGGAGTTCCAGAAGGACCTTCCCCCCCGCGCCATAGGTCGAGACCTCGCCCGCCATCGAGATCGGCTGAAGCCCGAGCGCCTTTTCGTAGAAGCCGCCGACGAGGCCGGGGTCGGAGACGGTCAGCGCGACACGGCCGATTTCAAGCGGGGCGGACGAGGTGGACATGGTCGTTCTCCTGTCGAGTGATCGCTCAGCGGCGCGCGGACTTGCCGAGCGCCAGGGCGCCGTCGCCGAGAAGCGCTTGGACGCCCAGAGCCGCGGCCCAGAATACAGGGAATTCCCAGCCGCCGTTCGGGTTCGAGAAGAAGAACCCGTTCGGCCAGTGTGCGAACCACGCGGCCCCCAGAAGCAGGGGGATCAGCGCGACCGACACGATCCGCGTCCCGAAGCCGACGATCAGGGCAAGGCCGCCCAGAAGCTCGGCGGCGATGGTCACGTAGCCGAGAAAGCCCGGCAGGCCAAGCGACTGGAAATACCCGGCGGTGCCGGCCGGCGTGAAGATCGCGATCTTGAGCCAGGCATGGGCGAGGAACCATACCCCCATCGTCACGCGGAGGAGGAGGGCGGCGTATTCGGCGCGCGACCCGGCGGGGGCCCCGGAGGCGCCGTTGGTGGTGAGCGTCGTCATGTTGGTCTCCAATCATATGGGGGCGGAAGGGGCCGAGGGCCCGACGCGCTCCATATGCTTCATTCTGATATGGATGAAAACGCGACAATCTAGAAGATTATAACTTCCGATACGGAAGATATCAGGACTCCCCGCCCTCGCTGCGCCCGTGAAAATGGGCCGCCAGGAAATCCACGAAGGCCCGGACCTTGATCGGAAGGTGACGACCGGGCGGATAGAGGACATGGACGCCGAGCGGCTCCTCGGCGAAACCGGCCAGCACGCGCCGCACCCGCCCCTCGCGCAGGCTTGGTGCCGAGACGAAACCCGGGACCATCGCCAGGCCCAGACCTGCCTCGGCGGCCATGAGGCAGACCTCGGCGCTGGAATACCGCACCCGCCCGCTCACCTGGACGGCGACCGGCAGACCGCCGTCCCGGAACCGCCAGACCGAGGGATCGCGGACGTTGGTGTCGATGATGCAGGCGTGCCCGGCAAGGTCGCGCGGGTGCAGCGGAGTGCCGGCGCGCGACAGGTAGGCGTCCGACGCCACGAGATCGACCCTCGCCTCGGCCACCTTCCGCGCGACGAGGGTCGAGTCCGTCGGGCGGCCCACCCTCACGGCGACATCGAACCCCTCGTCGACCAGGCTGGCAAGCCGGTCCGAGAACTGCACGTCGAGGATGACCTCGGGATGCCGGACGGCGAAGGCGTTCAGCGCCCCGGCAAGGTCGGTCCGCCCGAAAGTCAGCGGCGCCGTCACCCGCAGCCGCCCCCGGGGCGTCTGGGCCACGGTCCGGACGGACCGGTCCAGCTCGTCGAATTCGTCAAGGAGTCCGCGCAGCCGGTCGAAATAGGCCTGTCCCGCCTCGGTCGGGGACAGCGCCCGCGTGGTGCGGTTCAGAAGCCGCACCCCGAGCTCGGCCTCCAGGCGCTGCACGAGTTTCGAGGCCTGACCCGAGCTCGTCCCGAGCCGGGCTGCCGCGGCCGCGAAACTCCCGAGCTCGATGACAGCCACGAACATCCTGTCGCAGTTCAGGCGGTCCATAGAGGTCCCCACGGGAAAGCCGCGGCAAGGCTAGAGCCTGTCCGGCGCAGATGGAAGCGCCGGACAGGCTCTGGCTTCCTGGTGGTCGCCTGTCTCCCGACAAAACCGGAGTCCACTTTTTCGGACAGGCTCTCGGCTGCTTCCGGACCGGATGCAAAGCCCGGTCAGGCGGACCCTGCCCCCGCCTGTTCGGAGAGCCTGCGCGTCGCCTCGGCCAGCTTGCCGCGCAGGTCGCCGGTGATCGACGCCTCGAGCTCGGCCGCGATGTCGGGATTCCGGGCAAGGAACGCCCGCAGGTCCCCGCAGTCGATCTGGAACAGCAGCGTCCGGTCGGCAACGACGACCGAGGCGGTTGCGGGCGCGCCGGTGGCATAGGTCAGCTCCCCCACCAGCGCGCCGTCTCGCAGGACGGCGACCAACTGCCCCCGACGCTCGATCCGGCAGTGTCCCCGGACCACCAGCGACAGGTCGCGAAGCGGCTGCCCCTCGGTCGCCAGGGCAAGTCCCGCTTCCGCATCGACGAAACGGCCAAGCCGGAGGAACCGCTTGGCGCGGTCCTTCTTGAGCCTCGGCACCAGCACCCCGGCCACCCTCTGCTCGTCCTCGGAGAGCCGCACATAGCGCATCACGAACCAGTGCCGGGCGATGCCGATGAGGCTGATCGTGACCCAGGATGTCTCGATGAAGGCCGAGAACGGATTGAAGTGGGTGCTGAGCGAGATCAGGACCGACCCCGACCCGATCAGGTTGAGCACGGGATAGGGATAGCCGTCGCCCCGTATCAGCCCAAGCTGAAGCGCAAGATACGAGCCGATGTAGAAGAAGACGCCGAGGACACCGATGTAACCGATGAGGTCGGCACCGAGTGCCGCGACCACGAAGCCCGAGATCGGCCCAACCGCCTGCCCTTCCATCCGCCCGCCCCCCTGATCGCCCGCACAGCACTCCAAACAGCGGGCGGCGGCGGGTCAAGGGTTTTCTCGGCCCGCCTCCTGCCGCGGGCGACAACGGGGGTTCCCGCCCTTACCCGAAGGGATCGGCGGCGATCCGTGCGCGCGCTGCCCGATACTCGGCGGCAAGCCTGTCGCAGAGATCGCCGGCCGCCGGGATGTCCGCGATGCGGCCGACGCCCTGCCCGGCCGACCAGACGGTCTTCCACACCCGCGCCTCGCTCCCAAGGTCGAGCGTGCCGTGCGGCGGCAGGTTGTCGGGATCGAGTCCGTTGAGGACAAGGCTCGGGCGCAGGAAGTTCGCCGCCACGCCCGAGATGGCGGAGGTATGGATGATGTCGGCGGCGGTCGCGTCGCGCGTCATCTCCTTCTGCGCGTCGCTGGCAAGCGATTCCCGCGTCACGATGAAGCGCGTTCCGATCGACACCATGTCCGCCCCCATGGCCCGCGCGGCAAGGATGTCCGACCCGGTGGTGACGGCCCCGGCGAGGACCACCGTCCCCCCGAACATCTGCCGGAGTTCGCCGACCAGCGCGAAGGGCGAAAGCGCGCCGGCATGGCCGCCCGCTCCGGCCGCAACCGCGATGATGCCGTCCACCCCCGCCGCTGCCGCCTTCTCGGCGTGCCGGAGCGAGATCACGTCGTGAAAGACGAGCCCGCCATAGGCGTGGATTTCGTCCACGATTCCCGCCGTCGCGCCGAGCGACGTGATGACCAGCGGGACACGATGCGCGACCACGCGGCCGAGGTCGTCCCGCAAGCGCGGGTTCGAGCGGTGAACGATCAGGTTCACGCCGAACGGTGCGGCGCGTCCGTCCGCAGCAAGGCGCCGTCCGATCCCGCCCAGCCATCGATCGAGATCCTCGCCCGTCCGGGCATTGAGCGCCGGGAAGGTGCCGACAAGCCCGGCGCGGCAGGCGGCGACCACGAGATCGGGCCCGGACACGAGGAACATCGGCGCGACGATCGCCGGCAGCCTCAGTCCGGACAGGAGGGCGGGCAGCGGCATCGGTCGGGCTCCATCGGACACGAGGGCAGGATCGAGGGCCGTGGCCGGCCAGCGCCTCGCCCCCCGCCACTTGCGCGGCCCGGACGGCGAGGCCCGGAGTAGAAGCGCGCACCGGGTGCCCGGTCAACCGCCGGGCCGCGCCCGTCACTCCTGGATCGACCGCACGTACTCGGCCAGGGCCACCAGCGCCGAAGGCGTCGGCGTCGCGCGGCCGTCGCCGGCATCGTAGAGCACCACCGGGCTGTCCTGCAGGACCGGCCCGAGTTCCGGCATGACCGTCGCGCCGTCGCGCCGCCGGGTGTAGCCGTCGATGGTGGACATGACGCGGATCGCGGGGAACGTCCCGCCGTTCCGGGCGGCGATACCCGTCAGGTCCGCGGGCTTCTTCGGCAGGCCCGCCGCCGCCGCACCGTCGCCTTGCCCGCCGGCGCCGTGACAGGCCGCGCAGAACTTCTGGAACAGTGCCTTTCCGGATGGGTCGGCCGGGGTCTCCGCAATGCAGCCCACCAGCGCCAGCGCCGCCGGAAACGCCACCAGACCGAACCGCATCGCCATCCCCGCCCCCCGGTCACCGCGTCCTCGCCGCGACTTCGCCCATCATGGGCCAGACGCAAGGCGCCTGCAACCGCGCGCCGCGCCTCAGGCGATCCGCCCACCGGCGAGGCGCACGACCCGATCCATCCGTGCCGCAAGTTCGGGGTTGTGCGTGGCGATCAGGCCGGCGAGCCCGGTTTCGCGGACGATCCCCATCAGCGCATCGAACACCATGGCCGACGTCTCGGGGTCGAGGTTCCCGGTCGGCTCGTCGGCGAGTATCAGCCGCGGGGCGTTGGCCAGCGCGCGGGCGAAGGCGACCCGCTGCTGCTCGCCCCCCGACAGCGCGGCCGGGCGATGCGCCAGCCGGTGCGACAGCCCGACCGAGGCCAGCAGGGCCGCCGCCCGCTCGCGCGCCGCGCCGCGCGCGACGCCGTTGGCAAGCTGCGGCAGCGTCACGTTTTCCTCGGCCGAGAACTCGGGCAGCAGGTGGTGGAACTGGTAGACGAAGCCGATCCCCGTCCGGCGGACCTCGGTCCGCTCGCGGTCGGACCGGCCCGTCATGTCGCGCCCCGACAGGATCACCTGCCCGTCGTCGGGGGTGTCGAGCAGCCCCGCGATGTGGAGAAGCGTGGACTTGCCTGCGCCCGACGGAGCCACCAGCGCCACGACTTCTCCGGGCTCGACGACGAGGTCGAGGCCCCTCAGAACCACGACCTCGCCCGGACTGCCCTTGTTGTAGGTCTTCGCGATCCTGCGAAGGTCCAGCGCCGGCTCACTCATAGCGCAGCGCCTCGACCGGATTCATCCGCGCCGCACGGCGGGCCGGGAAGATCGTGACAAGGAAGGACAGGACCAGCGACAGCCCGACCGCCCTGGCCACGTCCCAGGCCTGGAGTTTCGCGGGCAGCCGGTAGATGCCGCGGATCGACGGGTCCCAGACCGGGCTGCCCGAGAGCCAGTTCACCGCCGACATGATCTGGTCGATGTTGAGCGCGATCAGGCTGCCGAGCGCCACGCCGACGAGTGTTCCGACGATCCCGGTGAAGGCCCCGCAGAGGAAGAAGATCCGCAGGACCGACCCTTCGCTCAGGCCCATCGTCCGCAGGATGCCGATGTCGCGGCCCTTGTTCTTGACGAGCATCACAAGGCCCGAGGTGATGTTCATGGTGGCGACGAGGACGACGATCGACAGGATCACGAACATCACGTCGTCCTCGATGTCGAGCGCCGAGAGGAACGCGGCCGAGCTGTCCTTCCACGTCCAGAGCATCGCCTGCTCGCCCGCGGCGGCGAGGAGCGGACCCGCGAAATCGTCGATGCGCTCGGGGTCGGCCACCGTCACCTCGATCTCGTCGGCCGATCCCTCGCGGTTGAAGTAGCTCTGCGCCTCGGCAAAGGGCATGTAGATGCGCGTCCGGTCGATGTCGTAGCGCCCTGCCGAGAAGATGTAGACGACCTCGTAGGACTTGATGCGGGGACTCGTGCCGAGGGCCGTCCTGACCCCGTCGGGCGAGATCAGCCGCAGCGTGTCGCCGATCGTGAGGTTCAGGTCGCGGGCGATCCCGGACCCGACCGCGATGCCTTCGCCGAACCGTCCGATATCGCCCAGCGATTTCGTCGCGTCCCCGCCGATGCGCGGGATGGACTTCAGGTCGTCGAGGGTGACGCCGTAGATCTCGGCCGCGCTGGCGCGGCTTCCGAAGCTTGCCATCGCCTGCCCGCGGATCGCCGGGACCGCACGGGTCACGCCCTCGATCCTCCCGATCCTTTCGGCCAGTCCGGCGTAATCCCCGATTCCCCGGGTCAGCACGCCCCGATCGGTGACGTAGTTGCCGTAGGTCACCGTCACATGCGCGCTCGACCCGACCACCGTGTCGATCAGCTCGGTCCGGAATCCTGCCCGGACGGCGAGCGTCGCCACAAGGGCCATGACGCCCAGCGCGATGCCGACGAGGCTGATCCAGGTCATCACGCTGATGCCGCCCTCGGCCCGCTTCGCGCGCAGGTACCGCCAGGCGATCATGAACTCGAAGGCCGAAAAGGGGGCGGTGCGGCGGGGCAAGGGGCAGGTTCGTCCTGTCTGTACGGGTCGGATCAGGTCGGGGCGGTAGTGGTGGACGCGGGGGCGAAGGTCAAGGGACGAGGTGCCGGATGAGGCGATCGTGAGACCCCCGGTCAGCCCCCGTCGCGGCGGAAGGGCAGCAGAAGCAGACGGTCGATCCACAGATCGCGACGGCTGCGGAACTGCGGCAGGCCGAGCGTCAGCCCCTCCTCTCCGCCCTCCGGCCGTGCACGATAGGTGCCGAACAGCCGGTCCCAGACCGACAGGTTGAAGCCGAAGTTGGAATCCGTCTCCTCGCGCCGCACCGAATGGTGGATGCGGTGCATCGCGGGCGTGACGATCAGGCAGCGCAGCGCCCGCTCGGCGCGGACGGGCAGGGCCACGTTCGCATGGGTGAAGAGCGCGGTCGCGTTCAACACCAGCTCGAACAGCAGGACCGCGCCCGCCGGGGCCCCGAGGCCCACCACCGCCGCGATCTTGATCGCCATCGACAGGGCGATCTCGCCAGGGTGGAACCGCACGCCCGTGCTGGCATCCACCTCGGTATCGGCATGGTGCATCCGGTGCAGCCGCCAGAACAGCGGCACGGCGTGGAAGACGCGGTGCTGCCACCAGATGAGCAGATCGAGCGCCAGAAAGGCGGCCGGACCGGCGAGCCAGCCGGGCACCGCCAGCCAGTTCAGAAGCCCGATGCCGCGCTCTCCGGCCCAGACCGCCGCCCCGACCGCGAGCACCGGAAAGACGAGCCGGACCGCCGCGCCGTCGATCGCGACGAGGAGAAGGTTGTTGGACCACCGCAGGAGCCGCGGCACCTCGCCCCGCCGCGCAGGGGCTGCGAGTTCCCAGGCAAGCATCGCCCCCAGAAGGACGAGGAAGACCGCAAGGCGGATGCCGTCTTCTCGGATAATCGCGGCGTCCATCGTTCAGCCCCTCGCCGCCCAGACCAGCCCGCGCCGCAGCATCTCGGCCGGCGCCCCCCGGTCGATGACGTCCGCCCTGTGGCCGAGCGCGCTGTAGTAGACCCGGCCCTTGCCGTAGCCCTTCACATAGGCGACCGGCATCTCGACCCGCCCGTTCACCTCATGCGGGCCGGGCACCGCCGGGAAGTCGGTGACGGCAAGCACCCGCACCGCCGGATCGACGTGCAGGTAATACTGCTCCGTCTCGACCTCGAAATCCCCGATCCCGGCCACGAGCGGATCGTCCGACACGATCCTGACGCCATACCGCACCCCGTCGTTGCCGGGATGGGCGACCCACTGGCTGCCGGTCAGGAACTGCCAGTCCACGTTCTCGCGGAAGGCGTCGCACATGCCGCCGTGGCAGCCGGCGATGCCCGCCCCGCCCGCGACGGCGGCGCAGACGTTCAGTGCCTGTTCCCTGCCGATCTTCGACATGGTCCACACCGGCACGATCAGGTCATGCGCCGCCACCGCCCCCGCGTCGTCGAAGCAGGCGAGCGTGTCGGTCACGGTTACCTGCGCCCCCGCCTCGCGCAGCCATCCCGCGAAGAGCGCCGCCACCTTGTCCGGCTCGTGCCCGTCCCATCCGCCCCAGGTGACCAGCACCTTCATGTCCCCATCCTCTCGATCACGATATGCGACGCGCCCTCCCCCTGTGCGACCGAGGCCACCCGGTAGCCGAGGGCGGCGAGGTCGAGACCGTGAAACACCGCCTCCCCCCGCCCGAGCAGGACCGGCGACAGCGCGAAGTGCGCCCGGTCGACCAGCCGGTCACGGAACGCTGCGCGGATCGTGGCGACGCCGCCGCCGATGCGGATGTCCTTCGTCCCGGCGGCGTCGCGGGCAAGGCCGACCGCCTCGGCCAGCCCGCCGGTCACGAAGCGAAACACCGTCCCGCCCTTCATCTCGAGGGGCGCGCGCGGATGGCGGGTCAGCACGAAGACCGGGCAATGATAGGGTGGCTCGTCGCCCCACCAGCCCCGCCATTTGTCGTCCGGCCAGGGTCCGCGGATGGGTCCGAACATGTTCCGCCCGAGGATCCAGGCCCCGAGCCCGGCCATTCCGGCGGCAGCGATGCGGTCGTCGATACCCTCCGTCCCGCCCTCCTGCCGCAGCACCTCCCGGCGGAAGGTGCGGGTCGGGAAGAACCAGGACGGCAGCCTCTCTCCCCCGACGCCGAGCGGCGCGGCCAGACTCTGGTCCGGGCCGGCCCCGAACCCGTCGACCGAGATCGAGAAGCAATCGATGCGGATCATGCCGTCACCTCCCTGCCCTTGCCATCATGCCCTGCTCTCGCCGGCCGGAAGCGCGGCGGGCGCGTTCAGTTCCTTCCCGCCCATCCCCCCTCCGCCTTCACGCCCGCAGGCTCCTCCGGAACGGCGCCATGACCGCCCCGAGACCCAGCGCGACGAGACCCCAGCCGCCTGCGAAACCGATGCCTGCCGAGACGAACCCGTCCGTCGAGACCGGAACGGCCGGCCGGAACTCGGCCCACGTGGCCCGGAGCGTCTCGGTGTCGCGGAACCGGTGCGGCAGCGCGAGCCGTTCGAGCGGCGAGGCCGCGCGGAGAAGCGCCAGGTCCGCCTGCGCCCGCCCGGCCCGGGCGATTGCCGCCCGCATGTCCGCCTGGTGGAGGTTCTGAAAGGCGGACGACGACAGGTCCGCCAGCGCCGCCTCGCGCGTCAGGCCCGCCCTGGTGGCCGAGGCGTCGAACTCCGCCACCATCGCCGCCAGCGCATCCGCCTGCCCGCCGAGCCGCTGGAGGTACTGCTGCGAGAACTCGGGGAACTGCGACAGCGCCACCGCCCCGGCAAGGCCGCCCATCAGGGGAAGGATGCGCATGGGTTCGGCCCTCCGGCTTCGCTGCGGAAAGGCTGGAGGGTGCGGCGGCGAAGGTCAAGCGGGGCGGTCCGACGCCGTGACCCTGGCCCAGTCCGTCGCGCTTGCGCCCTGGCAGATGGACAGGATCCGGACGCTCGCCCAGGGTTTCCCCGCCCCGTCGAAAACGCCCATACCGCATGGCTGATGCGGGTTGACGAGGCGGGCACGCTGGCGGCCTGATCCTCCGCGCTGCCGTCATGGATCCTCAGCGATCTCGCCGCCAGATAGGCCTGAAGCCCGCCAGGTCGCCGCCGCAACGCTTCGGCAGGACCCGCAGTTCACCATCGCCCCGATGCATGTGCGCGAGCCCTACCGGTACGACGAGGACCGCCAGCCCTGATCGAGGGGATGCGCTGGCCGGGCTGCCCGAGTGACGTGATTGTCGGCGGGACCGGGCGTGGCCGGCCCGGCCTCAGCGCGCCGGCCCCGAAATCACACCACCACCGGCAAAGTCCTGCCCCGAGGGCGACAGGATTCCGGCGCAGGCTAAGGCATGCACCCAGAACGGGGAATGTGGCGATGAAACCCGAACGGCACCTGTCCGAACCCCACAAGGCCGGCAGCCTCTTCCTTCCGCATAACTGGACCGGAGACCCCGAGGACGAGGTCCTTCGGGAACTGCGGACCATCTGGCCAAGCCCGGTCGATCTGGCGAAGCAGCCCGGACTGCTCTACCGGCTGCATGCCATCCTGAACGACTGACGGCCAATCCGCCGTCAGCGGCCCGCGTAGATCCCGGCGATCTGATCCACCGCGGCCTCGGGGCTCATCTCTTCGCTCTCGCCGGTCCGGCGCGAGGTCAGTTCGACCTTCCCGGCGGCGATCCCGCGCGGGCCGACGGTGATCCGCCACGGCAGGCCGATCAGGTCCATCGTGGCGAACTTCGCCCCGGCCCGCTCCTCGGTGTCGTCGTAAAGCGCCTCGAGCCCCTTCGCGGCCAGCGCCCTGTAGAGCCCCTCGCAGGCGGGGTCGGTGGCGGTGTCGCCCTGCTTGAGGTTCACGATCCCGACCGGGAAGGGTGTGACCCCCTCGGGCCAGATGATCCCCTTCTCGTCGTGGCTCGCCTCGATGATCGCGCCCAAGAGGCGCGACACCCCGATCCCGTGCGAGCCCATGTGGACCGGCACCCGCTCGCCCTTGTCGTTCGTCACGAAGGCGTCCATCGGTCCGGAATACTTGGTCGAGAAGTAGAAGATCTGCCCGACCTCGATGCCGCGCCCGGCCTTGCGGTGCGCCTCGGGGATCCTGTCGAAAAGCGCCGGGTCGTGCGTCTCGTCGGTGCGGGCGTAGAGGGCGGTGAACTCCTCGCAGACCTTCGCCACCTGCCCGCGGTCATCGTAGTCGATGTCGCGGTTGCCGAGCTTCAGGCCGGTGACGCGGTCGTCGTAGAAGACCTCGCTTTCCCCCGTCGAGGCGAGCACGAGGAACTCGTGCGTGTTGTCCCCGCCGATCGGGCCCGAGGCCGCGCGCATCGGGATCGCGGTCAGGCCCATCCGCTCGTAGGTGCGCAGGTAGCTCACCATGTGGCGGTTGTAGGCGTGAAGGGCGGCGTCCCTGTCGATGTCGAAGTTGTAGCCGTCCTTCATCAGGAACTCGCGCCCCCGCATGACCCCGAAGCGCGGCCGCATCTCGTCGCGGAACTTCCACTGGATGTGGTAGAGCGTGAGGGGGAGCGACTTGTAGCTCGTCACGTGGGCGCGGAAGATGTCGGTGATCATCTCCTCGTTCGTCGGCCCGTAGAGCAGCTCGCGGTCCTGCCGGTCCTTCAGCCGCAGCATCTCGGGGCCGTAGGCATCGAAGCGGCCGCTTTCGCGCCAGAGGTCGGCCGGCTGCAGCGTCGGCATGAGGAGCGGGATGTGCCCGGCGCGCTCTTGTTCCTCGTGGACGATCCCTTCGATCCGCCGCAGCACCCGGTAGCCGAGCGGCAGCCAGGAATAGATGCCTGCCGCCTGCTGCTTGATCATGCCCGCGCGCAGCATGTAGCGGTGGCTGACGATCTGCGCCTCGGCGGGGTTTTCCCTGAGGACGGGGAGGAAGTAGCGGGAAAGGCGCATCTCGGGGGGCGGTCCTTCTGGGGGCGGTGCGCCTCGTGATTACCGGGTCGGAACCGGGGCGGCAAGGGAGGCCGTGGGGGGGCGGAAATCGCGTTCCACGGGGAGGGGTGCCTTGGAAATATAGTTATTTCAATGGTTTGCCGAGGCACGTTGACCTTCTGTCAAGGTCTGCGGCCGCTTCGGACAAAGGGCGGGGCGGCCGTTTGCGGCCCCGGGGAGCGGCCCCGCACTGCGGGCAAGACAGGGCACTGTTTCGCGGACAGGAACAGCGCGTTTACACAATTTTCACTGTGCCTTGGCCCATCCGGGTCATGCGGCGGGCTTTCCCTTGCGGCAGGCTGGGCCGTGCGGTGATGTGTTTTGATGGGGAACGGAGATGGGATACGTCAGGGAAGGATTTCTGGCCGCCGCGATGACGCTGGCGGTGACGGCCGCGCCGGCGGGCGCGGCGACGATGCAGGCGGTGTTCACAGGCACGGTATACAGCGGTTACGACCAGACCGGCGTCTTTGGTGCGCCCGGCGGGTCGCTGGGCAACCTCGGGTATACGCTGAGGTATGTGTACGACACGTCGCTCGGGACTCGTGTGTCGGCCGGGGCCGGCACGAGTGACGATCTTTACGGAGGCAGTGCTTACGGCCCAGCCAACCCGACCGTCTCTGCGACACTGACGATCGGTTCGGTAACGCAGTCGGTCGGCGGTTCCTATGCGAGCCGGTATCAGCTTTGCAACATAGGGTACTGCGCGATTGACCAATACTATACCAGCGCAGCGGATTTCACGTCGCAGCCGGACGGAGGCTACACCTACAACGGTTTCAACGCCATCGTCTCCGACTACACTGATTTTCTGCCGGACAATCTCGACACGCCATTCAGCGTGATGATCTCCGCGCTCGCGCAGCAGTACGGCTACTTCCAGTTCGCCACGGTGGATGGAACTACGCAACTCTACACGACATTCGCAAACGGCTACCTGTCGCTCGACCGATTGTCCGTCTCGCAGGTCGATATCGCCCCCATCCCGCTTCCCGCCTCGGGCCTGCTCCTCCTCGGCGCGGGCGCGGGGCTGGCGGCGATCCGGAGGAAGAGGCGGCGGGCGGCCTGAACACCCCGCGTTTCCTCTGGCGCGCGAAAGGCGCTATCCGCCCGGCCGGCACCCCCGGCCGGGCAATTCACGCCGGGCGCAGCCGCTCCACCGCCAGAACCAGGTCCGTCTGCCGCCGCGATCCGGTCTTCGACATCGCCGATTTCAACTGGTTGCGGATGGTATGGATGCTGACCCTGCGCTTCGACGCGATTTCCCGGGGGGTCAGCCCGTAGACAAGCGACAGTGCGATTTCGGCTTCGGCATGCGTCAGGCCCAAGCTTACCAGCTGACCGAAAAGCAGGCGATCGGATTCATGGCTCATCGGATACAGCCATCCCTTGCCGCGAGCAAATACCGCGAACGCCAGGTTCGCCAGGTTGCCTGGTTGCCTGGTTGCCAGCATGGCAATAGGCTGCGGGAAAGGGCCAAAGCGATCAATAGTCCATATTGGCTATGATGCGGCTCGGTTGTGCGGGCCGCCCGTGCCGGCCGGCCATCCCTCCCCCGTCCCGTCATTCACGCCCCGTGCGGCGCGTGCCGTGACGGGGGGAATCCGGCGGGCCGCCCGTGCCGGCGGACGGTGCTGTCAGGCATCGGGGCCCCGACGGCCCCCGTCGTCGCGGCGGGCCTGCCGCGGGCCCTGCCCTACCCCACGCCCTCGCTCAGGAGATCCTCGACGAAATGCGCGCCGAACTGGGCGCGCCCCGAGACGCCCGCCTTGGCATAGATGCTGGCAAGCTGTGCCCGGACAGTGCCCTGCGCCGCGCCGCGGAACCCGGCGATTTCGGCCACGTCGAGGCCCTTCAGGGCGAGAAGCCCGACGTCGCGTTCGGCCGGGGTGAGCGACCAGGCGGCGAACTGGCGGTCGATCACCGCCGACAGCGCCCCGCGCGCGGTGTCGAGCGCGTCCTCCTGCCGCCGCATCCGCTCGAGCGTCCGCCTCAGCGCGACGGCGCCGAAGACGACCCCGAGCGCGAGCGCGAGCGCGACCGTCCCCTCGACGAGGCCGTGCCCGAGATTGCGCGTGACCGAGGCCTCGGTCATCGCCTCGCCGGCGAAGAACACGGCGGCCACGGTCTGGATCGCCACAAAGACGGCGAGGGCGGCGGGCCAGAGCCGCCGCCCCCGGTCTTCGGGCCTCTGTGTCCGCCCCGTCATCCTGTCCTCATCGGCTGCTCACCCGTATTCTCACCGCGTCCTCGTCGCGCCGCCGCGCCCGTCCCGGACCGGCGATCATCGGCCGGACGAGGTTCCGGCGCATCGCACGGCTTTCGACGATCACCCCCCCGACATGGAGGGCGGCGAGCAGCAGGATCACGTTTGCCATCGTCCGGTGCACCCCGGCAAGGGCGCTGCGGCTGATGCCGAACGGTCCCGTCCTGGCCGCATCTTCCCCGCCCGTGCCGTTCGCAAGCATCACCGACCAGTCGCCCGCCGCCACGGCGGCCTCCTGCGCGGCCAGCGTCCATGGCGTCGTGCGCGAGAGCATGAGCCCGGTGACGATCATCACCGACAGCGCCGCCCAGAGCGTATAGGCCATCATCGCGCCGGCCGGGTTGTGCGAGGCGTAGTCCCCGGGGCGGCCGGCGACAAGCCGGGCAAGATGCCGCAGCGCGGCGACTGGGTTCGGCGGGAATGCCGAGAACCGTGCCTCGGCGGTTCCGACGAGACCCCAGAGGATGCGGAGGACGAGAAGCGCCATCGCCCCCCAGCCGATCCAGACATGGGTCGATCCGCCACCCCGGGTCAGGGTGGCGTTCAGGATCACCGCGAGGGCGACGCCCCAATGGGTGATCCTGACGACCGGGTCCCAGAGATCGGGAGAGAGGTACCCGCGGGTCCGGGACCGTGACATCTCAGTTCGCCGGCCGGATGTCGGTCACCGCGCCGGTCGCGGGGTCGATGTAGACGTCCATGGGCTTGTTGGTGGCGGTGTCCACGCACTTTGCCTCGATCTTGCCGCCGTCGGGAGCGAACTGGCTCACCTTGCAGCCGGCCTTCTCGATCGCGGCCTTGGCCGCGTCGGGGTTGGTGCCGACGACATCGCCGACCGAGGGCAGCGCGACGGCGGCGAGCGGCGAGACCGCAAGCCCGAGGGCGACGAGAGAGATGCGGAGCATTGAAGGTTTCCTTTCCTTGAACTGGGCGGCCGGGCGGTCGCGCCGGGCCGGGCGGAGCGTCTGGCCCCGTCGCCGGTGTAGCTGTGCCTGCCGCACTGCAGCGTCCATGTGTCCCGGGGCCCGCAGGCCGCGAATAAGCGCGCGCTTACGGCAGGAAGCCGCCGGACCGGCCCGCCCTTGCAAGCGCGCCGCCGCTCTGCCACCTATCCTCTGGGCGGACAGGGTTCGGAACGCGCATGGCACTGCCGGTCAGACAGCAGGCAACCTACTGGGGCATCGCCGCCGCGGTGTTCCTGATCGTGCTCTGGGGGCTCGGTTCGGTGATGCTGCCCTTCCTCCTCGGCGGCGCCCTCGCCTACTTCCTCGATCCGGTCGCGGACCGGCTTCAGCGGGCGGGACTGTCGCGGACCGCCGCGACCGCCACGATATCGATCGTCGCCATCCTCGTCTTCGTGATCCTCGCGCTGCTCGTCGTCCCGACGCTGGTGCGCCAGCTCGTCGACCTCGTGAACGCGGTGCCGGCCATCGTTGCCCGCCTCCAGGGCTTCCTGACCGCACGCTTTCCCGACCTCATGGACAACCAGAGCGTGGTCCGCGACAGCCTGAGCGCGGTGGCCCGGACGATCCAGTCGCAGGGCGGGGCACTGGCGAGCGGGCTGCTCAGCTCGGCCCTGTCGGTCATCAGCGCGGTGGTCTTCTTCGTCGTCGTTCCGGTCGTCGCCTTCTATCTCCTGCTCGACTGGGACCAGATGGTCGAGCAGGTGGACCGCCTGTTGCCCCTCGACCACGCGCCTACCGTCAGGGCGATCGGGCGCGACATCGACCGGGTGCTCGCCGGGTTCGTCCGCGGGCAGGTCTCGGTCTGCCTGATCCTGGGGTCGTTCTACGCGGTCGCGCTCATGCTCGCGGGGCTTCAGTTCGGACTGGTCGTCGGGGCCATCGCCGGGCTCATCACCTTCATCCCCTATGTCGGCGCGCTGGTCGGCGGGGCGCTCGCGGTCGGACTGGCGCTCTTCCAGTTCTGGGGCGACTGGGTGCAGATCGGCGTCGTGGCGGGCATCTTCGCCATCGGCCAGTTCCTCGAAGGCAACATCATCACGCCGAAACTGGTCGGCAAGTCGGTCGGGCTGCATCCGGTCTGGCTCCTCTTCGCGCTGTCGGCCTTCGGAACGCTCTTCGGCTTCGTGGGACTGCTGGTCGCGGTGCCGGTGGCGGCGGCGATCGGGGTGCTCGCGCGGTTCGCGATCGCCAGGTACCGCGACAGCCGCCTCTACCTCGGCCTCGAGGACCTGCCGGCCGGCGTTCATGCGGGGTCGCCGGGCACGCCCGCCCCCGATGCGCCCGCCCCCGATGCGTCCGCCCCCGAACTGCCCGGCGCCGCGGCGCCTCTGGCCGCGCCGGACGAAAACGCCGCACGGGACGCAGGATGAGCGCGCAGTTCGTGTTCGACCTGGCGGCGGCGCCGGCGCTGGGGCGCGAGGATTTCCTCGTCTCGCCGGCGAACGGAATGGCGGTCAGGATGTTGTCGGACAGGTCGCGCTGGCCCGACCGAAAGCTTCTGCTCGTCGGGCCGCGCGCATCGGGAAAATCGCACCTGTCCGGCATATGGGCGGACGAGTCGGGGGCGTGGCGGCTCACGGGCGGCGACCTGGGCGACGAAACCGGCCCCGCCGGCGGGCCGGCCGCGGTCCTCGTCGACGACGCCGACCTGGTGGCGGGCCGTCCCGTGGCCGAGGCCCTGCTCTTCCACCTGCACAACCGGGTGCTCTCGGAGGGCGGATTCCTGCTGATGACGGCCTCGGCACCGCCTTCGGCATGGGGACTCCGCCTGCCCGACCTTCTCAGCCGGATGGAGGCGACCAGCCGCGCGGTGCTTGCCCCGCCGGACGATGCGCTACTCGCGGCGCTGCTCGTCAAGCTGTTCGCGGACCGCCAGCTTTCCGTCGCCCCGAATCTCGTCAGCTACGCCACGTCGCGCATCGACCGCTCCTTCGCCGGCGCGCGTGACTTCGTGGCCCGGCTCGACGCGCTCGCCCTCGCGACGGGGCGGCCTGTCACCCGCGCGCTGGCCGCGGTGCTGCTCGGCGACGGGCTGGACAGCGAGGCGCAGGGGAGGTGAGGATGGAACGCCGGCGCCGCGCCGCGTGCCGGACCGTGGCGGCGCCGGAATGGCGCCGGAACGGACGGGACGGGGGCCGCGGGTCGCGACGGTCGGCGGCGCTTTCCCCTGACCGCGCGTGCCAGAGAGGTCCGATATCCCGCCGATGACACAGGCCGATTTCCTCAGGTCCCCGTTTCCCCCGCCCTGCGCGCTGACCGCCGAACGGATCACCGGACCGAAGCGGTTCTTCAACCGCGAGCTGAGCTGGCTCGCGTTCAACTGGCGGGTTCTGGAGGAGTCGAAGAACCCCCGCGTCCCGCTGCTCGAGCGCGTGCGGTTCCTGTCGATCAGCGCGACGAACCTCGACGAGTTCTACACGGTGCGCGTGGCGGGCCTGCGCGAACTGGCCCGCGCGGGCAACAGCATGCCCGCCGCCGACGGACTGACGCCGGCCGAGCAGCTGAGGCTCATCAACGCCGACGCACGGCGGCTCATCAAGTATCAGCAGGCCGTCTGGATGCGGCTGAAGCGCGAGATGGAGGAAGCTGGAATCGAGCTTCTGGCCCGCTCGAAGCTGACGCGGCGGGACGAGAAGTTCCTCGAGGACCACTTCCTGAACAAGGTCTTTCCGATCCTCTCGCCGCTGGCGATCGACCCGGCGCATCCGTTTCCGTTCATTCCGAACGAAGGCTTCTGCCTCGCGCTCCAGCTTGAACGGGCACGGGACGGGCGGACGATGCAGGCGATCCTGCCGATCCCGCAGCAGGTGAGGCGTTTCATCGCGCTGCCGGGCCAGACGCGGTTCCTCGCGCTGGAAGAGATGCTGCTTCTGCACCTGGGCTCGCTCTTCCCCGGCTACCGCGACACCGGGCACTGCCTGTTCCGGGTGCTGCGGGACAGCGACATCGAGGTCGAGGACGAGGCCGAGGACCTCGTGCGCGAGTTCGAGACGGCGCTGAAGCGCCGCCGGCGCGGCGAGGTGATCCGGATGAAGATGAGCGCCGGCGCGCCGGAGGCGCTGCGCGCGCTCATCATGGAGGAACTGCACGTCGCACCCGAGGAAGTGGTCGAGGTGAAGGGCCTTCTGGGGATGGCCGACCTGAAGGAACTGGTGCTCGACAGCCGGCGCGACCTGCAATGGCCCGCCTTCACGCCCCGCACGCCCGAGCGGGTGCAGGACCACGATGGCGACATCTTCGCCGCGATCCGGCAGAAGGACCTGCTGCTGCACCACCCCTACGAGACGTTCGACATGGTCATCCGCTATCTTCAGCAGGCGGCAACCGACCCGAACGTGCTGGCGATCAAGCAGACGCTCTACCGGACGAGCTGGGACAGCCCGGTCGTCACCGCGCTCTGCGAGGCAGCCGAGGCCGGCAAGTCGGTGACGGCGCTCGTGGAGCTCAAGGCGCGCTTCGACGAGGCGGCCAACATCCGCCAGTCGCGGCGGCTGGAACGCGCGGGCGCGACGGTCGTCTACGGGTTCACCCAGTACAAGACCCACGCCAAGATCTCGACCGTGGTGCGGCGCGAGGGCGAGGCCCTTGTGACCTATACCCATTACGGGACAGGGAACTACCACCCGATCACGGCGCGCATCTACACCGACCTGAGCCTCTTCACCTGCGACCCGGCGCTCGGGCGCGACGCGACGAAGGTGTTCAACTACCTGTCGGGCTACGTGCAGCCCGAGGGGCTCGAGAACCTGGCGATCTCGCCGATCACGCTGAAGCCCCGGCTTCTGGACCTGATCGCGCGCGAGGCCGAGTTCGCCCGGTCGGGCCGGCCGGCGGCGATCTGGCTGAAGCTAAACGCGATCATCGAGCCCGACGTGATCGACGCGCTCTACGCCGCCAGCCAGGCCGGGGTGAGGATCGACATGGTGATCCGGGGCATCTGCGGGCTGCGGCCCGGCATCCGCGGCCTGAGCGAGAACATCCGGGTCAAATCCATCGTCGGGCGCTTCCTCGAACACAGCCGCATCGCCTGCTTCGGCAACGGGCATGGCCTCCCCGCGAAGAAGGCCCGCGTGTTCATCTCCTCGGCCGACTGGATGGACCGGAACCTCAGCCGCCGGGTCGAGACCCTGGTCGAATGCATGACCCCGACCGTGAAGGAACAGATCGTGAGCCAGATCATGGCCGCGAACCTGGCCGACGAGGCGCAGAGCTGGCTTCTGCAGCCGGACGGCCGCTACCTGCGCGAACTGCCCGATGGGCGCGACGATCTGTTTTCCTGTCACAGGTTCTTCATGGAAAATCCCTCGCTCTCGGGCCGGGGCTCGGCGGGCGCGGCGGGCGTGCCGAGGCTTGCGCATTTGCCCGACTGAGGCGCGTACCGCGACGAGAGGGCGTTGACTCGGGTTCGCGCGCTGCGCATTGACGGTCCGGCAGCCCGACTGCGGACTTCCCTGCGGACTTTCCCCGGGTCGCGGCACTCCGAGCGAAGGGACACGGAATGGACGGCATCCCAGACGGCGCACCGGGCGGCACCCCCGAAGGCCCGGGGCCATTCGGACGACGGCTCTTCGAGGACCCGTCCGCCCGGGGCCTGCACCGGGTCGGCGTGGTGGACGTCGGATCGAACTCGGTCCGGATGGTCGTCTTCGACGGCGCGGCGCGCAGCCCCGCCTATTTCTACAACGAGAAGATCATGGCCGGCCTCGGCGAGGGGATGGCCAAGACCGGACGGCTGAATCCGACGGGCAGGGAACGCGCGCTCGCTGCGCTGAGGCGGTTCGCGCTGCTCGCGAAGGGCATGAAGGTCGATCCCCTCACCTGCGTCGCCACGGCCGCCGTCCGCGAGGCCGCCGACGGACCCGACTTCCAGGCCGAGGTCGAGGGCGAGACGGGCCTGACCCTACGCGTCATCGACGGGGCCGAGGAAGCGCGGCTGTCGGCGCAGGGCGTGCTGCTCGGCTGGCCGGAAGCCGAGGGCCTGGTCAGCGATATCGGCGGCAACTCGATGGAACTGGCCGAGGTCTCGGGCGGGACGATCGGGCGGCGCGTGACCTCGCCCCTCGGCCCCTTTCGCCTGCAGACGGTCACCGGCGGGCCGAAGGCGCTCGACCAGCACATCCGGCGCGTCGTCGAGGACCTGAGGGACCAGATCGGGCGGCGTCACGAGCGCATCTATCTTGTCGGCGGCTCATGGCGGGCGATTGCGCGGATCGACATGGAGCGGCGGAGATATCCGCTGACCGTCCTCCACGAATACCGGATGACGCCGCTCGACGTGCAGGCGACGGCCGCGTTCATCGCGCGCCATTCCGTTGCCGAGCTTCGCGCGATGACCGGGATCGGGCAGGAGCGGATGGCTCTCGTCCATCTCGCCGCGCAGGTCCTGTCGCGGCTCGCCCAGGTCTTCGATCCGGCCGAGATCGACGTGTCGTCCTACGGCATCCGCGAGGGGATGCTCTTCGAGGCGATGCCCGAGAAGCTGAGGCGCCGCGACCCGCTGATCGAGGCCTGCCGCCATGCCGAAAAGGCGCAGGCGCGGATGCCGGGCTTCGGAAAGAAGCTGCATGCCTTCCTTTCCCCGGTCTTTCCGGACCTCCCTCCCGCCAGGGCGCGGCTCTACAAGGCCGCCTGCCTGCTGCACGACACCACCTGGCGGGCGCACCCCGATTACCGCGCCGAGGTCTGTTTCGACAACGCGACGCGCGGCAACCTCGGCGGCATCAGCCATCCGGAGCGGGTGTTCCTCGGGCTCGCCCTCCTGCACCGCTACAAGAACTCGCGCGAGGGGTCGCGCCTTGCCCCGCTCTTCGCGCTTCTGGCGCCCGAAGACATCCAGGAGGCGGAAGTCCTCGGCAAGGCGATGCGCTTCGGGGCGATGTTCGCGCTCGAAAGCCCGGAAAAGGCCGGCGCCCTGAGATGGACGCCCGCGACACGGCTTCTCGAGCTCGAGCTGAACCCCCGGACGCAGGCGCTGTTCGGCGAGGTGGCGCGCGCCCGGTTCATGTCGCTGGCCGCGTCACTGCGTGCCGAGACGAAGGTGACGGTGCGGGACCGGCCGGCCTAGCGGTCGCGCGGAGCAACGGTGCAGGGAACGCCGGGCGGCGGAAGCGGGCCGCTCTGCCGGCGTGGCGACCGGACCGGCGACCGACGGCGCGGGGCGATGCGGGCGGCCATCCTTGCGCTGTGACGCGAGGCCGGCCGGCATCGTCATCTTCTCAGAGGGCCAGATCGACCGACACGGGGAAATGGTCCGAAGCCGCAAGGAGGGCCTCGCGCAGTTCGGGCGTCCGGTAGCAGCCCGGGTCGTCGAAAGGGTGCCAGATCCGCCATTTCGGCGCCTTTGCGCGGAGGTCGGGCGAAACCATGATGTAGTCGAGCAGCGCCGAGAAATACTGCTGGCGGTCGTCAAGGTAGAAGCGTGCGGTCGCCGGCTGCGCGGCCAGCTTGCTGCCGAGCGCGGCGCGCGCATGCGGGTCGAAGAGGCGCGTGGCGCGGGGTTCGTCCCAGCCGAGCACGATCTCCACCCCCGAACGGCCGAAGAGCTTCTCGTAGGCGTCGAGACCGGGACCGTCGTTGAAGTCGCCCATCACCACCAGGCTCTCGCCCGCCTCGAGGTGCTCGAGCACCCGTTCGCGCAGCCACAGGCACTGTGCAAGCTGCTCGCGCCGGGCGGCGATCGCAAGGCGGCGCGTCTCGGCCTCGCCCTCCGCGCCGCGCGGCGCCTTTGACTTCATGTGGACGCCGATCAGCCGCAGGGAATGGCCGGACCGCGTTTCTGCGGCCACCTCGAACGGGGGCTTGTTGAACCGGATCGAATCCACCCGGCCGTCGATGTCGAGGTCGATGCGGTGGGTCGTGTCGAAGCGCGGCGCGGCAGGCGCCCGGCGCGCGCCGGGCGAGAGCGGATCGGCGGGAAGCGCCGGCGGAACGAAGGGCGGCGCGGGCATCCCGCGCGGATCGTGACGCGCGGTCAGGACGTCGGGGTCGTAGAGAAGCGCGATTTCCTGTTGTGTCTCGTTCTCGAAGCCCATCACGGCCCGGCGCGTCCTCAGGTCGTAGCGGGCCGCGAATGCCTCGAGCATCGGGACCGTCCTGCGCCTGCGGTTGTTGTCCGGCGCCTCGACGATCATCACGGCGTCGGCGTCCATCGCCGTGAACACGATCCCGAGCGATCCGAGCTGGTCGGCGCGGGTGACGTTGTGGCGCGCCGACCATTCGGCATCCTTTAGCATCCGGCCCCGCGCATCGAAGAGGTTCGAGAACCATTCCACGTTGTAGGTGGCGATGCGCATCGGCGTTTCCGGTCAGAGGGCGTGGATCCTGCGGATGTCTTCCCAGGCGCGGTTGATCGCGGCGAGACGCTTCTCGGCCAGCCGCACGGCCTCGGCGGGCAGGCCCCGCGCGGCCAGCCGGTCGGGGTGGCTCTCGCGCACCGCACGCTTCCACGCGGCGCGGATCTCGTCGACATGCGTGTCGGGCGTGACCCCGAGAACGGCATGCGGATCGGGCTCGGCGCCCGGCACGATGCGGGCGGCCATGGCGCGGAACCGCGCCTCCGGGATGCCGAGGATGCGGCCGACCTCGGCCAGGAAGGCACTCTCCTCGGGGTGGTAGTCACCATCGGCGACGGCGATGTGGAAAAGCCCTTCCATGAGGTCGTCGAGCGCCGGGTGGCCTGCACCGAACATTCCGGCGATCCGGCGGGCGTAGGCGTCGAAGCCTGCCACATCCTGCCGGGCGAGGTTGAAGACCCGCGCCGCCTGCCCCTCGTCCTCCGGCGCGATCCGGAAGACCTCGCGGAAGGCCGCCACCTCGTTGCGGGTCACGATACCGTCGGCCTTCGCGATCTTCGCGCCAAGCGCGATGACCGCGATGGTGAAGCCCACCGTCCGTTCCGGAGGGGTCCTCAGCCTGTCGAAGACTGCCGACAGCCCTTCGCCGGCGGCGAGGGCCGACAGCGCCTCGGCGATGCGGGTCCAGATCGACATGCCGCGCACCTTAGCCGCGGAACGGGGGAAATCCAGCGCGAACCCGAAGGGCGGGACAGCGGCCGCGCCCTGCGCTAGGCTGCGGCATGGGCAGCGCAGCGGGAGGCGGCGGGATGGCGCTCGATGTCATCGGGGCAGGGTTCGGGCGGACCGGGACGGATTCGCTGCGCGAGGCGCTGACGATCCTCGGCTTCGGACCATGCCATCACATGCTGGAAGTGATCGGCAACGACGAGCAGACGGCGATGTGGCGGGCGACGGTGCGGGGCGAAGGGCCCGGCTGGGACCGGCTCCTCCAGGGCTACCGGTCGGCGGTGGACTGGCCCTCGGCCCATTACTGGCGCGACCTTGCGGCGTACTGGCCGCAAGCGAAGGTGATCCTGAGCTGGCGGCCGGCCGGGACGTGGTACGACAGCTTCGCCGGCACGATCCTGAAGGGGATCGAAAGGAGTACCGACCCCGCCTCGCTCGGGCTCGCCCTGATCCGCGACCGGGTGTTCGCAGGACGGCCCGGGGACCGCGACCACGCCATCGCGGTCTACGAGGCGAATGTGGCGGCGGTGAAGGCCGGAATCGCCCCCGGCCGGCTCCTGATCCACGAACCGCAGGACGGCTGGGGGCGGCTCTGTGCCTTTCTGGGCGTGCCGGTGCCGGACGCGCCCTACCCCTCGCGGAATTCCGCCGAAGGCTTCAGGCAGACCATGGCGGAGAAGACCGGCGTGCAGATCTGAACGGTCACAGCACCTTCACCATCATGACCGCATCGAGGTAGCGGCCGAACTTGCGCCCCACCTCGGGCAGCGTCCCGCAGGTGCGGTAGCCGCAGGCCGCATGGAAGGCGACCCCCTCGGCATTCTCGCCCGACACCACGCCGACCATCGTGTGCGCCCCCCGCGCGCGGGCATGGTCCTCGACCGCCTCCATGAGCTTCCGCCCGATGCCCCTGCCCCACGCTTCGGGGGCAAGGATGACGGTGTGCTCCATCGACGTCAGATACCCGTTCCCGGCGCGGAACTGGCAATAGGTGGCGAAGCCCAGCACGCGGCCATCCTCGTCAGCCACGAAGAATTCGCAGCCTGAGGCACGCCGGTCGGCGGCCATCCCGGCCAGAACCTCGGGCGGGCGGGCATCGTTTGCGAAGGTGATCGTCGTCGCCTCGAGGATCGGCGACCAGATCGCCGAGACGGCGGGATAGTCGGCGTCCCCGGCGGGCCGGATCGTCAGAGCCATGTCTCGCCCCCCGGGGTGGAAAGGTGGGCGCGGATTCCCGTTTGCCCCGGCACGATCCAGAGGCGGTCGTCGTCGATCCCGGGCAGGGCCGCGGCGAAGGCGGCCGGATCGGGGGTGGAGATTTCGAGGGCGAGAAGGCGGATGCCCTGGTCGGGGAGGCGCATCGAGGGGTCGAGGCCGCCCTGCCATTCGATCAGGCCCGGGAAGGCGTCATCGAAGGGGAAGCGGCCTGTTCCGTTCAGGGCGATTCGCCAGCGGTAGTCGTTGCGGCTGAGGGAAATGGCGGTGCCCGAGCCGGGCGGCGCCTTGGCGAGCGCGGCATCGAGGTCGCTGGTCCGGACCATCCAGTTCGTGAGCCGCGGCGGGCCGGAGAAGTTGTCGAGGCCGAACCACCGGGCACGACCGGGATGGGGCGCGTCCGGGTCCACGGCGATGACCTCGAGGTAGAGACCGGGACCGAGGCCGACGAGCCGGTTGTGGGTGCCCATGTAGGGGTGGTGGCCGATGTCGGAACAGGTTGCACCGAGACGCCGCGACAGGTAGGCGGCGCCGGCATCGAGGGTCGCGGCGGAGACGACGATGTGATCGAGTTCGGCCATTCCATGTACCATTTCGGGGCGAGGCCGCGCGCGTCGCGTGGGCATCCTCGGCGGCGGAACCGGCGGGTTCAAGGGTGGAAAGGACTTGCAGGCGGTTGAATTGCCCGCCACAGGCCCCAACTGGAAGCGGAGCGGTGCAGAAGGCGGAAAGACCGATGCAAGAGAAGAACATGATCCTGCGCCTGCTGAGGCACGAAGCCGCAGGCGGCGTGCTCCTGATCGTGGCGGCGGTGGCCGCGCTCTTCGTCGCGAACTCGGGGCTGAACCCGGGCTACCAGGCGTTTCTCAGGTCGAAGCTCTCGATCCTGGTCAACGGCGAGGGCCTGTCGAAGCCGCTGATCCTCTGGATCAACGACGGGCTGATGGTGCTGTTCTTCTTCCTCATCGGAATCGAGCTGAAGCGCGAGATGCTGGAAGGGCGGCTGAAGAACCCCCGTGACGTGATGCTGCCGGGACTTGCGGCGGCGGGCGGGATGGCCGCGCCGGCGCTGGCCTACGCGCTCATCAACTGGGGCAGCCCCGAGACGCTCGGGGGCTGGGCGATCCCGGCCGCGACCGACATCGCCTTCGCGGTGGGCGTGCTGGCGCTTCTCGGCAGGCGCGTTCCGCCGGGGCTGAAGATCTTCCTTCTGACGCTTGCGATCCTCGACGACCTCGGTGCGATCCTGGTCATCGCGCTCTTCTACACTGCCGAGCTGAAACTCGGCTATCTGGGGGCGGCGCTGCTGCCGCTTGCCGGAATGGCGCTGATGAACCGGGCGGGGGCGCACCGGGTGGCGCCGATGCTGCTTCTCGGCGCGGTCCTCTGGATGCTGGTTCTGAAATCGGGCGTCCATCCGACGCTTGCGGGCGTGGTCACGGCCTTTTTCGTCCCGATCAGGGACCGCTTCGGCAAGTCGCCGCTGCATTCGCTGGAACATGCGCTGTCGCCCTATGTCGCGTTCGGCGTGCTCCCGCTCTTCGCCTTCGCCAATGCGGGCATCGTGCTCGACGGCCTGAGCATCCGGGATGTGCTGGCGCCCGTCCCGCTCGGGATCGTGGCCGGCCTCGTGATCGGCAAGCAGGCGGGCGTGTTCGGCATCACCTGGGTGCTGGTGAAGACGGGATGGGCGCGGCTGCCCGAAGGCGTGACGTGGACGCACCTCTACGGGGTCGCCTGCCTTGCCGGGATCGGCTTCACCATGTCGCTGTTCATCGGGTCGCTCAGCTTTGCCGACCCCGCGCTGATGAACGAGGTGCGGCTCGGCGTACTGTCAGGGTCGGCTCTGTCGGCGGTCGTGGGCTTTGCGGTGCTGCGCATGGTCAGCGCCCCGCGTCTGGCCGAGGTTTCGGCCACCCAACCGGGCGCCAACGCGTCAGCCGGCTGACGGCGCCCACAGCTCGATCGGATTGCCCTCGGGGTCATGGATGCGGGCGAAGCGGCCATAGCTGCCGTCGCCGTCCCAGTCGGCGCGGCGCTCGGCCTTGATCCCGGCCTTCTCCAGCCGGGAAACCAGCGCATCCAGGCCCTCGACCCTCAGGTTCAGCATGTGCAACTTCTCAAGCGGGAAGTAGTCCGACTTGAGGGCGAAGGGCGCGAACACCGTGGGGCCCGCGTCCTGCATCCAGACCGGCTGGTCGGTGGGAAAGCCGAGGTGATCCGCATACCACGCCTTCAGCGCCCTGGGATCCTTGGCGCGGAAGAACAACCCGCCGATCCCGGTCACGCGCCCCTCAGGCCGGGTCATGGCACACCGCTTCCAGGTTGTTGCCATCGGGATCGAGCACGAAGGCGCCGTAGTAGTCCTTGTGGTAGTGCGGGCGCAGGCCGGGTGCCCCGTTGTCGGTGCCGCCCGCGGCAAGGGCCGCCTTGTGAAAGGCATCGACGGCTGCCCGGTCGGCCGCGCGGATCGCGACATGGACGCCATGCGCGGCGGGCTTGCCGGTGCCGATCCAGAAGTCGGGCCCGGTCGCGCCGAAACCCGCATGTTCGCCGTGCCCGCCGGTCTGTTCGTTGGTGACCTCCATGACGAGGTGATAGCCGAGGGGGGCAAGGGCCGCACTGTAGAAGGCTTTCGCGCGGACAAAGTCGGCGACGGGATAGCCCACGTGGTCGATCATCGCCGCACTCCTGAGGAATTCAGCCCAATGCTGCCCGCAGCGGACGAGTCGCGCAATCTGGGCGGAATCGGGCGGCGGGGCTTGGGCGGAATCAGGCCGCCCGTGCCGCCCGGATCAGGCCGAGGATTTCCTGTGCCGCCGCCGGAATGTTCGTCCCCGGCCCGAAGATCGCCTTCACCCCGGCCTTCTTCAGGAAGTCGTGGTCCTGCTGCGGAATGACCCCGCCGCAGATGACGAGGATGTCGCCCGCGCCCTTTCCCCTCAGCGCCTCGACGAGCTTCGGCGCGAGCGTCTTGTGCCCCGCCGCCTGGCTGGAGATGCCGACGACGTGCACATCGTTGTCGATCGCGTCCTGCGCGGCCTCCTCGGGCGTCTGGAACAGGGGGCCCACGTCCACGTCGAAGCCGATGTCGGCAAAGGCGGTGGCGATGACCTTGGCGCCGCGGTCGTGGCCGTCCTGCCCCATCTTGACGACGAGCATCCGCGGGCGGCGGCCTTCCTCCTCGGCAAAGGCCTCGACGTCCTTCCGGATCGCGGCGAAGCCCTCGTCGCCCTCATAGGCCGAGCCGTAGACCCCCGCGAGCGTCCTCACCTCGGCCCGGTGGCGGCCGAACACCTTTTCCATCGCCATGCTGATCTCTCCTACCGTGGCGCGCGCCCGCGCCGCCGTCACCGCCGCCGCGAGAAGGTTGCCGCCCTCGCGCGCCGCCTGTTCCAGTGCCGCCAGTGCTGCCCCGCAGGCGGCGGCGTCGCGGGTGGCGCGGAGGTGGGTCAGGCGGGCGATCTGGGCATCGCGGACGGCAGTGTTGTCGATATCGCGGATATCGATCGGTTCTTCCCTGTCGAGCCGGTACTTGTTGACCCCGACGATCACCTCCTCGCCGCGGTCGATCATCGCCTGACGGCGGGCGGCGGATTCCTCGATGCGGAGCTTGGGCATGCCGGAGGCGACGGCCCTGGTCATGCCGCCCATCGCCTCGACCTCCTCGATCAGCGCCCAGGCCTTGTCGGCAAGTTCGGCGGTGAGGCTTTCGACGTAGTAGCTGCCCGCCAGCGGATCGACCACCCCGGTGATCCCGGTCTCCTCCTGAAGGATCAGCTGCGTATTGCGCGCGATGCGCGCCGCGAAGTCCGACGGCAGCGCCATCGCCTCGTCGAGCGCATTGGTGTGCAGCGACTGGGTGCCGCCAAGGACGGCCGACATCGCCTCGTAGGCGGTGCGGACGACGTTGTTCCAGGGATCCTGTTCCTGCAGCGACACGCCCGAGGTCTGGCAGTGGGTGCGGAGCATCAGGCTTTCCGCCTTCCGCGCGCCGAAGCCGGTCATGATCCGGTGCCAGAGCATCCGCGCGGCGCGCAGTTTCGCGGCCTCCATGAAGAAATTCATCCCGATGGCGAAGAAGAACGACAGCCGCGGCGCGAAATCGTCCACCCGCATCCCACGCGCCAGCGCCGTGCGCACATATTCGCGCCCGTCGGCGAGGGTGAAGCCCAGCTCCTGCACCAGGTTCGCGCCGGCCTCCTGCATGTGGTAGCCGGAGATCGAGATCGAGTTGAACCTCGGCATCTCGGCGGCAGTGAATTCGATGATGTCGGCGGCGATCCGCATCGAGGGTTCGGGCGGGTACACGTAGGTGTTCCGCACCATGAACTCCTTCAGGATGTCGTTCTGGATGGTCCCGGACAGGGCGGCGCGGGGCACGCCCTGTTCCTCGCCCGCGACGATGAAGCTCGCCAGCACCGGGATCACCGCCCCGTTCATCGTCATGGACACGCTCACCCTGTCGAGCGGGATGCCGTCGAAGAGGATTTTCATATCCTCGACCGAGTCGATGGCGACGCCGGCCTTGCCAACATCGCCCAGAACGCGCGGGTGGTCGCTGTCATAGCCGCGGTGGGTAGCGAGGTCGAAGGCGACCGAGACGCCCTGCTGGCCGCCGGCAAGGGCGGTTCGGTAGAAGGCGTTGCTCTCCTGCGCCGTCGAGAAGCCGGCGTATTGCCGGATCGTCCAGGGGCGGCCGGCATACATCGTCGCGCGGACGCCCCGGGTGAAGGGCGCGAGACCCGGCAGCGTGCCCATGTGCGGCAGGCCGGCGATGTCCTCGGCGGTATAGAGCGGCTTCACCCGGATGCCCTCCAGCGTCTCCCGGGAAAGGCTCGCGGGATCGCGGCCCCGCAACTCCTTCCGGGCGAGGGCGGACCAGGCGTCGAGGCTGTCGGTCATCGTCGATCATCCTTTCCGCTTCGGGCTTTGCCGACGCGCCGCAGGCTGCCTATATGCAGTTCTCCGGGAGATTCCATGCCGACACGCGTCCTTGCCCTTGCCGCCCTGCTGATCGCCGCCGCTCCGGCGGGCGCAGCCGATCCGCTTGATCCGCCCGCCGCGCCCGACGAAAGCACGGGGTTCGCACCCGTCTCCGGCGCCGATGCGGACCTCGGGGCGTATGTCAACAGGGCACGGCCGGTGATCGTCTTCGCCGACGCCCCCGACGATCCGGCCTTCGCCGAGCAGATGCGGCTGCTCGCGGCCCGCTGGAGCGAACTGGCGGACCGGGACGCGGTCGTGATCGCCGACACCGACCCCGCTGCCCGCAGCCCCGTGCGCCAGAAGCTGCGCCCGCGCGGGTTCATGCTGGTGCTGATCGACAAGTCCGGGCAGGTCGCCCTGCGCAAGCCCTTCCCCTGGGACGCGCGCGAACTGATGCGCGCCATCGACCGGATGCCCGACCGGCGCGAGGAGATCCGCAACCGCAGGGCCACCGGCGGATAGGGCCGGACGGCCATCATTCGAACTCCATGATGATGTCATCGACCCTGAGGCTCGCCCCCACCCCGGCCGCGATCCTGCTCACCACGCCGCGCCGCTCGGCGCGCAGGATATTCTCCATCTTCATCGCCTCGACCGTGGCGAGCGCCTGACCCTCCTCGACCGTGTCGCCTTCGCCGACCGCGATGCGGACGATCAGGCCCGGCATCGGGCAGAGCAGGAACCGTGACGTGTCGGGCGGCGATTTATCGGGCATCAGGCGGGCAAGCTCGGCCTGGCGGGGGGTGCGCACGAGGACCTTCAGGTCCGCGCCGCGGTTGCGGATGCGGAACCCCATCGGCACCTTGCCGACCTTGAGGACGAGCGGCGCGCCATCCACCATGAGCCTTGCCAGCGGCTGCCCCGGCGTCCAGTCCGAGACGACGCGCATCGGCCGGCCGTCCGCGAAGGCGACGGTCGATCCGCCCCGGTCGGCGGCGATGGTCACGCAGAGGTCGGTACCCTGAAGCGACACGACCCAGTCCTCGCCCACGCGCCGCTCATGGTTGCCGAGGCGCCCCGAGATGCGGGTGCGGCGGATCTCGGCGACACGGTGCATGGCGGCGGCAGCGGCGGCGACGCGGCGGAGCTGCGCATCGGGCAGGGTCGCGCCCTTGAACCCTTCGGGGAATTCCTCGGCGATGAAGGCGGTGGTGATGGCGCCGGAGGTGAAGCGCGGATGGTCCATCACCGTCTGGCAGAAGGGCAGGTTGTGCCCGATCCCCTCGACCTCGAAGGCGTCGAGCGCCTGCCTCATCCCCTCGATCGCGTCGGCGCGGGTTGGGCCCCAGGTGCAGAGCTTCGCGATCATCGGGTCGTAGTACATGCTGATCTCGCCGCCCTCGAAGACGCCGGTATCGTTGCGCACGGCGCGGGTGGCGTCCGCGACCTCCGCCGGCGGGCGGTAGCGGGTGAGGCGTCCGATCGAGGGCAGGAAGTTGCGGTAGGGGTCCTCGGCGTAAAGCCGGCTCTCGATGGCCCAGCCGCTGATCTTCAGGTCCTCCTGACGGAACGGCAACCTTTCCCCGTTCGCCACGCGGATCATCTGTTCGACCAGATCGACCCCGGTGACGAGTTCCGTCACCGGATGCTCGACCTGCAGGCGGGTGTTCATCTCGAGGAAGTAGAAGTTGCGGTCGCCATCGACGATGAACTCGACCGTGCCCGCCGACGTGTAGCCCACGGCCCTGGCGAGCGCGCAGGCCTGTTCGCCCATCGCCCTGCGCGTCGCCTCGTCGAGGAAGGGCGAAGGTGCCTCCTCGATCACCTTCTGGTTCCGCCGCTGGATCGAGCATTCGCGCTCGTGCAGGTGGACGCAGTTGCCGTGGCGGTCGGCCAGCACCTGGATCTCGATGTGGCGCGGCTGGGTCACGAATTTCTCGATGAAGATGCGGTCGTCACCGAAACTGGCCTTCGCCTCGTTCTTCGAGGACTGGAAGCCTTCGCGCGCCTCCGCCGCGTTCGAGGCGATACGCATGCCCTTGCCGCCGCCGCCGGCGCTCGCCTTGATCATCACGGGATAGCCGATCTCGCCCGCGATCCTCGCCGCCTCGTCGGCATCCGCGATCAGGCCCATGTAGCCCGGAACGGTCGAAACCCCCGCCTCCATCGCGAGCTTCTTCGACGTGATCTTGTCGCCCATCGCCTCGATGGCCGGGGACGGCGGTCCGATGAAGACCACCCCTTCCCGCTCGAGCGCGGCGGCGAAGTCCCTCCGCTCCGACAGGAAGCCGTAGCCCGGATGCACCGCCTCGGCCCCGGTCCGGCGGATCGCCCCGAGGATCCGGTCGATGACGAGATAGGACTGCGCGGCGGGGGACGGGCCGATATGCACCGCCTCGTCGGCCATCCGGACATGCAGCGCATCGCGGTCGGCATCGGAATGGACGGCCACGGTCGCGATCCCCATCCGGCGGGCCGTCCTGATGACGCGGCAGGCGATCTCGCCCCGGTTGGCGATCAGTATCTTCCCGAACATCTAGGCTACTCCCCCGTGCCCGGCGCCGGCGCGCCCGGCTCTCCCGTACCGGACGTTTCCGCATCCGCCCGGCCGCAGCACGACGAGAACCGCCGCGGCCAATGCCGTGGCGGCCAGACAGGACCCGGGTCGCGCGAACTCAGCGGTTCGTGCAGCCCGGCACGTTGAGCTGGTCGCAGAAATAGCCCGCCGCGCCGCCCACGACAGCGCCGGTGACGGCATTGCCGCCAAGCGCGTCGGCGACGACCGCGCCGCCCACGGCCCCGACGGCGGTGCGTTCGCCCCTGGTCTCGAGACAGCCGGCAAGGACAAGCACGGGAAGCAGCATGAGCGGACGGATCGGCATCTGTGGTCTCCCTCGACAATCGCCACCACGGCAACCGCAATCAGAACCCGCCGGTTCCCCCCGGGGCAACCCGGCGAAGCGGGCAAAGGCGGATTTCCGCCGCCCGCTGCGGCCGCCCCGCCGGCGGCGACCACAGGGCGCCGGCCATCCCGCCGGGCCGGGGCCCGGCGGGATGGCCGCCACGTCAGGTCAGTTGCAGACCGACACGTTGAGGTCGTCGCAGAGTGCGCCCGCTCCGGCACCCACGGCGGCGCCGAGGAGCGGGTTGATGTCGAGCACGCCGGCCGCGACGGCGCCCGCGGCTCCGCCGGCGATCGCACGCTCGCCATCGGTCCTGAGACAGCCCGCAAGGGACAGGACAAGGATCGCGCCGAACGCGAGGACAGGGTTCCGCATGAAGTTCCGCCTCCAGAGTTTGTTATTGGACGCGAGTCTAGCGGAACCTGCGCCGAGGGAAAGTGCCATTCCCTGCCGCGGCTGGCCGGCGGGTCCGCGCGCCGCGCGGCATCTGCCCGCCACAGCAGGAAAAACGGCCTGATCCACGCGGGACCAGGCCGGAACGAAGGGGAAGGGTAACGGTATCGACACGTGGCGAGATGCACCCTGCGGCGCGACCCCGCCCGGCGCAGAGTCTGGCCCCCCGGAAGCCGTCCGGCAAACGGGATTTCCGGCCCGCCGGCCGCATCGGCAAGGCCCCGCCAGCGCAGCCCGGCGCATGGCGGGATGCCGCCGAACGCAGGCCCGAAAGGTACCGGGGACACCATCAGCCGAAAACCTCGGGAAAGCTCTGACGGGCACGCGCGGCGTCGACCCGGAGAAGGGCCTCGTAGCTTTCGGGGTCGAACTCGGGGCTCGCAGGGACCACCTCGCGTCCGAAAAGCCATGACAGACGGCCCGCATCGAGATTGCCGCGTTCGAAGGGCTCCTCGCCGAAATGCTCCAGAAGCGCGGCCAGGAAGGCGGCGTCCGCACGCAGGTCGGACGGGCTTCTGTCGCGGTAGCGTTCGCGCGCGTCAAGGCGCGTCGCGCCCTTCGGATTGGCCCGGCGGATCACGAACTGGTGGTCCGTGCCGGCAAGACGGCCGGGAAAGCCGCGATGCTTCAGCATCCGGCCCCCCTGCCCGACTGGCGGCGCCCTGCGTCAGACGGTTCCCTTCGGCGTGCAGACAGCAGCCGTGAACCCGACGACAAGGGCGACGAGGATGACACTCGCCATGACCTGAACCTGCTCGTTGCCCGCCTGGCACCGGCGGCGGCGCGTGCGGGTCTCTGCCTCAAGATTTTGCTCGTGGCGGTCGTGTCGCCGCCTGACGGAAACATAGCAGAAGGGACCCGGCTCTCCCACCCGGGCGGGGCGGCAACACGGGCATGTGACCGGCCGTCCTCACTTCGGACATCCTGCGAAGCACCTGGTGCAAGATGTTGTGCCTGCATCAGAAACCCTCCCAGATACAGGCGCCGTCGCCGAGGCTGTAGGCCTCGAAATACTGGGTTGCCTCGGGGTCGGGCACACCGAAGGCGGTCCTGCGGTCCGAAAGGCTGATGATGATCTGGCCCGGCCGCGGTTCCAGATTCGCCACCCGCGGGACGGCGAATCGGTCGCAGAGGACCTGCATGTCCTCCTGGGCCTGGTCCGCGCTGACGCTTCCCCCGTCGCGGGAGATCGCCGGGGCGAGAAAACGGAACCGGATCGCGATGCCGTTCGGGCCGGGCGCGTCGTTCACCGTCTCGACCCATGTGACGGTCTGGCCAGACGGCAGGTCGATCTCGCTCGCCTCCTCGGCGTGCGCCGGCAGGGCGAGGACAAGGGCCAGGACAGGGGCGAAGACAGGGGCGAAGACAGGGGCCAGGACAGGGACGGTTCTGCGCATGGTCACAGCGGGATGTTGTCGTGCTTCTTCCACGGCAGCGGCTGCTTCTTCGCCCGGAGCGAGGCGAAAGCCCGGGCGACGCGGCGGCGGGTGGAATGGGGCATGATGACCTCGTCGATGAACCCCCTCTCGGCGGCGACGAAGGGATTGGCGAAGCGGTCCTCGTAGTCCTTCACGCGGAGGGCGACCCTGTCCCTGTCGTCGAGCTCGCTGCGGTAGAGGATCTCGACCGCTCCCTTCGCTCCCATGACGGCAACCTCGGCCGTGGGCCAGGCGTAGTTGAAGTCGGCGCGCAGGTGCTTGGACGCCATGACGACATAGGCCCCGCCATAGGTCTTGCGCGTCAGCACCGTGACCTTCGGCACCGTCGCCTCGGCATAGGCGTAGAGGAGCTTCGCGCCGTGCTTGATGATGCCGCCGTATTCCTGCGCGACGCCCGGCAGGAAGCCGGGAACGTCGACGAGCGTCAGGATGGGGATCTCGAAGGCGTCGCAGAACCGCACGAAGCGCGCGGCCTTGCGGGATGCGTCGATGTCGAGGCAGCCCGCCAGCACCATCGGCTGGTTCGCGACGACACCGACGGTAGAGCCCTCCAGCCGGATGAACCCGGTGATGATGTTGCCCGCGAAGTCCTTCTGGATCTCGAAGAAATCGCCTTCGTCCGCGACCTTCAGGATCAGCTCCCGCATGTCGTAGGGCTGGTTTGGGGTGCCGGGGACGAGCGTGTCGAGGCTGCCCTCGGTCCGCGCCGGGTCGTCGAAGAAGGGCCGGACGGGCGCGCGGTCGCGGTTGTTGGCCGGCAGGAAATCGATCAGGCGGCGGATTTCCGACAGCGCCTCGACATCGTTCTCGAAGGCACCGTCCGCCACGCTCGACCTGCGGGTATGGGTGGCGGCCCCGCCCAGGTCCTCGGCCGTGACGACCTCGTTCGTGACGGTCTTCACCACGTCGGGGCCGGTCACGAACATGTAGGACGTGTCCTTCACCATGAAGATGAAGTCGGTCATCGCCGGGGAATAGACCGCCCCGCCCGCACAAGGGCCCATGATGAGGCTGATCTGCGGCACGACCCCGGAGGCCAGGACGTTCCTCTGGAACACCTCGCCATAGGCCGCGAGCGAGGCGACGCCTTCCTGGATCCGCGCTCCGCCCGAATCGTTGATCCCGATCACCGGCGCGCCGTTCTGCAGCGCCATGTCCATGATCTTGCAGATCTTCTGGCCGTGGGTCTCGGAAACCGACCCGCCCATCACGGTGAAGTCCTGGGAAAAGACATAGACGACCCGGCCGTTCACGGTGCCCCAGCCCGTCACCACGCCATCGCCCGCCGGCCGTTCCGCCTGCATCCCGAAGTCGGTGCAGCGGTGGGCGACGAACATGTCGAACTCCTCAAACGATCCCTCGTCGAGCAGGAGCTCGATGCGCTCGCGCGCGGTCAGCTTGCCCTTCCGGTGCTGCGCCTCGATGCGGCGCAGCCCGCCGCCGAGGCGCGCGGCGGCGCGGCGGGATTCCAGTTCGGAAAGAATGTGCTGCACTCGGCTCCCCCTCCCTGGGCGCCCGGCGCGCCGCAGAAGCGCACATGGGTCTTATAAGCCTAGCATCTGCAGAGCCGATCGGAAGCGGAATCGGGAAAATTTGCATATTCTTGACGGGCAGAGATCGGCAAATGGCAAATCTGCGAATCGCCCTGCGTGCGGCGTGGACTTCCACCGGTTTCGGCGCCTGTCTGGCACCTGGACACCCACCCCTGCGCATCCCGGAGACACCCGTGCCCGCCCTGCCCGTGGCCCCCCCTGCGCGTTCCCGCCCTGCGCGTGCCCGTCATCACCGTCGCCCTGCTCATCGCCTCGAACGTCTTCATGACCTTCGCGTGGTACGGCCATCTGCGATTCGCCGGCAGGCCGCGCTCTGGCGGTCATCCTCGCCAGCCGGGGCATCGCAGTCTTCGAATACTGACCGATGGTCCCCGCCAACCGGAGCGGCCGCACGGCGATGAGCGCGGTGCATCTCAAGACGATCCAGGAGGTCGTCACGCTGACCGTCTTCATCGGCTTCTCGGCTCTCTATCGCGGCGAAGCGATCCGCTGAAACCACCTTGCGGGCTTCGCCCTGACCGTGTTCGGCGCGTGGCTCATCCTCGCCGGCCGGTCGGGCGCGGCGACGCCCGGCTGAAGGGGCTTTTGCACCGGGTTTGCAAAGCGTAGCCTGCGATTGTGCAGAAGGAGGCGCGATCATGCCCGCCCGCAAGCTCTATGCCGGGGTCAAGCTGCGCGAGACGCGCGGCCGGCTCGGGCTGACGCAGAAGGATTTCGCCGGAAAGCTCGGCGTGTCGCTCCCCTACCTCAACCAGATGGAGAACAACCACCGCCCCGTCTCGGCGGGCGTGGTCCTCGCGCTTGCATCCGAGTTCGGGATGGACGTGACCGAGCTTTCGCAGGGCGACGCCGAGCGCATCGTCACCGACATGCGCGAGGCGCTGGCCGACCCGGTCTTTGCCGAAACGCTGCCGCCGCTCGCCGACCTTCGGCTTGCGGCGTCGAACGCACCCGTTCTGGCACGCGCCTTCCTCGAACTCCACCGCGCCTACCGCCAGGCGCACGAACGCCTTGCCTCGCTCGACGAGGCGCTGGGCCGCGACGGCGCTCCCGCGGTGTCGAACCCGTGGGAAGAGGTGCGGGACTTCTTTCACTATTGCGACAACTACCTCGATGCCGTTGACCGTGCCGCGGAGCGCTTCGCCGGTGCCGGCGACGCCGTGGCCGCGGCGCGGGACGCGCTGGAAGCGCTTGGCATGGCCTTGTCCTTTTCGGACGGCCCGGCGCTCAGGCACTGCGACGAAGCGACACGGACCTTGCATATCTCGCAGCGTGCCGACACGGCCACCCAGCGCTTCCAGATCCTCCACCAGATCGCTCTCCTGACCCAGGCGCCGCTGATCGAGGCGACACTCGATCTTGCACGTTTCCAATCGAACACCGCCCGCGCCATCGCCCGGACCGGCATCGCCAACTACTTTGCCGGGGCGGCGCTCATGCCCTACCGCGCCTTTCTCGAAGCGGCGCACGAAACCCGCCACGACCTCGAGCGCCTCGGCCTGATCTTCGGCGCCTCGATCGAACAGGTGGCCCACCGCCTCGCCACGCTCCAGCGCCCGGGTGCGAAGGGCGTGCCATTCTTCTTCGTCAGGGTCGATCAGGCCGGCACGATCACAAAGCGCCACTCCGCGACCCGCCTCCAGTTCGCGCGCTTCGGCGGCGCCTGCCCGCTCTGGAACGTCCATCAGGCCTTCGAGACGCCCGGCCGCTTCCTGCGGCAACTGGCCGAAACCCCGGACGGGGTGCGCTACCTCTGCCTCGCCCGCGACGTCGCGAAACCCGGCGGGTCGTTCAACGCCCCCGTCCGCCGCTTCGCCATCGGGCTCGGCTGCGAGATCAGCCACGCCCGCGCGCTCGTCTATGCCGACGATCTCGACCTGTCGAATGCCCGCGCCTTCGCGCCGATCGGGATTTCCTGCCGCATCTGCGAACGGCGCGACTGCCACCAGCGGTCGGTGCCCCCGCTCGAACGGCGGCTGAGGATCGACCCCGACCGCCGCGGCATCCTGCCCTACGAGGTGGCGTGACGTTTCGCGCGCCTCCCATGCCGCAGCGGCGCTTGCCGAGCGGCCCGCTTCTCCCATAGTTGCGGCTTCCGAAGCCGTTCCTCGCGCCGCACGCATCTTGAAGCCTCCCTTCCTCCTCGTCGAACAGGGCCCCTCGGGGCGCCCCGCGCTGTTCCGCGCGCCGAGAACAATCCTGCGGGCCGAGGCTGCGGGAGAGGTTCCGGGCCTTCTCGACGCGCTCGACAGGGCGCTGTCGGAGGGCCTCTGGATCGCCGGCATGGCCGCCTACGAGGCGGGCTATGCGCTCGAGCCCAGGCTCGCGCCCCTGATGCCCGCGGCCTGCCCTGTGCCGCTTCTGGCCTTCGGCGTCTTCGATGCGCCCGAAGACCCCGGCGACTTCCTCCGCTCGGCCGAGGCCATGGCCCCGCAGGCGGGCCTCACCGACCCGGTCCCGCTCTGGTCGGCGGCCGATCACGCGGCGGCGGCGGCCCGCATCCTCGACTGGATCCAGGCAGGCGACATCTATCAGGCGAACCTCACCTTCGGCCTTGCTGCCCGCTGGTCGGGCAGCGTGCCCGGGCTCTGCGCGCGCCTCCGCGCCCGCCAGCCGGTGCCGCACGGCGGCCTGATGTGCTTCCCCGCCATGCCCGCCATCCTCTCGCGCTCGCCCGAACTCTTCTTCTCGACCGGACCCGAGGGCCGGATCGAGACCCGCCCGATGAAGGGCACCGCCCCCCGCCACCCCGACCCGGCCGAGGACGCCCGCATCCGCGACCGGCTGGGGGCGAGCGAGAAGGACAGGGCCGAGAACCTGATGATCGTGGACCTGCTCCGGAATGACATCAGCCGGGTGACACGGGCAGGAACGGTCACGGTGCCCGACCTCTTCCGGATCGAGACCTACGCCACCGTCCACCAGATGATCAGCCGCGTCACCGGGCAGCTCCGCCCCGGAACCCGGCTTTCGGACATCTTTCGCGCGCTCTTCCCCTGCGGCTCGGTCACCGGCGCACCGAAGATCCGCGCGATGGAGATCATCCGCACGCTGGAACCGCACCCGCGCGGCGCCTATTGCGGTGCGCTCGGCTGGGCGGCGCCGGACGGGCGATCCTCGTTCAACGTGGCGATCCGCACCCTGACGCTCCACGCGGACGGGCGCGCCGACCTTGCCGTGGGCGGCGGCATCGTGGCGGACTCGACCCCCGCCGGCGAATACGAGGAGGCGCTGTGGAAAGCCCGCTTTGCCCGCCCGGAACCCGCCTGATCGAGACGATGCTCTGGGACGGCGCGGGCTTTCCGCGCCGTGCCGGGCACATGGCGCGTCTCGCCCGCAGCGCCGCCGCGCTCGGCTTCGTGCACGACTCCGCCGCCGTGGCCCGCGCCCTCGGGTCGGTTCCGCCCGGCGCACCCGCCCGTGTCCGCCTCACGCTCGGCGAGGCGGGGGACGCGGAGGTCACACTCTCCCCCCTTCCTCCCGCCGCGGCGGAATGGCGTCTCGCGCTGTCGCGGGACCGCCTCTGCTCGACCGACCCGCTCCTCGTCCACAAGACCACCCGGCGCGCGCTCTACGACCGCGCCCGTGCGGCCCTGCCGGAAGGCACGGACGAGGTCATCTTCCTCAACGAACGCGACGAGGTCTGCGAGGGGACGATCACCACCCTCTTCTTCGATGACGGGACCGGCCTCAGGACGCCCCCGGTTGCCTGCGGATGCCTGCCCGGCGTCCTGCGCGCCGAACTCCTCGCCTCGGGGTCCTGCCGCGAGGCCGTGCTAACCGCCGACCGCCTGCGGCAGGTGCGGCTCTGGGTCGGCAACGCGCTCCGCGGCCTCGTCCCGGCCCAGCTCGCCTGACCCGCATTTTCGGTCCGAAAATATCCCGGGGGCCCGGGGGCAGAGCCCCCGCCCTCAGTACGGCATCGGATGCGCCCGGTTCGCCGCCTGCCCTTGCCGCCGAAACCGGCGCGGCCGAGAGGGCGGCCGCCCCCCCCCTCTGGGGATCCTGCTCACCCCCGGCGAGGGTGGCGCGCAGGGGCCGGGACGCGCTGGCACATGTCCCCGCCGCAATGGACGCTTTCGGCCCGCCGCAGCAACGGCCTTTCCGACTTCACCCTTGTGCGGATGCCGGAGTCCTCCGGGATGGACAGCGCCGCGTCCGCCGTCACCTTGGGATGCGACATGATCCCCCCCTCGCCCGCGGGGGACTGCGGCCCGGACCCCGGAAGGATGCGCCGATGCGCCCCGCTCGTCAGACGATGCTGCCCCGGGCCCTTGCGGCTGCAGCCCTGTTTCTGGCGGTCCACGCCGTGCCGGCAGGTGCCGCACCGGTCGCGTATCTGCTTCAGCCCGACCTGTCGGTCGTCGCCTTCGAAACCGACTTCGGCACCTCGGGCCTCACCATCACGGGCAGGATGCCGATCGCCGCGGCAAGCCTCGCCATCGATTTCGCCAACCTTGCCGACAGCCGCGTCGAGGTGACCATGGACGCCGCCCGTGCCCGCACCTCGAACCCGCTTGCGACCGGCGCGATGCTCGGTCCCCGGGTTCTCGCCGTGGCAACCTACCCGACGCTCCGCTTCGAAAGCACCGCAATCCGCGCCAGGGGCGCAGGGGCCGAGGTGGCGGGGAACCTGACGATCCGCGACGTGACCAGGCCCGTGACGCTGGCCGCCCGGATCTACCGCCAGACGGGAACCGAGGCGGGCGACCTGTCCCGACTCTCCGTGCTGCTCACTGGGAAGATCGACCGCTCCGACTTCGGGGCCGGCGGATTTCCCAACATGGTGGGAAGCGAAGTCCGCCTGAAGATCCTCGCCCGGATCGAGAAGAAGTAGCCCCCGGCGCACGATAGCGACACCGGCCCGCCACGGGCTGTCGCTTTGCGGGTGGGCAGAACCGCCCCTCCGTCGCAAGCTCGGCCCGCACGGTACTTCGGGCGGCGATGCGCGTTCTGATCTCGTTCACGGCGATCTTCCTGTCGGTCATCCTGCTTCAGCTCGGAACCGGCGGCGTCGTGCCCCTCGACGCGATCTCCGGGGTGAGCCTCGGCTTCTCGGCCTCGCAGATCGGCCTTCTGGGATCGGCCCACTTCACCGGCTTCTTCATCGGCTGCTGGTGGGCGCCGCGCCTGATGGGCGATGTCGGCCATTCCCGTGCCTTCGCCGCCTTCACCGCCGCCGGGACGATCGGAATCATCGCCCACATGATGATCGTGAATCCCGTCGCCTGGGCGCTTCTCCGGATGCTCTCGGGCCTCTGCGTGGCGGGCACCTACACGATCATCGAGGCCTGGCTCCAGGCAAAGCTCACGAACGCGACGCGCGGGCGGGCCATGGGCGTCTACCGGGCGGTCGATGTCGGCGGAAACCTCGCGGCCCAGCTCGTCATCGGCATCCTGCCGCCGGCGGCCTACTTCTCCTACAACCTGCTCGCCATCGCCTGCTGCGCCGCCCTCCTGCCCGTCACCGTCTCGCGCGCCGAACAGCCGGCGACGCCCGAGGCCCCCCGCCTGCGCCCGCGCCTCGCCTGGGACCGCTCGCCGCTCGCCGCGCTCGGCGTCGTGGTCTCGGGGATCACCGGGTCCGCCTACCGGATGGTCGGGCCGCTCTACGGAGTGCAGGTCGGGCTGCGGCAGGACCAGATCGCGGTCTTCCTCGCTGCCTATGTCATCGGCGGGGCGGTCTCGCAGGTCCCGTTCGGCTGGCTTGCCGACCGCTACGACCGCAGGCATGTCCTCGTGTGGCTCTCGGCCTTCGCGATCCTCGCCGGCCTTGCGGTCATCGGGCTCGGGTCCCTGGGCAACGGTGCGGTCTATGCCGGCGCGGCCCTCTTCGGGATCGCCACCTTCCCGCTCTACTCGCTCTCGGCCGCGCACGCGCACGACTTCGCAACCGACGCGGAGCGGGTCGAACTGTCGGCGGCCCTGATGTTCCTCTATGCGGTGGGCGCCATCGCCTCGCCGCTGATCGCGTCCTCGCTGATCGACAGGCTCGGACCCGCCTCGATGTTCGTCTTCATCGCGCTGGCGCATGTCGCGCTCCTGCTCTTCGGCCTCGTCAGGATGCGCGCCCGACCCGCGCCCGCCGAACGCACCGGCTACATCTACACGCCCCGGACCTCGTTCCTCGTCGGGCGGCTGCTCGCCGGGGTGCGGCGCGGACGATAGCGGACGCCCCGCGCCCCTCACCCTCTGGCCCTTCGCCCCCCTTCCCGCTAAACCCTCGCGCGGACTAGGGAGCGGACTAGGGACAGGAACGCGCGCATGGCCCGGATTCTCATCACCTCGGCGATCCCCTACATCAACGGGATCAAGCATCTGGGCAACCTCGTCGGCTCCCAGCTCCCGGCCGACCTCTTCGCCCGCTACATGCGCGCGCGCGGCAACGAGGTGCTGTTCCTTTGCGCGACCGACGAACACGGCACCCCTGCCGAGCTTGCCGCCGCCAGGGCGAAGAAGCCGGTCGAAGAATACTGCGCCGAGATGCATCAGGTGCAGGCCGAGCTTGCCCGCGGGTTCCGCCTGTCCTTCGACCATTTCGGGCGCTCGTCCAGCCCGCAGAACCACCGCCTGACCCAGCACTTCGCGGGCGTGCTCGACGCGAACGGCTGGATCGAGGAGCGGTTCGAGAAGCAGATCTATTCGGTGGACGACGGCCGGTTCCTGCCCGACCGCTACATCGAGGGCACCTGCCCGAACTGCGGTTACGATCGTGCCCGCGGCGACCAGTGCGAGAACTGCACCAAGCAGCTCGACCCGACCGACCTCATCAACCCGCGCTCGGCGATCTCGGGGTCCACAAATCTCGAGGTGCGCGAAACCAAGCACCTCTACCTCCGCCAGCGCGCGCTCAAGGACCGGCTGGAGGCGTGGATCGACAGCAAGACCGACTGGCCGATCCTGACAACTTCGATCGCCAGGAAGTGGCTGAACGACGGCGACGGCCTCCAGGACCGGGGCATCACGCGCGACCTCTACTGGGGCATCCCGGTGAGGAAGGGCGAGCGGCCCTGGCCGGGGATGGAGGGCAAGGTCTTCTACGTCTGGTTCGACGCGCCCATCGAATACATCGCCTGCGCCGCCGAATGGGCCGAGGCGAAGGGTCTGCCGCCGTCGCAGTGGGAACGCTGGTGGCGGACCGACAAGGGCGCGGGCGACGTGACCTATTACCAGTTCATGGGCAAGGACAACGTGCCCTTCCACACGCTCTCCTTCCCCGCGACGCTGCTGGGGTCGGGCGAGCCGTGGAAGATGGTCGATTACCTCAAGTCCTTCAATTACCTGAACTACGACGGCGGACAGTTCAGCACGTCCCAAGGCCGCGGCGTGTTCATGGACCAGGCGCTCTCGATCCTTCCGGCGGACTACTGGCGCTGGTGGCTCCTCTCCCACGCCCCCGAAACCTCGGACAGCGAATTCACCTGGGAGAACTTCCAGACCAGCGTGAACAAGGACCTCGCCGACGTGCTCGGCAACTTCGTCAGCCGCATCACCAAGTTCTGCCGCTCGAAGTTCGGCGAGGAGGTGCCTGCGGGCGGCGAGACCGGGGAACGCGCCGCCGCGCTGATCGTGGAGCTTGAGGAGCGCGTCCGCGACTACGAACGCTACATGACCGCCATCGAGGTGCGGAAGGCGGCGGCGGAGCTTCGGGCGATCTGGGTCGCCGGCAACGAATACCTCCAGTCCGCCGCGCCCTGGACCGTCCACAAGACCGACCCCGACCGCGCCGCGGCGATGACCCGGCTCGGCCTGAACCTCGTCCGGCTCTATGCCGTGCTGTCGGAACCCTTCATCCCCGACGCCGCCGCAACGATGCTCGCCGCGATGAACACGGCCGACCGTTCGTGGCCGGGTTCCGTGGCGGAAGCGCTGACCGCGCTCCCCGCCGGCCACGCCTTCGCCACGCCCGACGTCATGTTCCGCAAGATCGGCGACGACGAGCGGGAGGAGTGGGCGAGAAGGTTCGCGGGGGCGCGGTCGTAGGCCGGCCCTGACCGGGCACCGTATGAAAACGGGCGCGGCCATCGCCACGCCCGTCCCGCAGCCCCGGATCAGGTCCGGGGCCTCATTCGGGAACCTGCCGCTTACGCCAGCGCGAGGTTCGTCGCCGATTCCCGCCCGTCGCGGCCCTTCTCGATGTCGAAGGTCACCTTCTGGCCGTCCTTCAGCTCGCGGATACCCGCCCGCTCCAGCGCCGAGATGTGGACGAACACGTCCTTGCTGCTTCCGTCGGGGGCGATGAAGCCATAACCCTTGGTGCCGTTGAACCATTTCACGCTGCCGGTGGCCATCGTGAAGTCTCCTGTAGAACTGCCGCCCACACCATGTGGCGGCCCGGCGCAGTCGCGAATCGAATGACTGAGGCCGAAAACGGAAACAGTGGTCGATCGGGTCTCGTCGCAATCGCAACATATCCGCGGAATTTCCGCGCAGATCAAGCCTGAATCGCGGCGCCCCTCTCGGGATCCGCGCGGATGCGGCAAGAACGCCAGCCGGCCGGCTGGCAGCGTCCGGCGCATGCCGGTGTCATCGCTTTCCGTCGAGGGTCTCCACGACGGACGGCCTGACGAGACGTTCACGCGCACCCGATGGCGCGCCGGCCGGGGAAGCCAGGCTGTGCACGAAAAGTCGGTCGGAAGGGCGGGCACTGGCCTGACCGGTTCCGCTTGGACGAAAGCTCCGGAACTCTGGTACCCGCGGCCGGACTTGAACCGGCCCGGCCCTCCGGTCGGGGATTTCAGGTCACGCCGAATGTGCGGGCGGTGGGAGTCGAACCCACAGAAATCAGGATTTTAAGTCCCGAGCGTCTACCTGTTCCGCCACGCCCGCTGGCACAGTTCACACCTTTGGCACAGCCTGTGGCAGAGCCTCAAGGGCTGTCGCTCCTCGCAGTGTAGATGGCGGAGGAGAGGATACCGCTCAACACGCACGTCACGGACGTCACGAACGCTGACAATCCCCGGCCCGGTTCAGACAATACCGGCCACAATCCGGATCAGCCTGAGAGCCCAGGGAAGATGAAAGATGCCCTTGAGGGGGCAGCTATGGCACCGCATCCGGGCACCGACTTGCGCCGCGGCCCGCATCCCCGCGTACGGCAGCGCTGACGCGGAGCCGCAGCTTTCCGGACAGGGCGCCGGCGGGTCCGGCGCATCCCCTGTCGGGCGGCCGGAACGGGACTTGCCGCACTGCCCGCCACTGCCCGCCCTCACCCCCGGCGCAAACCGGACCCGATGCTTCGGACGGTGGGGTGCCGGAGCGGCAATCCGCCCCCGGCCCGCGGTGACGGGCCCGCTCAGCCCTCGTCGCGGAGAAGCTTGAGGAAGGGCTGGAACAGCCCGGGGTTCGCGACCGCGATCTCGCCGCTCTCGACCGGGTCCGCGCCCTCGCGGATCGGGGCGACCATGCCGCCCGCCTCGCGCACCAGGACGATGCCCGCCGCCAGATCCCAGGGCTTCATGCCCCGCTCCCAGTATCCGTCGAGGCGCCCTGCGGCGACATAGGCCAGATCGACCGCGCCGGCACCCCAGCGGCGCAGGCCCGCCGTAACCGGAAGCAGCCGCGACTGGTCGCGGAGCGCGGCCGCCATCGCGTCCCTGTTTCCGGCCGGAACGCCGGTGCCGAAGATCGCCTCGCCCATCGCACGCCGCCCCGACACCCGCAGTCGGCGGTCGTTCATCCACGCCCCCGCCCCCTTCTCGGCCCAGAAGAGTTCGTCCTTGGCAGGATCGAACAACACGCCCGCGACCATCTCGCCCTTGTGCTCGAGCGCGATCGACACGCCCCAGTGCGGCAGCCCGTGCAGGAAGTTCGTCGTCCCGTCGAGCGGATCGACGATCCAGCGCCGCGTCGGATCCTGCCCCTTGTCCTCGCCCGTCTCCTCGCCGAGCCAGCCATAGGTCGGCCGCGCGCCCATCAGCTCTTCCTTGACGATGCGCTCCGCCTCGCGGTCGGCGCGGCTCACGAAATCGCCCGGCCCCTTGACCGAGACCTGGAGGTTCTCGACCTCGCGGAAATCCTTGACGAGCGACCGGCCCGCGGCGCGCGCCGCCTTGACCATGAGATTGAGGTTCGCGCTGCCCTGCATCGCCGTCGGCTCCTTCGGTTCAGGGCGGGCGTATAGGCGGACGGGGCCGGAAAGGAAAGGGGAGGGCGGACCGCGGCGCGCGCCGCTCACCGCGCCTCGCGCCCGCTCACGTTGCCGTTCGCTCCGTTCTGGCCGGATGGTGCTTGCGCGGGGGCGCCGGTAAGTCCACAAGACCAATCCGGCCGGGCCGTGGAGACCGGCGTGACAACAGGCGGCAGGGCATGTTCAGGTCGTTCTTTCCAAGCCCTAGGATCTTCTTTCCCTCGGTCCTCGTCTGGGTCGCGCTCTGCGTGGCCGTCTGGTACGTCTTCGGCGCCGCCCTCGGCACCGCCCTCGGCGCGCCGCCGATCCCCGAAGGCACCGACCCGCCGCTCGGAATCGCCTACTTCGTTACCCCGGATTTTCTCTTCTTCTACGGCTACTTCGCCGTCTCTCTGGCCCTCTTCGCCGGCTTCTGGTTCAGGATGGCCCCGCACCCGATGCAATGGTGGTCGATCGTCGGCTCGGCGCTCATCCTGTTCTCCACCTATTTCAGCGTGCAGGTCTCGGTGGCGATCAACAACTGGCGCGGCCCCTTCTTCGACGACGTGCAGAACGCGCTCTCGGGTGGCGGCACCGTCACTGCCGCAGACCTCTACCTGCTGATCTGGCTCTTCTCGCAGATCGCCTTCGTCTGGATCGTGGTCTACGTGGCGACACGCTTCTTCGTCAGCCACTACGTGTTCCGCTGGCGATCCGCGATGAACGACTACTACATGTCGCGATGGCCGCAGGTGCGCAGCATCGAGGGGGCCGCCCAGCGCGTGCAGGAAGACACAATGCGCTTTGCCGGCATCGTCGAGGATCTCGGCTCCTCGATCGTCGAATCCGTGATGACGCTCTTTGCCTTCCTGCCGGTCCTTGCGACCCTGTCCGCCCAAGTCACCGAACTGCCGGTCCTCGGCGTGATCCCCGAACCGCTCCTCGTCATGGCGATCTTCTGGTCGCTGTTCGGCACGGTCCTTCTGGCGGTCGCGGGCATCCGCCTGCCGGGCCTCAACTTCGCCAACCAGCGGGTCGAGGCCGCCTACCGCAAGGAACTCGTCTACGGCGAGGACGACCCCCGGCGTGCCGATCCGCCCACGGTGCGGGAACTCTTCTCGCGCGTGCGGCTCAACTACTTCCGCCTCTATCTGCACTACGCCTATTTCAACGTCTTCCGCGGCCTCTACCTCCAGGCCGACAACATCTTCGCCTACGTGATCCTGATCCCCACCATCGTGGCCGGCAAGATCACCTTCGGCGTCCTCCAGCAGATCCTCACCGCCTTCGGGCAGGTCTCGGGGTCGTTCCAGTATCTCGTCAACTCGTGGACGACGATCATCGAGCTTCTGTCGATCCACAAGCGGCTGCGCGCCTTCGAGGCCGCCTTCGACGGCAAGGCGCACTACGAGATGCCGCCCGAGGCCGACCTCGCCCCGGGCCCGGCGGCGGAGTAGGCGCGCGTCTTTACCCGGCGACCTGCCGCCCGATCCGCAGCACCTCCTCCACCAAGAGGTCGAGGTCCGACACCCGCGTCCGGTGGTTCGTGATCGCCACCCGCAGGCAATGCTGCCCGCCGATGGTGGTATCGGTCGGAACCGCCGTACCCGCTTCCTGTATCCGCAGCATGATCTCGGTGTTGATCCGCCGCAGGTCGTCCTCGCCCAGCCCTTCCGGTGCGTAGCGGAAGCAGACGACGTTGATGACCTGCGGCGCCATCAGCGCCAGCAGCGGTTCGCCCCGCACGCGGTCCGCCAGATGCGCCGCCTGCGCGATGTTCTGGTCGATCAGCCGCCCGAACTTCGCCACGCCGTGGTGCTTCAGCGCCATCCAGACCTTCAGCGCCTGAAACCCGCGCGACAGGTCCATCCCGTAATCCGCCAGGAACTCGCCCGCCGCGAGGCCGCGCGCCTGTTCCTGCAGATACTCGCCATGCAGCGTGAAGGCCCCGAAATGCGCCCGCCGGTCCCTGACCAGCGCGCAGCCCGCGACGAAGGGCGCATGCAGCCACTTGTGCGGATCGAGCGCCAGCGAATCCGCCCGCCCCAGCCCCTTCACCAGCGCCCGCCCGCCGGGGGCAATCGCCAGCAGTGCACCGATGCAGCCATCGACGTGGTTCCAAAGCCCCTCGGCGGCGCAGAAATCCGCGATCTCCTCCAGCGGGTCCACCGAGCCGGTGTTGACCGTCCCGGCCGAGGCGATGACGCAGGCGGGCTTCCACCCCGCCGCCCGGTCCTCGGCCACGGCGCGGGCCAGCGCCCCCATGTCCATCCTGAGCCGGTCATCCACCGGAATGCGGCGCAGCGCGGTGTTGCCAAGGCCCAGAACCTCCATCGCCTTCTGGTGGCAGGAATGCATCTGCTCGGACCCGTAGAACCGCAGGGGCTGCGGCATCGCCCGCACGCCCCGTTCCCGCAGGTCGATTCCCGACATCACGTTCCGCGCGACGACAAGGCCCACCATGTTGGCGACCGACCCGCCGCTGGTCAGCATCGCGCCCGCATCGGCGGGAAAGCCCATCATCTCCTTCAGCCAGCCCGTCACCTGCCGGTCGAGAGCGGCAGGTCCGGTATTGCCGCCGCCCAGGTTCGACCCGTCGATGGCCGCAAGGAAATCGCCAAGCGCCCCGGCGAAGTTCCCCGCCCCCATGAACCACCCCCAGAAGCGCGGGTGGATGTTGCCCATGGGATAGGCGGCCGAGGTTTCGCGGTAGTCCTGATAGACCCGGTCCATCGGCGCACCCTCGACCGGCAGCGGCGCCCTCAGCCGGCTATGCACCGTCTCGGGCATGTCGCGCCAGGCGGCGCGGTCGCGTACGCCCGCGACATGGTCGATGGCGTCATCGACCATCCTGTGCGCCACCGCCCGCAGCTCGGTCCAGTCTTCGGGGTCGAGCGTTTCCTCGACCGCGTGCCGCGCATCCCGCATGCCGACCCCCCTCTGCGCCCTGCTGGCGACAGGCCCAGCATCCGCCCGGGGATGCCGCAGGGTCAAGGCCGGCCTTCCCCGACCCTACTGCCGCTGCAGCTTCACCGGCTCGCTCCGCGCCAGCCGCAGGAAATGCGCCATGAAGGGCCGCGTCGCATCATCCTCGCGCGTCGCCGCGAACATCCGCTTCACAAGCCCCCTCTCCGTCACCGGCCGCGTCACGTAGTCGGGGCGGTACTTCACCTCGCGCAGCACCCAGTCGGGCAGTACCGCCACCCCCCGCCCGGCCGCGACGAGCATCAGGATCACCGCCGTCAGCTCCACCTGCCGCACCGCCCGTGGCTCCACCTTCGCGGGCATCAGCACCTCCGAGAAGATATCGAGCCGCGTGCGGTCCACCGGATAGACGAGCAGCGTCTCGTCGCGGAAATCCTCCGCCGCGACGAACGCCTTCGCCGCCAGCGGATGGGTCGCCGCCGCGACGAACACCGGCGCGTAGTCGAAGAGCGGGTTGAACACGACGCCCTCGAGCCGCTCCGGGTCGGACGACACCACGAGGTCCACCTCCTCGCGCATGAGCGCGGGCAGCGCCCCGAACGCGAGCCCCGGCCGGATGTCCACGTCCACATCCGGCCAAGCGCGGCGGAACTGCTCGAGCACCGAGAAGAGCCAGTCGAAGCAGGCATGGCATTCGATCGCGATGTGGAGCCGCCCCGACCGCCCCGCCCGGAGCGACCGGAACTCCTCGGCCAGCGCGTCGATCTCGGGCAGCACCCGCTCGGCCACCTTCAGAAGCCGCTGCCCCGCCGCCGACAGCCGCAGCGGCTTCGATCGCCGCACGAAGAGCTCCACCCCCGCCTGATCCTCAATCCCCTTCACCTGGTGGGACAGGGCCGACTGGGTGATGTTGAGCACGTCTGCCGCCCGGGCGAGTCCCCCCGTCTCGTGGATCGCCCTGATCGTCCGCAGATGCCGCAACTCGATATGCATGAGTCTGACCGCATATTGATCTTGAGAATTATGAATTTGTCTCACAGATCCCGGAGTGGCACAAGAACCCCGTCAGCCGGAGGATCCGCCATGCCCGTTCCGCGTGTCTCGTTCGAGTTCTTCCCGCCCCAGACGCTCGACGCGTCCTTCCGGCTCTGGGAGACGGTACGCGAACTCGCGCCCCTGAAGCCCGAGTTCGTCTCGGTCACCTACGGCGCGGGCGGCACCACGCGGAAGCTCACGCACGAGGCCGTCTCGACCATCGGCGCGCGTTACGGGCTGAACGTCGCCGCGCATCTCACCTGCGTCGATGCGACGAAATCCGAAACCCTCGCCATCGCGGAGGCTTACGCCGGGGCCGGCGTGACAGAGATCGTGGCGCTCCGCGGCGATGCGCCGAAGGGTGCCGCGCGCTTCACGCCGCACCCGCTCGGCTTCGCCCACTCGGTCGAGCTGATCGAAGGGCTCGCCGCGACGGGCAAGTTCACCCTCCGCGTCGGCGCCTACCCCGAGCGCCACCCCGACGCCGCCGACGGCGCCGCCGACGTTGCCTGGCTCAAGCGCAAGTTCGGTGCCGGCGCCTCCTCGGCCATCACCCAGTTCTTCTTCGAGGCCGAAACCTTCCTCCGCTTCCGCGACGCCTGCGCGGATGCGGGTATCACGGCTCCGATCATCCCCGGCATCCTGCCGATCATCTCGTGGGACGGCGCCAAGCGCTTCGCGCAGCGCTGCGGCAGCCACGTCCCCCCGCGGCTGGAGGAAGCATTCCAGCTCGCCCGCCGCGACGGCCGCGAGGAGCTTCTCGCGCTCACCCACTGCACCGTCCTCTGCGACCGCCTTCTCTCGGAAGGCGTCGAGGATCTGCACTTCTACACCCTGAACCGCCCCGACCTGACGCGGAAAGTCTGCCACGCGCTCGGGGTCACGCAACACGTGGTGCTCGAAAAGGTCGCCTGAGGCGCGAACCGCGCCGCCTCCGGCATTACCCCGGTACCCCCGGAATACCCCCGGCGCAAGGCTCACGGCGCCAAGGGTCGCGCCGCCCCCGCCGCCCGTCTCCCTGTCGGGCGCGCGGGGGCGGCGGTCCGGCAGGAGTCAACCCGGCGAACCGGAGCACCCGGCCGGACTACCCCGTGCACGGCCCGCCGGTCACGACGGACCGGCCATCCCCGCCCCCGTCCGCCTCGCCGCCTCGATCCACTCCCAGACCCTGACCGGCGTGCAGGGCATGTCCACGTCCCTCACCCCGACCGGCCAGAGCGCGTCGAGGACCGCGTTCGAGATCGCGGCGAGCGCCCCGACCGTGCCCGCCTCGCCGCAGCCCTTCATGCCGAGGGGATTCGACGGGGTCGGGGTTGCCTCGGTCGTGAAGGCGATCCAGGGCAGGTCGTCGGCGCGCGGCATCGCATAGTCCATGAAGCTTGCCGCCAGAAGCTGGCCGGCGCGGTCGTAGACCCCGTTCTCGGTCAGCACCTGCCCCAGCCCCTGCGCGACCCCGCCGTGGATCTGCCCCTCGACCAGCATCGGGTGGACGAGGGTCCCGAAGTCGTCCGTCACCGTGTAGCGGACGAGGCGGACCTGCCCGGTCGCGGGGTCCACCGCCACCTCGGCCACATGGGCGCCGTTCGGGAAGGACCGCTGCCTCAGCCTGGCGGACGCGCGGTGCCTGAGCAGATCCCCGCGCCCGGCGCGGCGGGCCCGGTCGGCGGCCTCGGCCAGGGTGAGGACAAGGTTCGATCCCGGCGCGCGGAACGCCCCGTCCGCGAACCCGACGACGTCCGCGTCCACCTCCATCGCATCCGCGACGAAGGGGGCGAAGGCCACCACCATCGCCTCGACCGCGGCCAGCGTCGCCGCCGACTGGACCGTCACCGACCGCGACCCCCCGGTCCCGCCCCCGGTCGGGATCCGGTCGCTGTCGCCCTGGACGACGCGGATCCGGTCCGCCGGAATCCCCGTCAGGTCGGACAGGAACTGCGCATAGACCGTCTCGTGCCCCTGCCCGTTCGACTGCGTCCCGACGAGAAGCGAGAGGGTCCCGTCCACCTCGAACTCGATCGCCGCCGCCTCGTGCGCAGCGCCGAGGATTGACTCGATATAATAGCAGATGCCCAGGCCCCGGAGCTCGCCCGCCGCGGCCGAGGCCGCGCGGCGCGCCGCGAATCCGTCGGCATCCGCCTCGGCCCGGACGCGCGAAAGAACGCGGGGAAAGTCGCCCACGTCGTAGCTCGCCCCCGCCACGGTCCGGTAGGGAAAGCGCGTGACGAAGTTCCTGCGCCGGAGTTCCCAGGGGTCGGCGCCGAGCCGGCGCGCGGCCATGTCCATGACACGCTCGATCGTCAGGATCGCCTCGGGGCGTCCCGCGCCCCGGTAGGCATCGGTCTGCGTCGTGTTGGTGTAGATGCCCCGGACGGTCAGGGCGGCGGCTGGGATGTCGTAGGGGCCGGTGAACACCTTCGAGAACAGCTCGGACTGGATGAGCTGGCCGAAGGGCGCGTTGTATGCGCCGAGATTCGACCTGACGCCCACCTTCCACGCGGTGATCCGGTGGTCGGCGTCGAACCCCATCTCGGCCTCGGCCACCAGATCGCGGCCGGCGCTGTCGGACAGCATCGCCTCGGTCCGCTCCGCCGCCCAGCGCACGGGCCGCCCGGTGACCCGCGCCGCCTGTGCAAGGACGATGTATTCCGGGTAGGCCGCGCCCTTGATCCCGAACCCCCCGCCCACGTCCGGCGTCGTGACCAGGATGTCGGCCTCGGGGAGGCCGAGCGCCAGCGCAAGCTCCTCCCGCTGCGCCCAGACCCCCTGGGCCGAGACGCAGAGGTGCAACCGTCCCCCGGACCAGTCCGCAAAGGCGGTCCGGGGCTCCATCGGATTGCCGAAGACCCGCTTCTGGTCCACGACCAGCCGGACGCGGTGCGCCGAGGCCGCGAGCGCCGCCTCGACGGCCGCAAGATCGCCGAGCGACCAGTCGAAGGCCAGATTGTCGGGCACCTCGTCATGGACGGCGGGACCGCCCGGGACGGCGTCGAGATGGGCCGCGCGCGCCGCATAGTCGACCCGGATCGCCTCGGCGGCATCCTTCGCCGCGTCAGGCGTCCCTGCCACGACGACCGCGACCGCCTCTCCGACGAAGCGCACGCGCCCGCGGGCGAGGAAGGGCCGCTCGGTCCGGGCGCCCTGCCCCCCGCCCGGCAGGTCCACCAGTTCGGCCGTCATGCCGCGCGACAGGCCGGCCGCGTCGAGGTCGGCGCAGGTCAGCACGGCACGCACCCCCGGCATTGTCCGGGCCGCGCGCAGGTCGATCGCGCGGATGTCGGCATGGGCGTGGGGCGAGCGGAGGAACACCGCGTGAAGCGCCCCGGCGGGCGCGATGTCATCGACGTAGCGGCCCCGCCCGGTCAGGAATCTCGTGTCCTCGAAACGGCGGACGGTCTGGCTTTTCCCGAACGGCTGCATCTGGAATTCCCGCGGACTGTCCGCGCAGACTAGCGGCGCAGAACCGGGTGTCGAGAGCGGGATCCGGCCGGCGGACAGCCCGCCCCCAAAGCCCGCCCCGGCGCGCGGGCGGCCGCCGGGGCCCGAGGGTGCGTCCCCGTCAGCCCCGCAGGCGCATCACCGTGGCGATCTGCAACTCGCCGAAGCCGTTGAAGCGGGTGTTCGTCACCGTCGAATAGGCGCCCATCCCGTAAACCATCACGTAGTCGCCTTCCGCGGTGTCGGCGGGCAGCCCGATCTCGCCCGGCAGCCGGTCCACCGAATCACAGGTGGGACCGAAGACGATGCGGGGCGTGCAGGCGCACGATCTCGGCTCGCCCTCGGGGTCGAGCACCTCGATGCGGTCGATCATCCCGATGATCGGCATCTCGGCAAGGCTGCCGTAGACCCCGTCGTTCAGGAACACATGCGCCCCGTCGCGGATCGCCTTGACCCGTGCGGCGGTGGCGAAGGCGTCGCCCACCATGCCGCGCCCCGGCTCGCAGACCAGCGCGGGACGGTCGGCGCCGAAGGCGTCGCCGGTCGCGCGGTCGATGGTGGCGAAGATGTCCTCGAGCGCCAGCACGCCCGCGGCCGTCCGGTGCGACGGGAAACCGCCGCCGACGTTCAGCCGCGCGATCCTCACGCCCGCCTCGCGCGCGATCCGCGCGGCCGTGCCGATGAACTGCTCCCAGAGCGTCAGGTCGTTGACCTGCGTTCCGGGATGGAAGGTGATCGACGGCACGAAGCCGTGGCCCGCGACGGCCTTCAGGATCGACACCGCGTCTTCCGCGGTCGCGCCGAACTTGGCGCCGAAGTTGTAGGCCGAGCCCTTGACCGGCAGCTTGAAGCGCACCGAGATCTCGGTCCCCTCGGCCGGCACCAGTTCAGCGAGCTTCTCAAGCTCGGAATGGCTGTCCACCGAATAGGATTTCACGCCCCGCCCGACCGCGAAGGCGATCTCGTGCCGGGCGCGCACGGGGTTGTTGTAGTGCAGCGCAGCCCCGGGGGCGAGGCGGCCGATCATGTCGATCTCGAAGGGCGAGGCGACGTCGAACCCGGTGACGCCGGCCGCGGCGAGGTTCTGGATGACCATCTCGTCGGGGTTCGACTTGACCGCGTAGGTCACCAGTCCGGGGAAGCCCGCGATGAAGCGCTTCGCGGTCGCCTGGAGCGCGGCCGGAGCGAAGAACAGGACCGGATGGTCCGGCTTTTGCGTACGGATCATTTCGCTGGGCGATGCCCAGATCGTCTTGGAAAGCCCCATCGGCGTGTCCCTCTTGCCAATGAAGCGCAGCCACCTCTTGCCCCGGCAGAACGGGTCGGGAGACGCTTACGCGTTTCTGCCAACCAGGCCAGGTGCGTATGAGCCGCCCTTTTCCTGTAGTGAAAAGTCTTCGCTATGTGGGACACAGTTTCACCGATCAAAATAGTAGATTTGATGCGATGTTTGGTTATAATGACGACCGAAGCCGTCAATCTGCACGTGCCGCCCCATGGACGATCTGGACCGGTCCATCCTCGCCCTTCTGGGCGCCGACGCCCGCATATCGGTGGCGACGCTGGCGCGGCGACTGAAGGTTGCGCGGTCCACGATCCAGGCGCGGCTGGAGCGGCTGGAGACCTCGGGCATCATCGCGGGCTATACCGTGAAGCTCGGCGAAGCGGCCCGCCAGGGCCGCATCCGCGCAACCGTCCTTCTGATGATCGAGCCCCGCGCGCAGGCCAACGTCCTGTCCCGCCTGAAGTCGATCCCCGAGGTGGAACGTGTGCACACGACCTCGGGCCGGGTGGACCTCCTCCTCCAGGTCGCCGCGCCCTCCACGGCGGTCCTCGACCATGTCCTCGACCAGATCGGCGAGATGACGGGGGTGAGGTCGTCCGAAAGCCTCATCCACCTCTCGACCAAGCTCGACCGGGCGGTGTGACCGCGTCCTTCGGCGGATTCCGGTCGACCGGCGCCGGCGGACAACGGCGCTGTTGCTTTCCGCGGCGGCTGGCCCAGGCTCCTAAGAATTAACGGGGCGGCCAGGGCCGCCCGACTGCAAAGACCTTCAGCACAAGGGTGACTCCATGACCTCCCCCCACCACGGCATACCCTGCTGGTACGAGCTCTCCACCTCCGACCCCGATGCCGCGCAGCATTTCTACACCGACCTCTTTGGCTGGACCTGGGCCGGCGCGGGCATGGCGGGCGTCGACTATCGCCTGGCCAGCATCGGCGACACGATGGTCGCCGGCATGATGAAGGGCGACGCGGGCGGCCCGCCGCCGATGTGGACGATCTACTTCACAGCGGCCGACATCGGCGCGACCGTGGCGGCGATGGCAAAGGACGGCGCGACCGCCATCGTTCCGCCCACCGACATTCCGGGAACCGGCCGCTTCTCGATCCTTCTCGACCCGCAAGGCGCCTGTTTCGGCCTCCTGCAACCCCTGCCCGGCGGCACCGGCGGCGCCTTCGACCAGAAAGCGATGGGCCACGGCAACTGGCACGAGCTCGCGACGCGCGATCCCAAGGCCGCGTTCGCCTTCTACGGCCGCCACCTCGGCTGGACCGAAAGCCGCGCGATGGACATGGGACCGGACGGCACCTACCACATCTTCGCGCGCGGCGGGCAGGACCTCGGCGGCATGTTCGCGCTTCGCCCCGGCATGCCCGCGCCGTTCTGGCTGCCCTACTTCGGGGCCGACGGGGTGGACAAGGCCATTGGCCGCGTCGCCGCGTCCGGCGGCACGAACAAGATGGGTCCGCACGAGGTGCCGGGCGGCGCCTTCATCGCCGTCGCGACCGACCCGCAGGGCGCGACATTCGCCGTGGTGGGGCCGAAATGAGTAGCCTGCAGAACCGCCTAGTCACCTGCCTCTGGTTCGACGGCAAGGCCCGCGCGGCGGCCGAGTTCTACGCCGCCACCTTTCCCGACAGCCGCGTGGGGCAGGCCGTGACGGCCCCGCTCGAGACGCCCGGCAACGCCGCAGGTGACGAGATGATGGTCGAATTCACCGTTCTCGGCCGGCCTTTTGTGGGCCTCAACGGGGGCGACATCTTCCAGCACAACGAATCCGTGTCCTTCATCGTGCTGACCGACACGCAGGAAGAAACCGACCGCTACTGGGCTGCGATCACCGGCAACGGCGGGGCGGAATCGGCCTGCGGCTGGTGCAAGGACCGCTGGGGCATCTCCTGGCAGATCACCCCCCGCACGCTGCTCGCCGCCGTGTCCGACCCCGATCGCGCGGCGGCAAAACGCGCGATGGAGGCGATGTTCAGGATGCGCAAGATCGACATCGCCGCCATCGAGGCGGCACGCGCGGGAAAGCCGCAGCCCTGACCGCAGACGCCCCGCTTTCCCTCGGCCGCTCCAGCCGCTAATGAAGGCCCCGGATCACTCGCCGGGGGCCGCCTGACCATGCCGATGGAAAAGACCTACGACGCCCACGAAGCCGAAGCCCGCATCGCCGGGCTCTGGGCCGACGCGAACGCCTTCCGCGCGGGCGCGAACGCAAAACCGGGCGCACCCGCCTTTTCCATCGTGATCCCGCCGCCGAACGTCACCGGCGCGCTCCATATGGGGCACGCCTTCAACAACACGCTCCAGGACATCCTTGTCCGCTGGCACCGGATGCGGGGCGACGACACGCTCTGGCAGCCGGGCACCGACCATGCCGGCATCGCGACGCAGATGGTCGTCGAGCGCGAACTGGCGGAAACCAACCGCCGCCGCACCGATTTCACCCGCGAGGACTTCACCGCCCTCGTCTGGGAGCAGAAGCGCCGCTCGCGCGGCAACATCCGCGGCCAACTCGAACGCCTCGGCGCCTCCTGCGACTGGAGCCGCGAGGCCTTCACCATGTCCGGCGCCCCCGGCGCGCCCGATGGGGAAGAGGGCAACTTCCACGACGCCGTCATCAGGGTCTTCGTGGACCTCTATCACAAAAGCTGTATTTACCGCGGCAAAAGGCTCGTAAACTGGGATCCGCATTTCGAAACCGCGATATCCGACCTCGAAGTCGAGCAGACCGAGATGGACGGGTTCATGTGGCACTTCAAATACCCGCTCGCGGGGGGGCGGACCTACGAATATGTCGAGAAGGATGCGGACGGCAACGTCACCTTCCGCGAGACCCGCGACTATATCTCGATCGCGACGACGCGGCCCGAAACCATGCTCGGCGACGGCGCGGTGGCGGTTCACCCATCGGATGAACGCTACGCGGCAATTGTCGGGCAACTCTGCGAGATTCCGGTCGGTCCAAAGGAACACCGCCGCCTGATCCCGATCATCACCGACGACTACCCCGACCCGGAATTCGGGAGCGGAGCGGTCAAGATCACCGGCGCGCACGACTTCAACGATTACGGCGTCGCGCAGCGCAACGGCATCCCGATGTATCGGCTCATGGACACCAGGGGCCGGATGCGCGACGACGGGGTGCCCTACGAGGAGGCCGCGCAGACCGCGCAGGCCCTGTCGCGTGGCTGGCTGGTCCGCAAGGGCTACCTCACCCCCGGCATCGCCGAGCAGCCGCTCGACCCGTCCGAGGCCGAGGTGGACGCCCTGAACCTCGTCCCCGACGACCTCCGCGGCCTCGACCGCTTCGAGGCGCGCAAGCGCGTGGTCGACGGGATCATCGCCGAAGGGCTGGCCGTGATGACGCGGGCGGACGATCCGAGGCTTGGGAAGCCGGCCGCGCGCCCCGCGACCGCCCCCCTCGCCCCGGCGCAGGCCGGGGCCCCGTTCCCCCCCGGCGTACCCCAAGCCAGCGGGGTCCCGGGCCAGGCCCGGGACGAGGTCGGGATGGTTCCCCTCATCGAAGCCAAGAAGATCATGCAGCCCCTCGGCGACCGCTCGAAGGTGGTCATCGAGCCGATGCTGACCGACCAGTGGTTCGTGGACACGGCCAAGATCGTCGGCCCCGCGCTCGACGCCGTGCGGCAGGGGCGCACCCGCATCCTGCCCGAACAGCACGAGAAGACCTATTTCCACTGGCTCGAGAACATCGAGCCCTGGTGCATCAGCCGCCAGATCTGGTGGGGGCACCAGATCCCGGTCTGGTACGGGCTCGACCTCCATGCCGTCGCCTTCACCGACGACGAAGGCGACGAGGCGCTGGACGACGTCGAACTGATGCGGCTTCTGGCCGACACCGACTTCCTCGGCCAGGGCGACCGCCACCACTGCGCCGAGAACGCGGCTGCTGTCGCCGACGCCTTCCGCGACGACATCGCGGGCCTGCCGCATCCGCTCCAGGCCGCGCGGATCGTCGAGGTTGCCGACAAGGCCGCGGCCGTCGCGGCCTTCGCACAGTCGCTCGCCGACTATGCCCTCAGCCAGGACCCCACGCACCTCGTCTATCCGGTCTGGCGCGACCCCGACGTCCTCGACACCTGGTTCTCCTCGGGCCTCTGGCCCATCGGCACCCTCGGCTGGCCCGGGGACACGCCCGAGCTCCGCCGCTACTTCCCGACCTCCGTCCTCGTCACCGGCTTCGACATCATCTTCTTCTGGGTCGCCCGGATGATGATGATGCAGCTGGCCGTGGTGAACGACGTCCCCTTCCGCACCGTCTATGTGCACGCCCTCGTCCGCGACGAGACGGGCAAGAAGATGTCGAAGTCGCTCGGCAACGTCCTCGACCCCCTGGCCCTCATCGACGAATTCGGCGCCGACGCGGTGCGCTTCACGCTCGCCTCGATGGCGGCGATGGGCCGCGACCTGAAGCTCTCGAAGGACCGCATCGCGGGCTACCGGAACTTCACCACGAAGATCTGGAATGCCTTCCGCTTCGCCGAGATGAACGACGTGTTCGACGCGCGCCCCGCCGGGGCCCCGTCGCCCGCCCACACCGTCAACCGCTGGATCATGGGCGAGACCGCCCGCGCCCGCGCGACGGTGGACGAGGCGCTGGATGCCTACCGTTTCAACGACGCCGCCAATGCGCTCTACGCCTTCGTCTGGGGCAAGGTCTGCGACTGGTACGTGGAGTTCGCCAAGCCCCTTCTCGACGGCGGGCAGGCCGCCGAAACCCGCGCCACGATGGCCTGGGTGCTCGACCAGTGCCTGACCATGCTCCACCCCTTCATGCCTTTCCTGACCGAAGACCTCTGGGGCATGACCGGCAAGCGCGGCACGCTCCTCGTCCACGGCGACTGGCCGACCTATGGAACTGAAATTGCGGACGAAAACGCCGACCGCGAGATGAACCGGGTGATCCAGCTCATCGAGGAAATCCGCTCTGCCCGGGCACAGATGCACGTCCCCGCCGGCCTGAAACTCCCCCTCGTTCAGGTCACGCTCGACGAGGCGGGAACGGCCGCGCTGGCCCGCAACCGGGCCATCATCGGCCGTCTCGCCCGTATCGACGGGATCACCCAGGGGCCGGCGCCGAAGGGCTCGGTCGCGGTTCCGGTAGAAGGCGGACTCTTTGCCCTGCCGCTCGCCGGCGTCATTGACATAGCCGCCGAAAAGTCGCGCCTTTCCAAGACATTGGAGAAGCTTGACAAGGACATGGGCGGGCTGAAGGGGCGGCTCGGCAACCCCAGGTTCGTCGCCTCCGCCCCCGAAGGGGTGGTCGAGGAAACCCGCGATCAGCTCGCGTCGGCTGAGGCGGAGGCGGGCAGGATCCGCGCCGCGCTCGCCCGGCTGGCCGAGACGGGCTGACGCGCCCCGCCCCGTCCTGCGCGGCGCCCCGCGCCCCCGTCCCCTGCCGCCGGCGCGACCGGCCTACCCGCCCTGCCGCCGCCTGGCGGCAAGCCCCTCGGCGCGCATCTGCGAGAGTGTCTGCCGCGGCGTCAGCGCCTCGGGCGAAACCGCGAGGTCCAGCACCGCGCCCGTCCGCGATGCGCGCGCCCTGGCAAAGGCGGCGGGGAATGCGGCGGTGTCGTCCACCCTTTCGGCGTGGTAGCCGTAAGCCTTTGCGAGATCGACGAAATCCGGATTCAGCATGGTGGTGCCGAAGACCCGCCCGGGATAGGTCCGTTCCTGGTGCGCGCGGATCGTGCCGTAGATGCCGTTGTTCAGGATCAGGACGATGGGCTGCGCTTCCGCCTGCGCGGCGGTCGCAAGTTCCTGGCAGGTCATCTGGAAGTCGCCGTCGCCGGCGAAACAGACCACCGTCCGGTCGGGATGGGCGATGCGGGCCGCGATGGCGGCCGGAAGGCCGTAGCCCATCGCGCCGGACTGCGGGGCGAGCAGCCGGGCCTTCGGCCCGAAGCGGTAGAACTTGTTCGGCCAGACCGAGAAGTTGCCCGCCCCGTTCGTCAGGATCGCATCCTCGGGCAGCACCGCACGCAGGTGGGCGGTCACCGCCCCCATGTCCACGGGCGACGGCAGCGGCGGCAGGTCGAAGCCCGCCTCCCATGCCGCCCGGGCAGCCGCCCGCCAGCCGGCCCGGTCCCCCCGCATCGGCGCCAGGGCCGCGGCGAACTCGTTCGGACCGGCCTGGATCCCGAGTGTCGGCCGGTAGATCTTGCCGATCTCCGCCGCCGAGGCATGGACGTGGATCAGCCTCTGCCTCGGCACCGGAACGTCGAGGAGCGTGTAGCCGTCCGTGGTCATCTCGCCGAAGCGGACGTTGACCGCGAGGATCAGGTCAGCGTTCCCGAGCAGATCCTTGACATGCCTGGGCATTCCGACCCCGGCCTCGCCCGCGTAGACGGGAGAGAAGTTGTCGAAACGATCCTGGTAGCGGAATGCGGCCACGACGGGAATGTCGCTCTTCTCGGCAAAGGCCTGCATGGCCGCCCGCCCGGAGTCGGTCCAGGTGCATCCCCCGACAAGGATCACGGGCCGTTCGGCCCCTGCGATCAATGCCTCCGCCGCCGTGACGGCCGATGCGGCGGGTGCCGGCTCGGACAGCGTGGCCGGTCCGGTCAGCGGGGGCGCCCCGGTCATCGCGGCAAGCATGTCCTCGGGAAGGGCGACGACAACCGGACCGGGCCGGCCGGCCAGCGCCGTGATCCAGGCCCGCGACAGGACTTCCGGGATGCGCTCGACGCGGTCGATCTCGACCGACCACTTGGCAAGCGTGCCGAAGACGGCACGGTAATCGACTTCCTGGAACGCCTCGCGCCCCTTCATCTCGGTCCCGACCTGGCCGACGAAAAGGATCATCGGGGCGGAATCCTGCATCGCCGTATGGACCCCGATCGAGGCGTTCGTCGCACCGGGCCCGCGCGTGACGAGGCAGAGCCCGGGCGTCCCGGTCAGCTTGCCCCAGGCGGCCGCCATGAATGCCGCGCCGCCTTCGTTCCGGCAGAGCACATAGTCGAACCGGCCCCGGGTGTCGTGCATCGCATCGAGCACGGCGAGATAGCTCTCTCCCGGAACGCCGAATGCCCTGGTCGCGCCGAGGGCGACGAGGCTTTCCACCAGAAGTTGACCGCCGCTGCGCATGACATCCCTCCCTTCGACCCGGCTGTCGGAGCCGCCCCGCCTTGATGCGGCATCCCGGCGGCCGCGGCAACGGGGCGCGGCAGGGAATGCGGCGGCGCCGGCCGCGGTTCCTCCGGCGGAGAACACCGACGGAGAACACCGGCGGAGAACACCGGCGGAGAACACTGGCGGACGTGGCGCGGCCAGACGAATTGTTCATCCGGGTTGGCGCCGCCGAGCCGGACCGTGGCCGACCGAATCCTCCGGCGATTTCGGGCTTCGACAGGCCGGGGCGGCTCTGTTGCGCAAATCGGCTGACGGCCAGAGTTCCCCTTTTCCCGGACAGACCTATCCCGCGACCTTCGTGACGGGGATGCCGGGCGCGGTGCAGCCGTTCAGGACGGCGACGCGAACCTGGACTCCGCGACCTGGCGGTCGAGGGTGAGGCATCGCGCCGCCACCGGTTCGAGGCCGATGCCGAACCGCCATGAGGCGCTGACCCGGCAGTTTCGCTTCGCGGTCCTTCGGTTCACGCAATACATCTTCGTCTCGACGGGGCTCCGGCGGTGGTGGCCGCTCCATCGTCGCCGGAGCGCGCGGCCGAGGTGTTTCGTTGCCCGCAGGGCCTCGTTGCGCGCGACGGCACCTGCGGTCTGTTCCTTCCAGGGCTTGCCGTTCCTGCGCGGCGGCATGACCGCTGCGGCCCCGCGCGCCGCGATGGCGTCGTGGCACTTGCGGGTGTCGCAGGCCCCGTCGGCGGTGACGCGGGCGACCTCCTGGCCAGGCGGGATCTGGTCGAGAAGTTCCGGCAGCATGGGCGCATCGCCCACATCGCTGCCGGTGAACTCGACCGCCCTGATCTCCAGCGTTTGCCCGTCGATCCCGGGGTGGATCTTGCGCCATACGAATACGTCTGCAAAGTCTGGACCTCAGAGCCTGATCGATTCATCCTCGACCCGATCCACCAGATGCCGGGGCTGAACAGCTAGCCGTTCTTCGCCCTGAGCCGCTCCTCGAACCGGCGGAGGAGGAGCGAGAGCGAGAGCGTCATGGTGAGGTAGAGGAGGGCGACCACGTTGTAGGTCTCGAAATAGCGGAAGTTCCCGGCGGCGGTGACCTTGCCCAGTTGCGCGAGATCGGCGACGCCGAGGACCGAGACGAGCGAACTGTCCTTGACCATCGCCACGAAGTCGTTGCCCAGAGGCGGGAGGATCATCCGGAACGCCTGCGGGAAGACGACGTGGCGGAAGCGCTGCCGGCGGTTGAGGCCCAGCGCCTCGGCAGCCTCGATCTGGCCCCTGTCGACGGCCTGAAGTCCGGCGCGGAAGATCTCGGCGAGGAAGGCCGAATAGGCGATGGCGAGCGAGATGGTCGCCCGGGCCACGAGCGGTACGTCGCGGGCCCTGATGGGGTCGAGGCCGAGATGCGTGGCCACCCAGTTCCAGCCCGCGACGGAGGCGGGGGTCACGGCGAAGGCCACGTAGAGGAGCAGGACGAGGATCGGGATGCCGCGCACGACCTCGATGTAGAGCCGCGCTCCCTGGCGAAGGACGATGTGCTTCGAGCGTGAGGCGACGGCCAGGCCAAGCCCGATCAGGCAGGCCGAGGCGTAGGCGATGACAGTGACGGCGGCGGTGACCCAGATGCCCTGCGCAAGCGTCCGCAGGGCCTGGGCGTAGAGGTCGTTCGACAGGACCTCGTAAAAGAGCCAGAGGCCCGTCATCATGAGGATGACGAGCCACCAGGGATAGTCCTTGTCTGGCTGGGGCGAGGGCGTCATGGCATGGCCCCGCCCGTCATGCGGCGGGACCCGCTGGCGTCACTGGCCCATCTTGTAGTCGACGAACCACTTCTGGTTCAGCCTGTCGATGGTGCCGTCCGCCTTCAGGCTCGCGATCGCGGCGTTGATCGGGGCGACAAGCTCGGACCCCTTCGGGAAGATGAAGCCGAATTCCTCGGACCCCATGGGCCCGCCGATGATCTTTAGGCCCCCGTTCGAGGCCGCGACATAGGCGTTGGCCGCGGTCGAGTCCGACAGCGTCAGGTCGACGTCGCCCGCCTTCAGCGCCTCGAGCCCCGCGCCGAAGGTCTCGAAGAGCTTGATGCGCGGGTTCGCCTCGTTCCCGTCGAGGATCTCGTAGACGGCGGCGTAGAAGGGCGAGGTGCCGGGCTGGGCGGCGATCAGAAGATCGTTGTTGGCGGCGAAGGACTTGGCGTCGGTGAAGCGGGATTCGTCGCCGCGGACGATCATGAGCTGCTGGGACAGCATGTAGGGGTCGGAGAAGTCGACCTTTTCCTTGCGCTCCTCGTTGATGGTGATGCCGGTCATGCCGATGTCGTACTGGCCTTCCGACACCGCCGGGATCATCGCGTCCCAGCTCGATCGCTCATACCTGATGGTGGCGTTGAGGCGCTTCCCGATCTCGGCCATCGCGTCGTATTCCCAGCCGACCGAGGCGCCGTCCTTGTCGCGGAACTGCAAGGGCGGATAGGCATCTTCGGTGACGACGGTGATTTCGCGGCCCTGAAGGTCGGGCAGCTCGGCGGCGACGGCCGGGAGGGCCGCGAGCGCGGCAAGACCGGCGGACGCGAGACTGGCGGCGGCGAGGAGGGTCTTCATGGGTCAGGCTCCCTGATTGACTGGCAAGCGACTATGGCGGAGCGCGGAAAAGAGTCCAGTGGTCAGGATGGCGGGCGGCCGCAGACCGGACAGCCCTCCCTGCGATGGAGCGCGATGGCCCGGCTTTCCCCCCAGAGCGCGTCGTAGATGAGCATCTGGCCGCGCAGGCCCCGGCCCGCGCCGGTGATCTCCTTGATCGCCTCGACCGCCATCATGCTGCCGACGACGCCCGGCAGCGCGCCGATGACGCCCGCTTCGGCGCAGGTGGGGGCGAGGCCCTCGGCCGGGGCTTCGGGGAAGATGCAGGCGTAGCAGGGGGCGCCGCGCGCAGGGTCGTAGAGGCTGATCTGGCCTTCCCACTGGGCGATGGCGGCGGCGAGGAGGGGCTTTGCCGCCGCCACGGCGGCCTCATTGACGAGGTAGCGCGTGGCGAAATTGTCCGAGCCGTCGAGGATCAGGTCGTAGCCGGCGAAGAGGTCGCGCGCGATGTCGGCGGTCAGGCGGCGGTGGTAGGGGCGGACGGCGATGTGGGGGTTCAGGGCCTTCAGCGCGCGGTCGGCGGAAAAGACCTTGGGCATCCCGATCCGGTCATCGGAATGGATGACCTGTCGTTGCAGGTTCGAGTTCGACACGGTGTCGTCGTCGATGACGCCGATCGTGCCGACCCCGGCCGCCGCGAGGTAGAGAAGCGCGGGGCTGCCGAGGCCGCCCGCGCCCACGACCAGCACCTTCGCGTCCTTGAGCCGACGCTGCCCCGGCCCGCCGATTTCACGCAGCACGATGTGGCGGGCGTAGCGGTCGAGTTCGGCGCCGGAGAGGGGGCCGGATTGTGCGGGCGTTGCGGTCCCGGAGGCGGCCGACCGGCGCCGCAGGGTCCTGAGCGCCGCGCGGTAGCCGAGGACGGCGACGGCGATGACGCCGAGCGCCCCCCAGGACGCCGCTGATCCGCCTGCGGCGAGGCGAAGGGGGCTGCCTTCGGGCAGCGCCAGATGGGCAAGCAGGACACCCGCATAGAGGACAAGGAGCCCCCCCCCTGTCACCCGCCGGGGCAGGCCGAACACGTAGCCCCCGGCCGCGAGCGCCGCCGCGATCAGGACGACCGTCACGCCGCGCCCCTCATTCCCGCCCGGTCGAGCCGAAGCCGCCCGTTCCGCGCGCGGTTCCGGGCAGGTCGTCCACGGCCGCGAACCGCGCCTTCACCACGGGGGCGATGATCGCCTGCGCGATGCGGTCGCCATGGGCGATGCGGAAGGGCTCCGATCCGAAGTTGACGAGGAGCACGCCGAGCGGCCCGCGATAGTCGCTGTCGATGGTGCCGGGGGTGTTGGGCAGGCTGATGCCGTGGTTGAGGGCAAGGCCCGAGCGCGGGCGCATCTGGATCTCGTAGCCCTCGGGGACCGCGACGCGGAGGCCCGTGGGGATCACCCGGCGTTCCATCGGCTGGAGGATCACCCCGAGGTCGCGCTCCGGCTCGGGGAAGTTCGCGCGGATGTCGGCCCCGGCCGCACCCGCCGTGGCATAGGCGGGAAGCGGCACCGCGGGGTCGGCCCACACCTCGCGCAGAACGGAAACGACGGGATGCATCCCCAGCCCCTTCATCTTGGCTCAAATATCCCCGCCGGAGGCTTCCGGAGGGTCAGCCCGCGCCGAGGGCTTCGGCGATGCGCACGGCGAGCCGCCGCGCCACCTCGTCCTTGGCCATGCGCGGCCAGTCCTCGGCCCCGTCGCGGCTGATCAGCGTCACCTTGTTTTCGGGCCCGCCCATGATGCCGGTGGCGGGCGAGACGTCGTTCGCGACGATCCAGTCGCAGCCCTTCCGGGCGAGCTTTGCCTTTGCCTGCGCCACGACGTCGTCGGTCTCGGCGGCGAAGCCGACGACGAGGCGCGGACGGCCCGTCGGCAGGTGCGCCACCGTGGCGAGGATGTCGGGGTTTTCCTCGAAGCTGAGAGCCGGCGGCTGGCGGGTGGCATCCTTCTTCATCTTCGATGCGGCTTCGTTCGCCACCCGCCAGTCCGCGACCGCCGCCGCGAAGACGGCCGCGTCGGCGGGCAGCGCGGCCAGGACCGCATCCAGCATCTGGCGCGCGGTGTCCACCTTCACCACCTGCACGCCTGCCGGCGGCGGAACCGGGGCGGGGCCGGTCACGAAGGTGACTTGCGCGCCGAGATCGCGGAGGGCGGCGGCAAGGGCGGTGCCTTGCGCGCCCGACGAGCGGTTGGCGATGTAGCGGACGGGGTCGATCGGTTCGTGGGTGGGGCCGGAGGTGACGAGGACGTGCCGGCCCTTCAGCGCGCCCCCGCCCAGCGCGGCCCCGATGGCGGCGACGATCTCCGGCGGCTCGGCCATGCGGCCGGGGCCGTATTCCCCGCAGGCCATGTCGCCGTCGTCGGGGCCGACGACAAGGACGCCGTCCGACCGAAGGGTGGCGAGGTTCCGCCGGGTGGCCGGGTGGGTCCACATGCGGACGTTCATCGCGGGCGCGATCAGGACGCGCTTGTCGGTCGCCAGCAGCAGGGTCGAGGCAAGGTCGTCCGCGTGCCCTCCCGCCATCTTCGCCATCAGATCGGCGGTCGCGGGCGCAACCACGATCAGGTCGGCCGAACGCGAGAGCTCGATATGCCCCATCTGGGCTTCCCCGGTCAGGTCGAAGAGATGCCGGTAGACCTTTTCCCCGGCGAGGGCCGAGGCGGAAAGAGGGGTCACGAACTCCTCGGCGGCACGGGTCAGGACGGGCGTGACCGAGGCCCCGCGTTCCTTCAGCCGCCGAATCAGGTCCAGCGCCTTGTAGGCCGCGATGCCGCCGCCGATGACGAGGAGGATACGCCGGGACGCGAGCATTCTGACTCCGGTCCGGGCGGCCGCACCGCCGGACCGGGCCAGCAAAACGCTTCGACGCGTTTTCCGCAAGACGCTTCGAGACCTCCTGTCCGCGGCCGATCCCGCCCGCTTCACCCGAGCAAGTGCATCACCTCGCGCGATTGCATCTCGAGACTGCGGCGCATCTTTGCGAAGGCGGCCGCCTCGAGCTGTCGGACGCGCTCCTTCGACAGGCCGAGCTCCTCACCGAGGCTTTCGAGCGTTCGCGGCTCGTCCCGCAGCTTGCGTTCCACGACGATGTAGCGTTCCCGCTGCGACAGGCCGGCCAGCGCCACGCCCAGCCACTCGCGCAGCCGGGCTGCATCATGCGCCGCGGCCACGGTTTCCTCGGCCTGGGCGCTCGCATCCTCCAGGGCCTCGATCCACTCGCGGTCGTCCTCGTCGGCGGCCTGCGTCGCGTTGAGCGAAAAGTCCGAACCCGAAAGACGGCCCTCCATCATCTCGACATCGGCGAGCGGAACCCCGACCTCGTGCGCGATGCGCTCGCGCAGCTGGTGGGAGTCGAGCGTCTCGCCCCGCGCCTCGGCCTCGCGCTCGAGCCGGGCCTGGACCCGGCGCAGGTTGAAGAAGAGCGACTTCTGGCTGGAGGTCGAACCGGTGCGGACCATCGACCAGTTGCGCATCACGTAGTCCTGGACCGACGCCCTGATCCACCAGACGGCGTAGGTCGAGAAGCGGACCCCCCGGTCGGGGTCGAACTTGTCGGCAGCCTTCATCAGACCGAGGCCCGCCTCCTGGATCAGGTCGTTCATCGGTGCGCCGTAGCGGCGGAACCTGGCGGCCATCGAGATGGCGAGGCGCATGTAGGCGGTCACCAGACGGTGCAGTGCCTGTTCATCGCGCCGGTCGCGCCACGCATAGGCCAGCGAAAGCTCGGTCTCGGCATCGAGAAGCTCGGCCCGCATCGCCTGGCGCGACACCCTGTGCTCGCTACGTTCGTCCAAGGCCATGGCGATCCCCTGTCTGAATCCGGCTGCGACGTCTTTTCCTTTTCTTTGCCTCTGAAACGCGCGACACGCGCGTTCGGATCAGCGGACGTAACCAAAATGTTGACGAAAGCGAAGAATGGCCTAGGGCCCCTCACCCTGGTGCTCGGCGGAGCCCGCTCGGGCAAGTCGCGCCTCGCGCAGGCGCTGGTGCTCCGGAGCGGCCTCCGGCCGGTCCTGATCGCCACTGCCGAGGCGCTGGACGACGAGATGTCGGCGCGGATCGCGGCACACCGGGCCGAGCGGGGCGGTCTGGGCTGGCGTGTCGTCGAGGCCCCGCGGGACGTTGCCCCGGCGCTGCGCAGCGCGGTGCGCGACGAGGCGGTGCTGCTCGACTGCGCGACCCTCTGGCTGTCGAACGCGCTGGTCGCCGGGGCCGATCTCGCGGCCGAGGAGGCGGCGCTGATGGCGGGGCTCTCCGCCTGTCCGGCGCCGGTTGTCGCCGTCTCGAACGAAGTGGGCCTCGGCATCGTGCCCGACACCGCGCTCGGACGGGCGTTCCGGGATGCACAGGGTCGGCTGAACCAGCGGCTGGCTTCGCAAGCGGGATGCGTCCTGCTGGTGGCGGCCGGCCTGCCGCTCGTGCTGAAGGGCCGACTGCCGTGAGCCGCCGTCGCGCCCCGGCGGCCCGCCGGGCCCCCGGCGGGCCCCCCCGGCGGGGCCGGTGTCCGCATCCATCAGCATCCGTGATGACCGACCCCACGAAGCAGCGCTTGTCCGGCCGCAGCGGCGGCCGTAGCAGAGTGGCGGCAGCCCGCGGAGCCTGACGCACATGACCGGACCCTACAGCCTTGCCATCGGAGACAGGACCTATTCGAGTTGGTCGCTGCGCGGCTGGCTTCTGTTCGAGAAGTTCGGCATTCCGGTCACGGTCGAGACCGGCATCCTCTACAGCGACGACATCCGGCGCCTGCTCGACCGTTTCCGGCCGGCGCGACTGGTCCCGGCGATCCGCACGCCCGAGGGCGAGGTCGTGGGCGAGACCATCGCCATCGCCGAGACCCTGGCCGAGCGCCACCCCGGGGCGGGGCACTGGCCGGAGGATCCGGCCGCGCGGGCCATGGCGCGCTACATGGTGGCCGAGATGCACGCGGGCTTCCGCGACCTGCGGAACGACTGTCCGATGAACCTGTCCAAGAGCTATGCCGACAGTTCCCCTTCGCCGGCGGTGCTGGCGGACCTTGCGCGTCTCGATCGGATCTGGGAGATCGCCCGGACCCGCTTCGGCGCAGGGGGCCCCTGGCTCTTCGGGGGCTACAGCGCGGCCGATGCGTTCTTCGCGCCGGTCGCGACGCGGGTCGCGACCTACAACCTGTCGATGTCGGCCGGGGCGATGGCCTATGTCGCCGCCCATATGGCCGACCCGGCCTTCCGCCGCTGGCGGGCAATGGGGCTGGCGAAGGACGCCGAGCAGCCGAGCTACCGGATGCCCCATGCCGAGCGCCCCTGGCCCTATCCCCCGCCGCGCCGGGGCGAGGTGGCCGAGGGGCCGGGACGGAACGACGCCTGCCCCTATTCGGGCAGGCCCGTGACCCGCTTACTGCGGCTCGACGGCCAGGTCTGGGGCTTCTGCAACGCCTTCTGCCGGGACAAGACGATGCTCGACCCCGACGCCTGGCCGGCCTTCCGGGCGATCGAGGCTGCGGTCTGACCGCCGTTAACGGTTCCTAAAGCTCCGCCGCCGTAACGGTTAACCGGACCTTTCCGGAGAGCGGTCGATGGTGGCGCGGGCCTTCACGGTGGCCTTCGAGGGGATCGAGGCGCGCCTCGTCGAGGTGCAGTGCGCCGTGACGACGGGCATGCCGGCCTTCACCGTGGTGGGCCTGCCCGACAAGGCCGTGTCGGAGGCCCGCGACCGGGTCCGCGCGGCGCTGACGGCGCTCTCGATCGCGCTGCCCTCCAAGCGGATCACCGTCAACCTCTCGCCGGCCGACCTGCCCAAGGAAGGCTCGCATTTCGACCTGCCGATCGCGCTCGCCCTGCTTGCCGCCATCGACATCCTCCCGCGCGAGGAGGTTGAGGCGACCGTGGCGCTTGGCGAGCTATCGCTCGACGGGCAGCTCGTGCCGGTCCTCGGCGCTCTGCCGGCCGCGATGACGGCCGCGACCGAGGACAAGACGCTGCTCTGCCCCCGCGCCTCGGGCCCGGAGGCGGCCTGGGTCGGCTCGACGGCGGTGATCGCGGCGGCGTCGCTGTCGGAGGTGCTGCGTCACTACACCGGGCAGGCGCCGCTCGTCCCGGCCCAGCCGGGCGAGGTGGTGCACGACGACGCGACACGGGACCTGCGGGACGTGAAGGGCCAGGAACGGGCCAAGCGCGCGCTCGAGATCGCGGCGGCCGGGCGCCATCACCTCCTTTTCGTCGGCACGCCGGGATCGGGGAAGTCGATGCTGGCCGCGCGGATTCCCGGCATCCTGCCCCCCCTGTCGGCGGGCGAGGCGCTCGAAACCTCGATGATCCATTCGCTCGCCGGCCTCCTGAACGAAGGCGGGATCAGTCGCACGCGCCCCTTCCGCGAACCGCACCACACCGCCAGCATGGCCGCGATCGTGGGCGGCGGTCGGGGGGCCAAGCCCGGCGAGATCAGCCTCGCCCATAACGGCGTCCTCTTCCTCGACGAGTTCCCCGAGTTTCCCCGCACGGTTCTCGAGACGCTCCGCCAGCCGATCGAGACCGGCGAGGTGGTCGTCGCCCGCGCCAATGCCCATGTGCGCTATCCCTGCCGCTTCCTGCTCGTCGCCGCGGCCAATCCCTGCAAGTGCGGCTTCCTGACCGATCCCGGGCGCGCCTGTTCCCGCGCGCCGATCTGCGGCGAGGACTACCTGGGGCGGATTTCAGGCCCGCTGATGGACCGGATCGACCTGCGCGTCGAAGTGCCGCCCGTCGCCTTCACCGATCTCGGCCTGCCCGAGACGGGCGACAGTTCAGCCACCGTCGCCGACCGCGTGGCGCGGGCCCGCGTCCGGCAGGAGCGGCGCTTCGCGAACGCGCCGGGCCTGCGGGTCAATGCCGATGCCGAGGGGCGGCTTCTGGACGAGATTGCGGCGCCCGACGCCGAAGGCCGTGAGCTTCTGACGCGGGTGGCCGAGCGCTTCGGCCTTTCGGCGCGCGGCTATCACCGGGTGCTCCGCGTCGCGCGGACCATCGCCGACCTGGACGGTTCGTCCGGGGTCCGCCGCCCGCATGTGGCCGAGGCGGTCAGCTATCGGCTGACGCTCCAGGCCGAGCGCTGAGGCGGAGCGCTGAGGCCGAGCGTCCGGCGTGCGAAGGCCGCCGCGTCCCGAATGGTGTCCATGGCCTCGGGAAGGAGGCCCGCGAAGGCCGGCCAGGCATGCGGCAGCCCGTCGCCGAGCGACAGGGTGACGGGCGCGCCCTCTGCCGCCAGCCGGGCAGCGAGGGCGCGGGAATCGTCGAGCAGGATCTCGGACCGCGAGGCGAAGAGGAGCAGGGGCGGGCACTGCGGATAGGCCGCGCAGACGGGCGAGGCGCGCGGGTCGTCGGCGGGGTGGCCCGCGAGGACAAAGCCTGTGAGGTCAGGGAGGCGCGCCGCCGGCAGGAAGGCGTCGCTGCCGGCGTTCGTCCGGATCGATGCGCCGCGACCGGCAAGGTCGGTCCAGGGCGAAAAGGCGAAGGCGCCCGCCGGGGGCGTGCCGGTTCCGCAGAGACGGGCAAGGAGCGACAGCGCGAGCCCGCCGCCCGCGCTGTCGCCGCCGAGAAGGAGACGGTCCGGCCGGAAGCCCTGGCCGAGGACCATCTCCCATGCGGCCTGCGCGTCATCCCACGCGGCGGGAAAGGGATGCTCGGGCGCGAGGCGATAGTCGGGGGCGAAGACCGCAAGTCCGGAGATCCGGGCCAATGCGCCGATCAGGGCCCGGTGGGTCTCGGGCGAGCCGGCGATGTATCCCCCGCCGTGGAAATAGAGGATGGCCGCATCCGTCCGGGCGTCCGGCGGCACGACCCGCACGATCCGGGGCGAAGTGTTGGTCATGGAAACGGCAACGCCTCGGGGCGCCGGGACGAGGAGTCGCGCGGCCACCGAAAGTTCCCGGCGGCCCCGGACGGGATCGTACAGCCGGGCGAGCCGCGGCTTCACCAGATGTCGGAGCGTGGCGGACAGAAGCCGGAGCCTGAGGCTCATGGCCCGGCAGGCCGTGGCGCGCGCGCGGCCTGGTTTGTCGGCGGGCGTGTCACCGGGCGTGTCGCCGGGCTGACCGCTTGCCCTCGATCACCTGCCAGATGCGTTGGGCGGCATTGGTGCCGTCGAAGCGCTCGAGTTCCTGTATCCCGGTGGGCGAAGTCACGTTGATCTCGGTCAGCCAGTCGCCGATGACGTCGATGCCCACGAAGATCTGGCCCTTCTCGCGCAGCGAAGGACCGATCGCGGCGCAGATCTCGCGGTCGCGGTCCGTCAGGCCGGCGGGTTCGGGCCGCCCGCCGACATGCAGGTTCGACCGGGTCTCGCCTTCGGCCGGGACGCGGTTGATCGCTCCCACCGGCTCGCCGTCGACGAGGATGATCCGCTTGTCGCCCTTGACCACGGCGGGGACATACTTCTGCACGATCAGGGGCTCGCGGTTGATGCCGGTGAACAGCTCGTGCAGCGAGGCGAGGTTCCGGTCGTTCGGGTCGAGCCGGAAGACGCCGGCACCGCCGTTGCCGTAGAGGGGTTTCAGGATCACGTCGCCCTGGGCGTGCTTGAAGTCGCGGATGGTGGCGAGGCTCCGCGCGATGAGCGTCGGCGGCGTGAGGTGCGGAAAGTCGAGGACGAGGAGCTTCTCGGGCGAGTTCCGCACCCAGAAGGGGTCGTTGACCACGAGGGTCCGGGGGTGGATTCGTTCGAGAAGATGGGTGGTCGTGATGTAGCCCATGTCGAAGGGCGGATCCTGGCGCAGCCAGACGACGTCCCGGTCGGCAAGGTCGATCTCGGTCTCGGGGCCGAGGGTGTAGTGGTTGCCCACCTCGCGCCGCAGCTCGAGCGGCCAGCCGCGGGCAAGGATGCGGCCGTCCCGGTAGGCCAGCCGGTCAGGCGTGTAGTAGAACAGGCCATGCCCGCGCGACTGCGCCTCGAGCGCGATGCGGAACGTCGAATCGGCCGCGATGTTGATCGGGCCGATCGGGTCCATCTGGATGGCAACCTTGAGTGACATCGACCACCTCTCGCCTCGCGAGCCGATTGATGGCCGAGACCGAAGGGAGTTGCAATCCGCCCGCGCCCCGCCCGCGCGTGCCGCTCCGGCGCAGGGCCTAGATGTCCTGCCCGGCGAGCCAGTCGTTGACGGCCGGACGGACAGTGTCTGCGCCGCCGTGCCGCGCCCTGTCGATCACGCCGCGAAGTTCGGTCAGGCTGATCCTGCGGATCAGGTGCTTGACCGGGCCGATCGAGGCCGGGCGCATGGAGAGCATCCGCAGGCCCATGGCGGCGAGGCAGGCGGCCTCGATCGGGCGGCCGGCATCCTCGCCGCAGAAGGACAGGGGCGCGCCAGTCTCGCCGCAGCGGCCGACGACATGTTCGAGAAAGGAAAGAAAGCTTGCACTTAGCGTGTCATATCTCTTGCGCACCTGTTCGTTTTCCCGATCGGCCGCAAAGAAGAACTGCTTGAGGTCGTTGCCCCCGATCGAGACGAAATCGGTTTCCTCGAAGAAGGCGCGCGGCGCCCAGGCGAGCGAGGGCGTTTCGAGCATCGCCCCCACTTCGACCCGTTCGGGAAGCGGGTGCCCGAGCGAGCGTTCGCGCTGGATCTCGTTCATCACATAGCCCCTGGCGGCCCGGAATTCCGAGAGTTCCGCCACGAAGGGGAACATGACGGAGAGCGGGCGGCCGTTCGCGGCACGGATCAGCGCCTGGATCTGCATCTTGAGGACGCCGGGCTTGTCGAGGCCCACGCGGATCGCGCGCCAGCCCATTGCCGGGTTCGGCTCGTCGATGTGCTTCATGTAGGGAAGCACCTTGTCCGACCCGATGTCGAGGGTGCGGAAGGCGACACGCCTGCCTCTGGCCGCGTCCAGCACGCGCGCGTAGATCGCCGCGAGTTCGGCGCGCTTCGGGACGTGGTTGCGGATGAGGAACTGCAGTTCCGTGCGGAAGAGGCCGACACCCTCGGCCCCCGACGAGGAGAGCGAGGGCAGGTCGGCCATGAGACCGGCGTTCATGTGGAGCGAGACGGTGGTGCCGCAGAGGGCCGTCGCAGGGAGATCGCGGAGGCTGGCGTAACGGCTCTGCGCGGCGGCGAGCATCGCGATCTTGTCGCGGAAGTGCTTGGCGACCGTCTCCTCGGGCCGGAGGTGGACGACGCCCTGGTCGCCGTCGACGAGGATCGGGTCGCCGTTCAGCGCTTCGGCCGTGATGCGTTCGGCGTGGATCACGAGCGGAATTGCGAGCGCGCGGGCGACGATGGCGGCGTGGCTGCCGACGGAGCCTTCCTCCAGCACCACGCCCTTGAGCTTGCGCCCGTAGTCGAGAAGTTCGGCCGGGCCGATGTTGCGGGCGACGAGGACGGGGTTTTCCGGCATCTGCGCGCCCGTGTCCTTGCCCTGGCCGGTCAGGATGCGGAGGAGGCGGTTCGAGAGGTCGTCGAGGTCATGCAGGCGGTCGCGGAGGTAGGGGTCGGGCACCTGTTCGAGCCGCGCGCGCGCCTGGCTCTGTTCCTTCTCGACCGCCGCCTCGGCCGAGAGGCCGCGGGCGATGTCCTCTTCCATCCGGCGGACCCAGCCGCGGGAATGGGCAAACATGCGGTAGGCCTCGAGCACCTGCTTCTGGTCCTTGTCGAGCTGTTCGGCGGCGAGCAGGTCATCGACGGACACGCGAAGCTCGCCGACCGCCTGCCGGATGCGGTCGATCTCGGTCAGGGGGTCGTCGGCGACCGGGTTCGTCACGACGACGCGGGGTTCGTGGAGCCAGACGCGCCCCTCGCAGGCGCCGTCCTGCCCGGTGGTGCCCCGGAACATGACCGGCTGCTTGTGCATCGCCCGCGCGCCGTCGTTCACCCCGGCGAAGGCGCCAAGCTCGGTCATCTCGGCCAGCACCATCGCCACGACCTCGATGGCGTAGACCTCGTCTTCGGAGAACTGGCGGGCCTCGCGCGATTGCACGACGAGCACGCCGAGGCGTTCGCCGATGCGCTGGATCGGAACGCCGAGGAACGAGGAGTAGATTTCCTCGCCCGTCTCGGGCATGAAGCGGAAGCCCTTTTCGGCCGGCGCGTTCGCGGTGTTGACGGGCGTCGAGGTGCGGGCGACGCGGCCGACGAGACCCTCGCCGAGGCGCATCCGCGTCTTGTGGACGGATTCCTTCTTCAGCCCCTCGGTCGCGCAAAGCTCGAGCGTGTCCTCGTCGCGGAAGAGATAGATCGAGCAGACCTCGCAGCGCATGGACGAGGCGATGAGGCGCACGATGCGGTCGAGCCGCTCCTGCCCCGCGCCGGGTTCGGCGAGGGTGTCGCGGAGCCGGCGGAGGAGCTTCCGGCTTTCGGTTTCGCTGCGTTCGGGCGTCATTCGTCCGGGTTCCCGCGGTGCCGTTCCCGGGCGGCACCCTGGGGGCAGCTTAGATCACATCGGTTCGAAAACGGAAACGGGTCTGGAGCGGGCATTCCGGCTTGGCGAGGGCTGTGGCCTATGCCCTGTCGAGCCCGAAGGACGCATGCAGCGCCTGGACGGCGAGTTCCATGTAGCGCCGGTCGATCAGGACCGAGATCTTGATCTCGGAGGTGGTGATGACCTTGATGTTCACGTTTTCCTTGGCGAGCGCGGCGAACATCTGGGCGGCGACGCCCGCATGGCTGCGCATCCCGATGCCGACGACCGAGACCTTGGCGACGTCGTCGTCCACGATCAGCTCGCTGTAGTCGAAGGCGCCCCTGGCCCTGGCGTCGGCGATGGCCTTCTCGGCCCGGGCGACCTGGTTCGTCGGGCAGGAGAAGGTCATGTCGGTGAACCCCTCCTCCGAGATGTTCTGCACGATCATGTCGACGTTCACGCCCGCCTCGGCGAGCGGCCCGAAGATCGCCGCCGCGATGCCGGGGCGGTCGGCGACCTTGAGAAGCGTCATCTTGGCTTCGTCGCGGCTGTAGGCCACGCCCGAGACGACTTTCGATTCCATGATGTCCTCCTCGTCGCAGACGAGCGTTCCGGATGTTTCGTCGGTGTCCTCGAAGGACGAGAGCACGCGGAGTTTCACCTTGTAGCGCATGGCAAGCTCGACCGAGCGCGTCTGAAGCACCCTGGCGCCGAGGGAGGCGAGTTCGAGCATCTCCTCGAAGGCGATCCTGTCGAGTTTCCTCGCCTTCTTCTCGATCCTCGGGTCGGTCGTATAGACGCCGTCCACATCGGTGTAGATGTCGCAGCGTTCCGCCCCGAAGGCGGCGGCGAAGGCGACGGCGGTGGTGTCCGATCCGCCGCGGCCGAGCGTGGTGATGCGGCCTTCGGGGCTGACGCCCTGGAAGCCCGCGACGACGGCGACCTTCATGCCTTCGGCGAACTTGCGGTCGATGTTGTCGCGCGGGATCGAGACGAAGCGGGCCGAGCCGTGGGCCGAGGTGGTGCTGATCGGCACCTGCCAGCCCTGCCAGGACCGGGCGGGGATGCCCATTTCCTGCAGGCGGAGCGCCATCAGGCCGGCGGTGACGTTCTCTCCGCTCGCCACCACGGCGTCGTATTCGCGGGCGTCGTAGAGATTGGAGGTGGATTCGACCCAGCCGACAAGCTCGTTCGTCTTGCCCGACATCGCCGAGACGATCACGATGACGTCGTAGCCGCGCGCGACCTCGGCCTCGACCTTCGCCGCAGCGTTGGCGATCCGTGGAAGATCGGCCACCGAGGTGCCGCCGAATTTCATCACGAGAAGCGGCATCGCGGAGTGCGTCCTTCGTGCCCGTGTGCAAAATCGGCGGTGTCTTATGCGAAGGGCCAGGGGTTCGCAAGAACGGTCGGAAGGGCAGAGGGAGGCACGGCGATGGACAGGACGGCCTGGACCAGGGTGGACGGATACTTCATGAAGCGCCTCGGAGGGGACGACCCGGTGATGGAGGCGGTCCTGGCCGCGAATGCGGCGGGCGGCCTGCCGGCGATCGACGTGTCCGAGGCGCAGGGGCGGTTCCTGAGCCTGATGGTCCGCGCGACGGGGGCGGGGCGGGTGCTCGAGATCGGAACGCTCGGCGGCTACAGCACGATCTGGATGGCGCGGGCCCTTCCCGCGGGCGGGCGGATCGTCACGATCGAATGCGCCCTGCACCATGCCGAGATCGCGCGCGGGAACCTGCGGCGGGCCGGGGTCGAGGCGCGGGTGGACCTGCGCGTCGGCCCGGCGCTCGACATGCTGCCGGCGATCGCGGCCGAGGGGCTGGGGCCGTTCGATCTGGTCTTCATCGACGCCGACAAGCCGAACAACCCGGCCTACCTCGACTGGGCGCTGCGGCTGGCGCGGAGGGGCGGGGTGGTCCTTGTCGACAACGTGGTGCGCGGGGGCCGCGTCGTGGAGGCGGAGAGCGGCGATGCGAACGTGGCCGGCATCCGGAGGATGGTCGAGATGCTGCGCGAGACGGAGGGCGTGGGCGCGACGGCGATCCAGACGGTCGGGGCGAAGGGCTGGGACGGATTCGTGATGGCCGTCGCGGGCTGAGCCGTCAGAACGGGACGGGCGTTCCCTCCCAGGTTTCGAACACCCCGGTCGTGGCTGGTCCGAGCGCCGCGAACCGGTCGGCAAGGCCGCGCGCCGAGACGGCGGGGTCGATGTCGGCACCGGTGCCGCCCATCTCGGTCCTGACCCAGCCGGGATGGTAGATGCCGACCGCGATGCCCTCGCCCCGCAGATCTGCCGCGAGGTTCCGGCCGAGGTTCACGGCGGCGGCCTTCGAGGCGCGGTAGATGTAGCTTCCGCCCGGCGCACGGGCGGTCGATCCCATCTGCGAGGAGATGATGGCGATCTTCGCAGCTTCCGCCCGGCGGAGGGCGGGGAGAAACGCCTGCACCGCGAGGAAGACGCCGGCGACATTGACGGCGAAGGCGTCGGCCCAGAGACCCGCGTCGAACTCCTCGCCGAGACTCTGGGCCCGGTCGGGGTAGATGCCGGCGTTGCAGACCAGAAGATCGAGCGGGCGGTCACCGAAGCGGCGGGCCGCGGCGAAGGCCGAGATCGGGTCGCGCACGTCGAGGCGCAGCCAGCGGCCATCCTCGGGCGGGTCGGAGCGGCTGGTGCCCCAGGCCTCCGTCCCGCGCGAGGCGAGTTCGGCGACAAGGGCCTTTCCGATGCCGCGCGACGCGCCGGTCACGAGAGCAATGGGCATGAGCGGTCTTCCTGCCGCGTCCGGCGGCGAAGGTTCAGTTGGTGCGCCGCGCGGGCAGGAACGGGAGGGGGGCGACCGGCACGCCGTCCTCGATCAGCTTGCGGGCCTCGTCGCGGCGGGCCTCGCCGTGGATCGAACGCGACGGCGCGTCACCCTCGTGGATCGCGCGGGCCTCGGCGGCGAAGTTGAGGCCGACGTATTCGGAGTTCTCCTCGATGTGGCGGCGAAGCTCGGCCAGACGCTTCCCGATCCCGTCGGCCGGGTCGGCAAGCTTCGCCCGGCGGTCATCCCGCGCCGTCGCAACGGCGGGGGCCATCAGATCCTTCGCCACCCTGGTCGAGCCGCAGAGTCCGCAGGAGACGTGCCCCTGTGCGAGCAGGCTGTCGAAGGCCCCGGCCGACTGAAACCAGCCGTCGAACCTGTGTTCCTTGTCGCAGACGAGCATGTAGTGGATCATGTGCGGTCCGGGATGCGCGATCGCATCTCTGTGACAGGTATGTGGACCCTGCGCGAAATCAACCGCCCGCCGCCTCCCGGTCGGTCTGCGGCGGCCTGAAGTTCCGCAGCAGGCTGGCGAGTTCGGGTTCCTGCACGAGTCCGGCCGCCTCGTCCGGCGCGAACCACCGGCGGTCGCGTTCGCGTCGTTCGGGGTAACGCCGGGTGAGCTTCGTGACCTCGACCGGAAACACGGTGACGACGCACTGGAGACTGAGACCGGCTGCGATCACCTTGCGGTAGGTGTAGATGCCGGCGGGCGCGTCATGGACCCTACCTTCGACGCCCGCTTCCTCGAATGCCTCGCGGCAGGCCGCCCTGGCGGCGGGCCACTTCGGCATCGGCCAGCCCTTCGGGATCACCCAGCGGCCGGTGTCGCGGCTTGTGACGAGCAGGACCTCGACCCTGCCCTCCGCATCCACGCGGTAGCAGAGCGCGCCGAGCTGTTCGTGGACTTCGTCGCCTGTCAGGCGTGACACGTCGAACTTCTTCATCATCCTGCCTGTTGCGGCCCGCTGCCGGGACCGCACCTCTCGACATCGCCTCGGGCCAGTCTGCGCCGGCTTTGCGGCAGAAATAGCGCCAGGGGCGCGGCCGATCCAGTCACAATCCCGCTCGGCCCCCGTTCGCAGGCAGAAATCCCTGCGAAGTGGTGGAATTCCCGGGGATCACGCGGCGGATCGCGCGAAAACCCGATCCCGCCGGGGGCCCCGGGGGCCTCAGCGGGCCTCAGCGTGCGGCGGGGCGGGGTGGCAAGGGTCGGGGCGGGGCGATCCGGGAAGGCCCGCAGACCCTTCGGCCCGGCCGAGCGCCGGCAGGCCGGTGACGCGTGCGAGGGCGGCGAGGAGCGCCTCGAACCGGTCCTCCCCGGCGAAATCGGCGAGCGCGCGGGCCGCTGCCCGCGACATTGCGGCCTGCCGGGCCGGCTCGGCCAGCGCCGCCAGCCAGCCGCCGAGCGAAGCGGCGTCCGTCACCCTGACTGCGCCGCTCGCGGCATCGAGCGCCGCGTAGGCGTCGGCGAAGTTGGCGACATGCGGGCCGTGCAGGATGGCCGAGCCCTGCGCGGCGGGCTCGAAGGGCGTATGGCCGCCCCGCTCGACGAGCGAGCCGCCCACGAAGGTCATTCCGGCGGCGGCATACCAGCGCGGCATCTCGCCCATCGTGTCGGCAAGGTAGACGGAGGCGTCGGCAGCCGGCTCGTGCCCGGCCGAGCGCACTCGGAACGTGAGCCCGCGCGCCCTGAGCGACGCCTCGATGCCGCTCCGCCGGCGGGGGTGGCGCGGCGCGAGGATCAGGCGCAGGCCGGGACGTTGCTTGCGCGCGGCGAGGAAGGCATCGAGCACCATCTCCTCCTCGCCCGCGTGGGTGGAGGCGGCAAGGACGGTGAGGCTGCGGGGAAAGGGGAGAAGTCCCTCGACCGCCGGAGGCGGGCCGGCGATGGCCGTCACCGCGCCCGGGACAGCGCCGGGGAACGTAGTCACCGCCTTGAGCGAGACGACCGGCCCGATCCGGTCGGCGGCGAGGCCGAGGCCGCGGAACCGCCCTTCGGAGGCCTCGTCCTGCGCCGAGAGGAAGCGGACGGCCTCGATCACCCGGGCAGCCAGCGCCGGGCGCCGGGACCAGGCGCGCGCGGTGCGTCCGGAGAGCCGCGCGCCCGCCAGCACGACCGGGATGCCGCGGCTGCGGCAGAGATCGAACCGGTTCGGCCAGAGCTCGCCCTCGATCGTCACCAGCGCGCGCGGCCGCCACCCCGCAAGGAACGCCGACACCGCCGCGCGGTTGTCGAGCGGCGCCAGGACGGCGCGCAGGCGCGGATGGCCGAAGCCCCGCGCAAGGCTCCGCGCGGAGGTGGTGTTGGTGGTCACGACGAGCTGCAGGTCGGCCAGACGGTCGAGCATAGCCGTGACGAGGCGGTGGGCCGAGGCGAGTTCGCCGTTCGAGGCGGCGTGGAGCCAGATGACGGGAGCGGGGTTTGGTCCGGGGTTTGGGACGCGGCGGGGCGCCGAGCGGCCGAGGCGTTCGCGGAGGTCGGACGGCCGCTCGGCGCCGGTGGCGCAGCGCAGGAGAAGCCGCAGCACGACGAACGGCAGGACGATCGAGGCGAGAAGCCGGTAGCGGAACAAGGCGGATCCAGGACGCAGGGGGGGCGTGGACGCGGACTAGCTGTGAGTTCTCGGGAGGTTGTTCACCCGGAACGGGCCCGGACCGCAATCGCCAAACGTCAGCCAGGGACGCCGCAGGATGAACACCCCGCATCATGGTGCCCGCCCAACGGTTTGCCGTCGAGAGCAGATCGTTGCCCGGGTCAGGGCCGGGTCAGGGCACGGCGCAGGAGAAGGAAAGTTCCGGCGCGGAGCCCCCCGGGGGAGCCGGGGAGGTTTGGAGGCGAGTATCGGAATCGAACCGATCTACACGGATTTGCAATCCGCTGCGTAACCTCTCCGCCAACTCGCCGAAGGCTGCGATGCCGATTACAGCATGGCTTTGCCCCGTGCAACCCGCGGCGCGACCGGGCATCGCCGTTTCGGTCCGGGCAGTTGCCGCCCGCCAGCTTCTGTGTCAAGACGGCCGGAACGGTTCAACAGCCCGCGATCCCTTCAGATGCCCGACTTCGAAGCCCTGCGCATGACGATGGTGGATACCCAGGTCCGTCCGAACGACGTGACCAAGTTTCCGGTAATCGAGGCGATGCTCGCCGTACCGAAGGAGGTCTTCGTGCCGCCTTCGCTGCAAGGTGCCGCCTATGTGGGCGAGAACGTGGAGATCGCGCCGGGACGGGTGGTTCTCGAGGCGCGGACGCTGGCCAAGATGCTCGACGCGCTCGACGTCGGACCGGCCGACCGGGTGCTGGATGTGGGAAGCGGCCTCGGCTATTCGGCTGCCGTCATCGCGCGGATGGCGGCTTCGGTCGTGGCCCTCGAGGAGGAGGGGACGCTTGCGGCCGAGGCCCGGCGGGTGCTTGGCGGGCTCGGCGCGGCCAACATCACGCCGCGCACCGGTCCTCTGACCGGGGGGGCGCCCGATCTCGGGCCGTTCGACGTCATCACCATCGAGGGCGCGGCCGAGGTGATCCCGGAGGCGCTTGTTTCGCAGCTTGCCGAGGGCGGGCGCATCGGATGCCTCTTCCAGGAGGGAGCGGTCGGCGTGTGCCGGATCGGGGTCATGTCGGAAGGCCGGGTCTCCTGGCGGCCGGTGTTCAATGCCGGCGCGCCGGTCCTTCCCGGCTTCGAGGCGCGGCGGGGTTTCGTGCTCTGACCCGGCGGATGCAACAGGAGATGCGTGAATGAGCGTCAGGACCAGGTTGGCCCGTCTTGCGGCGGCGGCGGCGGTTGCGCTCGGCGCCGTCGGGCCGGGCCCGGCGGCCTCGGAGACGCTCGGGGACGCGCTCGTCTTCGCTTACCGCAACTCGAACCTGCTCGATCAGAACCAGGCCGTCCTGCGGGCGGCCGACGAGGGCGTGGCCGATGCCGTGGCGGCGCTGCGGCCGGTCTTTTCCTATGTCCTCCAGTCCGGCTACGCCCGCACCCGTCAGGGCGAGGGCACGGCCACGACCCTCGATCTCGAGACGCAGCTGACGCTCTTCGACTTCGGGCGCAACCGGCTTGCCATCGCCATCGCCAAGGAGTCGGTCCTCGCGGCCCGTCAGGCGCTGGTGTCGGTCGAGCAGGGTGTCCTTCTCGATGCGGTGCGGGCCTACATGGACGTGCGCCAGGCCACCGAGAACGTTGCCATCAACCGCAACTCGGTGAAGGTGATCGGCGAGGCGCTGCGCGCCGCGCAGGACCGCTTCGACGTGGGCGAGGTCACGCGCACGGACGTGGCGCTGGCCGAGGCACGGCTCGCCGCGGCGCGGGCCGGAGAGGTCGCTGCCGACGGACAGCTCGCCGTCGCCCGCGAGGCGTACCGCGCCGCGACCGGCCGCTACCCCGGACCGCTCGCCGCGCCGCCGCGCCAGCCGCGGTTGCCCGCGAGTCTCGACGAAGCCCGCGCCATCGCCAACCGGACGCACCCGGCGATCCTCCAGGCGCAGCACGAGGTCAAGGCGGCGGAGCTGGCCGTCGAACTCGCCGCGGCCCAGCGGCTGCCGAGCGTCGGGCTCGCCGGAACCGTCTCCACCGACGGCGGCGACACGACGGGGAGCGTCGGGCTGCGGATGACGCAGACGATCTATGCCGGCGGAGCGCTGTCGTCCGCGCATCGCCGGGCCATCGCCAACCGCGACCGCGCCCGCGCGGCCCTGCTGCAGGCGAGTGTCTCCGTCGCCCAGCAGGTCGGCAACGCATGGGCGGGAATCGACGTGGCCCGCGCGCAGATCGAGGCGGCCGACCGGCAGATCAAGGCGGCAACCGTCGCCTACAACGGCGTCAGGGAAGAGGCGCAGCTCGGCGCGCGGACGACGCTCGACGTGCTGGACGCCGAGCAGGAGCTGCTCGACGCGCAGGCGAACCGGATTTCCGCCGACGCCAGCCTGCAGGTAGCGATTTATTCGCTTTTGGCTGCTACCGGGCTTCTGACGGCCGAACGGCTGAACCTCGGGATCCCGACCTATGACCCTGCGGCCTATTACGACGCGGTCAAGACCGCCCCGGTCACAAGCGTCCAGGGCAGAAGCCTCGACCGTGTCCTCAAGGCCATCGGCAAGGACTGACGCCGCACGCGGCCATTGTGACGGACCCTGCGCGCGGCTAGGATCGGTTTCCAGAGCAGGCACATTTCCGCATGAGTGATCCGATGACGAATGTCGAGATCGAGGACGTCCTGTCGTCGATCCGGCGGCTGGTGTCCGAAGACCTGAAGGCCGGAACCGAGCGCCCGTCCGTGCAGCAGGCGCGGGGCGGGGCGGTGCCGAAGCTGGTGCTGACGCCCGCGCTGCGTGTCGAGGGCGGGGCCGCACAGGCGGGCGCCGTGCCCCGGTCCGGCGACGGTGCCCCGGCGCCGTGGAACACCCCCGATGCGCGGCTGATGGACCGATGGCCGGACGCGGACGGCGGGGGCGGTGCCATCGCCGGGGCCGGGGATGAGCAGGCGGAGGATGCCGGGGTGGCGCGGACCCTTCACGGGGGGGCTCCGCCGGTCACGGCTTCCGGCCGCGACCTGCCCGACGCGGAGGCCGTCGAAGCCGACTGGGCGATGGCGGCCGAGGCGGAATGGGATGCCGGCGAGGCCGAGGCGCTTGCCGCCGGCGGGGTGCTCGAGGCCGAGGCCGGGGCGGATGCGGTGGCCGATGCGACGGGTTCCGGCGCGTGGCAGCCCGGCAGCGCGGCAGAGGCCGCACTTGCGGAACCGGTGGCGGAACCGGGTGTAGCAGGAGAGGTCGAAGCGGATCGGGACGCATTGGCCCTGGCGGCGCCCGCATCCGGCGCGCCGGAATCCGCCCTGCCGAAGGATGGCGGTCCCGAAGATGTCGGTCGGCATCCGGGCGTGCCGGATCCGGGGGTGCCGGGCCGTTTCGGGACCACCCTGAAGGCGTCACCGGATCTGCCGGCCACGGACAGGGCGTCGTGGCTCGGCGGTGCAGCCGAAGCCGGCAGGGCCGGTGGCGCGCGCCCGGGTCAGTTCGCGCTTTCCGAAGCCGCCTCGCTCGAGCGGACGATTGCCGAGCTTGAAGCCGCGGTTGCCGGGATCGAGGGCGAGTTCGAGCCGGACTTCGCGCCGGACTTCGATCCGGACCTCGCGCCGGACGGGGGCGACGGGGATGGAGGGAACGGCGGGGACGATGGCCGGGCAGTCCCGACCCGTCCTGCCGGAGACCCTGGTTCCAGGCCGCGCGCCGCCCAAGGGGCGGAAGCGGACACGCCCCCGGCCCGCAACGGACCGCCCGGCGCCGTGGGCGGGGCGGACGGGGGCCTGCCCTCCGACGCGGGGCTGGAAAGCCTCGACGAGCCGATCTCGGGCCTGTCCTTTGCGCATCGGACGGCGTCCGCCTGGTCTGCTGCCGGTGCCGACACGGCGACCGGGCGCACGGGTATACCCCATGGGGCAGCCGGGTCAGCCGGAACGGACTGGCTGGGCACCGGCCCCACCGCCCCCGTGGAACCCGGGGCGAATGCCCTCTGGTTCCGCCGCGTCTCGGCCGGGATCGCGGGCGTGACCGGGGAGGCGCCGGATGGTGCCGGCCCGGCAGCTCCGATGCCGGAACCGGACGAGGGTGCAGCAGCCCTGCCGGGGCGCTGGGCGAAGGTTCAGGCCGAGGACGACATGGCCGCGGAGGCCGGGCCTCTGCGGGCCGAAGAGGCGGAGTTCGCCTGGCCGGGGCCGCGCGCCGCCGACTCCGATCCGGCCGGCGCGCCGCGACCCGCGCCTGCGCCCGTGCCTGCCCCTCTGCAGGAGAGCGGGGCGACGGCCGGAGACCCGGCCGGACCCGGGGCGCAGGCGGGGTCCTTTGCCGGGACGATGGCCGGGACGCTGGCCGGGACGCTGGCCGCAAAGCTGGCGGGAAAGCTGGCCGGGGCGGGGCGCCTTTACCGGACAGCAGGGACGGACCGTGCGCTGGCCGCCGCAGGCGGGCCGGCGGCAACGGAACCTCCGGAAGGTGACGGCCAGGCCGGAGACGGACCCGTCGACGGCGCGGCAGGGCCGGCCAGCCAGCCGCCCGCGGACCGGGGCGCCGGCTTTTCGGGCGTTCGCCCCGGCGATGCGCAGGCGGCGGCGCGGCGCGACGCGACGGCTGACAGGGACCACGGCAACCGGGCGGGGGTTGATCCCGGCGCGCCCTTCCGGACGGACGGACCGGACGGGCGCAGCCATGACAGCGATGCCGCGCGGCGTCTGCATTTTGGCGCTTCCGCAGCCATGCCGCCGCAGCCCGGTCCGGCCGACAATCCGGCCGGCGATCCGGCTGCCGGACCGCCGCAGGGCCCGGTGGCCGATCCGACCGGCGCGGATGCCGGGGACGACGTCCGCCGGGGGCCGCGCATCATCCGCCCGGGCGAGCCGCAGGACGACGACCCCGGCGCCAACATCTTCGGCGGTGACCTGGCGCACGGGATGGACCCGGACGTGCTGCGCGACATGGTCGCCGAGATCATCCGGCAGGAACTGCAGGGCACGCTCGGCGAAAGGATCACGCGGAGCGTGCGCAAGCTGGTCCGGCGCGAGATCCACCGCATGCGCGAAAGCCGCGACCTCGAGTGACGCGGGGCGCGCGCGCCCCCCCCCCCGGAGTGGCCCAAGGCATGGCGCGCGGGTGACCCCGGCCCGCGGGCCGAACCGAGAGCCTCGGTCGCTGCACCGGGTACCGCCGGGGCGAGCGGGTCCGGAAGGGCCCAGAAGCGGATCAGGGTACGCCGCTGCGGCGCCGGATCAACGAGGGCGGCGCCGCTTCGGACGCCGCCCGTTTCGGTCGCATGCCGGCCCGTTCGGCGGCATGCATCGGCCGGCTCCGTCAGGCGGCTTCGGCCTCCTCGGCCGCGTGGCGGCGTTCGCTTTCCTCGCGGGACAGCGCCACCGAGGTCCGAACCCCCTTGGAGACGAACTCCATCAGGCCCTTGACAACCCGCTCGTTCGGGTCGATTCCGGCACAGGACAGGACTTCGCGCCCGTCGCGCGACCGCGCCCACCGGGCGATCTGGTCCGGTCCGTTGCCGTACTTCTTGTCATCGGCGATGGCATCATCCAGCGCCGCCAGCACGACTGCCGCGAAGAGCTTGCGCGAACGCTGGCCCTGCTCGTAGTTGAATGCGGTTCCGTCAACGAAATCGCGCATGTCGCGTCCTTTTGTTATTGGTCTTGCGTTCTGCTGCGTCCGGCTAAATAGGCTTTTTCCGTCTTGATTCGGTATGCCTTCCAGGGAATGACTGCCATGCACTGGAAGCATGGCTCGGAGAGGGGCATACAGCATCTAGTTGGACTGCCCGGCGCAGCCCACGTAAATATAGGATGCGTCACAACCCGATCAACTAAGTGTCAAACTTTTGCCACATGACGCGGCCAGCGCCGCCGGCGTCGGGCGGAGGCGGCGCGCCCACGGCGGGGTGGGTGCAGACGGGGGTCAGGCGAGGGTCAGCCGTGCGGTGCCGGCGACGAGCGGCCCATCGGCGCGGTCGAAGCGGAGCCAGGCGATGCCGCGGCCGCCGGCCTGCGTGTAGAGCACGCCGGCCGGACGCCCCGCCGACAGGATTTCGGTTCCGACGGGCGCCGCGCCATCGACCGTCACCACGGCCAGTCCCTTGCGAAGGTCGGTCTTGTGCTTCATGCGCGCGGTGACCTCCTGGCCGACATAGCAGCCCTTCCGGAAGTCCACACCGTTCAGCCGCTCGAACCCGCATTCGAGGATGAAGCTCGCTCCGGGCACCAGTTCGACGCCGCTTTCGGGGATGCATGCCTCGACGCGGATCGCGTCCCAGCCCGCGTCCGCGGACTTTCCGTCCTCGGCTGCGTCGTGGTCCGGCGCGGGCGCTGGCCCGGCCGCGGGTGCGTAGAGGCGCCATCCGAGCGAGGGGTGGCGCGGGTCCGCCAGGGCCCCCGCAGGCGCGGGGCCGTGCCCGCGGATCACGCGCAGGTCCGAGGGCGCGATCGTCACGTCGGCGCGGAGCCGGTAGAGCGAAAGCCTGCGCACAAGATCATCGGCGAAGGGCGCCGCGACGTCGAGCAGGACGTCATCGCCCTCGGCGACCAGCAGGAAGTCGGCGAGGTACTTGCCCTGGGGCGTCAGCAGGGCCGCATAGACCGTGCCGGCGTCGAGCCGCCGGACGTCGTTGGTGACGAGCCCCTGGAGGAAGCCCCGGCAATCCCGGCCCGAGAGGCGCAGGACGGACCGATCGGGGCCGGCGCCGTGTTCGCCCGCCTGCCCGCGCTGCCCGCCCGCCTGCTCGGGGGCCTGTCCGGGGGCCTGTCCGGGGGCCTGTTCTGGCATCGCCCGCCCTCCTTGTCCCGCCAGGTGGATATGGGGGGTCATTCGGCGAATTGAAGGCGGCAGAGTCCCGCGTAGAGACCGCCGAGCGCGAGAAGCTCGTCATGGGTGCCGGTCTCGACCGCGCGCCCCCGGTCGATCACCACGATCCAGTCGGCGCTGCGGACGGTGGACAGACGATGTGCGATCACGAGCGTGGTGCGGCCCCGGGACAGGCGCTCCAGCGCCTCCTGGACGACCGCCTCGCTGGCGGAATCGAGCGCCGAGGTCGCCTCGTCGAGGAGCAGGACGGGCGCGTCGCGCAAAAGCGCCCGGGCGATGGCGACCCGCTGGCGCTGTCCGCCCGACAGCGCCGACCCGCGCGGCCCGGCCGGGGTGTCGAGGCCCGCCGGCAGGCTTCGGGCGAAGTCCGAGACGTGGGCGGCGTCCGCGGCGGCGGCCAGGCGGTCGGCCGGCACGTCGCGCCGGCCGAGAAGGATGTTCTCGCGGATCGATTCATCGAAGAGCGAGGCGTCCTGGCTGACCACCGAGAAGATGTCGCGCAGCGCGTCGAGATCGCAGGCCGTGGTCGGGACGCCGCCGATGGTGATCCGGCCGGCATCAGGATCGATCAGGCGGGTCAGCAGGTTGAAGACGGTGGACTTGCCTGCGCCCGACGGTCCGACGATCGCCGTCGTCCGGCCCGCGTCGGCGGTGAAGCTCAGCCCGTTCAGAACCTTGTGCTCGCCGTAGGACAGGTGGACGTTCTCGAACTCGATCGTCCCGCCGGCCTGGGGCGGGCGGGCCGAGCCCGGTTCTGACCGGACCGCGACCGGCAGGTCGAGCATCGCGTAGATCCGGGCGAGCGAGGCGGCCGCCGTCTGCCAGATGCCGGCCGTCTCGCCGAGGCGGCGGAGCGGCTGGAAGGCCAGTGCCATCGCAGTGAAGAAGCTCATGAACTCGCCCACCGTGCGGCGGCCCTCGACGATCTCGCGGCCGCCGAGCACGAGGACCGCGAAGAAGCCGATCCCCGTGACCACGTCGATGAGCGCCGGCATCGTGGCACGGCTTGCGGCCTTCTTGACCTCGGTTCGCAGGATGTCGTCCACGATCCGGACGAAGCGGGCGAGCTGGTAGTCCTCGAGCCGGTTCAGCTTGACCGCGACGATGCCGTGGAAGATCTCGTCCAGCCGGGTCGCCCGGCGACCGGCCTGGGCGCGCACATGGAAGGTCTTGCGGCGGATGTAGCGCTGCACGAGCATCGTCGGGACAACAAGGAGCGGCACGCCGACGAGCGCGGCCAGCGCCCAGCCCACATCGACCGAGAAGGCAACCGCCGCGAGCGTCGCGAGCGACACCAGATCGCGCCCCACGCCGGTGATGATCGTGGTCCAGACGCCCTGCACGGCGGCGGTGTCGCCCTGGACCCGTTCGATCAGCGCGCCGGGGGGATTGGCCTGGAAGAACCGGCCGTCGAGCCGCAGAAGGTGGCGCAGGAGGTCGCGCTGCATGTCCGTCGAGGTCCGCAGCGAGATGCGCGTGAGCAGCGCGCGGTTGATCACCGTCGTCGCTGCCCGCAGCGCGAAGAGCCCGAGGATGCCGCCGCCGACCCACCAGACGGCCGCTGCGTCCCGGCCGACGAAGACCCGGTCGAACAGCGGCTCGAGCATCCGCGCCAGCACGGCAAGGGTGGAGCCCTCGATGGTCATGAGGACGAAGGCCACCGCCATGGACCCGGCATGGGCGCGGAGGTAGTCGCGCCAGAGCCGCCCGAAGAGTTCGCGCGAGCCGTAGCGGTCTTCGGACAGGGGGTCGGGTGGCACTTCGGTCGGTCCGTCGCCTCGGGGCGGAGCGCGTTCCGGCGCCGCGCTGTCGCACCGGGTCTAGCCGGAAAGACGCGGGACTTGCAAGGAACGGGGCAGCGGAGGGGAGAGGGGAGCGGGGGCGTTGACCCCGGCCGGCGGCCCGGCTAGGGGCAGGAGAACGAAGGAAGACACGCCATGCCGCTTGCCGCCGGACGCCCCTATGTCGCCATTCCGGGCCCCTCGGTCGTCCCCGACCGGGTGCTTGCCGCGATGCACCGCGCCTCGCCCGACATCTATTCGGGGACGCTGCACGACACGACCGCGTCGCTGTTTCCCGACCTGCGGCGGGTGGCGATGACGACCGGCCACGTGGCCATGTACATCGGCAACGGCCATGCGGCCTGGGAGGCCGCGGCCACCAATATGCTGTCGCAGGACGACCGGGTGCTGGTGCCGGCGACCGGTCAGTTCGGCCTGTCCTGGGCCGCGGCGGTGCGCCGGCTCGGCGTCGGGGTGGATCTGATCGACTTCGGAAGGCGCATGCCCGCCGATCCGGAGCGGATCGCCGCGGCGCTCCGGGCCGACCGCGACGGGCGCATCAGGGCGGTGCTGGTGACGCATGTCGATACCGCGACCTCGATCCGGAACGACATTCCGGCGATCCGCGCGGCGATCGACGCGGCCGGCCACCCGGCGCTGCTTGCGGTCGATGCCATCGCCTCGCTCGGCTGCGACGAGCTCAGGATGGACGACTGGGGGATCGACGTGCTGATCGCGGCCAGCCAGAAAGGACTGATGACGCCTCCGGGCCTGTGCTTCGTGTGGTTCGGCGACAAGGCGTCCAGGGTGGCGCGCGGGGCTGGCCTGCGGACCCCCTACTGGGACTGGGGGCCGCGCGCGGATCCGGCGGAATACTGGCAGACCTTCTGCGGGACCGCGCCGGCGCAGCTCGTCTGGGGCCTGCGCGAGGCCCTGACGATGCTTCTGGACGAAGAGGGGCTGGCCGCCGCCTGGGCACGGCACGACGTGCTCGCCCGGACGGTCTGGGCGGCCTTCGACGCCTGGGCCGCGGCGGGCGACATCGCCATGAACGCGGCGCGCCCCGAATGGCGCAGCCGCGCCGTGACGAGCGCCCGGATCGGCGGCGGCGGCGCCGGGCGGCTCCGCGCCTGGACGGTGGCCGAGGCCGGGCTGACGCTCGGGATCGGGCTCGGGATGGCCGAGGCGGGCGATCCGGCGCAGGGCGACTTCCTGCGGGTGGCACACATGGGTCATGTCAGCGGGCACATGACGCTCGGCCTTCTGGCGGTGATGGAGGCGGGGATGCGCGCGCTGGGCATCGACCACGGGGCGGGCGCGCTCGACGCCGCCGCGGCCGTGGCGGCATCGGCCTCCGCCGTCGCCGCCGCAGCGCTCGCGGCGGTGTGAATCCGCGCTTCAGGCCGGGGCGGAGGCCCGCGCCTCGGCGAGCGCGCCCGGCAGGGCGGCCGCGAACACGGCGAGGTCCTCGTCGCGGCCGCAGCTGATCCGGATGCAGCGGTCGTGGGGCGCGACGAACGGCATCCGTACGAACACCCCCCGGGCGAGGAGCGCGTTCAGCACGGCGCGGGCGAAGGCGCCGCCCCGGCCGCAATCGACGGTGACGAAGTTGGCGGCCGAGGGAAGCGGCTCGAGGTCGTGGTCCCGGACGATCGCCGCGATCCGGTCGCGGGCCTCGGCGACGCGGACGCGCACCCCGGCGAGCCAGTCCCCGTCGGAGAGCGCGGCCAGCGCCGCGGCTTGCGAGACACGGGACAGGCCGAAGTGGTTCCTGACCTTGTCGAAGGCGGCGGCGAGGGGTTTTTCGCAGATGGCGTAGCCGACCCGCGCCCCGGCAAGTCCGAAGCCCTTCGAGAAGGTCCGCAGGCGGATGACGCGCGGGTCGGCGGGGTCGATGTCCGGCGCCGTCCCGTCCGGGGCGAGGTCGATATAGGCCTCGTCGAGCGCCAGGAGCGTGCCGTCCGGCACGGAGGCGACCGCGCGCGCGATCTCGGGCCCGCTCCACCAGGTGCCCATCGGGTTGTCCGGGTTGGCGAGGTAGATGAGCCGGGCGCCGGTCGCGGCGGCACGCGCAGCCAGCGCGGCGGGATCCTCGCGGTCGCCCGCGTAGGGCACCCTGTCAAGGGTTCCGCCATAGCCCGCGACGTGAAAGCCGAAGGTCGGATAGGCCCCGTCCGAGGTCACGACCGGGTCTCCCGGTTCGACGAGCAGCCGCACGAGGTAGCCGAGCAGGCCGTCGATCCCCTCGCCCACCACGACATGGGCGGGGTCGATGCCGTGGCGGGCGGCGATGGCGTCCTTCAGGTCGCGGTTCTCGGGGTCGCCGTACATCCAGGCCTCGCGCGCCGCCCGTTCCATCGCCGCGACCGCGCGGGGCGAGGGGCCGAAGGGGTTTTCGTTCGCGCCGAGCCGGGCGAGGAAGGGGCGGCCGCGGGCGCGCTCCTGCGTCTCGGGGCCGACGAAGGGCACCGAGGCGGGCAGGGAGGCGGCAAGGCGGGTGTAGCGGGGACCGGACATGGCCGGGAGGTAAGCCGGTTTCGCCCCTCCGGGCAAGGCGTGGCCGTCGTTCCCCTTGCCGGACGGCCCGGGCCGTGCCCATTCTCGGACGGCGGGGGAAGGCCGGCGGTGCCGGACGGCCGGGCCCTCGGGGGAGGACCGCCATGAGCGTTTTCGCAACTGTCGCCGACCGGGACCGGATCGAGGCCGAGGCCGCCTGGGCCGACCGCGGCCTGCCGGTCACGCTGTGGCAGTTCCTGTCCGCGGTCCGCGAACGGCACGGCAGCCGTCCGGCGGTCAGCTTCCAGCTCCTGTCGGATCCGGGATCGCGGGCCGAGACGCTGACCTGGGACGAGCTCGCCGGGCGGGTGACGCGGGCGGCGAACCTGTTCCGCAGCCTCGGGGTCGGCGAGGGCGACGCGGTCGCCTACCTGCTGCCGAATTCGACCGAGACGGTCGAGGTGCTGCTTGGCGGGGCGGTGGCCGGGGTGGTCAGCCCGATCAACCCGCTGCTGGAGCCCGACCAGATTGCCGCGATCCTGCGCGAGACCGGGGCGAAGGTGCTCGTGACGCTGAAGTCCTTCCCGAGGACGGACGTGGCGCAGAAGGCGGCCGAGGCGGTGCGCCACGCGCCGGGCGTGCGCACCGTGCTCGAGGTGGACCTGAACCGCTACCTCGGCTTCCCGCGGTCGGCGATCGTGCCGTTCCTCCGGCCGGAAAACCCGGTCAGGCACAAGGCTGCTGTCCGCAGCTACCGGGCCGAGGCGGCGCGGCAGCCGGGCGACCGGCTCGCCTTTGCCGACAGCGCGGGCGACCGGGTGGCCGCGCTCTTCCACACGGGGGGAACCACCGGGATGCCGAAGATCGCCCGCCACCGGTATTCGGGCATGATCTACAATGGCTGGATCGGGGCGCGGCTTCTGTTCACCGAGACGGACACGCTGATCTGCCCGCTGCCGCTCTTCCACGTCTTCGCCGCCTACCCGGTGCTGATGTCCTGCGTCGCCAGCGGCGCGCATGTGGTCCTGCCGACCCCGGCGGGCTATCGCGGCGACGGCGTCTTCGACAATTTCTGGAAGCTCGTCGAGCGGTGGAGGGTGACCTTCCTCATCACCGTGCCGACGGCGATCTCGGCGCTCATGCAGCGCCCCGTGGATGCCGACGTGTCGTCGCTGAAGATCGCGATCTCGGGTTCGGCACCGCTTCCCGTCGAACTCTACAACCGCTTCCGGACTGCGACGGGGGTGGAGATCGCCGAGGGCTACGGACTGACCGAGGCGACGTGCCTTGTGTCCTGCAATCCGATCGACGGGCCGAAGAAGGTGGGGTCGGTGGGGCTGCCCTTTCCCCATACCGAGGTGCGAATCCTCCGGCCCGACGGTGCCGGGGGCTTTGCGCGCTGCGGCCCGGACGAGGTCGGCGAGATCTGCATCTCCAGCCCCGGCGTGTCCCCCGGCTCGACCTACGCCGAGGTGGACAGGAACCGCGACCTCTTCGCCGAAGGGGTCTTCCTGAGGACGGGCGACCTCGGGCGCATCGACGCGGACGGGTATCTCTGGATCACCGGGCGCGCCAAGGACCTGATCATCCGGGGCGGTCACAACATCGACCCGGCGGAGATCGAGTCTGCGCTCGCCGGGCATCCCGCGGTGGCCTTCGTCGGGGCGATCGGCCAGCCGGACGCCTTCGCGGGCGAGCTGCCCTGCGCCTATGTCGAACTGGTCAAGGACGGAAGGGCCACGGCCGGGGAGCTGCTCGATTATGCCCGCGACCGGATCTCCGAGCGCGCGGCAGTGCCCAAGCACGTCGAGATCCTGCCATCGCTTCCCAAGACAGCGGTGGGAAAGGTGTTCAAGCCGGCCCTGCGGCGGCTTGCGATCGCGCGGGTCTATGACGGGGCGCTGGCGGCAGCCGGACTGGCCGCACGGGTTGCCGAAGTGACCGAGGATCCGAGGCGCGGGCTCGTGGCCCGGATCAGGACCGACGGCGGACCGGCGGACCGCGAGGCGATCGCCCGCGTGCTGGGCGAGTTCACGATCGCCTGGGACCTGGCCTGACCCGCCGCTCCGGCCAGAAGGCCCGCCCGATCGGTCCGCCCGCCGGGACCCGCCACCCCTGGCGCGCTCCCGCCAGACTTGGCCGAGGTCGGGCGTCAGGCCGTCTCCTCCATCGCCGCCTCGTTGACCGAGTCGTCCGCGATCCCGGTCAGCGTCTCGTCGGTGGCCGATTCCTCGTTCAGTGTCTCGTCGAGGAGGCTGACCGCGTCCTTCATTCCGAGGCACTCGGCCCAGCGCCTGAGGATGCCGTAGCGGGCGATCTCGTAATGCTCGACGGCCTGCGCCGCGGCGACGAGGCCCGCGTCCAGCGCCGGAGTTCCCTTGTAGGCTTCCATGACCTCCTGTCCCTCGTCGAGGATGCCGTCGATAGCCGGGCAGGTCTTGCCCTGGGCGCGCTCGTCGATCATCTCGAAGACCTGCCGGAGGCGCTCGATCTGGCCTCGGTCTCGCCGCGGTGCTTTTCGAAGGCGGATCTCAGTTCGGGCGAGGTCGCGGCCCGGGCCATTTTCGGCAGGGCCCGCAAAATCTGCTTTTCGGCGTAGTAGATGTCGCGGAGTCCGTCATGGAACAGACCTTCGAGGTTCTGGCTCTTCATCGTGTTCTTCCCTGGCATCTGTGGGTTGCGCGGCTGCCCGGCGGGTGCCACCTGCGGTGTCCGGGGTGAGCTATCCGGAGGCCCGGGCAGTCCGCCGCTCAACCCCGGCTGCCGCGGAATGTTCCCCCTGCCGTCCGGAGTGCCGTCCGGGGCGCCGGTGGTGCGGTCACGGACGCGCTGACCCCGGTCTCGGCGACCGTTGCGGAACCGCGCGGCTCCGCTGGGCGTTGACAGCGCACCGGGCCGCCGTGCGCACCAGTCCGTGCGCACCAGTCCGTGCGCACCAGTCCGTGCGCACCAGTCCGTGCGCACCAGTCCGTGCGCACCAGTCCGTGCGCACCAGTCCGTGCGCACCAGTCCGTGCGCACCAGTCCGTGCGCACCAGTC